>JBEVCI010000042.1:0-7762 GCA_040514375.1 Thermoprotei archaeon
AGATAATAGATTTAGCTTGTAAAGTTAGAGGAAAAGATCTTGTTGAATTACTTCTTGAGGATCCTAAAACCCTGAGAGACATTCTTTACACATTGTATGCCGATGAAGCTTCACTAGAACTTGTTATAGGTTTAGTACTAAAACCGTTATTGGATAAGGTAGGTTTTGCTGATAAAATTGCTGAGTATGCAAAAATATTCATAGATGATCCCGAAAAATTTAAGAAATTAATAAACGAAATCCTAGAGAAAAATGATCTCGGTCTATTAATATTTTTGCACTATCTTTAGGTATTTGACGTGAAATCCTCTACAAGCTATACAAGCTATAGTTTATAGTTAATGGTTTAGAAACTATAAAGCATCGCATACTACTTAGTTGAGGAGTAATTTATGGTTATAAAAGAGTTCGTTGAAAAGGCTTGTGGCAACGGATGGAGAGCATTAATAGTATTTATAGGTACGCTAAGGGAGTTAGAAGAATGTTTAAGTAAAGAGGATCTGGATATAGAGCTATGTATAGCCAAGACACAAGATATTAGCACAAATGTATGTAACAGGGTGGTTAACTATGGTAAAGCTCATAGATTGTTAGGTGCTGAATTTAATAGTGTTGCCTTATTGCTTGAAAACGCGTATGGATGGCCAGGTAACCTGATCGCTTCAATAATAGATTTTGTCAAGAAACACGGATTTCTATTGATTCAAGCTCCGGAAAGGCTCATGTCTACTACTTTTGGTAAATACTTCCTAGGAGTAGCGCTTAGGTCGCGGAATACTTTAGTCCTTAGAAGAGGAGCTGTAGTTTACGAGAATATTTTTAATGAAAAACCCCGTATAGTTATGAAGAGCAAGCCTATGAGTAGTGATAAATTAATTAGAAAGCTTGAAACGTGTGCAGTAACACCTGAACAAGCGTATATTATAAGGATTTATCCGAGCTTTTTGTTTAGCGATAAAAAACTGTTATTAATACATGGTGATCGCGGTCGCGGTAAGAGCGGATTATTAGGTCTATTAGCACTTTATACTATGATGCGTAAACCTGGAAAATACTACATAACGAGTAAGAGTCCCGAAGCAGTACAGAGTTTTTTCAAAGTAATGTTGAATTCTATGAAACATTTCAACATATATCCTAGTATTATCAAGAAAAATAACTTAGTGTACGGCGTTACTACTGGTAAAAGCAGCATCATTTATATCGAGCCTTGGAGAATACCACGCAATCCTGATAAACCACTCTTTATCGACGAGGCAGCATCCGTTGGTATCGCTAGAGTTAGGAGATGGTATAATAGAATAGGAAAACTAGTAGCTTCAACAACAGTGCATGGTTATGAGGGTAGTGGACGTGTACTACTAAAGATTCTCCGGGAATACTTCAAAAAATCTATTGTTGTAGAACTATCTATCCCAATCAGATACTATCAAGGTGATCCGCTAGAAGAATTCCTATATAAGGTATTTCATTTAGACGTAGAACCGGAAGAAATAACTGAGGTACACGAACCATTAAGATATGAGAAGGTACATGTTGAGGAGCTTAACAAAGACTATAATTTACTTAGAAAGGTATATGGTCTATTGTTCATAGCACATTATAGGAACGAGCCCGACGATCTAGTATTACTACTCGATTCTGGTATTTTTAATATACGTGTTTTAAAAGACAGGAGTGGTAGTATAATCGGAGTCGCGTTACTGAGAGAAGAACGAGTACTTCCTGCTAAGAGCTATAGCGAGATTATTAAGATGGGGTTTAGGGTTGTAGATAAACTTTATCGCTTAGGTGTTTACGAAGAACTCATAGACTCAAGAGTCTGGCGAATTGTTAGAATAGCGGTATCGCCCCCGTTACAACGTAAAGGTTATGGATCTATGTTATTGAAATACATTGAAGACGAAGCAGCAAGTAATGGATTAGATGCTGTTGTGGCTATTTTTTCGGGTTTCGATACAGTTAGATTTTGGCTAAAAAACGAATATACACCGATATACATAAGTCCTAGATATAACAAGGTTACCGGTGAGAAAAATATAGCAGTTATTAAAGGATTAAGTAGTAGATGGAAAAACGTTGAGAAAACACTCGGCTGTATCCTATATCAAGTATTAACATATAGCAGTCACATCTTATATAGAGACCTATCTGCTGAAAGGTTAACACATATACTAGACTATCTAGTAAGTAAAGGGTATACAAACTATACTAATTTAAAAAGTGATTGTAAAAGGTTAAGCATCTATGTGAATAATAGGGGAGTATTCTATCACGAGTCAATCGCAGATATACTATACAAATACATGCTTCGCGGCATAAGCGAGCTCCGAAATTTATTTAATGAGATAGAATTGCTCATCACTGTAGCAAGAGTTTTTCAAGGGAAGACGATACGTGATCTAGCAACTATATTGAAGTGCTCGATCGAGGATGTTGAGAAGATAGTTGAGAACACTATGTATAAACTAGCGGAGATACTCTACTTCAAACTGTGTAGAAATGAGTAGAAATTTCTAATACTATAATGGGTTGTTCTCGGATACTGTGTATTTAACTATATATCATTAGGAGTAATTACTCTGTAATAAGAGGCGGAGATTCAGTATATAGTTTAGCGCGTTTTCATAGTTCATTTCTATAACTCTTCAAAACGCTAGCCTTTCACTACAGCTTCGTTTCGACAGTTACGAATCTGCCTTTTTCTCGTATATGTTAATAGAAATGTTCACGTTTATCCTAAATGTATAGTTATGTTTCGTACTAGAATAAAAATGGGAGACAATATTATTGCCTGGTTTTATTTGTTAGCGTATCTATTAAGGGCTTTTTACCGAGTACTTCGGCTGCTGTGAGTAGTAATACATTGTTTTTCTTAGCGTATTCCAGTACTTTTTTAACCCTTTTCCTCCACAAGGGATCGCGAAGTAGGTGGTGATCGTATATTATGGCCTCGGGTTTATTATCTATTAGCTTAATTGCGTTATCTATTGCTCTCTCCAAGTTTACTTTATTAAACATGTATGGGAATAGATAGGTTGGCGGACCATCCAGAATTATTATATCGGGGTTATAGTCAATTATGTGATAAGCATAGTCTTCTATTATAGGTCCCATTAAATCACTTGTATAGACTACGCGATAACCCCTACTCTGTATAAATACTGGTAAAACCCATCCTGTTCTATCATACTCTATTCCATGAAACCACGGATTACAGATCTTCACATTAACACCATTAAGCGTGAATGTTCTACCCTCACCCCACAGTATCCTAGTGTTATTAATAGTAATGTTGTCTTTAATCCACGGATTACTACTCCATAAATTAACCAGTTTTCGGAACCATTGGCGCCCCTTTACTAGAAGTTCTTGTCTCCTCTTTTCGTAATTGCCATAGTCTCTCATATGTATATACTTAAGTGTTTCTACGGGATCTCTAAATTTCCTCTGTAAGGGTCTAGTTAAAAACAGTTCTATGTTTATACCATAACGTGATGATAGTTCCTCATAGAAGATCCTGGCTCTCTTCCATTGACTCTCGTTAATATATGTGTTTGGGTTCTTAACATATAGGGTTTTGCCCTCGTATATATTGTCTCCTTCCAGGTCTTGATCGCTAAGTTTTAAGTGATGGTCATAGTGGTAATGTGTAATAATAATTACCTTGCTTCTTGAAGCGTATTTTCTAATTTTCTCAACAGCATTTCTCCTAAGCCTCCTTTTAGTACCGCTATCTAGAGGATAACTAGGTTGCATAGCCGCCGCTCCCGGATCTATTAGAATATAACCTTTACTAGTTTCGATTGCTATGCACGACGACTTAGCTCCCAAGCTATCAAACCATACTAGGTGAATACCAGCATCTTCTAGAATTCCGTATTTATGCAATCATATAGCCCTAGACAACTAAATAGCATAGATTTATAATAAAGTGTAAGGCTTATAATGAAAAACTCTAGATTGGTTTAGCAAAACCCCATTTCTCGAGAGCTCTAGCTAATTCTTTATGCTCTTTGGCATATTCATCTAATGGTATGCCCTTAGTTATAGCTTCGAGTGCTTGTCTAACGGCTTTTGCACCAGCGCGTGGACCATCAGGATGTCCTGTTACTCCACCACCAATTTGTAATACCAGATTAGTGCCTAGAGCTTCTATGACGAAAGGTAAGTTCCCTGGATGTAGTCCGCCGGATGAAACGGGCATTGCTGGTTTTATGTGATACATAGGTTGTTCTAGGTGGAATGGATCGTCTGGCTGAGGCTTATAATGTTGTTCTCTTAGAATTCTCGCGTATTCGATTACATCTCTCTTAGCACCCTCTAATTTACCGGCACCCGCAGTTCCTATATGCAGCTGATCAACACCTATTACTCTATAAAGTTTTGCTAACACGTACATTGAGATACCATGGTATTTATTCCTAGTAAATGCGGCATGCATTGCTCTATGTGCATGGATCGCAAGACCGTATTCTTCAGCCAAATCCCTTATATACGTTAACGCAGCCCACCCAGTTACTACGACATCAACCATTACATACGGGTTTCCATAATCAGCCACCAGTTTAAGCCTCTTCTCCATTTCGCGGACATCAGCTGTAATATTCGCGAACCAAACCTTTCTCTCACCCGTCTCTTTCTCGACCTTATCAATGATCCTCATGATAGATTGAGCTCTTTTCTCGAATTTGCAGTAACTAGGACTCACTAGGTTTTCGTCATCTTTAATATAATCCATACCACCGACAAGAATTTCATAGGCTAGTTTCTCAACTTCTTCCGGCGAGTATCCAACCTTAGGTTTTGGTACTGTGCCGACTATTGGTCTATCGTATACTTTAAAGATATTACGAACTCCTTCTATACCCTTAGAGGGTCCTTTGAAGTGATCTAGGAACTTCTTTGGTAAATATACATCTTCTAATCTTAACCCTTCAACACGTCTCATGCCGAATATGTTGCCAGCTACAGATGCTAAGAATCCTGGCATGTTTCCTTCTTCAAATAATTCGACGGGATAGGCAATATACACTAAATAGCTACTATCTCCTAGGTCTATGAACTTATACGCCTTTCCAGAAAGTCTCTTTACACGTTCAGTATCATACCATGTATATAGGGTAGTCCATGTACCAGTACTACTCTCAGCAGCTACACCACCAGCAGCATCCTTTATGCTAAATCCCTGTGCAGGTTTAATCCTAAATACCGCTACTACATCGTTATCGAGATCCGGGGTATAGGATTCATCTACATATTCGTGGTAAGGCTCAAAACCGTGTTTTACCATAATAGAATCCCCTGGAACGGCTGGTTAGTTATTACTAAAAATCTAATATACCTTAATAAATATTAATCTAATATACCTTAATAAATATTAGTGAATATCAATCAAGTTAAGATACATTACGAATAGTCAAATAATAAACATGTTTAGGGGTATAATATTGGCTGAGAGGATTGTTCAACCAGGGTTACCGGGTAAATTCGATTTCCTCGAACATACAGCGGATATCTATATCGTTGCTTATGGTGATGATCTACTAGAACTATTCGAGAACGCTGGTTTAGCGCTTTTCGAGTCTATGACTAGTACTAGTAAAGTTGAGCCAAAACTCGAGTATAGAGTTAATGCTGAAGGCTTTGATCTAGAGAGCTTATTATACAAATGGTTAGAAGAACTGTTATTCATATACTATAGCGAGAATGTTATGTGTAGTGTAGTTAGGGCTGAAAAACTCGTTATCGAAAGAATAGGTGATAAGGATTACAAATATGCCTTGAAAGGTATATGTCGGGGTGAAAAATTCGATCCAAATAGACATGAAGCAAAAGTTGAGGTAAAAGCTGTTACGTATCACTTAATGCGTATAGTTCGAGAGAATAGCAAGTGGAAAGCATATTTTGTACTAGATATTTAGAATTGCGGCGCCAGCGTCTTCCTTAACTTTAAAACGCACTCATTACAGAACCTTGCATCTTTGCGATCCACCTCAAATACACTATTGCTAAAACTCATGACACACTCTCTTTTCCTACAGTGTGAAAGCCCCAGTAAATGACCTAGCTCGTGTATAACCTCTTTACGTACTCTGTCTAGATAGAGGCTATAATCATGCTTTAGCCCATAGAATTCCGGATCAAGTCTTCGTGTAAACACTATGGCCGAGCGTAGAGATGGAGATGCTTCGCCAAATACGAAGTTTAACCCTGTATCATATCCATCAAGGTATCCTATACCAACTACGTAATAGTCCTCGCTAAGCCCATTAAATACCTCTTTAAGCCATTTAAGCAAGCACGGGGCATAGTATTGTATCCTACTCCAGTCAAAACACTTGATAGTGGGTTTAACTATATCAGTCCACACATATACCTCAACATGGCTTTTCTCAAATACTCGTTTTAACTCTTCAAACACGGATGATCTGATATCTTCGATAAAATCCACTACATGACTATGCGTTAGGGGAGCTAATAATACCCTGATCATAACAACACCACTGAGTCGAGTAAGAATAATGTGAAGTAATAGTAAGTAATATAAAGTATGTTTTGAGTGCCGCCGCGGGGACTCGAACCCCGGACCGCCCGGTCTTCAGCGTCGCCGAACCCGTCTCCCACATAGCTGGGAGAGTGGGGTCCTCGGGCGCTCTCCCAGCTGAGCTACGGCGGCGTTCTCAGTATTTCTGAATAAGCTATTATGGTTTATTAACTTTAACAATGCTCAGTCTATGTTAGGGGATAGGTTTGCTTGCAGCTATATTAGCAGGTGGTTTTGGTAAGAGGCTTAGACCGTATACAGAGGAGACCCCTAAACCACTGATAAATGTTGCTGACCGTCCTATTCTCGAGTGGCAAATCGAGTGGCTCAAGAAATATGGAGTTAAAGAATTCGTCCTACTAGTTGGTTATAGGAAGGAGAAGATAATAGAGTATATTGGAAGCGGTAGTAAACTTGGTGTTAGAGTTACTTACGTTGTCGAGGACGAGCCTTTAGGTACTGGTGGTGCGATTAAAAACGCAGAGCATATATTAAATAAGACAGATGCATTCTTCGTACTAAACGGTGATATAATAACTAATCTAAACCCCCTCAAATTGCTGGAAAAACTGGAAGAAGGATATTTAGCAGTTATTGCAGCAATACCGTTACCTAGCCCTTATGGAGTGTTAGAAATCGAAGACTCGAGGGTTAAGGGGTTCATAGAAAAGCCTCTTATTGAAACTTATTGGATTAACGCTGGGGTGTATGCAATGAAACCAGAGGCTCTCAAGTATTTTCCGGTAAAAGGGGATCTGGAGAGAACAGCATTTCCTGCAATGGCTAAAGACGGAGTATTAGGTGCTGTGAAATACACTAATGTGTTCTGGAAAGCTATAGATACATATAAAGACTTAGAAGAAGCAACTAAAACACTACAAAAGCTTGGCGGTCTCTAAATCAGTTTTTCCGGCTCTCATCACGGCATCATGCTCAAGAGACCCTCTTCTCATCACCGATATGGAAATATAGTTGTGAGGCCCTATATTTATACTACCTTTCTAAAAGACTATAAACCAGTAAGTACTAAGAAATACCAATGATGCGGCGGTCGTCTAGCCTGGACTAGGACGCCGGCCCCCCAAGCCGGAGATCCCGGGTTCAAATCCCGGCCGCCGCACCATTAACATACTCCATTGAAGAGACCTGGGCTATAGATTCCGTTTAGTGTGTTCATCCATAATTGCCTCTCCGCTAACTCTTCTAGGCTAAACA
>JBEVCI010000043.1:0-25735 GCA_040514375.1 Thermoprotei archaeon
GTCTAATATAGGGTCTGAACGGTAGTATATCGGACATAGTCAATAGCCCAGGTCCGTATTGACTTATTTTTTCAGCTATATTTAGTAGTACTGCTACTGTTCCTTGATCTCCAGGTGTTCCTGTACTCTTCCATTTAATAGCGTATTCTTCGGACTCAATTATTATTTCTTCATATTCATTAGCGCCAACATAAGCGTGTAGCTCTATTCGTATAACTTCATTACCATTTACATAACCAGCACCGTATCCTACGATACCTTTTACCATACCTTTCTCAACGCTGATATCACCACTACTAATGGCTGACTCAGCAACGACAACGTCTTGGTTTTCAACAACACGCGACAACTGTATATTAGCGGCATCAGCGATTAGGTATACAGACTCGGCATACCCTACGTGGCCAGTTAATTCTCCTCTTCTAAGTTTTTCTCGAGCCTCTTCAGGTTTCATACCAATACCTATTTTCTTCCTAAATGATATCCTTCTCTTACCAGCATCGAGACTTCTAACAGCTCTAATTCTCTTGATAACGGGTAGTGAAGACGATAACGTGATTACAAGCGTATCTAATATAAAGCCGGGGTTAATCCCGGTACCAAGTACCGTTACAGAACGTGACCTAGCCAATTCGTCTAGTTTACGAGCTAGTACTGGATATCTGTAATAAGGATATGCGAGTGTTTCACAAGTGGATATTACATCTACACCAAGATCAATTACTTGTACTAACTGAGGATATACTTTATCTAGAAATGAGCCAGTAGCATGAAATACCACATCAGCATCGCTTAGTACGTATGGATCGCTAGAAACGTCTACACCATACTCTTCTTCTAGTCCTAGTATCTCGCCTATATCCTTATTTAATAACTCCTTGTTTATGTCTACTACGCCAACGATCTCGTGTCCTCTCTCGATAGCTATTCTAGCTAGTAGTTGCCCTATGGAGCCGAATCCGTATATCCCTATAAGCAAGTATCTCACCTATAATAGCATTATAGCGGCTAGGACATAGAAAAATATCGTTATATTAATATCCCACATATAGTGAAGACAGGAGGTTGTATGGGTATGAAGAAGTATATCGTATATGGTCTTAACTATGAAGATGAAGCGAGAGAATTGGGAAGCCTAGTAAATGCTGAGGTACTAAATGTTAAACACAAGATATTCCCGGATGGAGAGAGATATTTGAGAATAGAACATGCAGAGAAATTGAGTAACTCTGTTGCAATAGTAGTTAATACGATGTTCCCCAACCAGAATGATTCATTAGTAGAAACGCTCATGCTAATAAATGCTGCGAGAAAAGCAAATGCTAGTAAGGTAATAGCTGTTATACCCTATCTCGCTTATGCAAGACAAGATAAGGTATTCCTGAGTGGCGAACCTGTATCAGCCGAGCTTGTTGTAAAATCTCTCAGAATGAGTGGTGCTGACGTATTAATAACAGTTGATGTACATAGTCCGGCTATATTAGAACACTTCGATGGTATAGCTGTAAACTTACTAGTATCAAGAGAGTTAGTTGAAAAAGCACTAGAGTATCTAGAAAATCCTGTGGTTATAGCTCCGGACAAGGGTGCTCTAGAAAGAGCTAGATACGCTGCCGAGAATCTTGGTTTAGAGTATGACTACTTGGTTAAGCACCGTGACCGAGAAACTGGAATCGTAAAGATCGAGCCCAAGGAAGCTAGCGTTTCTGGTAGAGATGTTGTAATAGTTGACGATATTATAAGTACTGGTGGAACTATTGCCGAAGCCTCTAAGCTATTGCTAAGTATTGGGGCTAGGAAAATAGTTGTTGCCGCTACACATGGATTACTAGTTGGTAGTGCTTTAGATAAACTCAGAAAAGCAGGAGTTTATAGAGTGTTGTTAGCAAATACTGTGGGAGTTAAATATGAAGATCCTCTAGTAGAATATGTTGACATACTACGCGTTATTGCTGATAAGTTAGGGAGTATAATTGAGAAACAGGAAAAATAGCACACAATACCAGACCCTTTATGCTATACTCGCGGGAGAAAACGAGGAATTAGCTATAGCTGAATTAAAGGCTCTTCTCGAAACATATGAAATAGCAATTAATAATCTAAACTGCTACACAATGATATGCGTCTTCGAGGTAAATCTTACGGATAAGCATTTATTAGAAGTAATTGCTGAAAGAGCTAGCAGTATAGAGGAAATAGGAGCTCTAATTGCTTTTGAAAGCATATATAAGCCCCGATACGATTATATAAGCGGGATCGATAGTAGAGAGTATACATGGATCAAGCCTAGTGTGTATAAATTTGAGGAAACAAGTATTGTGAGAGAATACTTCTTAGGTCTTAGTAAGCTGTTAAAGCTACCACTTACATATAGAAGGGGTCTTTACCTACATGTAATGATTAGCGATGGAATAGCGTTTATAGGCAAACCGCTGATAGCTAAAACTAGTAAGGGATTCAATTCCAGAAAACCATCTAAACGTCCATTTTTCCGTAGTATAGCCTTACCACCATCTATTTCAAGGCTCTTAGTTAATTTAGCGAGAGTTAAAGAAGGGGGTGTTCTCCTAGATCCTTTTCTAGGAACCGGTAGTATAGCTATTGAGGCAGGATTAATGGGTATCAGAGTTATCGGCGCTGAAATAGATAAAGAGTTAGTAAGGGGGGCATATATTAATATAGAGTACTTTAAACTCGGTAGTACTAGTATTGTCATAAACGGCGATTCGACTATACTAACCTATAACGGTATAGATGGTGTTGCAACCGATCCTCCATATGGAAGAGCTGCTAGTACACATGGATACGAGATAAAAGAACTATACTCTCAATTTATAGAAAGAATGAGCGAATCACTACGTAGGGGAAAATACCTGGTTTTCATGGCACCCTTATGGCTCGAAGAATATATAGATGAAAAGCTCTGTAAACTAGGTTTTATGATAAAGGGTAAGTATTACTATTATGTCCACGGAGGTTTAACTAGAGTTATTTATGAGGCGTTCAAGTATGAATATTAGAATTCACATGCTTGGAACAGGCACGGCTGTACCGATTAAGAGAGCTTTACCGTGCATAGTTCTTAGAATAGACTCTAGCCTCTACATATTTGATATTGGTGAGGGATGTCAGCAGAGAATGCTAAAAAGCGGATTAAGCCCCTTAAAGGTAAAAGCTGTATTCATAACGCATATGCATGGAGATCACTATCTAGGACTCTTTGGATTACTACAATCAATGAACCTACTCGGTAGGAAAGATCCATTGTATATAGCGGCTCCACCAGAGTTGTTTGAAATTCTTGGGAGTATCGAGAAACTAAAGCTAGTTAAACTCGGATTCAACTATATGAAAGAGAGTATTAGTGAGGGAGAAATCTATAGAGATGAGAAATTAATCGTTGAGGCATTTAGGGTAATACACAGTATTCCAGCGTATGGTTTTAGAATACTTATTCCTAGGCGTAACTATGTGATCGTATATACGGGTGACACCATGCCTATGGAGGAACTCATCGATATAGCTCGCAACGCCAACATGTTGATACACGAATCAACATTCATAAGCATTGATAGAGAAGAAGCGTATAGACAACAACACTCCACAGCTGCCGACGCCGCACATATAGCTAAAAAAGCTAGTGTTAAGTACCTAGTACTTACTCACATAAGTCCCCGATACGGTAGTGAGGAGGTATTCTACGACGCTTATAGGATATATAGCCGTGTTACCGTGGCTGAGGATAACATGGTCATATATACATAGGCTATGACTATAGCGTATCTAGCCTTGATCTACTGCTTCTACGCTGTTGTTTCCCTCTTTCTCTACGTGGTTTAAACTCGGGTGCTAACCAGTCAATTATTTCACGTGGATTAGCGTGTTCTATTATTATCCTTATAGCTCCGAGAGGCGATTCTCTGTCGCTATCTACTAGCGAGATCTTACCCATATAAGCTGCTTGTTTATGCAACATTATCGTTATGGTGTTTCCACGAGTATTTCTAAGTAGGTAGTTTCTCGTAGCTGGTATTATCTGCTCAATTCTAATAAGTTCGTATAGCTTCTCCAGGGCTTTACGAGAATAGGCTATTCCCTCGATCCTATAGTATCCATTCCCCTCCTCGAAAACAAGTATCTCGCCATCAAACACATTTCTAACGGCTTCTTTTACTTTTTCAACATCCTCGGTTGGTTTAACATATGCTATTACCCTAATGTTCAACTTTTCCACCAAGTATATGCTTTAATACCTTTCTCGATTTTTCCCGAGCTTCGGTAATATCCCCCTCATTAACAATCATGTAATCAGCGAGAGCTATTACATTACCTATGCCGAATTCTAGTTCAACCATATCTCTTTTAACAAATTCTTCCCAAGTCCTAGGATCTCCGGGTCTACCCCGTTTAACTAGTCTATCAAATCGTGTACGCGGAGAAGCGTGAATAGCAACTATAACTGCTTGTGCTTTTTTCCTAAAATACTCGACTTCTGCTAAGCTTCTAACACCATCTACTAACGCAACACCTCTGCTTTTATCTATTTTCTCATAGGTTTTAACAGCAACATAGTCTAAACCATACTCTTCACGCAACCTCCTCGCTGTTTCAAGCATATACTCGTATTTCAAAACACCATATCTTCTGAGAGTCTCTTCTCTAATAACATCGCCCATAGTATAAGCTGGAATATTAAACTCTCTAGTAGCTACTTCAACAAAAACACTCTTACCCGCACCCGGCATACCAGTTAACAGTATTAGTAGCAAGACTCCTGCACCACACCAGATTAATATACTGGGAACTAATAATAAGTTACATAACGATTACTGTAATGACGCAGGTGTTAATGGGGATAGGGGATTGGTACCCCCAGAGCTTAGGGTATTTATTGCAATAGATATAGAGGATAACACCGTATTAAGCAATCTCGTTAGAGCACGTGATCTATTGCTAGAAAGCGGAGCCGATTTAAAGCCTGTTGAAACGGAAAACCTACATTTAACTATCAGATTTATAGGCGAAACCCCTCTCAAGATAGTAAATGATATATGCAGGGAATTATCAAAACTAGAATTTGCTCCTTTTAAAATACACGTAAAGGGTATTGGCGTATTCCCAAGTATAGCGAGACCGAGAGTTATATGGGCAGGAGTTAGTGAGGGTTCTGATAAACTAGTTGAGATCCACGACAAGGTTGAAGAGATTTTATCAAAACTCGGAATACCCGGTGAGAGAGAGAAGTTTGTGCCTCACATAACACTAGCTAGAGTACGTAGTCCTCGTAATCTCTCAAAACTAGTCAAGATCATTAATAACATGATAGATATGGATTTCGGAGAATACACGGTTACGCATATAGTATTAAAGCGTAGTACACTAACACCAAGCGGTCCAATCTACAATGATGTCTGTAGTGTGAAGGCTAAACAATGACTACAACCCCCTTAACAGAGATCGAGAAGAAAGTACTTGAGATCATTAAGCCGAAACCCTCAGAGTACAAGCTATTAGAAAATGTATATGAAAAAATACGCGAACACCTAGAAACTGGTTTCAAAAAGATAGGTGTTGATGTAGAGGTCACGCTACAGGGTAGCGTGGCTCATGATACGTGGCTTAGCGGGGATCTTGATTTAGATGTTTTCATTCTATTTCCAGAAAATATTTCTATCGAGGAAATCCGCGGAAAATACTTTAAAGTACTTGTAGAACTAGCAGAGAAACTGGGTAAAGTAGAGCTTAGATATGCTGAACACCCCTACGTACACTTAGTAATTAACGGAGTCAAAGCAGATCTTGTTCCAGCCTATAGGGTTGATTCCGCGGATAAAGCTAAAACAGCTGTTGATAGAACTCCTTTCCATACACAATACGTTAACTCTAGGCTAACCCCAGAACTGAGAGACCACGTTAGATTGCTGAAGAAGTTCATGAAGAGTATCGGAGTATACGGTGCTGAGATAAAGGTAAAGGGTTTCTCAGGATACGCTGTAGAACTATTAGTTATTACTTATAAGGGCTTTAGAAACGTGCTCGAAAAAGCCTCTAAATGGAAACCTCCAGTATACGTAAATACTTTAGAAGACGAGAACGAGTTTAAACGCATTATCAAGATCTTGAGAAAAAGATATCCCGATTCACTTATATACATGCCTGACCCCGTTGATCCCCTGCGAAATACTACCGCGAGTGTTTCGAGGAAGAGTATGGCTCTTTTCAATATTGCTTCTAATTGTTACCTCGCAAACCCCTCCCCGGAATTCTTCGCTACACAAAAACCCAGCGTTGATCTGTCTAGGCTAGTCGAATATCTCGAGAATAGGTGTGTAGTTTTAGTAAAACTACCGATACCAGAGCCCCTTCCACCAGATGTTTTATGGGGCGAACTTTATAGAATAGCCGACCGTGCTGTTAAAGTTCTTGCTAACCATGAATTCTACGTCATTGATTATAGCGTTTGGAGTGATGAAAAAGAGCAAGCTATAATAGCTCTTGAAATAGATTTCTGCACAAAGAATAGTCCACGCTTATATAAAGGACCGGAGTTTTGGTATTGGAATCGCGTTCAAGACTTTATAATGAAACACATAGAGAGAGGTAGCTATGGTCCGTGGATAAGTAGTGATGGATCATTACTGGCGCTTGGCAAGAGAAAATATAGCGACGTAGTATCTCTGCTGATCGATAGATCGTGGGAGTATGTAATAGCTCCACACTTTAGGAATACAAGACCCACTGTTAGAATACTGGATAAGGAATACTTAGAATCCGCTAGTGGTGATTTACGCGAATGGTTAGAAGGATTTATAATAAAGAGGCCGTTTTGGATGGAAAAGTGCATAGGCTAGATAGTATTGACGACTATATAGAATTTGTACTCTGTTTTCCCCTCGAAAAATGTAAAGAACTAGATTACAGAGTTAAACTGCTCCAGAAGAATGGCTTTACGGCGCTTATCGAGTATGGTGCAAGTATTTTAGGACATAGAGTTATCGGTAAAGGCTATGCATCCATAACAGTCCTTGCGTATCACAAATACTACGGCTTAGGACTGCTTAAGTTAAGAAGAATAGATAGTAGAAGAACAACACTGGAATATGAGGGCATGATCCTGGATTATCTAGATAGGACTGGTTATACCCCATTACTATATACGTGGAGCCGCGAATACGTATTCATGGAATACCTAAAAAACTGTAAAAGCATCGTCCACGTCTTCGACGAACTAGTCAAACAGAGAGATGTAAATAGTGTAAAAAATACATTGCGCAGAGTGTTATCAGCTCTTTACCTAATAGACTTGCTCGGCGTAGATCACGGTGAAGTGAATAGACCATATTCACATATACTGTTATGTGATTCACTTGTAAAGATAATTGATTGGGAGAGTTGTAGTACTATTAGAAAACCTCATAATCTGACGTCGTTTGTATCCTATCTTTTATTTAGATACCCTATGAGAAGAGCCCTATTCGAGTTATTAGGTTTAGATAACAGGAATGTCGAAGAAGTATTGAGCCTGTTAAGGACTTATAAAAATACTTATTCTATAGAAGTGTTTAAACAGATAGAGAAAATACTTAGTTTAAGCAGTTAGCTGGACTTCTTCCTTATCACTCCTATATGGTACGGACAAAGTTTCTTCTACAATTGCTTTTACTTCGCGTACGCTTATCATTATATCAGCTAGAGAGGGGATTTCCAGTTCTCTTTTACATCGTGGACAAACACCATGTACCCTTATTACCTCTTCCGGCGTTGGTACTCCATAATAGTCTTGTCCCACGTGTTTAAATTCCCACAAGACAAAGCCACAGTTCTTACAAACATACCTTACAGGCATATCGTTAACACCACATACGTATAGAGAAGTGTTAGTGAAAATTTTAACACACGCCTAGTAATACTCCACAACAGTTGTTTAAAAAATCTCATAGTCCAACAAACGTGGGACAAATAAACTTTATTTAAACAATTAAAACACAGGTCTACTAATACTCTATTTAAAACACCAGCTAGCTAAATAGATAAAAGTATAAGAGGAAGAATCAACTATTTCTAGATTTCCAGGATATACAGGGGGCCGTAGTCTAGCCTGGCTAGGATGCCGGCCTGGGGGGACACCCCGTGGCCTAGCCAGGGGTTCGTAGAGCGCCGGTGATCCCGGGTTCAAATCCCGGCGGCCCCACTCAACTTATTGTTCACCACCCATATTCGTTAAGAGCCTGTTCACCTTGTCTAGGAATTTCTCTACGTTTACAATATACCTCTCATGTATTCCCTCACCTATGACTATGTCTTTCCAATAGGCTTTAACGCTAAATACGATCTTCTTACCCTCTACCCTATTTACGCGTGCTTCGACAACTATTCTGCCACCGAGTGGAGCGGGATTCAAGTGTTTTACATCAACTCTTATACCAACAGTCGTATATCCCTCTGGTAAGTATTTCTGAACACAATTAAGTGCTGTATTCTCCATAAAGAGTATCATCGATGGAGTAGATAATACTTCTACGGTACCAGAACCTATGTGCTTAGCTGTGTGTTTTTCTTCAACAATATATTCTTGTTTACATGCAATGCCCTCTGGGATATTATACTCGCTCATACTAGCCCCCACAATACATGGGATGAGAGTTATGTATCACGTAATCACATTTACTTACTTTCTTTAAGCCACTCGATCCTATACTTCCATAGAGATGGCGGAGTCCATATAACCCATGCTGGAACCTTTTTTATAAACTCATATGCTTCTTCCCAGCTATCTAAACCCAGTTTTTCGGCTAATTCTTCTAGACTCATCGGTCTGTGTAGGTACTCACGTATGATCCTTAGCGTATCCTCGTTGATTTCAATCTCCTTATCTCTAACCCGAACCACGAATACGCGTTTATCACTACTCATTCCATAACACCTCCAAATGCTAGTAGATTTATGTCTATAATAGACTTTTATTTATTAACCTCTACTGAGACTAGGTACTAATGGATAACGGATGATGACGCGTTCCAGCACGGATGCGGTGAAGATCTCCTTACGCCCCACTGACCTTCACTACGTTTTAGCGAGGACACCGGGACGAGGTTCATAGAGTATTCCTTCACGTCTAAGCTTTTTCACCATTTCAATAACAAATTCTCTATCAAATCCTTTCTCCTCGGCAATACGTAATAACTCGTTATATGCGATCTCTTCGCTCTCTTCAAATAGTTTATCAATTAAACGCATAAACTCCTTGACTCTCTCCTGTTTTCTACGCGGTATTCCTAGCTCTACTAAGTCTATGTCAAGCGTAGCTGATTCTATATCATAGCCTATCTTTCTGAGCGTGTAGTACATTAAGCGTATAGCTTCCTCGGCATCCTCTATTGTAGCCTTGGTTTTCAAAGCCATTTTAGCATGGGCTTCTGCCAGCCTGATCAGCGCCTCGAGCTGTCTCGGTGTTATTGGTATAGCAGAAGGTTTTGACGCATCTTCGCTTGTTAAACCAGCTCTTCTCGTTGTAACATAGAATTCTTCTAAGAGCTTTTTAGCCTCCTCTGTTAATCGAGGCCTAATATATCTACGAGCATAGCTAATGTATTTTCTCAGTAACTCTGCATCAATTAGTGGCTTAGCTTTTTCGGAATCCATGTGAACACCTAGGATGTGTCTCGCTAAGAGCCTATCCCTATTTGGTTCTGGTATATCCTGTATAACGAATATCAGGTCAAAACGCGAGAGTATTGTCGGCGGTAGATCAATGTTTTTACTAACAGGTTCTCTTAAATCGTACCTACCATACTTGGGGTTACCAGCTGCTAGTACTGATGCCCTAGCGTTAAGTCTAGCAACAATACCCGCTTTAGCAATACTAACTGTTTGTTGCTCAAGAGCCTCATGTATAGCGCTTCTATCTTCTTCGCGCATTTTATCAATCTCGTCAATACAGGCTACGCCACCATCAGCTAGTACAAGCGCGCCTGCTTCTAGGTAGTACTCGCCCGTGGACTTGTCCCTAAGAACAGATGCTGTTAAACCCGCAGCTGTCGATCCCTTACCACTAGTGTAGATCCCACGTGGTGCTATACGTGCAGTATATTGGAGTAACTGCGATTTAGCAGTACCTGGGTCACCGACTAGCAGCACATGTATATCGCCTCTGATTCTTGTACCATCTGGCAAGATCTTAGGCGTTCCCCCGAAGAGGAGAAGTGCTATAGCCTCCTTAATGTTCCAGTAACCATATATGGCTGGTGCTATACTAGCTATTATCTTCTCCCTAATCCAGGGGTCGCGAGCAAGTTCTCTAATCTTTTCCTCATCTTCTCTCGTAATCTCTACTTCTTCTAGCACTTTTTCCTGTACATCAACGTAGTTAGCCTCTATATAGAACGAGAATATTGACCTACCGCTTCCACGCTGTGCTGTAGTAGTCGGCATAACTCTCAATATACCAGTAACTGTTACTCTATCGCCCGGTCTAGCACTATCAACGAGATCTCCCGTTAACACTACCTCTATATTTCTCGGGATCTGGCCAGGCGGTATTTCCTCTGGTTTCTCCTGTATAACTATTTTTTGCCAATCAATGAACTTCGACTTATCTAGTAGTAATTCAAATTTTACCACTCTACCACAATACGGACAGAACGGGGGTTTCTCGATCTTCTCTCCCATCTCCCCAGTTTCAGGATAATCAAATTCGGCCCGACACTCCGGGTTTGTACACCTATATCTAGCCTTGATAAGTTTAGCTTCTACACGTGTAATCCTAGTAACGATCCCCTCAATAGCTATCAGCTTACCGATATACTCGCTAGTAAGTTCTCTAATTTTAAGTACGCGTGTTAAGTTCCTAAACCTTGGATAAAATTTTTCAACGGTCTCTGCATACTCCGGATATTCCTTAACTATCAAATCATGTATAGCTTTGCTAGCGGCTTCAAATGCTTTATCGGGTTCTCGTTCAACGATGTGTGCCAGCTCTCTATCATACAGCGTTAGATCATTAAAATCTATTACTAAGCTACGCTGATTCATTAAAGCCATTTGATTCAAGCGATCACGATATTTAAACGAGTTAGTTTTCTTATCTCTGAAATCCCATAAAAACTTCTTGAATCTAGTTACTAAATCCTCGATACTAGCAGTTTTTTGCGTTTCTATTTCAAAATCTCCAAAAGCCATAGCTATCAGCTCACCATACTAGGTATCTATGTTTCTAAGATTTTTCAATACCAAGACTCTTAGTCCAGGATTCAATAATACCCCTTAAAACGTGGAGTAATAGCTTCTCTTCTTCACTAAGTTTTTCAATGATTTCCTGGGGAACAGCTGGTAGTAGTATAAAGTTTAGCATTTTCCTTAACCTAAGCCTAGCAATAGTAAGGAATAAGTCCTCGCGTTGCTTGTACTCCTCGAGAAGTGATAACTCCGTTGTTTCTCGCACTTTATTCTTCAATTCTCTTAGCAAGAGCGAGTTATCGACGTAAAAATAACGTGGTAGTTTTGTTAGTTGAAGTTTTTGTACAAGACTCTCCTCATTATACGCTATGCTAGATAACCTCTCAATAGATATTTCCTCAGTTTTAATTCTTGCAATACCCTTTTTCTCAAGGATTTTCGCTAACCATCGAGGAACGATATATTCTGCTCCACGAGTAATTTCCGTAAAACCCTCATGCAAAGGAACACTCACAGAACTACCTATAACTTCTATTCTAACATCTTCTTCCTCGTAATCGCGTTTAATAAACTCCATGATACTATCGAGTAGGAGCTTCACAAATACAGTCATTACCGTGAACCCCTAATCCAAATATATGTAGGTCTCTTTAAAACTGGTTAAACCGGTATAGTAATGAATTAGGGGTATGGATATGTCTAGTAGAGAGGTAATAGCTGAGCTTCTCTGGGCAGAGAAGTATAGGCCTAGAACACTCGACGAAATAGTTGATCAGGAAGAGGTCGTGAAGAGACTTAAGAGATTTGTCGAAGAAAAGAACATGCCACACTTGCTATTCGCGGGGCCACCGGGCACGGGTAAAACTACTGCAGCTCATTGTCTCGCACATGACCTATTCGGTGAAAACTATAGACAGTATATGCTAGAACTAAATGCTAGTGATGAAAGAGGAATTGATGTTATTAGAAGTAAGGTTAAGGAGTTTGCACGTACACGTGTACCGGGTAATATACCGTTCAAAATAGTATTACTAGATGAAGCAGATAACATGACTGCTGATGCGCAACAAGCTCTTAGAAGACTAATGGAAATGTATACTGCTAGTACAAGGTTCATACTCATCGCTAACTACCCCAGCAAAATCATAGAACCAATACAGAGCAGGTGTGCAGTATTCAGGTTTACACCGCTAAAGAAAGAAGACGTGATAGCTAGACTTAAATATATTGCCGAACAAGAGAACGTGAAGTATTCCGAGGACGCTCTAGAGACTATTTACGAATTATCCGAAGGGGATATGAGGAGAGCAATAAACATTCTACAGGCAGCTGCCGCTCTCGGCGAGGTTACAGTTGATGCGGTCTATAAGGTTGTAGGATTAGCTCATCCTAGAGAAGTGAAGCAAATGTTACAACTAGCACTAGCAGGTAACTTTACGGAAGCTAGAAATAAGCTACGCGAACTCATGATCAACTATGGACTAAGCGGTTTAGATATTATAAAGCAGATCCATAGAGAAGTCTTTAGTCCTGAACTCAAACTCCCAGACGAGGTTAGGATCATGATCGCTGACCTCGCCGGCGAGATCCAATTCCGCCTAGTAGAAGGCGCTGATGACGAGATCCAGTTAAATGCGTTCTTAGCTAGACTAGCACTTATAGGTAAAAAGCTTAGAACATGAGCTTGAGAACATGAGTACTAGATTGCCATGGGTTATCAAGTATAGACCTAAGAAGATAGAAGAAGTAGTAAACCAGGACAATGCAAAAACCCAGTTTCTACAATGGCTTAACTCGTGGCTTAAGGGAAGACCCAGTAAGAAGGCAGCACTCCTATATGGACCAGCTGGATGTGGTAAAACAAGCCTTGTAGAAGCTGCTGCTAACGAATATAAACTTGAACTCATAGAAATGAATGCTAGCGATTTTAGGCGTAAGCAAGATATTGAAAGAATAGCTAAAGTAGCAGCTACTATGCGTAGCTTGTTTAGCCGCGGCAAGATCATATTACTAGATGAAGTAGACGGTATTAATCCACGAGCAGATGCTGGTGCTATAGATGCTATACTATACCTCCTAGAAGTGACTAAGTACCCAGTCGTCATGACTGCGAATGACCCGTGGGATCAGAGGTTAAAACCACTACGTGATGCATCGGTAATGATTGCTTTTAAGAGACTCAGTGAAAGAGATGTTGTAACTGTTTTAAAGAGGATTTGTACAGCTGAGAAAATAGAATGCGAAGATCAAGCGCTTAGAGAAATAGCCAAGAGAAGTGAGGGGGATTTGAGGAGCGCTATTAACGATTTACAAAGCATAGCTGAAGCCTATGGAAGAGTGACACTAAGCTTAGCTAGAGCACTAGTTGCGTATCGTGATAGGGAATATGCTCCATTTGAGGCACTACATAGGCTATTCAATGCCAAGTACTTGTTCCAAGCTAAACAAGCCGTTACGCAAACTAACATAGACTATGATACGATGGCTATATGGATCAACGAGCACATACCAACATATTATGAAGACCCCGAAGAAATAGCAAGAGCTTTTGAAGCGCTTAGCCGAGCTGATGTGTATAGGGGCAGGATTATTAAGAGTGGGTCATGGGATCTACTAAGCTATGTCTTCGACATGATGGGTCCCGGCGTAGCATTTGCTCGTAAAGCCTATAAGTATAAGTGGAAAGCATACAGGTCTCCCGAGAGATTACAATTACTAGCTCAAACCAAGAAAGCACGTGAAACACTTAATCAAATAGCAACTATATTGGCTTCAAGACTACTAACTAGTAGAGCAACTATTAAGAGAGACGTAATTCCGTTTCTACGCGTAATATTTACTAATAACCCACAACTAGCTGCTAAAATAGCTATTACTTATAAGTTCAACGAAGATATGATAAAGCTCTTAGCCGGCCCAAAAGCTAGCCAAGTACTAGCCTATTATAGGAAATATGCTAAATAGACCGCTGCTAGAGGAAATCCAGCTGCTATAGAATAGTTTAACTACTTTTCCTTGGCTTTAGCTTAAAAAGCCTAAGTCTTCCATATCTACGTTCTTCGACAATACCCTCTTCAAGGAGTTCTTTCAAATACTTAATAGCAACTCTATAGTTAAGACCCGCTAATCGCGCTATACGAGTAGCATTTAATTCACCATATTTCTCGAGTACCTCTAGGATCTTCTTTTTATAGCTAGTACTCACTCTTACCAGCCTGTATCCTCTTATAGACAAGGTCTTCAACATATTTCTCAAACATATCGAGAGGACCATATGGTATGCTTATAAGAGTTGTGCGTCCACGAATACCTTTACCACTTGTTCTGGCATCAATTATTCCTGCTTTCTTCAAGTTCATTACATACTCGTAAACTTGTGTATGTCTACGCGGTTTTTCACCAACTAATTCACAAAGCATTGCATACTCGCGTTCAACCTCGCCAATTCTAACAGCTGGTTTACCTGTTTTTCTTAATAGCCTTATAACAGCCCATAGTATGAGGAGCTCGTGTAGAGGACTGTAGAGCACAGCCTCAGATATATTTATGAGTTCACGTGAAGTGTGTGAAATAGCTTTTCGTACATGTTCTAGAGTTATGTGATCGTATCCCTCAGCTTCAGCTATTTCTCCCGCTCTTCTCAATATTTCGAGCGCATTTCTAGCATTACCTCCACCACCTCGATCTCTGCCTTCATATTCAGCAATAAACTTTAGAATTTCATCACTAACAACACCATCGTAGAAAGCCTCACTAGCTCTATACTTGAGAATAGCGTATAGCTGTTTAGATGTATAGGGTTCTAGCTTAATCATGTGTCTTAGTAAATAGCTCTCCGTAGCAGGATCTAGTAGTGAAAGCGTCGATGTATTCAATGATATGAATATGAAATTGAGCCTCTTGATACTAGTATCTACCGCGTCATACGTTCTAACGATAAAGTATACAGCATCGCTACCAGCAATGCTTGCAAAGTAATGAAACTCGTCAAAAGTTATGATAGCATACGTATCCGTTTCATCGAGATAGCCTAGTATAGCGTCATACATTTCCTTTACCGATAAACCACGTGAAGGAAGGGGTACTTCTAGTTGTCTCGCAATATCTGTTACTACATTGTATAGTGTTCTATTTCTATGACAATTAACATGTACATACTTTACCTTAATACCCTTAGACCTAACAGCTAATGTGAAGTCTCTGCCAAAGACTTTTGCTAATGCTGTTTTACCCGTACCCGTAGCACCTACTATGAGAACTCTCTGAGATATAGAGCCCGGTGATGTGGCAAGGTGTTTAAACGCTATAACTAGCTGTTTCAACTCGTCTTCTCTATGTGGTAGTTTTTCAGGTATATATTCTGGTGTAAGACTCTCCTTACTCCTGAATATGCTCGGCTTGTTAAGCTCTTTCTCAATAATGTCCCACGTACCTAGTTTATCGTCCACCATAGTTTATCCACACTTTCGCCTAACTACTTCCATATTTAGTTAGTAATACCCTTATAAAACGGGATTCTAGGAAATACTGGGTTTACACCAACCCTTACCCACATAGATTCTATCCTCTATTACTTCAACAAAGAGACACGTATTAGATGATGGATCGTGTATCGCATTTTTGCTAGCGAGTACTCTACGTATTTTATGCCATAACGTGGTACTAATACCCCGGACACCACGAACTCTAACTCGAAGCTTAACACGCTCGCCTGGATTAACGATTTCCCTAATCCTTTCAATTACGTCGTCAAGCTCTGTAAGGGGAGCCGATAGAAATACTGGTATTATGTGTTCGACAAAACCATATTCTCGCGAAAGGGCCGTTTTATAAGCGTCGAGGGGATTTAAATACGAAAAGACTATCAAAACTCCCGAAAATCTAGTTTTAACTATTCTAACCTCGGGATCTTGTGGAAACAGAACGTTACCTACTTCTTCTTCACACCAATTTTCATTACCACTTCTACACGTAACTATAAGTACTGGTTTTCGATCCAAGTAATACCGCCCGGTGAGAAAACGTGTACTGTATTAAACAATAGTAATTATTGCCTTTAGTAAAACCTCTCATCTTTTAACTGTTCTTCAATACTCTTGATAACGTCTTCTACTTCGCTCTGCTTAACTATACCCTCGTTAACGAGTAGTGATAATCCTGCCTTAATCCCTTCTATTGATAGCTTATGAATAAGACTATATTCAAGAATCCAGCTTTCATAAATGGGATCTTCAGGTAATGATGATAGGTTTTCGAAATATTTCTCCAGAGCTTTGAAGTACTCGTGTTTAGCCTGTTTGAAGCCGCTAGAAGGAGTAATTACTAGTGGCGGTATTACAACGGACCGAACGATATCTCCTTCCTCATTCATATACGACACTACATAAAGAGGAATAAAGTATAGATTATCGCCGCTACCGGGTTTAGGTATTGCTAGATCCATTATTTGCTTTTCAATACTTTTTATACTATCCATGTATACTAGTAAATTATTCCTTATACTTTCAAGTCTTCTACGCGCCTCATTTATGAGAGAGTCTTTCTCGCTAATAGTGCTATCCTGATCTTTATATTTGCTAATTATTTTCTTTTCCCACTCATTCACTATCCTAGTTATCTCTCCCAATATACGTGTAGAGAGCCCTATTAAAGACGTCGCTTCATCTAATAGTTCGTTAACGATCCTGATCTGCTTCTCCACATCAAGATTTCCAAAATTAAGCTTAACACCAGGATAAGAATACTCAAAAGGATAACTAGCAAGTCGTCTAATATCTTCTATAACGTCTTTATCCATAACTAGTGATTCGACAATATACTCTCTAAACGTTACATACTTTTCACCTCTTACTGCAGCTTTTAGAGCTTCATCGAGTAAGGTAAGTTTATCGATAAACGACTTCTCGTCTAACATTTTCAGTTCTTCTACGATACTCTCGATAAAACGACTATCAATTACTGGGAGCTTAAAGTTAATAGAGCTCTTTTTATAGGGATCGAATACTAGACTGTATTTACCTCTGAACTCTTTTATGAAGAATGGATAGTGAACCCTAGTTACTAATCCTATTCTCTCATAGATTTTCTTAAATAACTCCTTTTTCTTGCGCATACTCTCTGCTAAATAAATTACATAGTTAATATCCTCCTCTTCAGAAAGAGGAGTTAGTTCTCCATTAGTCTTTATAAAACCATGTGCTACATGGATCCCTAGTTTAACTCTCCACTTGCTACTCAACTATATCCCCAATATACTATGGTAACGATAACAATATTAATGCTTTTCAAAACTATTCTAAGGCCTAGAAAAGATGTATCGGGTATCAGAGCATTGACAGCTAAGAAGAGTGTTGAAGCTAAGGGAGAAACATTATTGGACGTGCCAGCAGAATTAGTTGAAAGACTTAAGAGAGACGTGAAAAAAGGATTCTTCAAAGTATTGACACCATATAGTTTGGCACAGGCATACGATATTAAGATAAGTCTTGCTAAGAAACTCCTAAGAATAGGAGCACAACAAGGATTTCTAGAACTATATAGTGGTGGTAGGAGAAGCCCTATATACATACCTAAGAAGGTAAAACAATAACAGACTCCACCAGAATTAAACCTAAATATTCCTTTAATAAGACATAATAATCATTAGATGCGGCGGTCGTCTAGCCTGGACTAGGACGCCGGCCCTCCAAGCCGGAGATCCCGGGTTCAAATCCCGGCCGCCGCATTTCCTATCCTCACATTTAACCACTATTAGTCATATCATTTACAAACGCGTTTCTACAATGCCGCTATCAGATTTATCCCGGCAATACATGGTTTGGCTAAAACTTAATGATTAAATTTATTTAGTCAAACCACATCTTCATATACTCGGGGCTTAATAGAATGCCGCTTGAAGAGATCTTTATGAATGCCATGCTAATATTAATTCCCATCTACTTATCTGCTTTTGTGATATATACTATAAGAGCTGTTCGAGGACCTACAATAGCTGATTCTGTTCTCGCTATTGATTGTCTAGCGTACGATTTAGCTGTTTTCTTAGCAGTACTAGCTGTTTATTTTAAATCAGCTTTTCTAGTTAGCTCAGCTATAGTACTTGCTCTGTGGGCTTACCTGCTAGATATATACATTGCTAAATACCTAGTTAAGCGCGAAGTGGGAACATGATTGATGTTATAGCATTCTTCATAGGGTTAGCACTAATAGCTATAGGTGCAATATGTGATTTACTCGGTGCACTTGGATTATTAAAGTTTCCAAATTTCTATGTAAGATTGCACGCCGCAACAATTGGTGCTATTGGCGGCGCTGTCATACCATTGATAGGCGTTACATTAGTAGCTCTATCTGCGGATTTCCTGCCAAATAAGTATGCGATTGCCGGTGCCAGCTTAGTAACAGCTATACTAATACTCATCGTAGCTCCCACTGGCAGCCATGCCTTAGCATACGCAGCACATAAGTCTAAGATTGTAAAGTGGAAACCCCATTGTGATCACCTGGAGGAGGATAAGGGTTGATAATAGTACACTTGATAATGATCCTAGTAGCTAGTATACTAGGACTATTCTTCGCATACATGGCTATTACGGAAAAGGATTTGTTAAAAGCTATAGCTTATTCGGCGGGTCAGGGTATAGCATATGCGCTTCTCTTCTACTTATTGATGGCGCCAGATGTTGTACTAGCATATATAGCTGTAGCTGTTGGTGTATACTCAGCACTACTAGTATTTGTTGTAAGTAAAACAACTAGGTATGAGGAGGAGTAGCTATGAATCATAAGAGAATTTTCTACTTCCTAGTAATTCTACTACTAGTATTTATTGCATCAGCTATTTCCGTATACATAGGGTTTAACCCGCCACAGAAAGAAGTAAGACCTTTAGGCGAGTATTACTTAAGGAATAGCTATTTTGGAGAACCAAGTGCTAAAAGCCCAGAAGCAGTTACAGCAATTGTATGGGATTATCGTGGACTAGATACTATATTCGAAGTAACAGTATTCTTCTTAGCTATTATGGGTGGATTAACGATTTTTAGATTAGAAAAGACAAAAGAAATGGAAAAACCAAGATACGGTTTAGGATTAACACTTGTTGTAAGCCAGGCAACAAGGATCTTAACAGTCCTGATCGTGGCCGTATCAGCTAGTATCGCATTACACGGTCACCTCACACCCGGTGGAGGATTCCAGGGTGGTACAGCACTAGCTATAGCACCTCTACTAGTTCTAGTAGCGTATTCTAGATATACACTAGGTGCAAGGGGTATTACATATGTTAGGGCCGTTATAGCTAGGTCCCTCAGTTTAACACTAATGCTAGTAGTAGTGCTATTACCTGTAGCTAAGGGTTTACATGTATTACAGAATCAACCGTTTTACCCAGCAGAAGTTTTTGGTCAACTAATTAGTGGTAGTTTATGGTTCTATAACCTACTAGACTACATAGCTATTGGAATGGGTTTCACAGCTATATTTCTGTATCTGTCTATTCCGGAAGAAATATATAAGAAAGAGCTTGGTGTAGAGAAGTGATCGATCATTTTGTATGGAATTTAGCAGTATTTGCAATAATAGCTACTCTCTGCATAAGCATATACGGTATTGTTAAAAAACCAAACCTTGTAAAGAAACTAATAGCTCTTACAATACTCAGTGATACCGTTAATTTAATGGTAATCCTAGTAGGATATAGAGTTATCTACCCCGTAATGCCGCCAGTACTACCCATTAGGAGAAGTGATTTCCTAGAGTACTTCGTATCACACGCTGTAGATCCTTTACCACAAGCATTTGTATTAACAGCTGTAGTTATTAGTATGGCTGTAAACTGTCTCATAGCATTCGCAATTATACAGATCTACCGCTTATACGGAACAGCTGATGCACGCCGAATAGTAGAAATTGCATTTCCGGAGGAGAGACTATGAGATTCTCGCCTTCTACAGCACTACTCGTGTTCCTCATATACATAGTATTCACAGGATCAGCTACTATATACGATGTTATAACCGGTGCAGTAATTGCGGTGATATGCGGTGTAATAGTTGCTAATGTAATTGCGAAGAATGAATCGAAAGCTCTAAATCCGATTAGATGGTTATGGGCATTGATATATTTCATCAAATACATCACCGTTATCGAAGCAAAAGCCCATCTTTATGTTATCAAGCTATTATTCAAAGGAGGCTACAAACCCGGTATTGTGAGGGTGCCCGTGGGTTTGAAGACAGGATACGGGAAATTACTTGTTGCTAACTCTATAACCAATACACCGGGAACAGTTGTTGTTGATCTCGATGACAAATACATATATGTTAACTGGATTAACGTTTTAACCGAAGATCCAGAAGAAGCCCGCAAACACATATCCCTCGAATTCGAGAAGTTTGCAAAGAAGATATTTGAATAGGTGATCACGTATGGAAGAGACAGTTATAGGAATACTGCCTTTCATACCCCTAATAGGCTCGTTCATAACACCCATTATAGGATACATTTCTAAGAATGATAAAAGACTTATACAGTGTATAGCTATAGCTATATCCTTGATTCCACTTATTCTGTCGATATACCTAATCCATATAACGTATAGTGTGGATCACATTCTGGTTTATCGATTTGGGGGATGGTCTCCACCCATAGGCATAGTATATATGGTTGACCGTGCATCAGCGCTCCTAGTACTAGTAACTACTTTGGTAATGTTTCTAGTTGCAATATACAGTTATAGGTATCTAGAGCATTACGGTGGATATACGTGGTACTACACACTATACCTTGGCTTAGAGGCTGGATTGCTCGGCGTATTACTAACTGGCGATGTTTTCAACATGTTTGTGATGATCGAGGTCGTCAGTGTAGCTTCATACTCACTAGTAATGTTTTATAGACACCGCGGAGACTCTATAACGGCTGGTTTAAAATATGCTATAATAGGATCCCTAGGCACAACTATTTACTTCCTAGCACTCGGTATAATATATGCTATGTTTGGTACAGTAAACCTGTTTGACTTAGTTTGCAAAATACACGGTGAACCCTACCCTGTAACGGGTATGCCCTGGGGAGACATAGTACTTGCAACAGCTATTGCAATGGTATTAGTTAGCTGGACATTCATGATCAAAGCAGGTGTATTTCCCAATCACTTCTGGTTACCTGATGCACACCCAGCAGCACCTACACCAATATCAGCTATTCTAAGTGGATTAGTTGTAAACGTCGGTGCATATGCTATGTTCAGGTATATGTACACGATATACGGTAAACCTCTTCCAGGCGAGCTAGAGTTTGTAATAAACATTATATCAGCACTACTACTACTCGCAGGCGCTATATCGGCTATTATCGGTTCTCTTCTAATGCATATACAGAGAGATATTAAGAGAATAATAGCGTACTCGACAGTAGTACATATGGGCTATCTCTTCATGGCTATAGCGCTGAGAACGAATCTAGGAGCATCAGCATTTACACTACACATAGTTAATCACTCTATAGGAAAAGCGACGCTATTCTTAGCCGCTGGAATATTCATATATTGTATAGGATCTAGATATATAGATCGCATCGGTGGATTAGCACGCGATTACCCAGTAGCAACTATAGCTCTAGTCACAGCTGGTTTAAATCTTGCAGGAATACCACCACTCCCAATCTTCTATAGCAAGTTATTACTATTCTATGCACTATTCGAATACCACCCTATTTATGCGCTTATCCTTGTAGTTACCAGTGCAATCGCATTAATAGCTTATCTAAGAATACTGTACGTTACACTATTTGGTAGAAAAGTTGTTAGCAAAACGGCGAAAGCACCGAATTCGATGCGAACTGTCTTAGTAATATTTGTAATATTAATAATTGTCATGGGTGTATATTCTAGCTACATTATTGAGAACTATATAAACCCCGCTATAGGACAGCTAGTAAGTATTGATAATTATATGGTCAGATTAGGATTGTGAGTTTAACTCTATCACCATCGCGAAGACCTAGCAAATCCCTTAGATAGCGATCGGATACGACTTCTACAATTCTCCAATCATGCCTAGTTTTACTAGGCCTTATCACGTATACTGGGTAGTTATTCAGTAATGCTTTAAACACGTATACTTCTCCCAAATCATTACGCGGAGGAGGAATTACTAGAGCCTTATCTAATGGGAGTATGCGCGATAAATCGGTATTAACGTATATATTGAGCGTGCCTGGGTAGGGGGTTATACCTAAGTATTTTTGGAAAAGCCCACTATAGAGTCTCACATAATACGATCCTTCGCCAAATCCTTTAACAACGATTCCATAGATAGTTATCTTCATTCTAATCTCGCGGAAAGAGCGTGTAAGTAGGAAAAAACTATTTGAGACCAACTATGCGGTCAAGTGTATCTATAACGTAGCTTAGTCTAAGTTTTTCAAGCGTTTCTCTCTTCGGTACTCCTCTCTCATCCCATCCTCTTAGTTCATAGTACATTGATAACATTTCATCATACTTGTTAATGTCTAGTTTAGTCCCCGCGTATGGTCCCTTAGTTAATGGGTGCTTAAACCACCTCATTGGTGGATAATCCATTATTCTATCCCACCACATATATTCACGTATCCAGAATGCTCTTATCAATGTATAGATCCTGTTTGCTACAGCGAATATGTCATCTAGAGTCCAGGTTATTCCTGTTGCATGGGTTATTAGCTTAGGATAGTAGTCTATGTCTAGTCCTACCTCGACCCATGGTAATCTACACATTGTAAACGACTCGAATAAGCCGCCACGCACGTTCTGCATATATATTAGTTTTTCAACCTTATCCCTGCTATACGCTAATCTATCGACTTTTACCTCATAACTAATTATCCACGCATCCTTGTGATGAGCTCCTATAGGCGAGGTTCCATACGCTAACGCCATTGCAGGCGCCGCGTGACAATCGTAAGCTGATACCTCTAATCCCTTAACATGCATAGCGAAATCTAGTGCTTCACCACCAAGCCATTCAGCCATTCTCTTAACACCTTCTGCTACAAAAGCGCCGAGTCCCCGTCTATAAGCGGTATCATATGCTAGTTCTTTAACTGCTTTATAATCACCCCATTCTATACGCTCCCGTATAAACCCTCTTTCCGAAGCCTCCATTACGAAGCCAATACTATTACCAAATGATATTGTATCCATACCCATCATATCCGCTATTCTGTTAATCTCAGCTACTCTCCTCAAATCACTAATGAGGATATTACTACCAAGCATTGCAACATTCTCGTAGTCTAGTTCGCTCTTCTTACCAGCGATATCGTTTATAACGTTACCGCACTGCATGTTACAGTAGGGGCATCCTCTTCTCTCAACTTTAAGTTTTTCCATTAAGTCTCCACTAATAGTCTCGTAGTATTCCCAAACCCCTTCTCTAAAGTTCATTGTAGGCAATACACTATTCTGTTGACTCCAAACAATAGTAGCCATAGTACCTTGTCTGATCCAGAAGTCATAGTTCTCTTTACCGAGTATGTCTTTAAATGCCTGTTCAGATACTTTCCTAAACTCTTCTGGATTAGCTAGTTTAGGCTCCTTAGTACCCCTGATAACTATTGCTTTAAGCTTTTTAGAACCCATAACAGCACCCATACCGGGTCTACCGCCGCTTCTACCCTTAGCGGAGACTATTGTAGCGTATCTTACTAAGTGTTCTCCAGCAGGGCCTATCAATAGCGTACCCACGTCTCTACCGTGTTCCTTTAATAACTTGTCTTCTGCCGTAAACGAGTCTAATCCCCAAAGGTGCTCCGCGTCTCTTATCTCGACTTTCTCGTTCTCTATATAGATGTAAACGGGCTTGCGGGCAGCACCCTCTATAACTATGGCATCGAAGCCCGCTTTTTTAAGGTGGACACTAGCCATTGTACCTATGTTGCCGTCTCCATAACCATTAGTTAATGGGCTCTTTGAAGCAACTACCAGCTTACCACTGCTAGGTGCTGGTAAACCAGAGAGTGGGCCTCCAGCAATTACTAGCTTATTATATGGAGATAGAGGATCTATGCCTGGTGGTAGCTCATCCCATAGAATTTTTACAGCAAGCCCCCTACCACCTATGAAGTCTCTCAAAATAGCAGGGTCAATGTCATTAATGGATACTTTACCGGTTGTGAGGTTAATTCTTAGGAGTTTGCCCCACCATCCATACAATGATACCACCACTAACTAGTTTATTAAAGGTGTCTTGGAAATATAAGTTATGCTAGATGATGAATACTCCCCGGTATGAGTGGTGAAGAGAGTTCCTTTAGCTGATATAACTACGGAGATAGTTATTCACGAGCAAGTATAAATACGAGAGAAAAAGTGATTTACCGCAACAGGTAGGGTTTAAGGAGGTAGTATATTAATGAGCTATAGAACGTTTTTCAACAACATATATTATCTATCAGAAAAAGGAGTTGAAAAGGGATTCATATTCTTCGATAATTCCAGGATAATTGATATCGGTACTACGCCTGAACCTGAGTATGAGTTTGTAGAATATGTCAATGATTATGATTATAGAGCAATAGCTATGCATGGATTTAGCATTGCGTTTAGCCCTGAGAAATACGTGCAACGCGGATTAGACATAGATATTGATTTGTCAACGCTTAGTAGGGAAGAGTTTAAGAAAATAGTATATGCTCTTCTTTACGAACTCTACATGAATGGGGTAACGCTACCAATACTAGTGAGTAATAATGTTGATCTAATAGCTAGTATTGCGAAAGAATATGGACTAAGTATTGGGGTCATACATGAAAAGGGAGTCTCTAGTAAGTATAGAGAGATCATAGATATTGAGGTAAGTGGTGATAACGCATATTATAATGACCAGGTATTGGGTAATAAAAAGGAAATATTTTGTACAATAAACAGTATATCTAGCAAGTGTAGAGTATTACTCGTAGAAAACATGTATACTCTTAACATCTCTATAATAGCACACTACGTATATAATAAGACGGGTTCCTTACAAAAAACTCTAAAACTACTGACAGAACCCTATAGGCTCTTAGAACTAGATAATGGATATATCTCGAAAAACTCGAAGCCAGACATAGTTGTCTATAAACTCGATGATAGTAGGAAAAGTATTCCCCTAAAATACGTAGAATACGTTATCCTTAGAGGATATCCTCCCGATCAAGTATTTGTTAATGGTGATTCTTTCTTTGATAGGGGAGAAGCACTAGTATTAGTCCCTATAAGTATATACGATATTGTTACAAAACTGTAGGAAGAGATAATATGGAACTAGAGCTTATCAAAGTCATGATAATACATTCTATTTTATTAGAAAAGCTAAAGCTACTAGCTAGTAATAGAGAATATAGAACAAAAATTAACAATATAGATAAACATTATAAAAATCTCTTAGCACTAGTAGCTAGTATGACTGATACGGAATTATCTAAGACAGCTCTTTTAATAGATAGGTACCTGCGAAATATAGATGCTATAAGAGAATACTATAGCTGTCTCTTATACACATCCCGAGCCCACGAGACGTCCGTAAGCATCGCGTAT
>JBEVCI010000044.1:0-25311 GCA_040514375.1 Thermoprotei archaeon
TCTATACTTAATAATACTACCTATTTTTTCGATTAATCCTGGAATATATCTTGTAGTTCCAATTATTTCTATCCATTTGTTTGTCAAAAACCATATATTCTCTCTAATCTCATATAATACTTCTCTATCATCTGTTAACACGTAGCTTACCAATAGTATATCATATAAGTCCTTTATCGCTTCAACAAGCGATAACTCGTCAACAACGTATTCATCTTTATTATCTGGCACGGTTCTCGCTTCATTTACTAGCGTATCCATGTCTTTATCCACCTAAACCTTAGATACACTAATGCGTGGGTTTAAAGAGGGAGGGATTAATTTTCATTAAATCTATAGTATTAAAGCACCAAGTAATACTAACGCATATAGAATAGTACATGCTATCAGATTACCTGCTAATACAGCTAGAAGCGATTTCGATTTATCGAGACCTAGAACATACGATATTAGAGAACCTGTCCAAACACCCGTACCTGGTAAAGGTATTGCTACATATAATGCTAGTGCAAGAAATATTAGCTTGTGCGAAGCTACACGATAAGCCTTTGATCTAACACGCTTAATGGCAATTTCATATACTTTCTTTAAAAGAGAAACTTTATACACGATCTTGTCCTCGAACACTCTTAGTCCGTATATGAGGGGAAACGCTGGTAATGAACTAGCAATATATATTAGTGGAAATACAAAAGGGGTTTCTAACCCCATGGCATAAGCTAATGGATATGCACCACGCGCTTCAATACCCGGCGCTAAAGCTACAAGTACTAGTATCACGTATTTATGAATATCCAATGCTATTCACCGCCTCCTGAGTAGAGAAATAACGTATACCGTTATTAATGCTTGTAGAAGTCTTTAGTGAAAAATTCTATCATGAAGCTACAAGAACAGCGCATACACTAGATCACTTCTATATCGGGTTCGGTGATATGCAGGGTTCTATATCATATTCGATAGTGTGCTGTTTGATTATGTAGTCGCTTGCATGTAATGAAACAGTAAAGCTACATTTTCCAGAGTATTTTGGCGTAAAGCTTATCTCGATCCGGGACTCGCTATGTGGTTTAATAGTGGTTTGATGAGTTATTTCCTCTTCAACGCATGGAGACGATAGAGTTATTAGTGGTTTGATCGCGGTATCTAGCTTGTTTTCTATATAAATTGCTGCAATACACCTACATTCGTTCTTACTTCTCCCTATATCTAGCTTTTTGATAGTTATTCTGTTAAAGACTGTTTCCAGCTTCTCCTCGACTATTTTTAACCACGTATCTATTACTTTAGGATGCCAGAACTCTGCCCACCAGTAATCACTATCGAGTGCGTGCCATAAAGCCCATCTAATACTACTACTTATATTGTCTTTACCAATTACTTCTTCATAAGCCCTGAGCATTCTATAGTCCTTATATGCTCTAACCCAGTACTTCTCGTGTTCTTCGATCTCACCTCTCCATTTCCGAAAACTACCCAGCCATGTATTAGTTGGAATCCACGTGAGATCTCCTATTGGAGTTGTTTTCTCGTATAATTCTCTAAGCGTAGCTAGTTTTAAGTAGCCAGTATTTGTTAACGAGAGCATGTATTCGATCATTTTCTCGAAAAATATAGCTGTTAAACCTGGTGTTTTTGAAAATATCATCCAATTCTCTCCGTCTAAAGCTATTGTGAGAATTCCTGATCCTATCTCTAACTTCTTTAGTGCTATCAAGTATGTGAATTCATATGCACTCCTCCAGGCGTGGATACTGCTATTGAAAGTGTTTTTAAATCCAATTATATCGCTTAATTCATGATCTCTGAAGAAAACATATATTTCTTTGCTGGTAGATTTGTCTACGACTCTGTACAGACCATATGGAGACTTCTTATTGCCTTTCGCGCCTTTGAAGTGGTGTTTATCATCTAGTACAGTATACTTTAACCCTAGATCATAGTATATGGGTACTAGTTTCATTGAAAAAGCCATTTCAGGAGTCCATATACCTAACGGTTTATAATTATTATTCATAACTTTTTCCGTAACCTTATACCCATACTCGATCTCCTCTCTAACGATATCATTCATACCAAGTACTTCTACTAAGAAGCCAGCTATGGTGTGTGCATATAGGCTTGTTAAAACATCTATTTGTCCTCTGGAAAGAGCTTTACGATATTTTTCAAGTGTTTCTCTAACAAGCTCTATTTCTCGAGTATCGGGTTCATACCTTTTACCATCGCTAAAAACCACTCCCTCTCTAATAGCTTTATCCCATTGAGCAAGCAGACTTGGGCTTAAATTATATGTTGTTCTAAATCCTGCGTGTTTTTCAAGCATTAACGCATGGTAATGATAAGGCCCTAAACCATATGGTTTAAGTTTATTTTCCCAAACATGTACATAAGCCCATGGTCCGTGAATTACACCGTCTGGGTAATAGTTTGGTGCTTGATGATGATGCCACACAAAGGCTACGTAGTAATCTTTACCGGGATCTTCGACTATTAGGTAGTGTACATGATCTGCTTTAACGCCGTAGACGTAAAGGTCTAGGTAGTTTTTACCAGGGTTATCGCTACTACACATTATATTAATCACTTTTTCATCAAATCCGCTTAGCATCGTTGATCCTTTATAGATCTCTCCACTAGTAGATCTAACAAGTAATTCAACGTTTTTCTCTTTACTACTAGCGTTTCTAAGGAGAATACTAGCTCTACACTCTTCTCCAATAACATGTACTGGTTTATCAACTACAATATATGCCTCAACACCTTCAACAATGCTTGGCTCCATAAGTAGAGACTGAGACAAATAGTTCACCAAGCTCTACTTCTTCTCGGTATTCACTACTCAAGTATTAGCTATTTTTACGGTTACCGAGTATCACACTAGTTACTCTCTTATCAGCTTGGTATAAAATTGTAAAGACCTATGGATAAGTCTCCCGGATAACAAATTCATTGAAAAAGTAGCTTCTATTAATCTCATATCGCGTTTCCAGCTTATTCTTTATCATCCTCTTTTCATATAACCCACTGTTCCTTTAATACCCGGTTAGGCGATGATATTCAGCATTAGTCATTGCAATGCTATTAAAACCGGTAATTTCAGTTTATTGTGGATTCTCCTATTCGATACCGTATATTTTTATAGCTTTACTTGCTGAGGATTTCCAGCTATATTCACTAGCCCTGATAATGCTTGATCTCCTATTGAGTAAGGGCGCATTCGGGTTCGATAATAGTAGATCCCCGAGAACATTATTCTCTACGCTATTAACTAATTTATACCACTCGCGAGTCCACGGTGTATGATAAACTGTTTCAATATAGAGTAGGGCGTCTGTTAAAACAGCTGCTAATTCCTCATAATCACCAGGTTTTACATGCATACCCGTACCCTTCGCACCATACTCCCTAATATCAAGTACTGTTTCAGCTAAACCACCAGTACGCGATACAACAGCTGGAGCCCCCATAGCCATTGCTTCTAAAGCAACTAGTCCAAATGGTTCATAAATACTCGGTACAGCGGTAACGTCACAAGCTATATATGCAAGCTCATATATGCTGGGAACTTTACCAAAAACAACTCTAACATTTTCCCTATAGATGATAGATAGTTCAATCAGCTCTCTCACAAGATCTATACTTCCCCATACAGGTAGAACGACAAAGAGTACGCGTATACTCGGTAGCCTAGAAACTATCAGATCTAATGACTTAGCTAATATGTGTAAACCCTTCTGTCTAGATACACGACCGGTAACTAATACTAGTGGTCCATCAGATGAGAAGGCTTCGACTTTACCATCTCCTCTGAACGGCGGGTAATCAACGCGTTTTAAAAGCTCTCTAGTTTCTGGGTCCTCTATAACGGGCTCGTTAACACCTAATCTACCTAGTGCTTTTAATAACAAGTATTCCCTTAACTTCTTCCTCTCTCTACCCAGTACGGATTCCCTATTACAGTAACTAGCTATTTCCCCGTGTATTTTGCAGACTCTAGGTAAAACGTCGTCTAAGTTCCAAGTAGTAGCATTCGGTATATAGTCTGCTCTTGACTCGAGATCTAGTCCTATCCTTCTTAATACTTCACGTAGGTAATCCCTACTAACTGTTAATACTTTGTCTGCTAGGAGAGCTCCTAATCTATCAACATATCCGCGCGATAACTCATAGTATTCACGAATACTCTTTATACCATAGGCTCCTCTTACTTGATGATCTGGACTAGTACCGAGTAAGTCGGTTATTTCTCTATAGCCTAGCTTAGTACGTGATAATAAGTGTATTTGATAGTAAAACCTTGTAGCTGCACTTATGCTTGTATATAGGTTATTGAGTAATATCATAGCTGGTACAGAGTGCCAGTCATTACCATGGATAACAACCGGTTTAATACCGTGGTCTAATTCCATGAGAGCATAGTATTTGATCACTCTAGCCCATTGCAATACCTTAGGTAGGAGATATTTTGGAGAATATACCTCGGGATACGATAATAAACCGCCATCAAATACTATATGTTCAACTCTGGGTTTCCTGTAAGAGTATATTCTCAATATATCATTGGTAATGGGGTCTCTATAGATATATAGTTCTTCGTGTTCATCGAACAATTCAAATCCGTGACTAGGAGTTAGTATCTTCACATTATACCCCATACTAGCTAACGCTTCTCCTAGATTAACTGGAGCTTCAGCTAATCCCCCTACTTTACGCGTATATTTAGACTCGAATACGAGTATCCAAATCCCCGCCTTAATATCCTACACCCATATCAATTTTAATAACGTATTCTTCACGAGGCTTCAAAACCAGTTCCTCGACAAACATTATAGCTAGTCCCTGCAGAATTCTTTGAAGCCCTTTTTCTGTTCTAGCATAGCTATATAGGGGTGATACCCATAGATCGGTTTTTCTATCAGCTTCTAGCCTTATATCTAGATAATTCCTAGAAGTAATGAGTAAACCATGGGCTTCGCCAACCCATTCCTCATATATATCGCGCTTATTATTATCAACTATGTATTTAACTGGGGTTTCTTCTGCAAACCTGTCTATTTTGGGAGCTATATGGTACTCAAAACCAGCTAGTGATTCAAAAGAAGTATCACCGAGATTTACGAGCCTATATTCGGTTATGAATCCATTCGTTTTGATCCTGATACTCTTCTCTACAAGTACCGGTATTCTATAGCCATAGCCATAGAATCCGCCAATACCAGTCAATATTATGGTTTTATCACGCGTTACTATTACTCTATGTCTTAATAGAGCTAGATCACTCTGATCGATGAAGGGAGTATTGTTTATCCAATCATTAATACTAATACCCTTTCTCCACAAATGCGTTCTTAAACTAACTCTCCTATACCAATCAGGATTAAATCCCGTTCCCTCGAGATAGGGTTCATAATATCTAGTCATTGTATCTTGTAAATTGTGTTCATAACTCCTAACTTTATAATCATGCTCGAACAGTGTACCTCCATCACTTGGTTTAAAATACAGATTCTGGTTAGGAGTTTCAACAATTACCTCTAATTCCCCATCATAATCAAAATCAACAAATCTTATCAGAGGTTCACTAACACCTTCGTAATACCCGATTGCTTTCTCAGCGATTCTCTCAGCAACTATGTAGTTCTCGTATACTGCTTGTCTGAGATGAGGTAGATATACTCCACCGAATAAACCATGCCAGTACGGATCATTGCATTGCGCTAAGTAATAGTGCTTCCATGCTTCCTCGTCGTAGTACGGCATTTTCAAAAGTTTTTCTCTAACAAGTAGCATTTTCTTATGCATATTATTGCTTTCACGGTATTTTACTAGGAAGTTCCTAAAGAAACCACCACTCCATTCAAGCATTTTATCATAACTACCTGTTGGTAAATACAATAGTCCTTTAACACCGTGTTCTAGTAAGTATTCGCTTGGGTGAACTAATTTAACTGCGTTGTTTTCACGTATTTTAGTAAAGAAGCTGCGAAGCCAGTGTTCAGCCCAAGTTTTATCTGCCCATTCACCGAATTTCTCAGCATCACTACCCCATACTATTACGCGATTACCCTTATCATCACCTTTACTCGTCATATACGATATTACTTCTTCACTACTTCTCCATGGCAAGACGTATCTAAGACCGGTATCTATGAAGAAAACCTTAACGATATACCCGCTTTCCTCCGTGTTCCATGCATAATAGGTATCGGGTTCGCCGCGACCAGCACGATATAGTGTAGAATCATCTATGAATACATACTCTACACCACTCTTAGCTAGCACCTCAGGTAGTCCGGGTTCCCATACACGCTCGGGAAGCCACATACCACGTGGTTTTACGCCAAAGTGCTTTTCAAAGATCCTATTATACCATTTAATCTGCTCGATCCTATCACTACTGGGTAGCAGAGGTAATACGGCTTCGCCTAGCGTGCCACCTACAAGTTCTAATGTACCATAATCATGTAGTTTAGCAATACCACTAATCCACTCAGGATAGTACTCGCTCATATAGAGTAGTAATGGTCCACTAACGTGTACTGTTAGCTTAAGATCTGAGAATTCACGAAATATATTTAATAGTAGTTTATAGGAATTTTCATAGATGCGATCTAGTACCCATTTAAGTTGGCCAATCGGTTGATGAAAATGTATTAGAAATATGAAGTTTATCTTATTCATACATAACCCCTATTTAGTCTCTATAGCTCTTCTAAGTAGGTTCTTAAGCTCTCTCCTAAGTTCTTCGCCTCTAACCCCATTTTCAACTAGTCTACTTATTTCACTAGCAATATCTCGTAAACCATACGTTGTTGAAATCCATAACTGTATATCACCACGCAACACGTGATACGTTATCGAATCGTGTGGAACCTTATCTAGAAGCTCATAGAATTCGATAAGGCTGTGTGCTACAAAGCCCGTATATGAGCCATCACTTCTATAGAAGTAGAAGGCTCTATTACTAGGTAGCGGAATGCGGGCTAATACGTGTGTCTTGCCAACTAGCTCTCTCGTAATAAACGCTATTAGTGTATGGATAGCTTTTAAATAGACAGTATGTGCTTCGATAGGGTTATCGTAGGGCGAGAAATGACTATGGACTTCTTCTAGACTACCGTGTTTAGTAGCCATATAGTAGAAGTGATCACTAGTACTTAGTAGTTTCCAGAGCCTTATAAGAGATTTATCGCCAGTCGCTACTACATAAGGTCTAATATCGTTTAATATCCTGAAAGCACTATTCTGCATAGAATTGCCCAACCAAGCACTAACATCTCTCTCATCAGCCCAACTAATAGTAGCCCAAGAGGGAACATCATAAACTCCACGAACAGGATGCTTCTCAACAACTTCACGTGGTATTGAGAACTCTAAGTGGGGATATCGAGAGACCTCGTGTGGTAACCACTTCAAAAACTCTAATATACCAGATTCAACAGGATGATGCTCTCCAAAAGTTTCGTAATCCATAGCTAATACTACTACATCACCACTCTTGCCCGCAAGCCATGAAGCGTATTTATCCGCTGTTAAGGGGTACTGATCCCAGTTTCTATCACTAAATCTAAATCCAATATCATCACTCAATCTATAATCTCTAGTTAAGACCCTGATACTACAACCATATGCTCTGTAAACATAGTTAGGGCTTCTCCATCCTAATACCCAATCAACTCCCTCTGTAAGAATAGTTTTAAAGCCTAGTTTTTCGAGAAAACACGCAATATCGTTGTTATATATAAACTCAGTATTCTCTACAGTAACCGGATCGTAGCCAAAAACCTCTCTCAAAACTCTACGATGCTCCTCTATTTGTTCACGTAATTCGAGATACCCAGGTAAAGGCATTAACGACGCCAGGCTATGATAGAACGTTTGACCAACAAGCTCTATGTATCCTGTATCAACGAGTTTTCTAAAAAGATCGATTACTTCGGGCTCCCATCTCAGTGCTTGTTCGATAAATAAACCACTTAGTGAAAAGCTGACCTTAAACGGCTTATTCGTGTTCTTATATTTATCTATGAGTTCTAGGATAATCTTTGTAGCTGGAATATAACACTTCCGCGATACGCGTTGAAACACATACTTGTTAAGCTCTGTATCAAATATAATGTCTTCTAAGTCACTGAGGTCTAGTTCTTTTTCTAAAGCTCTCTCTAGGATCCTATTATGGATCTCTTTTCGGATTCTATAAGGTTGGTGAACCTCGAATACAAATACTATGTCAACCATAAATACCAGCTCGTGCTAAAACCAATTCTATAAGTCGTTGTTAGATATAGCGAGTTTAATAGGTTAACGTTTACCCACTAGGCTGAATTACTGAGGGAGGAAATGGTATGGGCATATTTAAAAGACCCGTAAGGGGGACAACGACCCACTCGGGTCTATAGCTTAACTCATATACAGCTTCGTAGAGAGCTCTCTCGACAATCCATGGCGGAACATATATGTGATAGTACTTTGTAAGAGGTTTATCGCCGTAATTGAATAGATCTACTCCAATGTTCTTTGGCAGCGTGATATACGAGTATTTTAAGACTAGATATAGTGAGTGTCTAGAAGCCCATTCCCATATAAAGTGAGCTTTCTGCTTAATTAGTGCAACACCTATTTTATGGAGACTCTTAATACCCCTACCATCTTTATAAGCCATAAAGGCTAAATAATAGAAACTAGTAGCCATTGTAGCGAGATCTCTAACAAGGGGTTCTTTAGCAACTAGTTCCTCGTCGCTACGTAGCGGTTCACCCTCAAAATCCGTTATGATAAAGTCGCGAGTCTCTGGGATATACCTCATTTGTTGTAGGTGTAAGTCTTGATGAATCCTAGCCTTATAAGTTCCCACAAATACGTCTAGACTAGTTTCTGCTCTTGATATAACCCCACTTATCTTCTTATTAAACACTGAAAACCAGTACTCATAGAATTGTTTCTCAGTACCACTAGAATCAATTATTAGATTTTCAAGTTTTTCACTAATAAGATCAGCTCTTTTCCTCATTCTTCTACTCCATTCTGTAACATCTCTTTCACGTATCTCCTCTACACCGAAGAACTCCGCGGAAATTCCCGGATTTAGTTTTACATGCATATCCGCGATAATGTTGGCTAATCTCAGAGCAAGAGAGGGGAGTGATGCTTCGTAAGCTTTTGGTTTTCCCTCAATACTCTTCAGGTACTTGACAATAACATCGTAGAAAGGTTTGCCACCGTCTTCGATTCCACCAATTTTTTCCGTAATTATTGATATATAGTATTCTCTACTAGAAACTCTATAGCGATAAACCCTATATAGTCTAGGTATGTATCTAAACCCTTTTTCCATTAAGTGTTTAAGTATCCTCGGTTCTAAGCCAACAGGTGATAACATTCTATAGCTTTTAACGATTACAGAACTACCAGTATCTAGCTCATGTTCTGCAACAGCATTGGTTGTTTCAACAGATAAGGGTTCTACTTTAATAGGCTTCCCCTTTATACTTACTAGTTCTTCTACTACAACGTTTTCGGATTTATCCAGCAATTCAATATACTTAGGAGTATACTCTGCTTCGATGAAGTAGTTATCTCCTATTCTAAAGCTACGCTCTCTGAGTTTTCTCGGTATTTTCTCTACTTTTATGAGGGGAAGATAGAATAGTTTATCCCTGGCGCTAAACACTATTATGAATCCATTGTCTATTTCTTCGAAAGATACTATCTTAGGTTCTCTACGTTCTCCCTTCCATGGCCACCAGCGCTTGCGGGGAAGCTCCTCTATTAGGGATTCTACTATTTTTTCATAATTCATTACTTCCATCCAATGTGCTACTTTAGCTCTCTTAACAAGTTAATTACTTTATCGAGATACTCTAATAGCTCCTCGGGCTTACTAATACTACCTGTTTCTAATAGCTCTGCGAGATACTCGTCACCTACTTCTTCGCGGATCCATTTAGCTAGTAATCCGCGCCTAATATACTCTTCTATTACCTCGCGTGGTATAAGCCCGTATTTTAAAACAGCGTATAATTGCTCATAGTTAGAGATAACTAATGGTATTTTCTCGCCAGTTGTAGGATTCACGACTATGTGTGGTTTTGGTTTTTGCGCAGCTACCTTCTTTAGGCTCTCGAGGAACTTCTTACCCTTTTCAGTTAATGAATATTCATCAATACCACTAGGTACGATCATGCCCTCTTTCTCTAGTAATTTCAAGTATTTCCTAATAGTATTAACGTGAACACCGAGTTTGTAAGCTAGTACTTCACCGCGCAGAATTCCTTTTTCACTAGCATGTAAAAGTAGCCTTAAATGAGCTGTTTTAACCAACCTGTCTCCCTTTCACAAATATACTTTAAACCCTTATTTTTAAAACACTATTTAAAAATATTCCGTGAAAACTAGTAGTTCTTTTCAATTACTAGGATGGGGCTATTAACAGCTTCTCGGTATTAACAGTTTTAGTTGTAACTACTAAGAGTGCTAGGCTTAGAAAACCGAGTGTCGCGAGATGTACTATAGAAGTAAGAGGATTTTGAAATACATAGTATTGTATAGCTAATATACTATGAACATAGGGTACTAGATACAGCGGATACAGTATATGTGACGGTAATTTAACATAATCAATAAAGAATCCGGTGAAGAAGAACACTAATCCCGCTGTCGTAACAATATTTGCTATATTTGATGCACTCCTTATTCCGCGTGTTCTAGTAATGAATGGCAGTGCTATTGTTATAGTTGATAATATTGTGAAAAACGCGGTAATAGAGTGTAGCAGGAGTAGCTGGTAATCGATTACGACACCGATACCAACACCATAAGCAATACTAGTTAAAACCATATAAGCGACTAAACCGAGTGCATCTGCTATAGCAGTTATTATACCGAGTATGGTTGCTGCGATCATCTTAGCATATATAATGTGTGATAGTGGTGCTGGCGATACTAGTAGGAATTCTATGGTTTTCCTCTCGCGTTCACCAATAATACCGTCTATAACATATGACGCAGCGGGTGTAACTACAAAACTAAGTGCAAGTACTAGTATTCGTGCAAACAGGTTTCTAAGCTCGATCTCGATACCAGCTGGCTGACCCCTAACAGTGATAAGCTCTGTGAAAGCTTGTACGGGGTTACGTAGAGCTTGTATAGACGCGTTAATACCGGCTATTCTAGATAATGCTTTAAGCTTTGTTACCGAGAGATTATACGAGAACACCGATACAACACTATATATCGTTGATTCAGCGCGCGAAGCTGCTTGATAACCCGCTTTCTTATAGATCGTTATTCGAGCAATATTATTAGTACTTGAAGCATTTTCCGAGAAACCAGGCGGTATAACAACTACTACATCTATACCCGGATTTGCAACAACATCTTTAGATGAAGCTATTGTAACGTTATAACCATACTCTTTTAGGTAATACGTTAGGTTTCCAACTAGCCACTTCGATGATACCGTTATATTTAGCTCGTAGTTGGTATGAGTACTGTTATCGAGATCTACTATAGCGATAGTAACTGGTTGTTGTGCAACTAGTAATAATGTTACAAAACCTAGTAAGGGTAGCATTATGAGGGGTAATAGTATGCTTGTAAATATGGTTTTCCTATCACGAGATAAGTCTAGTAGTTCTTTCCTAAGCAGTATTGATACGTAGTTCCTATACTTCAACCCGTACTCAGCTCCTCAACAGCCTTTGTAAATGCCTCCTCAAGGTTAGACACTTCGAATTTCTCGATGATATTACGTGGTTTATCTTCTAACACTATCTTACCACTATATATGAATCCAACACGATCACAGAGGTACTCTACCTCGAGCATATTATGACTACTAAGAACAACTGCTGTCTTATTTTCTCTAACGTATCTCTTAATGACTTCCCTAACCTTAACGGAAGCATATACGTCTAAACCACTAGTAGGCTCATCTAACAGCGCTAGTCTTGGCCGACGCATTAGTACAATCGCTAATAATAGTCTACGCTTCATACCTCTACTGTAATTACCAGCTCTTTCTCTGAGTTTATCGCCGAGACCACTCAGTTCAGCACCATACTCAACTGTTTCCTCAACGTTTTCTACACCGTATAATTCAGCATAAAACCTAAGGTGCTCATAACCAGTAAGCCTGCTATAAACCTCGGCTTCCTCCGGTAGATAACCAATGTTTCTCCGGGCTTCCTCGGGTTTTTTAACAACACTGACACCATCAACGAGGATCTCTCCCGAAGTTGGTTTTATAAGACCAGCTATCATCCTAAGAGTAGTTGTTTTACCAGCGCCATTGGGTCCTATAAGCCCATAGATCTCCCCTTCTCGGACCTCAAAAGTAATGCCTTTAACGGCGTGTGTGCCATCCTCATAGATCTTGTGTAAATTTATAACCTTCAATATACTGGTCAAAAAACTACACCACGTTATCCAGTATTACTCCAGTACTACTTAAACCTAAACTAGTAAGTATTTGACCGAAACAAAATCCCTTAAATAACCCTTTAAACAACCTACACATAACATGGTGTTTCTAGGATTTGAGCGATTTACTAGATTTACGTGATAAGATTATAGAGTTTCTCGAGAAATACGGGGACAAGGGCTATTTGGTATTAAAGACAGCTCTGGATATAGCATTAGACCCTACAATAGAGCATAGACTAGGAGATTTTAGTTATAAACACCTGGTAGCTAGGCTTCAGAAAATAGGAGTCAACTATGCACCACATAATTTACTAAGAATTCTTGAGAGAGAATACGGTATTATAGAGAAATCATATATATCTACTACGCAGAAGTGGTGGAGATTCGTAGATCTAGAGAGTGTTAGAAAAGCATTACTAGAATATAGTGGTGTAGATAGCAGCGGGGATCCGAGGCTAAGACTACTACTAGTAAAATATCGGAGCTTAGAACCCCATAATATACTAGCTACTCTTCGCAAATTAGCATATAAGCCTAAGCTTACGCATATTGATAAAGAAGTGTTTAAGAGAATAGTATTCAACGAACTTGATAGCATAGCCGAGCTTCTCGAGGAAATGATGAAGTATGGTGATGTATTAGAAAACGAGATCAGGGTTTTAGACGAGATATTATCGCTTGCTGAGAGGATTTCAAGCAAATTAGCGGCTAGCCAGGAATACTCTATTGTATCGAGAAAGAGTATTAGAGAGACTAATATCGTTAAAAGAAGTATAGTAGAGGCTGATTATGAAGAGGAATACTAATAGCCATGACGATAATATACGAGGTAGTAGTTAAACAGGTATTACCTATTCTAAAAGGCATTTTAGCAAATACCATGCGTGATAGAGGCTATAGTCAGAGGAAAATCGCACAATTACTTAATATAACACAGCCTCAAGTACACAAGTACTTGTCTAAAGACATGAATCACTATCTAGAGAAAGCGCGCAGCATCGGTCTTGATATTGACAAGCTAAAGTACTACGTGAACTTAGTAATAGAAGCGCTGGAGAGGAGTGGTTACGAAAAATACGTGTTAATGCTTAATAGCATCGTCAACGACTTAGCTATTAACTATGCATGCCGCACTGTACACGAACTCAGAGAAATATGTTATAATGGTAGATTATCCGATCCCCATATCGAGTACTATAGGAATAGGGTTGAAAAAATACTTGAAAAATACGACCTGGTAGCTATAACGCCCGAGGTCGGTATGAATATTGTATATGCTCCCACAAAACCACGGAGCCCGGTCGACGTGATAGGGCTTTCCGGTAGAATCATTAGAGCCAGCGATCGCGTCGTAGTCGTGGGTGAGCCGATGTATGGTGGTAGTAGACATTTAGCTAGAGTACTAATAATGGCCAGTAAATATGCTAGAGATAAGCATGTAGCAATGAATACCACGCTACTACCCAATATCGAAAAATACCTACCAGAAAATATCCGGGTATTGTATTCTGGTCCACACAGTAGTATTGAAGAATTTTGGGAAACACTAGGAAATATAGTAAAAGAAAAACCCGATATAATAGTTGATCTTGGGGGTTATGGATTAGAGCCCGTGACATATCTTATTACACGTGATTTCGACGAGCTTGAAAACCTCTTGAATGTAATCACTAGAATAGCTCGTAGTTCCGAGAGGAAATAGGTGTTTAGCGAGTTGTACTACGATCTCTGCATTATTGGCGGTGGTGCTATTGGTAGTATCCTCGCATATTATGCTTATCGAGGCGGTTTTCGCGATATTGTCGTGTATTACGCTAGCTATGAAAGCGTGAGAGAGGTTGAGAAACAGGGCGGTATACTTGTAGAATATAGTGATAAGGACTATCTTGTCCCAGTAAAGCCTAGGCATAGTAGTAGTGTTGGTGATAAGTGTTTATTCATCATTAATGCCGTTAAAGCGTATAGTGTTCCAGACACTATTGATTTGATGAAGAGGATTAGTACTAGTGATTCGCTTATACTAATGATACAGAACGGATTTGGAAGTCTCGAGCTAGCAGAGGAAAGACTACCCGACAAGAGTATTGCTGGAGGAGTTGTTTTTATTGGCGCCGAGAGAAGGGGTAAAGCATATGCTGTTCATCACGGTGGTGAAACAGTATTTGCTGGGTGTAGAAAAGGTATTTGCTGGAAACTCCAGTATCTAGGCGAGTATCTTAAGAGAGGGGGATGTGATTTCCGTATTGTCGGCGATATTGATTTTTATCGATGGATTAAAATCGCTGTTAATGCTGTCATAAATCCCCTTACGGCTATAGCGAGAGCGCGCAACGAAATAGTATTGTTGGATCGAGCCAAGAATATTGCTAGGAAAATACTCGAAGAACTAGTTATAGTTGCTGAGAAATATGGGTATAAGCTTGATCCAGAGAGATTGTTGAAAATGGTTTTACGCGGAGCCGAGAATACGCGCTATAACTATTCCAGTATGGCACAAGACATTATTAACTGTAGAAAAACGGAGATCGACTATATTAACGGCTATATAGCAAAACACTTTAAACACTACTCGTTTAACGCGTTTATAACGGATCTCGTGCACTTAATTGAAGAGTATTTGTGTAAAGAGTAGTCATAGAGACATACTATTTAATGATTAATTGGTATTACAATATTGAATTGATAACAAATGGTGAATTACAGTGAGTAATAGGGGTAAGGTTACTGTACGCGATATAATTAAGGCGAAGGGTAAGAAGAAGATTGTAATGGTTACAGCGTATGATTATGCTTTTGCAAGACTCGTTGATCGAGCCGGTGTCGACGTTATTCTCGTGGGTGATAGTGTTGGTATGGTTGTACACGGTTTACCTAATACGCAGGCTGTTACTATGGATATGATGAAGCTCCATACAGCAAGTGTTGTGCGTGCAAAACCCCGTGCGCTAGTTGTTGCTGATATGCCTTTCTTGAGTTATGAGGCTAGTATAGAGGAGGCCGTCCACAATGCTGGTGAATTAATTAGACTCGGTGCTGAGGCTGTTAAGATCGAGGGTGGCGCGGAGTATGCCGATGTCGTAAAAGCTCTTGTTAGAGCTGGTATTCCTGTTATGGGGCATATAGGGCTTAACCCACAAAGAGCCCTTCTCATCGGTGGTTATAGAAGAAGAGGTGTAAAACCCAAAGAGGCCGAAAAGATTATTGAGGATGCCCGTGTACTCGAGAAAGCTGGTGTATTTTCTATAGTTATAGAGTTTACCGCAGCCGATATTGCCAGGATTATTACTGAGGAAGTGTCCGTTCCAACAATATGTATTGGTAGTGGACCATATTGTGATGGACAAGTACTAGTACTTCACGATATACTGGGGATCTATGAGGAAGTGCCACCATTTGCTAAGAAATATGCTGATTTATCAAAAATAGTTGTGGAAGCAGTATCGAAATTTGTGGAGGAGGTGCGTAAAGGAGTATTTCCCAGTAGTGAACACTACTTTACGTCCAAAGAAGAGAAGAGGTAAAGCTATTCCCTTCTTACAGACTTTAAGCATAGAAGGAAGTAGCTGCAAAAACACGTGATCAACGCTAGAGAACTTATTTATAATACCATAGTTTATATGCTTAGCTAGTGGTTTAACTATATCAAAAAAGCTCTGCTATGGTGTATCCATATGACTTTGAAGTATAAGCTCCTATACTTAGTTATTGATGGCGTTGCCGATAGCGTTAGTGATCCTGTTACCAGCCTGGAGAAAGCCCATACTCCGGGTTTGGACACTATTGCTCAAAGTGGTATATGTGGTGCTATGTATACCGTTGGTAAGGGTATTGCACCTGAAAGCGATGAAGCAGTTATCTCTATCCTAGGCTACGACCCCCATAAAGTGTATCCAGGACGTGGTGTTGTAGAAGCTCTTGGTGCTGGTTTAACGCTTAGAGAAGGCTATGAGGTAGCTTTTAGAGCTAACTTTGCTACAATAGATCCTTCTACGAGAAAACTTGTTGATCGAAGGGTTGGGCGCTCATTAAGTAGTGAGCAAGCACGCGAACTAGCAAAAGCGTTAGACGGTTTAGAACTCGGAAAGTATGAGGGTTATGTACGTGTTAAAGCAACTATTGGGCATAGAGCAGTAGTAATTATTGGTAGTAGGAGGCACAAGCTATCACCTATGGTTAGTAACAACGACCCCGCCTATATCAGGAAGGGATTACTAAGTATTGCAGCTCCAAAATACGAGCCCTACTTGAAGGAGATCGAGCCGCTCGAAGATAGCGCTGAAGCAAGAATTACTGCCGAGTTAGCTAATATATTTGTGGAGAAGGCCATAGAGATCCTCGATAATCACCCAATCAACAAAACTAGGAGAGAAAAGGGGTTACTTCCGGCTAATACAATATTACTACGAGATGCTGGTGCTAGTATACCGTGCGTTGAAAAACTGAGTGATAAATATAATGCTAGCTTCGCAGTATTAGCGGAAATGCCTGTAGAGATAGGCATTGGTAGACTCTTCGGAGCATATACTATAGCCTTAGAACCACCTACTGGAGACCCTGTTAGAGATTATACAGTTAGACTAGAAAAAACACTAGAAGCTCTAAGAGAGTATGAAATAGTATATGTTCACCTTAAGGGACCTGATGAACCTGGTCACGACGGTGACTTAGAGGCTAAGGTTAAGCGGATCGAGGATATAGACAAATACTATGTTAAACCCCTATTAGAGAAAATACCCGACAATATAGCTATACTAGTAACAGCTGATCACGCTACACCACCTAGTAAGAGAGCACATACCGATGATCCTGTACCCATAGCTCTCAGAATACCCGGTGCTGAACCAGATAGTGTTAAGAGATTTACTGAGAAAGAGTGTCTAAAAGGGTCTCTAGGAGTGTTTGAACACGGATATGAGTTGTTACCCTATGTGGTATCTAAGTATTTGAGAGATTAGAAATGAAAATACTAGCTAGAGTACCACTACATGTATCTGGTATATGGATACCCGTCGAGAAGAGTAGTCTACGACACACTGGTAGTCTAGGTGCTGGTTTAAACCTAGAGATTTATCTCGAAGCAAGCCCTCTAACTACTAGGGAGTGTTCCATAGTATTGAATAACGAGAAGATCCTGGTAGACCACGCTAGCTATATGTGTAGTAAAACCAGTATAAGCATAGGTATAACTGCGTATTCCCCTATAGGGCTTGGAGTTGGATACGGTGTCTCAGCAGCATCACTATTAGCACTAGCACTAATAATGAGTAAATACGCTAATAGAGACTCGCTATTAGAGCATGTAGTATTAGCGCATGAAGCCGAAGTAAAGTATAGAACTGGTCTTGGAGATGTTATAGCCGAGTATTATGGTGGAGCTGAGATCAGGGTTAAGCCAGGCCCACCCGGCATAGGAGCTATTGAACAAATAAAGTATAAAGAACCAGTTAGAATACTAGCGTGTATACTTGGTTCTAGCGAGTCTACGCCAGTTATGCTTAGTAGGGTTAAGCGCGAAATATACGACTACGGCTATAAACTGTACAGAGAATTGCTAGAAAACCCCGTATTAGAGGTTTTCTTTGAAAAAGCACAACTATTTACGCGCAGAATATTCGATTATACGCAGATTGATGAGCTCCTATCTCATAGCAGTGGTGTTAATGGCTATTATAGGAAAAAACAAGCACTCATAGTATGGGTCGAGAACGACTACCTATACGACATCTTCGAGAAACTCAAAGAAAGTGGTATAAAGTGCTTCATAACAAGTATTGATAAATCGGGTGCTAGAATTGTACATACCCCCTAATCATCCACGACGCGAAAGCTTACTGATCAGGGAAAAGATTGTGGAAGGATATAAGCGTGGACTCGTAGTACTTGAGGGATTAATAGCTCATGGAAGAGGAGAGTGTTTCGACTATCTTCTAGGCGAAAAAACACATGATTTCGCGTGGAAAGCCATAGAAGCAGCCGCTACAGCACTATTAACTGCTAAACACCCAGTTATATCAGTCAATGGCAATACAGCAGCACTGGTACCGAGAGAGATTGTCGAGCTCTCTCGCATAACAGGGGCTAAGATCGAGGTTAACCTATTCTACCGAACGCGTGAACGCGAAGAAGCAATTGCGAGATGGCTCAAAGAACATGGTGCCGAAGAAGTACTCGGTGTAGGTGATGACGCGTCAGCAACTATACCAGAACTCTTTAGCGAACGCAGACGCGTTAGTCCACGTGGAATACTAGTAGCAGATGTTGTACTAGTTCCGCTAGAGGATGGAGATAGAACAGAAGCTTTGAGGAAAATGGGTAAACTCGTAATAGCTATAGACTTAAACCCCCTCTCACGAACAGCTAGAGCAGCTAATATAACCATAGTTGATAATGTTGTTAGAGCTATGAAACACCTCGTAAATAAAGCTAGAGAGTTTAAAAATAAGTCCAGAGAGGAGCTCAGGAAAATACTAGAGACTTATGATAATAACAGAATTTTACAAGAAGCATTAAGAACAATACTTGAGAGACTAAAAAAGCTTAGTGAGAGTAAGATCACTCTCGACCTATGCTAGTATATCCCTGCCAGCAACATAGTCTATGATCATCCTAGCAATAACTTCTTTCCTAACAACACCGAGACACTTATGGTTATTCTCAGTAACAACACATGCATCGAGATATTCTTCTCCAAAACCAACACCCAAATGAATGCTATTGGCTATAGCTAAGCTGGCTTCGTATTCTCTGAGTTTTTCTCTAGCTCTACTAACTAGTTCGTCATAATACTCAACCGTTTCAGCAACGAATACCACGATCTTATCCGGCTTATTACTTCGAGAAACGTGTTTTACGACCTTGGGTGTTGGTCTCAATGTAATATTAAGACTGGGCGTTTCACGCGTGGAGATCTTCCTAGTACTTCTACTACTAACTGTGTAATCAGCAGGAGCGGCTGCAAAGATAGCTACATCATACTTATTACTACTTGTTAGTTTCTCAACTGCTTTAGCCATATCACTAGTAGTTACAACGCCGTACCTGTTAACCCCATATGGTAGCTTTACAGAGACTGATCCATAAATTAGATCTACTTCTGCACCTCTACAAAACGCTTCTCTAGCAATGAGTACACCCATTAAACCAGTGCTTGGATTAGTAATTACCCTTATCGGGTCTATGTACTCACGCGTAGCACCGGTAGTAACTAATACGCGCTTACCAACAAGATCTCTGCCACGATTAGCGAAAGCGTCCACACAGTGTAATAAGTCCTCTAGTGGAGGAAACTTAACACGATCCTCCTCGATAAACGGTTTAACCACATATACACCCATACTCTCTAGGGAGTCCCTAACCCTCTCATATTGTGGGCTCTTATAGAGTCTTATATTCATAGTAGGTACTACCATAACAGGTTTTCCAACCCCGATCATTGATATTGCTAGAAGAGGTAGTAACTCGTCACCAATACCACTACTAATCTTAGCCATAGTCTTCAGCGTAGCCGGGACAATAACCATTAAGTCAGCCCAATCAGATAATTCCAAGTGTTCAACGCTACCAGTTAGCTCGGTATAGGGCTTAGAGCCCGTAGCCCATTCGACTAGAGTTTCACCAATTAATTTCAGTGACTCCTTAGACATTACCACCCGTATATTAGCACCTAATCGTAGAAGATTTCTAGCAAGATCTATTGAGCGATACACAGCAGAACTAGCTGTTAAACCCAATACTATGTTCTTACCGGTTAGTGGCGCGTATAGGCTTTTCTTAACAATCTCGCGTAAACTCATAAAAACACCCGTGATAACAGACTAGTTATCATAATATACCTAACAGGTATTATAGTGATTACTTGATAGTATCACCCGCTATAGTGGGATGTAAAAGTGGTGTTCTGGAGTAAGAAAAAAGAACCCGGCGAGAATAGGGAGTATCCACATGTAAACGAAATCTATGCTGAAGCACTAAAACGACTAAGGGAAAAAGCGCCTGGTTATAAGATAAGGCTTGCAGAGGAAAGAGACCTAGAAAGAGTTCGTGAAATAAATCTTGTATCATTACCAGAGAATTACCCGTATTACTTCTTCTACGACCTGTGGAAAAACCATGGAAAAGCATTCTATGTAGCTGAATCACCTAATGAAGAGATTGTTGGTTACATAATGTGCCGTGTAGAGCATAAACCCGGTTTCTTTAAGAAATTCCTAGTTAAGAGCGGACACGTAGTTAGTATAGCGGTGCTGAAAGAACATCGTGGTAAGGGATTGGGATACGCCTTAATGGCACACGCTATGAAGAGTTTATACGAAGAATATGGTTGTAGCGAGACTTATTTAGAAGTTAGAGTATCTAACAAGCCAGCAATAAGTCTCTATGAAAAGCTGGGATATAAGATAGTCAAGGTAGAAGCACACTATTACCTCGATGGAGAAGACGCGTATGTAATGGCTAGACCCCTACCATAAACTCCTCGGAGGGTATCCCGAGCTGAAGAGTATTCGTAAGTATAGGTGTATACACAAGATCGTATATGATATATTGAAGCTACTCGATCTCGAAGAGAGAATGCTGAAAACCCATATCTGTACTTCTGCTAATCTACCACTGGATAGATGCTCTAAAATATTGGATCTGCTACAGTTCTACGGGCTTGTAGTAAGAGTTAGTGATGAGAAGAGGATCTCATACAGCATAACCGAGAGAGGCTACGAATACATTGGCTTATACGAGAAGCTAGTTGAAATAGCTCCATTTATTTAATAAGTACTTATCCAATTACACAAGAAAAGTGTATTTCTAAGTCTTTGCGTTTCTCAGAAGATCACCTGCTTTAACTATTAATAATAGTAAAGACAGGAATAATAGTGGTATGCCTATTAAGAATACTGATGTAAACCAGCCGATAATGATAAGATCGATGACTGAAAAACGCTCTTTACATATTTTCACGCTTCTAAGGGATTTCCGTAAAAGAAACAGTATTACTATAACCAAGATCCAGGATATGAGGACCCAATTACTTCTCGCAAAACCCGAAATCGGTGAAAGAGCTGAAATACCTATAGCTATTACCATTAATAGTAACACTACATAAAACATAATCGGGCTAAGTAAGTTTATCGATTTCAGAGAATATATCGATATAACTAATCCTATAGCGAGTAATGATAATGAAGTTATAAAGGAAATCCCTATACGAGGTAGGAGAGTATTAGTTAATCCTAATGGAAAAACAAGCATTCCGGCTAAGATACTCAAGATCCCTAGCTTGAATTCCGTTATATACCTGTTCTCTATCTTAACCGAGGCTCTGTAGAAATAAATAATGTATATTGTTAATCCTATAACTAGTAATATATCATAAGCAATTTGTATTACTTGCTCATCTCCGAAGAAGAAGAGGTTTTCCTGAACCGGTAGGAATGGCTTTATATCCACATATATTGGAGCATCTAGGAAGACGTGAAGAGACCAACCCAGTACTCCACCGAGGACGTAATGTTTTAAATCATATTTATCTCGGATCACTAGATGTAATGCTCTATAGAGAGGATATAAGGGTTTATCGATAAGATACATGAAAACTCCCGCTATCGTACCCAGTACTATAGAGGCTACAAAAGTATGTGCATAGCCATGGACAGGATAATTTCTCAAAAATCCAAGAACGACCAGCATAGGTTCTATATCAACTAAGATAGATGTAACCACTATAAACGTGGGCCAGTGAATGTATTTTCTAAGGAAATAGCCGAATAATAAGCCGGATGCAGCGTGATATGCTGTAACTGGCATTTAATCGCCTGAGTAATAATAATGCTTATCCTTTACTCATAAAGTTTTCAAACTGGCTGGTATTGCATAGGAGTTTTAGCTGGATCTGTAATGTTATCGGTATGGCTCACAATTTGTGAGCTAGACCTATTAATACTCTAACCATATGCTTTATTCGGTGATAGAAGTGGCTATCGAGGAACTGCGTGTTGGCGGTAGTGTCAAGTTAAGGGGTCCTATTAAGCTTAACGTAGTAGATGTTGCTGGTTCACTAAGTGTTGAGGGCGATATCGAGGCCGGAATACTTAAGATCCGTGGTTCTGCCGATATCGATGGTAATGTAAAGGGTAACGAGATACGTGTCTCGGGATCGTTTAAAGCTAGTAATCGTGTCGAAGTAAACGAGTTAGAAGTCTCCGGTGCTGCCAAGGCTAAGAGCATTATGGGTGGTAGAGTCGAAGTCTCTGGTTCGTTAAAAGCGGAGGAGATCCGGGTAAGAGAGCTAAGAATCGCCGGTAGACTTAGCGCTGAAAACGCTTATGCTGACAAGATATACATTGCTAGAGATTCTGAAGTTCATGGAACTATAACAGGTTGTTATATCGAAATAGGACGCGATGCTGAGGTAGACAAGGTTGTTGGAGATACTGTTATAATTAGACGCGGTGTTGAGGCTGACTATGTGGAGGCTCGGAGAGTATTGGTTGAGAGAGATGCTGAGATCGTAGAATTACGCTATGTCGAGCGCGCAGATATTAGTATTGATGCATATGTGCTAAAACGTGAAAAGATCGAGAACCTCTCGGTAGAGCTTACGTGTAGAGAAGAGTGAAGAATTACTCCCCACTATTAACCAGCAATGTGAAGCCCACTCTTTAAATCTATAAACTCGCAAATAATGTATACTAGCTAGAATATATCTTACTTCAACACCTACGAAGCATTTGTATAGTGATTGCTTTGCCGCGATGGAGGATGCTCTGCCCCTATCTCGGCAATGTATTGCTTTTTATTGGGATAGCACACTTAGTACCAATTATGTTCTCACTGCTTGTTCGCGAGAACTTGTTGTTTATACTGGCATTAGTCTCTATAGCGCTTATTTCTACAGTACTTGGCTATTATCTTAGAAAAATCGGCACTCCCGGCGAGATAGGAGTTGTAGATGCTTACTATATTATGTTGTTATCATTCCTTATACCGGGTTTATTATTTGCATTACCCGCCATAGCTAATGGTATAGATCCCCTTAATGCCGTGTTTGAAGGTGTATCAGCTATTACAACAACGGGTTTATCCAGTATCCCTGTAGAAAAAGTTACACTGGGTATCCACTTCCTCAGATCTTATTACCAGTGGTTAGGAGGTATTGGTATCGCGTTACTCGTGCTATCGTTTATGTTAGCACCTGGTACTGCTGCACATAGTATCTATGTTGCACACATGGGTAAGTACAGGATAAGCCCGCTAAGTACAGCTACTATAAGGATCGTTGTTACGGTATACACCATATTTACTGTTATATTTATTCTAGTATATGTATTGTCCGGTATGCCGATAATAGACGCCTTAACTAACGCGTTAACAACTATTAGTACTGGTGGTTTCTCTAGAATAGCTGTTTTCCAAGACAATTACTTGTTAGCAACACTTCCACTAATGTTTATTAGTGCACAGCCTCTCGCAATATATTATCTATTATTGCATGGTAGCAAAAGAAGAATTGCGCGCGATCCCCAGCTAGCTAGTTTTACAGTATTCGTTATAATTGGGTTCTTACTCCTTGTTCTAGCAATCCGTAAAGTAGGTCTTGAGTTATTATTCCAAGTAGTATCAGCGCTTTCAACAACAGGCTATACGGCACTAGATAACTCTACTCTACCCGATAGTGCAAAGTACGTGCTAGCAATATTAATGATTATAGGAGCAGGGTTTGGGTCTAGCGGTGGTGGTCTTAAACAGCTCCGATTAATACTACTGCTTAAGGCATTAGCTAGTCGTATAAAAAAGTCTCTACTACCACCAGATGCTGTTGTAGCTATTCACTTTAATGGTAAGAGAATTAGCGAGGATGAAGTAGTTATGGCGTATTTCCTGGTCTTAGTCTACATATTAGTGCTTATAGCCTCAACTTATATCATAACTTTGTACGGCTATAGTTTAGCGGATAGCTTTTTCGAAGCTTCTTCAGCATTAGCTACAACTGGTCTTAGCGTAGGAATCTCTAGTCCCGCTCTCGATCCCATTCCAAAAACCGTATTGATAATCAACATGCTCCTAGGTAGAGTTGAAATAGTTCCATTCATAATAGTATTGAGTGACATAGTGTACAGGTGGAGGAAGTGAAGATAATTATAGCTGGCGGCGGAGATACTGGAGCTGAGCTTGCCGAGGCACTTATACGTGAAAAACACGAAGTAGTAGTTATAGAAGCTGATGAAAAACGTGCTCAAGAACTAGCTGATAAGCTTGACTGTATAGTTATTAATGGTAATGCTGCACACCCCAAAGTATTAGAAGAAGCCGGTATACGTGAAGCTGATGTACTCTTCGCTCTCACCGGTAATGATCGCGATAATGTCATAATAGCTCTAATCGCGAGATCCGCGGGTGTTAAGAGAGTTATAGTTAAGATCGAAGATCCAACGTATAACGACTTATTAATAAACATGGGTATAACCGATATAATCAACCCAACAAGACTAACAGTAGTACAAGCACTATCCATCCTCTACGGATTTGATATCATCAATGTATCGACTATTTTCCGCGGTAATATCCGACTCGTAGTAGTTAGTGTACCAGCTAAACTAGCTGGTAAAAAATACTCGGAGCTAGACATAGATCGCGACAAAGCAAGACTACTAATACTATATCGTGGAGGAGAAGCACACTTCCCACGAGAAGACCTAGTACTAGAAAAGGGAGATCTACTACTAATAGCTACGCGTGCAGATTATCGCGACAAAGTATTAGACTTATTTAAACGAGAAGATTAACTTAAGCTTATACAAGTGTTTTTAAGCTACGCTTAGGAGTAAGTGTTATTATGCTTAAATGAACTTTATAAGAATATTGCTGAAGAATCTTTGTTTTAGTGATGAACAT
>JBEVCI010000045.1:0-7087 GCA_040514375.1 Thermoprotei archaeon
GAAATAAATAAATACCTATTATTTACAAGATCAGGTTTTGAACTGTACGTTGATAGACCCGAAAAGTATGGGGGACCGCTAACGATTCATAGTTATGAGGAACTAGAAAAGCTGTATCGTGAAGGTAAATTACATCCGCTAGATCTAAAGAATGCTACAGCTGAAGCTTTGATTAAGCTATTGGAACCTATTAGGAAGAAAATATATAGTGATCCGGAGGCTCGCGAGTTATTAAACGAGCTTAGCAAAGCAAGAATTACCAGATAATATTATTATACTCCTTTCTTCCCTTCTTTTATAGATAAGCGTATTTACGGGCACTCTCTATATATAGAGTTTAGCATACCCCACGGTAGTGTATGGTGATAACATGGCCAAGTATCTCATTAAAGCTAGAATTGAAGTTGACGGGGTTGTTGAGAAACACGATATTATAGGAGCAATATTTGGACAAACAGAGGGATTGTTTGGAGAGCAATTTGATATAAAGACTCTACAGGAAAAGGGACGTGTTGGTAGGATAATAGTTAATACGAAGATCCAAGGTGGTAAAACTATAGGCGAGATAATCATACCGAGTAATCTTGATAGGATAGAAACAGCTCTCCTCATTGCCATGATCGAGAGCGTTGAAAGAGTAGGTCCTTATGAAGCTAAGATTAGGTTAACTGATATTATTGATGTCAGACTCGAGAAAATTAGAAAGATAGTTGAACGTGCTGCCGAGATTCTTAGAATGTGGAGTAAGGAGAAAATACCTGATATTAAAGAAGTTTTAAAAGAATTACAGGAAAGAATGAAAATACCTGAACCAATTCCATATGGTCCCGAGAATCTGCCGGCAGGTCCTGGGATTGATAAGAGTGATACAATCATCGTAGTAGAGGGCAGAGCAGATGTAATCAATATGCTGAGATACGGCTATGACAATGTAATAGCTTTGGGTGGTGCACGCAGAGTTCCAGAGACTATTAGAGAACTTTCTAAGAAAAAGAAGATCGTAGCATTACTAGACGGCGATCACGGGGGTGATCTTATATTAAAAGAGCTCTTGAGGAGCATAAAAGTTGATTATATAGCAAGAGCTCCGCCCGAAAAAGAAGTGGAAGAGTTAACTCAGAAAGAATTAGAGGAAACGCTGAAAAACGCTGTTCATACATTAGAATACCTCGAGAAATTAGTTAAAGAGGGTGATCGCGAGGCCCAACGTTTATTAGAGATCCAGCGAAAACTACATGGGGTAGAAGCCAGACCTGCAGCTGAAGTAGAGAGTATTACAATACCCGGACATGTTCTCGAGAGTATAAAGGGTCTGTATGGAACACTTGAAGCAATTCTATATTCAAGTAATTGGGAGCAATTAAAGAGGATTCCCGTAAGAGATCTCGTAACGTACTTGGATACGATCAAGACTGGTGAAGTATACGCAATCATACTAGACGGAATTGTCACACAGAGATTAGTAGATAAAGCTAGCGAAAAGAATGTTAAAATCCTCATAGGGGCTAAGATAGGGAAAATCACAAATAAGCCCTTCGAATTACTAGTTTTATCGTTCAATGATCTCTTTTAACTTCCTAACTACTTCTCTTACTTTTACTGCCTAAGAAATCAAATAGACTTTTCTGTGGTGTTGTTGCTTTCTTAAGCTGTGTCTCACTTATACCAAAGTATTCTAATATCCTCATAGCAGCCGGTATTATTTGATGATCGATGTAGTAGTTTGGATCGATCTTGTTGGGATCCTTAACGAGTATGTATGGTTCTGCTCTACTAGATACCTTACCCACGCCCTTTACGATTACATATCCAATTTTATCATTAACACTAACCTTTATACCGGCTTTGAGGAGTTTACGAGCGGCTACAACATGTGGTGCTTCAGCGGTGTACTCTTCGAGTCTCTTACTGAGGGTTTTCCATATAACGAGTTTCTCTATAGGGATTTTTCCTTGTTTTAAGTCCATTATAACTCTTCTGACATAGTTTATTGCCTCATCAACAGATCCCTTCTTTAGTAGTATTTCAGTAACTTTTTCTTGAACTTCCTTAGCTAATTCTGCCCAATCGCCACGCACGGCTTCGAAACCGACTATATCGATCCTACCGTCTTCTAGTAAGCCTGCATATCTCTTTTTAGCTTCTGTGAAGAATACTTTCTTATAGATCTTATCTATCTTGATCTCAAATCCGAGCTCTTTCTCTACCCTTTCGATCAGTTTTTTAATCTTATCCTCGTCATATTCGACAAAGAGAGAATCTGTATCACCATATATTACTCTAAGTCCTAGCTCTCTAGCAAAGTTTATAGCTGTAGTAATTGTTTGTCTACCCCATGCTGTAACTGCTTCAGCACACTCTCTACAATACCACCTTGCATGTACCCAACCCATATAGCCGTATGTAGCATTAGCGAGAACTTTTAATGCTTTTTGTCTTTCATCGAGAATCCTATACTCATACGATGTCGGTGAATATTTCTTCATTTGTTCCCTAACTTCTTTTCGAAGCCTTAGTAGCGTTTCCAATACACGTTTAAAGAATCCAGGTGGTTGTTTCCTAAAGCAGTGTTTTACCTCCGGCGCGATATAGTGATTATTCTCGCTACACTCTCCTTCACGCTCTATTGTGTCAGGGCCTACGTTGTACTTTATCATTATATTTGGATACATGCTAGAAAAGTCTAGTACGGCGATGTTTTCGTGTATTCCCTTAAGCGGTTTTAATACAACAGCACCTCTATAGCTTATTTGGGGGCGTTCAACTCTATTTGGTGTTAACTCGCCATACATATATGCTTGTCTCATTAGATACCATTCAAGCCTAAAACCTACACTGGCTGCCCCAACTTGGTCAAGGGGTAACCCCGTTATATTTGCTAATTGCATAGCAAAAGGTAGGAATTTTTCTGCTAAGCCATAAGTTGATCTGACATCGTCCTCATTGTACTTTAGTAGTTTACTACGTAATTCTGGTGTATCCCAGTACTTTGGTATTTCCAAAAAATCTATTAGTACGCGTTCTGATTTCTTCATAACACCAAGGTAGTCAGCAACGTTTTCGAGAGATTTGATCTTTACCTCGGGTATTTCTTCAGCGAAGTCGTAGAGATCTACATTAAGTCTACCAGCTATTGAGATATGTCCATAAGTACTTGTTTGTGGCTCCGAACCAGCTCTTCTAGTAATATCGAGTTTAATACCGAGATATTTACAGCGTTCCAGTAGATACGGCCAGTCAAAGCCGTTATTATTATATCCGATAATTATATCGGGATCATAGCTTTTTACGTATTCTATAAACTCTTGTATAGCTTTTCTATCATCTTTATCATCTGCTATGAATTGTTTAAATTCGCCCTTATCATTCATTACGCCAATAATGACTATCGGATCGCTTTGTGGCCTCGGTGTTCCGGACTTGTTATACACTTCTATATCAAAGGCAAGTATTCTTAGGTCCTTTGGAGGAGTTGTATCTTCAAGTGGTTTTATTTCTCCGATTATCTCATATTCGTGATCTACTCGATAGTGCGGTTTTTTAGGTATTTCTCTTACCTCGGCAATGTGCCATCCACAGGGTCGTAAGCCGTGATCTATTATATATCTCATACTAAACCTGATATCTGCCTCTACAACTTCTTTCACACCAGGGATTTTAGAGACTAGTTCTCTATATTTTCTAACGTGTTCTGGTATAACGGTTGTAATCTTTAATGCTCTTACCGGCTTACCGAAATACTTCTTATTAACTAGCTCTACACTAATTATTGGTGAAGATGGATCAGATAATTTCTTAACCCTATCTATAACGGTGTTTATATCAATGTTATCATCTAGTATAGCGTAAAAGTATGGTCTAAACCTCTTATCACGAAGTAGTACTCTAGCTCCATCTCTTGTAATAGCCCATATTATTATGTGCGGTTCTCTACCCACAACTTCGTATGTGTTGTCGAGAAAATAGAATTCCAGCTTCAATACTTTACCCCATAAACTAATAATCTTGTTTTAGTCCTCTTATATCTAGATGCTAGGGGAGTAATTACAGCGATGAAGATACTACTTATTGATAATAAAAAAGGCATTGTAGAACTAATACCTGAAAACGACGATGATCTATGGATACTTTACAACATTATAAAGCCCGGAGATATCGTTGTCGGCACTACTACTAGAGAGGTTAAAATTAGTGATAAAGGTTCTAGTAAAAGAATTCCTATGAAGTTAGCGGTAAGAGTTGAAAAAATGGAGTTTCAACCATTTACTGATAGGTTAAGGATAACAGGTATAGTAATAGAGGGACCTGATAAGTACGGTGTTAAGGGTAAGCACCACACTCTATCAGTTATACCGGGTACGAGAATTAGTATTATTAAAGAAAAATGGCTTAGCTACGAGTTAGAGAAGCTTAGGAAATCGTCGTTAACAAATTATAAGGTTTTACTAGTAGCACTTGATTACGATGAGGTATGTGTAGCGGTTCTCACCGAGCAGGGAATTAAGTATATCTACGAGGATTCATCACGAATTTCTGGTAAATCAGATCCTGAGGCTTTTGCTCAACAAGTAAGTGGTTATATAAAAAGAGTTGCCAGTACGCTAACGAGTTTATTCGCCAAGGAAGGAGTTAAAATAATAATTGTTGCAAGTCCGGGTGACTTAGCTAAGCGTGTAATTACTGAAACCAGTATTCCACAAGGTATTCGTGTATTTATAGATTCTGTATCAATAGGGGGTTGTAGTGGTATTAGAGAACTAATTAGGAGAGATAGTGTTAGAAACGCTATTAGAGAATTAAGCACTATTAGAGCGTTGGAGATACTAGAGGTTTTTAAAACGCTATTAGCTAGGAATCACGAATTAGTAGCCTATGGCGTTGACGATGTAGAGTACGCGGTTAGAAACAATGCTGTTGACAAGTTAGTTATATCATCATCATTGCTAAGAATATATGATGAGGAGTTTCGTAAACGGATAGAAAAAATTCTCGAAGAGGGATATAAACGTAGAGCAGAAATAGTAATTGTTCCCGAGAAAACGGATGTATCGATAGAATTAGAGAATTTTGGGGGAATAATTGCTATCCTCAGATACCCCTTACCCCGTTTATCTTAGAGATTTTCCCAGGTTTCTACGTAAAAGAGGATTTTCCTTTAGTATACTTTGTAGTGCTTCCTCAAAAGTCTCCTGTGGAGCTAATTCGTATTTAATAAAAACTCCTGTACGCCCAATCTCATCTCTACGGGTAAGGACTCTTACGCGCTCTAATACTGTCTCTATACTAATACCTAATTTTGAAGCCACAATATTCTCGTATCCGATGACAGGAGACTCTCTATGTCCTTTGGGCGTAGGCTCTATTAGTACCAAGCGTTTATCAACACCAGGTACTCTAGTGTCTTTTAATAATTCTTCTAATCCGACTAATCCGCCAAATTTATAAAATTCGTATTCACGCTGTTTAAGCTTAGCTAATGGAAAGCTAACAACTCTTTTTTCTTCTTCATCTAATACAATATATGCTTTAGGAGTGCTAGTTGGAGTTGCTATTATCACGTATCTGTCATATATTCTATATCCATTGGACTCAAGCGTGTACTCAATTATATAGCTTGGAACAACGTATGGTATTATAATATCTATATCGCTTGTTTCTTTGACATCACCTCGTGCAATACTACCGTGAGCGTACCCTCTTATACCAGCTTTCGATAATATTTTTAATATTCTTATAGCTTCCATTCGCATTCTCTTTAATAGGTTCCAGTGCTCATCAGTATAGATCACTTCTCTATATTCTGGTCGTCTCTGAACTTTTTCTCTTACCATGTTTTTCCACGCAGTCGCTCAACTACATTTTTATAATTACCTATATACTCATTAATCACTATAACTGGGAATTAGGAGTTAGTGGTGTGTTCGTTGCCATCTTTTTACCTTGTAATAGCTATTATTGGTGTGGTTTGGATCTTACTTAATTTACTTTATAGATCTAGGCGTGAGTATTTTGAAAAACATGGTTTAAAGTTATACTATGGTGTAGTACTTGTTTATAGGAGGAAGAGCAGTGGTGAAGCATTCAAGTCTAAGGTATTGAGTGGTTTATCATACATTTTCATACCGATATTTGGATATATTCTCGTATTATTCTACTATGCTATGACTACTAGTTTCCTGGGTAAGATAGGTATTATTGAGAAAAGTGTTGAAGTACAATTACTAATACCTGGTATTAATATTACTGGTGAACAATTACTCTATTTCGCTATTGCTATTGGAGTAGCTGCTCTTATTCACGAATTTTTACACGCACTTACAGCGAGACTGCACGGCATCAATGTTAAGTCCATGGGTTTCGCACTAATATTGGTAATACCTATAGCGTTTACAGAGATTGATGAGAAAGAATTTATTACTAAACCGAAGAGAGTACGTATTACAGTTTTATCGGCAGGTCCTGTAGCTAACTATGTACTTGCACTTCTAGCACTAGTACTACTTAACCTAGTGGTTAGTAGTTATGGGATAGTGGTAGTTGAGGTTTTACCCAATAGTCTTGCTGAACAATATGGGATTAAGCCTGAGGATGTAATAGTAGCTATAAATGGAGAACCTGCTACCCGTTCTAATCTAGCTAGGGTTCTCGGGAATAATACTTGGCCCGGCGTAAAATTTGTATTAACAATTATGCGTAGTAGTGGTGAAATTGTTAACATTACAGTGTTTAAACCCGCTAATATTACTAGACTTGGAATAGCGTTCTCAGATATGCCACGCATGTCTTTAGTAAAGACATTGGGATTGAGAGCATCATTAATGATAGAATATCTCATAATATGGCTTTACATAGTCAATCTTGGATTGGCGATCATAAATACCGCTCCTATATTTATAAGTGATGGAGGTAGAGTATTCTATGAATTACTGGGAAGCCGGGGTAGAACAATAGCACACTTGATAAACGCCACCGGATTAGCACTACTAATTCTAGCAGTATATCCCATAGGGTAAAGAACATTAATACCCAGAAATAAAAGAATATATTAGCCCGCGTACCGCGGGTAGGGCCCTCGGCTATAATGGCC
>JBEVCI010000046.1:0-17260 GCA_040514375.1 Thermoprotei archaeon
ATGTTATCTGTTCCTAACTCTCTAGGCTCTATCTCGTTACCACTAGAACTTATATAATATATTCTAGAAACATTAAGTATAGTTAATAGATCAGCTACTTCGGGCAGTACTATTAATGACTTACCACTTCTATAAGCATATCTATATGCTTCGGGTATTCCGATCTGAGCGGCAGCACCTATAGGCTTAATTACTACTGGTATAGAGTTCGGAAATGCATAGACCGTTTTTATAAAATCCATTACTCTTTGAACACTAGTAGCCCCATATAGTGCGACATAGATCAAGTATTACACCTCATCGAGGTATCTTGCAACATATTCTGCAATACTCTTAGCCAGGGGTACGGGAACAGCTTCACCTACCATATTATATTGTTCATCTTTTCCACCAATAAAAATGAACTGATCCGGGAACCCCATCAACCTAGCCTGTTCTCTAACGGTTAAAAATCTATTTTCGTAAGGGTGTATAAACCTAGAACTACCAAGCACTGTAGGAGCTATCTTATTCGGATCTAGGCGTATTAGATTGGGTAGTCTCTTCTCGGCCCCCTCATAATATATTAGTGCATCACCCCATCTAAGTCTTGCAATTCTTCTCAATTTTTTATCAGAGAGTCGAGGCGGCGGTTCATGGTTAGGCGGGTAATTTCCTGGTGGCGGTAAATCACTGAGTACTTCTCCAACAGTTATTTTCTTGTAGTGTTTAGGCGGGTTAATCTCTATGTTAGAGATAAATACTCTGAGTCTATGGCTTGGTGTTCCATAGTCTTCTGCTCTTAGCACGTTGAAGTATATCTTCTTATAGCCAATTCTCCTAAACTCTCTTATAAGTGCTTGTTTGAGTCCGTTATCCATAATAGCTGGCACATTTTCCATAACAAATACTCTTGGCTTAAGTATACCTACTATGCGTATAAAGTGTAATGTTAATTGTCCCATCGGGTCTTTATATAGTCTATCTAGTGGATTCTTTTCTCTCTTTGGATTAGCACCTGTAAAGGGTTCACACGGGGGACTGCCAATAACTATGTCTATATCATCGTTAATGTGCTCTAGAATCGTATTCTCGGTAACTTCTCTTATGTCTTCTATAAGAACTATTGCCTCAGGGAAATTTGTTTTAAAAGTTTGTGCAACTGGTCTGAAGTTATCTATTGCTAATAAGACTCTATATCTACCTGTTAAACGAAAACCCTCCGAAAAACCTCCTGCTCCACAAAATAGGTCTATTAGATTATACTTTGCTTTCACTACTTAGAAGCCCCTAGTTTATTTAGTTCTTTGTCTATTTCTTCAATAGTTTTTCTCAAAATCTTTACTATCTCCTCTTTATTAGATTCTACAAGCATTTCACCATCATAGGGACATATATAGTCTAGTTCTATTGCTTTATCAAGACTAAACCTTCTACCACAAGCAGGGCATTCATATACAATGTTTTCTTCTTCGAACCTTAATAGTGTTTCAAGTTTTTCCCGGGTTTTCTTAAGCCTATTTATAAGCATTCCCTCGACTTGATCCCAATTTATAGTCCAGAAGTGGAGTACCTTATCACTAACACGTTTTCCTCGACAAGTTAGTATTGCTTCATTACTCAGTTTTTGTAAGATCTTTCTAGCCTCATTAGATCTGACTCCAGCATCTCTTCCTATAGTTTCTTCGGGAGCACTTCCACCCGATCTCACTATGTGTTCGAGCACTTTTCTAGCCGTGCTACCATACATTTTCTCTACAATATTTAATAAAATGTTTACATAATATTTTGTAGCATTATCTAGTGCTAGTTTGCTCTCTTCCTGTTTACTGCTTTTCTTGGGCAATTCTAACCACCTTTTTACCCTTTGGAGAAGGTACTATTTTTATCTTTGCATTTGGAAACGATAAGTATAGCTCTTTACCCTGATAATATCTGTCCAGAAACACCGCTAATGCTGCTACCTCGGAATGCGGTTGATTACCTATTGCAACATTATAATCAGCTAATTCATAAAAATATCTAGGAACCTTCTCTGCACCAACAACTATTAGTATGTCTTTACCACTCTTTCTGATTTCATCTATGACCTCGTCGACCGGTATACCGTACATAGTTAAGTGTACTACTATTCCACCCCGGTCTTTCCATTTTCTAATATACTCTTTGTGGTTAACTCCCGTTTCTATATGCAGTTCTCCACCCCATTTCTCAATAACTTTTCTGAGCGAGAAAACTACTTTTTCGTCGTGAACATCGCTTAGGATAAATCCGTGAGCACCGAAAGCTCTAGCTACTAATCCTACATGTGTTGTAATACGTTTATCTCTACTAGGCCTATGACCGTATCTAAGTACGTATATTTTCGGCAAATGCTACGCCTCTAAGTAAGCTTGCTATAGTATTTCGTAGTATATCTAAATTAACTCCCTTCTTAGCAGATATGGGTATTAAGTATTCGTTGACTTGTTTTATGCTACTAATTATCTTGATCTTCTCCTCATAATCATCAACAAGATCGATCTTATTGAGTGCCAGTATTATCGGTTTGCCCTGAACGCCTATGGCTGATAATATTCTACGGGCTTCAATAACTTCTCTAACAACATGTTTAAGCGGTTTAGAAATATCTACTACGTGTATAAGTATATCAGAGTAACTTGTTTCTTCTAGCGTTGCGTAAAACGCTTCGATGATCTCATGAGGCAAGTCTCTGATGAACCCAACTGTGTCTATAACTATAGCTTGGATGCCATTGAATAATACGCGTGAAGCTTTCGGTGAGAGGGTTGTAAAGGGTTCTGGTCCAACAGGTTTATTGCTATAAGTTAGTTTGTTAAAAAGTGTTGTTTTACCAGCACACGTATATCCAATTATAGCTATATGGGGGTAACCGAGTTTTACTCTGCGTATACGTGTAATATTTCTAGCTCTTCTTATCTCTTCTATCTCTCTTTTAATTCTAGCCTCTTTCATTCTGAGCATAGTATAGTATTTTTCATATCCATACCTACCAGCGCCGAGGAATCCATGTAACTCTCCAAGCTTGGCGTATCTTATAGCCTCTCTTATCAGTGGTAGCTGATGTTTAAGCTTGGCTAATTCTATTTGGAGTTTAGCTTCCCTACTACCAGCGTGTCTATCGAATATCTCTAAAATTAGTAATACTCTATCGATAACTTCTTTACCAGTTTCTCTAACCAAATTAATTAATTGTGTTGGTTTGAGCCGATCCATCACAATTATCTTATCTATCTCGGCCTTATTTTTTATATTTTCCAACTTGTTAAGTGTTACATAGTATTTGGGGTTTGGTTTACGTATAGTAATTATATCAACTACGTCGCTATATATAGTCTTAACTAAGCTAAGTTCTTCGTCCAGAAACCCCCTATATTTATTCGGTATTACAACTAGTACTTTCTCCATGCGTACTTATCCCGCGAAATAGCTTACTTCTCGTCTTTCAACTTTATGATATCACCTATTGTCAGATAATCTTCTTCTTTATTAGTAAAGCTTTTATATTCCTCCACGACAGGTTCTAGTAATGTTATTCCAAGGATCTTTTCGAGCTTTCTCGCTAGTTGGATGCCCGGTTTTAATCTACCAGCTTCGATCCTCTTTATAACATTCTCGCTAACCTGGACTTTCTGTGCCAATACTGCCTGACTCCAACCCTTTTTCTCGCGAGCTCTTTTTATTTTCGTAGCATAGTCTTCGACTATTTCATATGAAGATTCTAATATTCTTGTTGGAATGTTTTGTCTTGTTTTAGTACTACTTGGTTTTTGTACAGTTTGTGTAGCTGTTTTAATTCTTCCTTCTTTGATGAGCCTTCTATAACAGTCCGGACATACCTTTACAGTAGCATTGTCTAATACCACTGTTCGGCATAGGTAACTATATTTAACTTCACGACCACATATTTCACAGTAACACGGCATCTATACACACCTAGTTATCCGCGTCATATTATGGTGCTATCCCATGCTATTATTTTTATTCCTTTAGCGATTGATATAGTTTCGCGGAGAGGGTGATCTATGAGTAACGATAACACTATTAGTGATATTGAGGAGTATATTAGAGTTTTAGAGGAGAGGATTCGAGAGCTTGAGATTGAGCGTGAAAAACTATTAATGAAAATTAGGTACTATAAATCCGAGATCGAGAAGCTACTATCACCCCCTCTCATAGAAGCTGTTGTTGTAAGAGTTTTAGATAATAAGCGCGTCGTAGTTAAGAGCAGTACAGGCCCTAATCTAGTAGTTGAAGTTGTTGATGGTATCCCACTAGAAAAGCTCAAGCCTGGACAGCATGTTGCACTTAACCAGAGGGGATCTGCGATTGTGGCTGTTTTGCCGGAATACACAGATCCTTATGTATCATCCATGGAAGTTATTGAGAAACCCAATGTAACCTATCGAGATATCGGTGGTTTAAAGGAACAGATCATGGAGTTGAGAGAAGTTGTAGAGCTTCCTTTAAAAAATCCGGAGTTATTTAGAGAGATTGGGATCGAGCCGCCGAAAGGCGTATTACTATATGGTCCACCTGGTTGTGGTAAGACGCTACTAGCCAAGGCGGTTGCTAGAGAAGCTGGTGCAACCTTCATAAGTATTGTTGGTAGTGAGCTTGTTCAGAAATTTATTGGTGAGGGGGCTAGGATCGTTAGAGAAGTGTTTCGTCTTGCTAGAGAGAAGGCACCATCGATCATATTCATAGACGAGATAGATGCTATAGCTGCTAGAAGAATTGATATAGGTACTAGCGGCGAGAGAGAAGTTCAGAGAACACTTATGCAGTTATTAGCTGAAATTGATGGTTTTAAACCACTAGATAGGGTTAAGGTAATTGCGGCAACTAATAGAATAGATATACTTGATCCAGCGATTCTCAGGCCTGGTAGGTTTGACAGGCTAATAGAAGTTCCATTACCAGATTTTGATGGTAGACTCGAGATCTTTAAGATACATACGCGTAGAGTAAAGCTTGCTGACGACGTTGATCTAGTAGAGCTTGCCCGCATTACTGAGGGTGCTAGTGGCGCTGATATTAAGGCTATTGTTACTGAAGCGGGTTATTTTGCTATTAGGGAGGGACGTAGTATTGTTACTATGAATGATTTCCTTAAAGCTGTGAAGAAGGTTATGAGCAAGAAGAGTTTAAGGGATCCGAGTGGCATATATAGCTCTAAAAGAGTAGATTATACAGCGTATATTATGCAGTGATAGGTTGTTAAAACGTTGATTAAGAGAAGACTCAGCGAGGAGGAGCTTCAGGAACTTAGAGCTATAGCTAAGCTTCAATTCCATAGTGTAAGTGAAGAGTTCATACCAGACGATGTAATTGCTGTTATCTCTCCATCAACATATAAGATAAGGTACTTACTATACAGAGGTAAGAATTACTTATCACTAAGAGCTAGCGATTATAGATTACTATTGCATATTATGAGTGGAGTTAAGCTACACGATTTATTGCCAGAACCACTTAGTAGAGTCTATGTGAACCCCAAATATAGTAGATTTATAATAGATGGCGGTAATGTTTTTTCTAAACACGTAGTATTTGCTGACCCGGGCATTAAGCCTGGGGATGAAGTACTTGTGGTTGAATATGGCAGCGGTAAGTTGCTAGGCGTCGGAAAATCTGTAAAACCGGGTTTTGCCATATCTTTTCATAGTTGGGGCGAGGCTGTAAGAATTAGAGAAACAATTGCTGATTTAGGTGATGCTATTGAGTAGTATTTCAATAAAATACTTAGAAAGTATTAGTGAGAAAGAACTGCGGGATTCTATATTCATTACTGGTTATCAAGGATTTGGAATGGTTGGATATATTACATCTAGGCATATTGCCGAAGAACTCGAGCTTAAGAGAATAGGTTTTATAAAGACAAGGTATATGCCAGAATCAACATTCTATAGCGAAAAAAGAGGTTTAGCATATCCATTCGAGCTATACTATGGTGTCATAGATGATAAGAAACTAATAGTCCTAGTCAATCATGCCACCCCCCATCCACGTGAAAGAACAGCTTATGCAGAATTCGTGTCTGAATGGCTTAAGAAAATAGGTATCAGTAAAGCCATTCTTGTGGGTGGACTGGACCCGGCTATACGTGAAAGTGAAACCGAAAAATATAGATGGATACCTATTGGCGGATTCAATGAAAAACTCGATGCTCCTCTCCTTATCGAAAAATTTGTAGTAGGGCCTTTAGCACTAACAATGATGTTTATGGAAGCGCATAAAATACCGGGTGTTGTCATCTTGGCATATACCGAGCTATACAGGCCCGATCCGCGGGCTAGCGCTGTAGCAGTAGAGACTATTTCGAAGATCATTGGTATAAGAATTAGTACTGAGAAGTTAATAAGAGAAGCTAGTATCATGGAAGCTTTCGAGAGAGAAAAGGAGCGTTTAATGAAAGGTATTGAAGGAGAAGTTCAAAGAGAAAGGCAGAGGTACTCTATGCACGTATAATGGTTGTCTTTACATTCTTATTCTTGAAGTATAGTATTAGTCTCTCCGAGAACTCTTTAAAACCAGGTTTTTCAGTAGTAACTACTATTACTTCGGAAATTTGTTGTATTAATTCATCTATTCTATTCACTACTTCTTCAAATATTTTCTCGTTAAACTCGTAAACACCGATTTCGTGTTGGAAGTACGGGTATGTATTTGATAGTTCTGGCGGAAACACGCCTAAATAAGGGTTATAGAATAGAAAATCATGATCACGGTATTTACGCTTAATATTGTTATATAGCTCTTGTTGTGTAAAAGGTTTCTCGATAGCAGGTACAAGGATTATTCTTCCTCTTATTTTGCTCTTTAATAATTTAAGTGTTTTAGAGCGAATACTCGATAATCTAGGATTGATAGCTAATTCTTTATCAATTAGTAATAATGCTTGTGTCGGAGTTTTTGTTTCGGGGTTAAACTTTGCTAGGTAATCAATATATTTGGATAATACATTGTACGCTTTTCTGAGTGATGGATGTAATTTACTTTTTTGGTAGAGGTACTCCCATAATCTACCCTCCCTTATAGCTTCTTTTGTGCGCTTTAATTCCTCGGCAAGTGCGTATAAGTTATGTATAGCTATTAGTCTTATCCTTTCACTCTTAGGCAACTCATATAGCTCCTTTACGCTATATCGACTACAAACAGGACAATTACATGGTAAATAAGCTAGTTCGTCTAAACGCCGTGTACCCCATTCAAATATTAATCTCTCGTCACGAGCGTAGAGAATATAGCTTGCCGAGTCAAAGAGATCAGCACCAATAGCTACGAGAAAAGGGATTATCATAGGGTGTCCTACACCGAATACGTGGAAGGGTTTATTGGGTGGTAAACGCATTCTAGCTATAGTTGCTAATTCCAATATATTTTCATACGAATATCTCTCCAGATAAACTGTTGGTGAACCTAATGCGTAGATGTGGTATGGTAGTTTACTACCTATCGTTGATGCGTATTTAACTAATTCTGGATAAGGTGCGCCTTGTACTGGATATACCCATAACTGGTTAGAATCCATTATAAGAGGTAGTGCTTCGATTGCCCTTCTATGTGTTTCTTTGACTGCTGAGTATGCTTTGTCCCATGACATTTGGGTGCCGGTTGGTATATCGAGTATTACTGCTATATCCGTTCCTATTTCTTTTTCGTATGTAACTATTGTCTTGTTATCTATGTCTACGGATCCATATACTAGTATTTGGTAACCCCCTGAATCAGTCATTATAGGGTTATTCCATTTAAAGAATTCGTGTATATTAGTGGGGACACCTCTTTTCCTTTTGTAGTAGAGGTACGCATTAGTTATGAAGGCGTTAAATCCGATCTCGAGTAGGATATTAAGGGGTACTTCTTGCCTGGCGGGATCTACTACTGGAAAAAGATAAGGTGTCTCTATAATTCCGTGGTTTGTTTTCAGTTTTGCTATCCTACCGGCTAAGTCGTAGTCTCTTGGATCATAGTATTCCAACTCTACTTTAACCCTAACTTCTTCTTTCTCTCTTCAATGTATTTCTTAAAGTGAACGTATAATGTTTCAGCCATTGGACCAGTTCCTTCTACTCCATTTTCAGTAACCTTGTATCTACCCTGAACAATTACGGCTCTAGCCTCAGGTATTACTTGGACTAAGTGATCAGGTATCTTTATCTCTCTAACGATGTAGTTCTTGAAGTCCTCGGGATCGAATACTGGAATTTCTATAGCTAGTATTTCAGATACCTGATTACCCCGAATTATCACAACCGGGTATTTCGACCCTTTATTATCAGTTGCTTCTTCCAGTAGCAAGTTTAGTGATGGATGATCGAATCCTGCCAGAATACCCTCATATTCCTTTCCATTAACTAGTATTACTTTTACTTTCTTGTTAACGAGATTTGTTAATTCTGCTGTTAATCTGCGCGAGGCATCAACTATGGACATCGGCTTCACCTCAGGGCTAATAAACTTATATATTCTGCAATGGTTAATATATTGAGCTGGTATAAATCGAATGTTTTGGGAAAACTAGTTAGATAGTGATAGACCATGTACCGGTACGAGTGCGTCGTTAGTAATATAGAGCCTTTGCGACTGCCAAGCGTATATAGAGTATACTGTAGGTGTGATAAACTAGATATAGTAGTTGAAATGCACGAAGAGATTATGAGGATAAATGAAAATGAAAACATAGTTATAGAGTTTCTACGGGATAAGAATAAGTGCATGGAAAACGACTTCTGTGGTAAGGGATATGTTGTATCTGTTACGAAGTTAGATAATGGATATAGAATGATATTTTCAATAGGTGGTTTGCTAGTTGTTATTAAAAATCTTGATAAGCCATTAGAATTCAATGTTATGGATCAGTTATATATCGGGATTATGCGCAAGGGGCAGTAGGTAAAGTTTCGCTAATCCCCTTTTCTTTTATAATCTCGCATATTTATGGTGTTATACTGTGCGTGGAAATCCCAGCTACTACTATGTAGAACTACTTAGAGTAGTTAACACGAGTCTTGAGACTCTTGATGATGATTTGAAAAAGCTTTGTGAATATATAAGACATAGAGCCAGTTTATCCAAAGATGTTGTATTTTACGTGTTGAACTATGCGGAGAAAAATAATGTGGGTGGACTAGTAATTATTAGCGGTGACGACGCTAGTAGAGTTAAATACGAGGTAGATCTGCTAATAGGTTTTATAGAATCTAGTCTATCAAGTATTAGAGCAAGAATCATTAGACCTAAACACGTAAAAACACTTCCTATACCTGTTAGTAGAAAAATAAATTTTTGAGAAAAAAGGAGGGTGTATGGTTAGTAGTAGGTTCTTTTCTCACTCCGATAATTAATTATCCATTACAGGAAGTGGTTCTCGAGAAGAATAGTAAGCAAATTATTATCGGCGAGGTGGTTAACCCAGTTAATGGTTATAAGAGTATTGGTATCGACATAGATAACCTCTTTGAACATATACTAGTAATAGGATCTACAGGGTCTGGCAAAACATATACTGTTTCTAGAATAATTACTAGAGCATACGAAACTAATGGTATTAATGCCATAGTGTTTGACTGGCATGGTGAATACTATAGGCTTCTTAGGAAATACAACTATTATACACCTTATGATCTACCCGTTAACGTATTCAGTAGCGATAAGTATTTGTCTTTAGAAGTGTTATCTGACGTATTAGAACTCACGCCACCACAAACATATGTTCTAGAGAGAATTCTTAGAGAACATAGTATCGAGACTTTATACGAACTCGTCAATGTTCTTGAAAATAGTATTGATGAATCTAGTTGGATGAGAGAAAGTAGATATGCATTGTTAAGAAAACTTTATCCACTAATACGCGAAAAGTACTTGAGAATTTTTGGCGGTAAGGATAAGGATCTTGGAGTTAGAAAAAACGGTATAAATGTAATTGATTTATCGGTTATAAGCGATAATAGTATTAGGCGTGTTTATGCTTCACTCGTATTAAAGCATTTATTCTTAGAAGCTGTTTCGACAAAATCTCCTCTTAATACGCTCGTTGTCTTAGAGGAAGCACAAAATTATGTTAGTAGAGAGTCTCCCCTTAGACTAATTAGGTCTATGTTAGCTGAGGTCAGAAAATTTAGAATTGGATTAATAATAGTATCTCAATCGCCTTCGTTACTCGCTGAAGATGTGATGGTTAACACTAATACCAAGATCATACATTCTATGAAGTCTCATAGAGATCTCGAAGTTGTTAGTAAAATATTATATTCTCCGGAAGAAATCCAGAGAGTAATACCGTATCTTGGAGTGGGTGAAGCGATACTATATACGAGGAATTTGAAAAAACCTATTATTATAAAAATCACGTAGTATGGAATGGATGCTATTAAGTTAATTACTCGGATTCTTTCTCTTCTTCTCCTGGCTTCTTAGTTTCCTTCTCTTTCTCTTCTTTCTCGATCTTGCTAGCAGCTATTACGTCGTCAATCCTGAGTATTATGGTTGCTGCTTCTGTACCAGCTTTTAGCGCGTTTGCTTTAACGCTAACAGGCTCTATTACTCCTAGTTCCATCATATTAGCTAGTTCTCCTGTGTAGATGTTGATGCCGATCCATTTACCATCTTCTTTTTCGTGTGCTGCTCTTAGCTTCATAATCATTTCGATCGGATCCAACCCAGCGTTTTCGACGAGAGCTGTAACTAGGCCTTCTAGTGCTTTCGCGAATGCCTCGATAGCTAACTGTTCTTTACCGCCCACTTTCTGCGCGTATTTTCTGAGGTGCTTAGCAAGTTCGATCTCTACAGCACCGCCTCCTGCAACGATCTTTCCGTCTCTAATAGCGTCTGCAACGGCTGATAACGCATCTCTTAAACTTCTTTCAGCTTCATCGACTAACCTCTCGAGGCCACCACGTACTACAATGCTAACCGCTCTTGGGTTCTTGCATCCTTCGATAAATACCATTTTATCTTCTCCAACTTTTCGTTCTTCTACTAGTTCTGCTTCTCCTAAGTCTTCGGGTTTGAGGTCATCGATATTGCTTACTATTCTTCCTCCTGTTGCTCTTTCTAGTTTTTCCATATCGGATCTCTTTACTCTCCTAACAGCAAGAATACCCTTCTTAGCAAGGAAATGCTGAGCAACCTCATCAATACCCTTCTGACAAATAACAACATTAGCGCCTGTGTTAGCGATTTTCTCAACCATGTTTTTGAGTATTTCCTCTTCTTGTTCTAGGAATGCTCTTATCTGGCTTGGATCCGAGATTCTTATTTCTGCGTCGATTTCTGGTTTTTCAATCTCTAGCGGTGTATCGAGTAATGCTATTTTTGCTTTCTCGACTCTTCTAGGCATACCTGGATGTACTACTTCTTTATCTAGAACAATGCCATATACTAGCATAGAGTCTGCTAGACTTCCTCCGTATTTCTTTATGATTTGTATGTTGTCTAGATCGATGTAGTACTTATCACCTCTTTTCTCAACTATTTGTTTTACTGCTTTTACAGCTATTTCCGCAAAGTACTCTCTTGCATCGTGTACTGCTTTACTTGTTAATGCGGTTTTCGCGATCTTCTTTAATGTCTCGTCATCGTTTATATCGATTGGTTCCGCGATCTCGTAGAGTATTCTAAGAGCTTCATCTAACGCCTTCCTATAGCCACTAACAATGACTGTAGGATGTATGTTCTTAGCTAGTAGTTCCTCAGCGTTTCTTAGTAATTCTCCTGCAAATATTACACATGTTTTTGTTCCATCGCCTACTTCGCTATCTTGACTTTTGGCGATTTGTACAAGCATTTTAGCAGCGGGGTGTTGTATTTCAGCTTTATCGAGTAGTGTTGCTCCGTCATTTGTTATTGTAACATCACCGAGTGCGTCTACAAGCATCTTATCCATACCTTTGGGTCCATAGGTTGTCTTTATCATCTCGGCAACAGCTCTAGCAGCCATTATATTAGTTCTTAGGGCGTCTCTGCCGGCGGTTCTCTGGGTGCCTTCTTTGAGTATTAGTACGGGTATACCGATAGGCTCTACCGCAGCCACGTCCATCACCCAATCCAAAACGCGTGTATATTAGTAGGGATATATGGTATTATAGGGGAGATACCCATAGTTGTGTGATTAGACCGCTTCTATATAAACCTTACTCGATCTACCAGGGAAGAGTATTTTTAGGAGTCTATCTGATTCTGTGTTAAGAGTAATAGCGGGTTTACGTGGTGAGGTGTTTGGGTAAGATTAGAACAAAGCTTGTCAAGAGAACCGCAAGAGAGTTGTTAGAGAAATACCCTGATTTATTTACTCGTGATTTCGAGCACAACAAGAGAGTAGTTAGCAAACTCATAGATACACCTTCCAAGAAACTTAGAAACCAGATTGCAGGTTATATAACACACTTAGTAGCAATTAAGCTCAAGCGTGAACAAGGAGCCTAGTGTGATTAATGAAATTGGATATAGGTGGCAAAGAACCACTACGTGTTGTTATCGAATTCAGGGATATCGGGAGTTTCATTAGAATAAACTACTTTGATAAAACATACCAAGCATCAGTTTGTAAATGTAGCAGAGTACACGAGAAGTTAGATAACGAGGTAGTTTTTCTAACTAGACAATTAGAAGAGAGTTGTGATGTATTCACCATTATTCCGGAGAATATTGTTACTAAGGAAGAGATATTATTAAGGGTAATTCAGGGGTGCATACACTATATTCTCTACAGTAATGAATTTAAGGTTAAGAATAGGGGTCTTTTACTCGCTATGCTTATTCTAGGGCACAAGCAACTAGCAGATGTTATCGATAACCTTAATAAAGCATACGCGAGTTCAAGTAGTTATTTCCTAGTAATAATTAATCCTGATAAAGCCTGTCCTAGTAATTGTAAGGGCTTAGCTTACTCTACTATAGAGTTCAAAAGGAAGTTTCTGAGTAATCTGGCAAAAAATATTCTAGCCCTTATCGAGAGAATATAGAAGCTACCATTCTTCTTCTTCCCACTCCTCTTCTTCCCATTCTTCTTCTTCCCATTCTTCCCATTCCTCTTCTAGCCAGAGCATACGATCACCCTTTATAATGTACTCGTATAGTAAATGTCTAGTCCATGGGTATTTATTTTTTCCGACAAAATACCTAGTCAACTATATATTCACGTAATTGATTAAATAAACTTGGGTGCTGCAGTATTGAGTGTACAAGAATTTATTCGCGTCAAGACTGTTGAAGTAAATGGTAAGAAGCTTTTAGGAATAGAGGTTATGTTGCCAGATGCTCCTCCATTAATACTCCTACGTGGTGACAGGGGCTTTATTATGTGTGGTTACCTTGATATAAGTGTTGCCGAGAAACTTGGACTAGTAGCGGCTAAGGTAAAGGGCATTAAAACAATCGAGGATTTGTTGAATAAAAACATAGATGAGTGTACTAGTAAAGCAAAAGAACTCGGTATACATAGTGGTGTTGCTGTTAAAGACGTGGTTCATCTAATATGACGTTAGATGTATAACATAGCGTTTACAGTAGCTAGATAATTTTGATATTTAATGCTAGTTTGAATGCTTGTGATGACTTCTCGTAATATCGATACAAAAGTAACAATGGTTAAGCCGGTTGGAAAACTTATAGGAAAATATGAGGGAGAAAGCTAATTGGTGATGAATAAGTGGTGTTAAAGACTAAAATAATAGCTACGCTTGGCCCTAGTACGAGTAGTTACGATGTAATTAGGAGAATGATTCTAGAGGGTGTTTCTGGTTTTAGGATAAATTTTAGTCACGGAGATCCCAATATTTGGAGTGAATGGGTTAAGGTTGCTAAGGAAGCCGCAGACGACGCTGGACGTGTAATATCAATTATGGGTGATATACCGGGACCACAGGTTAGGACAGGAGAACATGATGTCTTAAAGGTCGAGGCAAGGTCAGAGATTCTATTAATATATGGCGATAAATCAGAAGAATCCAATACACTGCCGATTCCGGTTAAGGATTTCTTTAATAAGCTCGAACCTGGTGACCTAGTACTACTCGATGACGGGAAGGTACTATTACGCGTAACCGATGTTAGCGATGACCACGCTGAAGCTATTGTATTAAATGATGCCGTCATATATCCTCGTAGAAAAGTTGTTATATCCGGTAAAGAACTTGACTTACCATTTCTTAGCGAGCGCGATGTAGAGTTTATAAAGTTTTGCATAGCGAAAGGGTTCTCCTACATTGCAATTAGTTATGTGCGTAAGCCCGGAGATGTCGAGGTAGTAAGAGATATCGTCAATAGATATAATGGTAAACAGGGAATTATAGCTAAGATAGAAACACGTTCAAGTATTAAGTATTTGTCAGAGATCATTAGAGTTGCTGATGCAGTTCTTATTGCTAGAGGGGACTTAGGTCTACATTATGATCTCGAAAAACTACCACTTCTTCAGAGAAGGATTATTAGAGAAGCTATAGGGCTCGGTAAGCCTTGTATACTAGCTACGCAGCTACTAGAGTCTATGGTTGAGTATCCAAGACCTAGTAGAAGCGAGGTTGTGGATATAGTATCTGCGGTGAATGATTATGTAGATGCACTATTATTAACTAATGAAACAGCTATAGGTAAGTATCCCGTTGAAACGATTAAGTGGTTAAAGAGAATAGTTCTTGTTGCTGAGGAGAATACTAATAGGTATTCGCTCGAGGAACTTAGAAAAGGTATTTCGGAAAAAGTGTTATCGCTCAGAGAGAAATATGTGTGGGGTTTAACGCTATTAGCTGAGAAAATCGGTGCTAAGATACTAATATACACTAAGAAGGGTACTGTGCCAAGACTTGTATCCAAGTTCAGACCACAAGTACAGGTATATGTAGGTACTAGTGAGAAGTTATTGGCCGAGAAGTTAACTCTATACTATGGTCTTAAACCATACTACCTAGTCGGTATTGGCAATATAGACTATGATGACGGTGTTAGAAAACTCTATGATCTTCTAAGGAATATTGGCGAACTAAACTATGGTGATATTGTGGTTGAGGCTTATAGGAAGAGCGAGGAAGAAATTCATGAGATCAGGATTAAACAGGTTATATAGAGCCGCCGGCGGGATTTGAACCCGCGACCACCGGCTATCTCGCGACTCCGGTTAAATTAATCCGCTACGAGGCCGGCGCTCTACCAGGCTGAGCTACGGCGGCTTCTCTATAGATTCATTTTTAATCGGGGTTTAAGACTCTATTTCTTTGAAAAAGCTTTTACAGCATTTTCAGCCATTTCTCTTATAACCTTATATGGTTCGGGAGATTTAACAATAGCAGACGCTACTAATACTCCCAGCGTGCCTAATTCTATAGCACGATATACGTCCTCTCCCTTACTAATACCCGCTCCTGTTAGCAGTACTACTTCCGTGTTTATTCTTCTAATTAGCTCAACACTTTTAGTAATAACCTCTGGTTTAGCTTTGCTAACCGGTATACCGGTTCCGATAAGCTCTGGCGGCTCTACCGCGATCATATCCGGGTTTAGTACAGCCACCGCTGCACCAGTTTCAGGAGTATCTGCACATACTAGTGTTGTGAGTCCTAGTTTTTTAGCGCGTTGTATAAGCCAGTTGATATCTGCTAATCTGAGCCTATGCTCACTATGGTTAAGAATAACTCCATGTACACCGGCTTCTTTAAGTCCTTCTAGCGGAATATAGCCGGTATGCGCTCCGGGCTCTATGGGATCTGCGTGTTGCGCATAAACCTTAACGTCTGTACCAGCTACTACGTCTAATATACGTGGAATTTCGGTATAAGGTGGTGCAAGGATTATCTCGATATTATACTCTCTACTGACTTCAACCGCGCTTCTAGCTATGCGAAGTGCGTTTTCTCCAAAACTATGTGGGTAGTAAGCTTTGTAATTAATTGCTAATATGGGTTTCAACATACCTCGCCCCGTGTATTGTTAAATAGAGTTATTGTCGTTCTAAATAAATAAATGAATTACTAGACAAAAAAAGATTAGGGGTTAGAATTTACTCTTGTGATTGACTCGTTCCGGATAACATTTCGCTATGTTTAGGTTTATACTTAACCTCCTCTGTTTTTACGAACCGGTCCTTTAGTCTCTCTAGCACTTGCGGTAGTGTTGTGTATTCCATTTCTTCGGGTCCTAGGCGATGCGGCATGAATGGTCCATGGCGTCTCATGTACTCTGCTATTAATTGTGCCATTCTCCTTGTCTCGTCAAATGCTACATCGTCGAAGAGGTCTGCCGGACCAATTAATCGTCCTTTGCAGATATTCCAGCCGAGTGCTATTACTCGCGGCGGTCCATCGAATCTTGTAACCTTAGCGTATCTCTGTGGAACTGGTATTAGTGGCCCGAAGTGACTGCCACGCATCCAACCAGCAACGAGGTGCGGAAACGCAAAGGCCTCGAGTATTTCGCCGACAGCAGGTAGACCGTGCTGAGCACGAACAATGGCTACAGGGTCGTCTTTTCCAATATAACGACCTGCTATGAGGTTTAGCCTTTCAACACTTACTACTGCTGCCTGTAATCCATCGCTTTTTCTATAAACTCTTCTAATTATATATCTTCCAGGAGTTCCTATAAGTGCTAGTATATCGTACATTTCTTCAGGTGAGTTTAGTTTAACGCTTTTACCTTCGTATACGTCGTATACTTCGAATACGAATCCTTCATGCATTCTAGGATCTATTACTAATCCCGCGGTGTTGAACGGATCTGCGAATATTCTAAAGATCGGTAAGTTGAATGCTCCAGGCTCTGTTTTGTCTGCATGGAAAGTTATAACTGTCTCTGCTGGTCTCTCCTCCATCTCGATCTCAGCAACTCCGGGTCCAAGTCCGCGTACATTGCCAGAGAAAGCCTCGCTAAGTAAATCCTGACCAGCAGCGTAAAGCTTTAGTTCGCGAGCAATCTTAGCGGCTGCTTGGAATGCTTCCCAAGCCAGCCCGTGTATATCGGGGTGATCAGGCCCTTTCTTGTGCGTCATTATAAGCTGTAGATCATCTCCTACATGTGTTACATAGAAATCTATGATTACTCCCTTTTGCTTTGCTTCAGCTAATACTTTTGTTGCCGCTGCAAGCTGATCTGGATGTACTATGTGATGTCCCGCAAGAGAACCTACATCAGCCTTTATTACCGAAAGAGTTATTTTCTCTTTTTCCTCACTCACAGAAACACACCACACCTCTTTCTAGTTCTTAATTTTAACTACTTGTTTAAAACATAAAAAAGCTTTCTCAGGAGAGTTTTTTATTTTTTA
>JBEVCI010000047.1:0-72955 GCA_040514375.1 Thermoprotei archaeon
GTACTTACTTGGTGCGTATTGGATGAGAATCCTTATAGCTAGTTTTGGTTTCGATATAGATTATGTAGCGTCTAGGATAATCAGTGTTAATCCCCAGCGCGTGGTATTACTCGCGCTCTATACTACAGAGGAAGCGTATTCGAGAATAGAAAAAGCGTTCCACATGCTTTCTGTAATGTGTAAATCTATGAAAATAGATTGTAAACTAGAGAAAATTGACCCAAAGAACCTGCATAGATCGGTATATACGATTCTAGAATATGAAGCAGGAAATGCTGATGAGCTAGAAATTTATTTAACTGGAGGACCACGTATACTAGTAGCTACACTATTACTAGTTACTCTTCTATTACCCAGTAACATACTATTAAAAACTAAGATTACAGTTGAGGGAGAGGGATTTAATTGTAGATTAACGATAGATCCAAAAGTAATCGTAGAGAGAATGAAGCTAGACAATAGAGACAAAATGATAATAAGTAAACTGGATGTTCTCGGGAAAGCAACTTTAAGTGAAATAGCGAGAGTATTGGAAAATATTCCGAGATCAACAATACATAGACGTCTTAAAGAGTTAGAGGAGAAGGGGTTAATCTATAAAATGAATGGATATTATGCGATCAAAGAGTTATTGGAGATTACTTGCTCATAGCATCTTATAATTTATGTACCATAAAATGGTACAAGACAAATAGGAATTTATGTACCAGGGCATGAGACTCATCATCAATAAATTTATAAATGAGACTGGAGTAATATATTAAGTGTAGACAAGGTGGGATGGAGAGGAGGAGTTGTCTTTCTCAGAAATAATAGAGGTATTAGCTTTTCTTGGTTCAATAGGAGACTACAGCTATATAGATAGACTAGGTAATGCCATAGATGAAATAACGTTTATGGAAGCTATTAAGGACTCTATCAGAGCATACTATACGAATTGTCTCGAAGCCCCCAAGTGTGTTGAGTATGATAGAGAGAAGAAGCTAGGTGTTAGATGCCCAGATCTAAAACCAGATCAACTAGAGAAGATCATAAATGGAATTCTAGCCAATGTCAGTAAAGTTAGCAGAGCTGAAATTATAAAACTAGCAAGAGAACTAGCACTGAAAGCATACGCTAGAATACCTATTATGAGAGAACAATACAGATGCACGCCTTCAGAGGGGTGATATATACATGCAGGTCGCACTTGGTTTATCAGTTAGAGTCCTTGTCAACGCTGAAGCTCTTAATATGGCTGAATCTGTTGGCAATTATACAAGACATCGCAAAGCACCAATAGTTCTATCCACGGATACAGGTTATACAGTAGTATACGTTCCCGCTGTCAGCGGCGAATCCATAGCTCATCATTATCAACTAGCATTGGCTAACATAGCTAAGAGCAGGGGTTTACCAGTAACAAAAGCTGACGAAAACGGTTACTTCTTGAAGTTCTCCGATAAAACCATTATACAAAACCTATACCCCGAATTAGCACAGCGCGTGGGTATGGATATTAGTGAATGGCTTAAAAAAGCGAGTTTAGCCGAGATAGAAAAAACTATATTAAAAACAAGCGTTGTAGCGGATGTAGGTGGTTTCTTATACACTGATGGCCCGATTAAGAGAACTTCTGCGATAAGATTTAGCTACATGATGCCAACACTTGATGCCGTAGAACAAGGTGGAGTAGCTCTTATACCACAATTACACACTAGATACGCGCCACCCGAGCTCATGAAGAAACAGGTGCCATTCTATACAGAAAGTGGTAGCGCTCTCTATACCTTTACCGCCGAATTGGTCGCTACCGATATAGCTAAGCAGTACTATTCACAAGAACCTGATAAAGAACTGCTCGATCAAAAAATAAAGCGTATAGAAGCTGCCATTGACGCATTAATAGCAATTACTGATGGAATAATGTTTGGCGCCAAGAGATCAAGATATAGCCCATTGTGGAAGATAAAAAGCATGGTTGTAACAGTTAGCAAGGGGCCAGTAGAGTTTATCCCAAGCCCTGGAATCTCGAGAACATATATTGTGGAAACATATAACAGGGCTGTTGCATTAACTAAGGCTATAAATGAAGAAACTACAAACATATTCGTTTATAACGACGAGAACCTCGAAGAACCAAGCATAGATCAAGAGTACAGGAAGGTAACATACGAGAAAACACTATCACACACAGAAGCCTTAGTTAGAGCAAAGGAAAAAATCATGAAAATAATGTCTATCCTTGGCACTATAGAGTAGAATAAACCCGGTGTATCCCATGTCTAGTATTCCGAGAGTTTTTTATACTCGTATATCCCTTTCATGGGGCTTTACAATTAGATGTAAAGAAGTTTCAGCTGCTCAACCCGCCTATCCTGTACCAACACCCACAACTGTAGTTGGTGCAATAGGGTACTCTCTAGCTAGGGTGCTTGGTTTAAATGATGATGCTGCCAGGATAAAATATGGTGAAGGATATCTAATATCGTCAAGCATGAAGGTATTCTTAGAATCAACCATTACTGCTTCAGCAGCTCTAATAAAACCCGCCCACAATAAGTACTCTGCAGGTGGAATATCGGTATACCAAGAACCGGGTAGAGTAATAGCTTCCATGTATAAAGGCGGTGGAGAAATATCTAGGATAAAGAAGGCGAAGATCTTCACAGACCAGTTTTATAAAGACGGATTAGGTAGAATTCTTCCGGTTCAAGCAGTTGGCTCGGCATACGGTCCCGGCCTCATAGTAGATCTTCTCTGGATCGTTGACGCTTACAAGCTTACACGAGAATTAGGAATATCACTAGAAAGATTCGATGAAGCAGCACGTAAAGCTATCTATGGAGTTATAAGATTAGGTAGCAAGGAAGGATTAGTCTCACTTATTAAAGCAGAGTACTATACAGATGTTCTCAAGATAGGGCCTGGTACCAACTTCAGGACGAGGTTTTATATTGATACACAATGTGTTGATGCACTTGATAAAGAATTTGTATCGGAAATTCCACTACCGGGGCTTAATTACAAGATCAAAAAGTTTTATATGGCTTCGCAATTAGCTTCACGAAACATTATCATACCCCTACCTGAGAACTATATCCCTCCCTCTTATCGTCTTCTTAGCGGTTGTTTTGGTTACTCAATACCAATAAATAACGTAGAAAGTATCGTAGGGGTAGCACTATCATGACTAATGTAGAAATAGAGCTTCTAAGCGAAAGAACTATTGGTAGAAACTTCCAAATAGCGGCATTAGGCGCAGTATTTGATTTACTACCTCAACCTATGAAGGATAAGATCATAGATGGTGTAGTAGACGGAAAAATATTATTAAGTATTGATGAGCTACAAAAGCTTCTCAACACATTATCTCAGTATCTTATCCAAGTGTGCAAGTACAAGAAAATATTTCCAGAACTATACAAAGCTGGAAAAGGGGATGCAAAAATCCTTTCCTCAGCAGGAATCATTGCTACACAAAAGAATCTATGTACTGCTCTTCTAGATTCTCTGAATAATGTCCTAAAGCGTCCAGAAAAACAAGTTGATATCCCAATGTTTCTTAGAACATATGTTTTTGCAAAATATAGGACAAGTTTAGAGAGTGTTGAAAAAACAACTTCTATATCCCTATATATATCTGTAGCTGGAGCAATACTATCTCTAATAGGAAAGTTTAAAGTACGTGATACTACTATAGAGTTATATATTATACCGGACGGATCTATCTACTCTCTTTTACAGTCACCGAAGATATACAGCCTTATATATTCATCTGATCGGTATAGACTAGATCAATTCATCAAGGATATATTTGGAAAACTTAACAATGCTAGTTTCGAAGTTTCTACTCTTGTTGCTATAATGGCTTATACATGGTCTATCGCAAAATATGTACAAGAGTTACCTTCGCTCGACCAATACTATGGATCATTCGAAGTCTTTCGCCTAGTTTCTATAAAACCAGAGTATAGACCACAAGTAGCTTGGGAAAAACCATTAACAATCTCAGAATACCTCAGGTACTTAGAAGCTAAAAACGCGATAGAGATACCCGAACTCATTAGAAAACTCGCTTCTGTAGCACCAGATATAGTTAAAAAAGAAGAAATATACGATAATGTGATTTCTCAGTGTCTCCACGAAGTATACGGTTATATGGAGTCGGGCTCGCTAGATCTGCTGACATCATGTACAGCTAGAATTGTAAGAATCCTGGATACATTAAAGTCAAAAGAGCTATGCCGTAAATATGTGCATGTATGTAGTGATCTATCGAGATTATCAAGATTACTCTCCAATATTGCTTCATAGGATGCAGATCATGATCATTGAGAGACCGGGACTCGATAAGGCTCGAGAGATTTTTAGTAAAGATCACAAACTCGTATTTATTGCGCCGACCGGTTATGGAAAAACTATTTTATCGATCCAGCTATATAAGGAACTGGTTGAGAATGGTTCATGGTCAGGACTAATACACATAGCTCCTTTCAGAGCACTTATAAGAGAAATATACTCCGAGAAATTCAAACCCTATGTTCCTAATTCTGGTTATCAATCACTAGATCATTTTGAAGCAACTAATAAATCACCCTATTACCTACGGAGCCTTATTGCTACCACGCTGGATAGTTTCGTCTACAACATCTATAAAATTCCAGTAGCTGAAATGAGAAAAATCTATAAGGGGTTGTCTCAGGGTCACTATTACCCTATTCTACTCTCAATATTTACATCAATAGTTGTTTTTGACGAAGCACATATATACTTAGGAGATATTAATGAAGATCTGTCTGTAGAGGGTGTTACAGCATCAGTAAAGTTCTTATCTGAAACAAATACTCCCCTACTAATAGAAACTGCCACAATGCATAGTTCTTTTATATACACTATTGCTAGAGACTTGCTAGGAAATACAAAGGTACTGTACATAGGTGATGATGATAATAAACAAGTAGAGAAGATGAAGAAAATGGGATTATATGTTGAAACTATAAGAGACATAAAATTCGAAAAAACAAATAGCTTCAAATGGCATACCGAACTTATTGATGAAAATAATCTTATGACAGTGCTTCGTGGCCTTTGTAATTCGAATCTAGTGCTCTTAATCACAAATACTGTTAAAAAAGCCATTGAAATATATCAGAAAATTATTGATTTAGATGTATGCAATAAAGTAGTTCTTATACATGGATTACTTAGCAGTAAGGATAGAGAAAAAGCTTTGAAACAGGTACATAGTATTAAAGCCGGTGTTGTGGTGTCAACACAAGTCATCGAAGCGGGAGTTGAAATACCATCGCGTATTTTGATCACAGAACCAGCACCTATAGAGAACATAACTCAAAGAGCGGGTAGACTCTGTAGAGAAAAATATAGAAAGGTCTTCGAAGAATGTCACGAAGAAAAACCAATGGTTTATATAATTAGGTTACCAGATGATCAAAATACATACACAAACATGGTAGGCCCATACCACAGATCTCGCGTAGAATCAGCCATTAAGCAAATAGCCGACGTTATTATCGGATATAACAGGGGAATAGATTGGAGACTAACGGTTAATCACGATAACTATATCTCGTACGTTGAATTACTCGAAAACACAGAAGCGCTTAAGCAGGAAATTAATGTGAGAACTCAGCTTTTAGAGAATTATCTCAGGAGCGATGCTATACCAGAGACTTTAATCAGTATTCTAGAATCTATTGGTATACGCTCACTCACTCGATCTGGATTCTTAGTAAATATACTTGTAAATCCCAAAAATGTGTGTAATGGAGAAATACATGATCTAGACGAATTAGAAATAGTAACAATAGATCTCGAGAGAATACTAAAATTCGATACCAAGAGGGCTGATACAGCTTGTCTAGAATATATCGAAGAAAACGAGGGAAAGTACCTTAGATTAGCTACTCTAATAGCAACATGGAAGGGGACATTTAGGTTAAGGTGTGATACTAGAAGTAAAAAACCAATTTTCGGAAAACCCAAGACTACTAGCTTTAGCGATTACATAGACTATACTACACCCATAGATCCCGAAACTGGTAAGCCTATTAAAGACTACGTTTTTACTCTGCTAATCTCTTCTGGGAAATGCTATGAGAAAAACATAGGGTTTGAAATATGGTAAAGCCTTTGAACAGAACACAAAATGAATGTGCTATTGAGGGACAGCCACTAGCATATTATGAGGAAAAACCAGATCTTATCATATGTGTTCCTTTAGATAAACATCTGCATCATACAATGAAAGCTTCATCTATATTATTTAGAGATCGGTTAGAAACCTTGAATATGTTTTTGCGAAAAAACAAATATGTGCATTCTGTAAAGGATTTAGCAGAAACTGCTGGATTACTACACGATTTGGGTAAGGTTAGTAAATATTACTATTCAAAGTTTAGAAGTAGTAAAACAAATAAACTGAGTTTTGTATTACACGAGCATATTCCCGCACTTATACTTGCAGATATAGCACTACGTTCAAATGATGAATGTGAAAAATACTTATTTAAACTACTAGCTAGAGTTATAGCGCGCCATCATACCGCTATGCGTGATAGACACCCACAAATACTCTTGAATACCCTGTCTTACGCGAAAAGTAGATCTAGGACATGGAATATTAGACTAGAATTAGAGAACGCCGTCAAAGAATTCCTGAATTCTCATGACGAAGTAATAGATCTGCTAGATAGACTAGCAAATATATGTAGTAGAAACGAGTTTTGTATCCATGTCATAGACAAAATAAAGAAACATTTGCAACAGGCCATCAAAGCCTCAGATATAAGTAGGTTAATTAATCAGGGATTACAGATTACGGCAAGAGCGGTAGACAGAGATCCTGTTAATGAATATAAGCTGCTAGTAGGTTTAACAGGAGTGCTTATAGTTACGGATAACGTTATAGCCTATTATGAACGTAGAGTTAGTGATGACGAAACGACCTATTCATACATTTCTCACTGGCTCAGAGAACTAAATATACATGGACAAACACTAGAAAGAATTCTACTACATAAACCCCACTATTTACTGAATAAACATTGAAATACTTAATCTCATGTTTTGTATTTTGAAGTGGAAATTTCCAGAGGAGTTGTATGGGGTATTAGTTGCTGATAACGGATTTGTCTGGTATTCGTAGGTTATTCATGTCTACGCCGCGTAGGTATTATAAGGTACGTGTCTGTATTAGACCAGCGGCACCAGCAGTATTACCTGTATTTACTGGTAAAGTAGTTAAGTCTTTACTCATAGAAGCTAATCCCAATATGAGGAATGTTTTTGAATCAGCATTTAACCCCAAACCAGTCTCTATATCAACACTCTATAGATTCCGCGGTGGTAAGCGGGAGTACCTGTGGAAGAGAGCCGGTAGTAGTAAATACCCCGTTGTAGAACCGGGTGAGAAACTGTATTTCCACATAGGTTTCACTGAGGACGTAGAGCCTATGGTTCTCGAAGCAGTGTATGGTTTGAATGGTGTTGAAACAGCTGGTATTAAGTGGTTTCTCGAGGAGGTAGAGCTCCATTCCTATGAATTACCAGCACCTAGTGATAAAATACCCGAGGAATACAGAATTAGTGGTAAACATGGTGTTAAAATAGAGTTTAGAACACCAGTACTACTCATAGACCCCTATAAGAAATCGAGATACAAGAGATTCTTACCAACACCCGGTAACGTATTCGCGTATAACATAGGGGATTTACTAAGACTCGAGAGGGGGAGAGACTATATCAACACAGTTATACTTGTAGAAACAGTACTGAATGAGACATACAAAGTACTTGAAACAGCTAAGCCGGTACGCTACGTGTACGAAGGAAAAGAGCTACCTGGAATAACCGGTTATGTAAACTACGTTTTTGACTGGGATTTTATAAAAGAGAAAGAAATAGAGACTTTTCTAGAAAACCTACTACTCCACGCTTCTATAATGGGTATTGGTAGTAGCCGCGCTAGTGGTTTTGGACACGTAACAATCAAGTTACTAGAAAAACCAAGTGAAGAAACTAGCAAGAAGGAATCGTAGAAGGGGATTTGTAGAACCACTTATAAACTATACTTAATAAATAATGAATCTAGAAAGGGAGGTCTCTGGAGACAACTAAGCTAGAAACTACTAGGATACGGGATTTACTTAGGTGTCTCTATTTTGAAGCTTCATCTTTTCAAAGTACTGGTTGATATTAGTGGTTATCGGGGAATCCTATATACTAGTAAGCTCGTGAAATCAGTACTCGTAGAGAGCGTGCCAGAGACTCTAGAGGTATTTAAACCTAGTAGTAGTGAGCCCAAGCTAGTCCACATAACACCGCTGTTTAAACGCTCGAAAAACGGGCTTAGACCGGTCTATAGCACTATAGAGTGTAGTGGTGGAAGATGCAGTGATAAACCACGTCCCATCAGGTTATCCGGTACATATGCTTTCTACGTGGGATTCCCAGACACGGTACTAGAGCCGCGGATACTCATTGATAAATTAACGGGTTTTGAGAAAGAGATTAGTTTCCAAAAACAACGAGTACGCGTTAAACTAGTTGATCTAGAACACATTGATCCATACGAGTACAGCGAGAGTATAGTCAATGAAGTACTAGATAAGGGTAAGCTCAAAATAGTATTCACAACCCCCGCTATGTTCAAAGACCCCTTCAGGAAAACGAGGTATAAGAGCTTACTACCGTCTGTATTCAATATATTTGCTACACCACTCTATGTAATGCTATACTCGCAGGGAATACTATCAAAGAAAGCTTTTAGAAAACAATTACTAATACTACACAGGATCTTCAGCGAGCCATACTCAGTACTAAAGACCACGAGTATTGAGTGGATCGTATATGATAAGAAACCAGAACCAGCACTCACTGGTTACGTGAATCTATATATCAATAGAGAATACGTTAACAAGTACTCTAAATACATAGATATTAGGGAATACCTCGTAGACTTATTCGCATACATGTACGCGTTAGGCATTGGTAGTGGACGCGCTAGCGGATTCGGACACGTACAGCTAGAACCGGGTAAACCTACTCCTTAACACCAACAACGTATAGGTTACGAGTAAGACGTGGATTACTAGGTGATTGTATAAATACGCCTTCTTCAACCACTCTAAAATAACTACTAACATCTCTTACAAGTTCTTCTCCGCGATAAAAGTAATAGTATCTACGACCACTCTTATCCACAAGCACATAGCCCCGGTTCTCGACCCGTTCCAACACATACTTATCCATGAGTAGCTCTAGATCAGGGTTCCAAACAGTAACCACTACATAGCCGCCTCGACGTAAAATCCGGTGAGATTCCCATAAAAGCCTACGCCTACACAGTTCATCTGGGATGTGGTGTAGTACTGCTAGTAATAAAACCGTGTCAAATACGTTGTCGCGAAAAGGTGTACTGAGTATATCGCTGCAGATACAGCTGATCACGGGGTTATCGCGGCAGGCAGCTAATAAGCTACTATGAGACATATCGATAAGAACTAATCGCTTAGCTAATCCCCTGTTAAGATAGTACTTAGAAGTAGCTGCAACACCACACCCCAGATCAACTACGTATCCACGTATATATCTCTCGAGAAACCCGTATCTCCACGGAACTACGCGATAACCCGCTCCCCTCTTACTAAACCACTCTATAGTAGAATCGAGTACCCATCCATACCTATCCCAACAATAACTAGCTTGTACTGGTTCTCTCGTATTCCCCACCAATCCCCAATACTCAGCTGTTCACGTAAAACACTTCCTATACATGGAAAGGACCCCGTGTATCAATAAAAGATCTAGTATATGTATTCGTACTACCCAGTAATACTAGAGTACTAAGCTCCTATAACGCTGTGGTAAAACTCTAGTATATCCTGTTTAAATAGTTCTGGTTTATCGAGATATGCTGCGTGGCGAGCATCTTCATATACTTTAACTCTAGCACTTGGTAAATATTCTGCTAGCTTCTCCATATCCTCTATATCCACGATATCATCACGTGAACCAATAACTATGAATACTGGTTTCTCGTAGCTCTTATACCATTTAACTAGTTCCTCCTCGAAAACACGAACAGGCGCTACTAGGAACAACCCCATTGTCGAATACTTCATAGCATATCTAAGTGCTACGTATCCACCAAGACTAGCACCAACTAGTATAGGGGTTGATCCACGAAATACCGCTCTAACTGCTTCGTGTAAGACAAACGAGTTCTCCTCGGGATCACGAGTATGGGGACTACAAGCACTACGAGCACCATAAGGCATATCAATAGCTAGGAAGGGGATCTCGTTCTCTTCTAGAGTATTGAGTAAACCTATATCACGCCATACATCACTCGTGTAGTTATAACCGTGTAGGAATACAATAGGTATACCCGGCGCATCATATACTATTCCACGACACCTATAAGAACCAATATTGAATACTTCTTCACGCAAAGAATTATCCACCCCACACTAGAATATATAGTAGTGTTTGGGGTGAAAACAATAACTCCCAGCAAAGTGGGAGACACCGATATACACAGTGAATACAAGGTTACCATAAGAAACTTTAAACCTGCAGACCTAGAAGCAATACTAGAGATCGAAGAGAAGAGTTTCCGCGAACACGAGAGATATAATGCAGAGATCTTTCTCTACTACCACGCCCTATTCCCAGACCTCTTCATAGTAGCTATACTACGCGATAATATAGTAGGCTATGCTATGGGCGAGATAAGGGGCGGTATGGGACACTTAGTATCAATAGCTGTACACCCCTGCTGTAGAGGAAGAGGAATTGGTACTAGGCTACTCCACGAATTCGAGAATAGAGTACGTAAACGCGGAGCCAATATAGTGTATTTAGAAGTAGCCGTATCTAACACCCCTGCTATAAACCTGTACAAGAAACAAGGATACAGGATAACAGGAGTTATTAAGGGATATTATGATGACGAAGACGCGTATGTCATGGCTAAGCACTTATAATACAGTAACACCCCTATGCAACACAATAGACTATGCGAATCAATTAATAGAAACTGAGATACATGTTAACGAGGACGAGAAACTCTGTAAATACAAAGTAGTTCTCTCTAGTAACATACACGATGGCCACGAGTAAGAATAAAGCTTGTTTAAATAATGTTACACTTCCCTATATGTGTCAATAAATTTCTTATAGGTATCCCTATACTCTTTATGAGTAATTATGTGGAATTCAAAGGGATTATCTAATCCTATTTCTCTAACAATAGATCTAAACAACTTACCCCGATCAATGGGGTTTTCCGCCTGCTCTGTTATTATTAAAACATCTATATCACTATCAGGTCTAAAACAGCCTTTTATGAAACTTCCAAAAACGAGTACTCTACACGTCGGATCAAGTTCTAAGCAGAGTTTTTTTATCCTTGATAAATAACTCCATATATTCTCAATGTATTTTTTCCTATTAGCTAGATGCTCTAATCCTAGATCCACTAGTGTTTTTCCAGACATTCAAATACCTCATAGATCTTATTTGCAAACTCTAGTATCTTGAGAGCAAGTTCTCTATCATATTCTCTCGGAAGGTATCTAGAGGAAATATATGATTCTTCGATTAGGTAAAGAGTTTCTAAATAGTTATTGATGATGTCCTTTAATCCGCAATTATCGTATATTCTAGAGAGCTCTCTTAACAATCTTACAATACCGTGAGTTTTGGGATAATCACCGATCTTCTTATAGATCAGGTACTTAGAGTATAACTGAATAAATTGATCCACGTGAAATAACGTTAAATCATAATCACCGTGCTCTAGATCAAATCTGGCGTCTCGTAAAAAGCTTAAAGCTCTTCTCTTAAGTAACTCGAATGACAATATTTCACCAGATATACTGTAGTACTGTATAGAGCATTACCTATCTATGTACTCGCACTTATATATTATTATCTAGACTCTTCAAATGAACTATTGTTATGGAAAATGCAAATCTCTGGAAAACTAGTTGAAAATCTCGACGTATTTTAGACGGGAAACCATTCATGCATGTACTCCTATCGACCTAGGCTTCTCTACAGTGATAATCCGATAAATATTGCTATAGTGCTTTTTCTCTATTAGAGAAGCCCCAGCTACTACTCGGGTGTGGAGGATCTCCTTGAAATCCATATCGGTTATAGGTATTGGTCGTGTAGGTTATAATGCTGTTAAGTACCTCGTGGAAGATTATAATTACGAGGTATTGGCTATTGAGTGTATAGATAAGTCTAAGCTATTGAGTGGTATCGGAAATACAATGTTTAGACGAGCATGCAGTCCTCGCGAAGCGCTCAAATACATAGAAGAGGAGGAGCCCAGTTTAGTAGGAGTTGCTCTCACATCAGTAGTTGCTAAAGAATATATCGAGGAATTACTGGGTAATGGTTATAGTATTGTTGATGCTTCATACATAGACTTCGATCCGTACACCTACGAGGAACTCTGCAGGGATAATAACGTATTCTATGTTGTTGATGCTGGTTTTGCTCCTGGATTCTCTAATCTAGTAGTTGGATACGTGTACGACCGCGTTGGAGAACTTGATCGCGTAGCGATATATGTTGGTGGTAACCCCGTAGAACCAAAACCCCCACTATACTACGAAATAACATGGAGTGCGCGCGACTTACTCGAAGAATATACTCGTAAAGCTCGTATAGTTAGGAATTACCAAGTATTAGATGTAGATCCCCTGGAACACGTCGGTAGAGTAGAGATACCCGGTAAGGGCGTATACGAGTATTTCTATAGCGATGGATTACACACCCTGGTCAGGAATATTCGTGCTCGAGAAATGTTTGAAGCAACAATAAGATATCCCGGTCATTTAGAAGTTATAAAACTACTCCGAAACCTGGGATTCTTCGATAGAGAACCGATCAATATAGACGGCTATAGTGTTAAACCAATAGATTTCACCGCAGGACTCCTCGAAGAGAGATTTAGCCAGAAAAGCATTGATGAAGCAGTACTCTATATAGTTATTGAGAAGAACAATAAGTACTATAGACTATTATCAATACTACGCGGTATTCCCGGTTTATCATCGATAGCTAAGTATACAGCACTAGTATTTGCTAAGACAATAAACATAGCGTTAGAGAAGGGGGTTAGACCCGGAGTTATACCACTAGAACACATGCATATGTACTATAGGGATTACCTAGAGTACTTGGAAAAACACGGTGTAGTATTTAGTATAGAGACTAATACTGAGTAGCTATTACTCAAGACCCTCTAGCTTAACGTATAGCTCGCCCTCACGTGCATAACCTACTAGTAATGCTTCTGTGTTAAACCTCCACGCAACTCCTCCCTCGCGATCAACAGCTATGAATCCAACAGTGTCGGTACCAACGCGTTTGTTAACATATTCTAGTACACTACTAGATGCTCTACCGAGGTCACGCGTATTAGCATATTCCATACTGAGTCTCATACAGGGCATTGACTCAATAATCTTTTCCCCGATACCCGTAGCACTACAAGCTACTAGCTCATCAGCGTAGAAACCAGCACCAGGTATTGAGGAATCACCTACTCTACCTGGTAGCTTTAGGAGAAGACCACCAGTACTAACCCCAGCTACTAGTAAACCCCTACTATTAACTGCACAAGCACCAACAGTATCGCTGATTACAAGCTTAGCAATACTCTCTACGAAATCCCTATAAACACTATTCTTCTCGATAAACCTTCTCATAGCCTCTATATAAGGTCTTGTTGACTTGTCCCCGATTAGTTCTCTAATATACTTATGGTATAACTCTACAACTCTGCGTGGTGGCGGGGGCAGTGGTGGTAACTTCTTAATGCGGGCGAATTCGTCGGCACCACTACCAACTAGTAGTATGTGTGGTGTTTCCTCAGCAACTATACGTGCTAATTCGATGGGATTCCTAGTAGCTGATACACCACCAACAGCGCCTAGTAAGCCATTAGAGGACATTATACCAGCATCAAGACCCCTACCACCGAGAAGGTCTAGTACACTACCAACACCAGCATTGAGAACACCAGAATCCTCCATACACTTAATAGCTTCTACAACAGCCTTGACGGGATCATCGGATTCAACTAGTATTTTCCAACCACGCTTAGTACAATCCTCAACGACTTCTTTAGCTCTCTCCCTCCTCTCAGGTGGTGAGAGACTCCACTTACCAGCACCACCATGTAGAATAATGGCTTTAGCCAATACGTGATCACCCCTATATACTCGAGTAGACTCTGAGACATGTTAAATAGTGGAACAAAATAATATACTATTACTTCGAGGGTGTATAGGGGATTGGAAGAAGAGAGTAGACAAGGTACACTAATAGAAGTGCTTAGTGAGACCCCGCTTAAGAAGCTCGTAGAGAGTTTTAGGTTTAAACCACTAAGTACTGGGCTCTACATATTACCGGGAGTGTTTCTGCTAATATCTATGCCTGCATTCCTAATCACAGCTTACGCGATCTACACTAGAGGAGTCGAAGAAGCACTAACTGCGTGGTATAGACCTCTAGCGATACTATACCTAGGATACCTAGCAACCACATCGTACCTAGCATACTCTACAACGAATACTCTGAAAAAACACCTATTAGAGAGTGGTATAACTAGCTATTACTGGTTAAGACTAAGAAGAGATACGAGTGCTTTAAAAGCACTATATAGGGGAGCACTAGCTAGGAGAGACCTGCCCTCACCAATAACTAGTCTACTCATAACACTATTTACCGGGGGTATAGCGTATCTAGTAATACTACACCTATTGGAGAAGAATCTTAGAAACCACTGCTATGGCGAGGAATCGCTCTTCCTAGGCAAAACCTATACAAGGAGAATTGGTAGTGAAACTGGGCTCATAGATATTGCTGCAACACTATTAACTATTGGTGGATACCTATCGTACTGGGGGTGGAGAGTAGCTAGGACATATAATAAGCACTTAGAACTAATACACTCTAATCACCCAAATCCCCCCGAAAAACCGCTAAAAGGATTTAACGACTACTTACCAGATCCCGGCTTATCCGTATTAGCGTTCACACTACTCGGTACCGGCATATATAGTCTACTCGGATTAGCAGGTATACCACCACTAACATTTGCATCAATAGCTTACGGGCTACTACTACCAGCTTTCTCGATCCAGTATCGAACGAGAAGCATAGCTAGACAGTTAGCATATACATACGCTTATGTATACCTGGTACTGATAGTATCTACGATAATAGGATTTGCTAGTGCACACTCACTCATGGATCTCGCGAAAGATCTAGAGAAAATGTTTGCACCGTTTAGAAGAGGATCATTTCCAGAACTAGCAACGATGATCTTTATGAATAACTATGCTATATCGTTGGTAGCACTAGCACCTATTATAGGTTCACTGGGTATTGGTATTGGGGTAACAAATGCCGGCATAGTATATGGAGTAATACTGCTAATGAGGCTGTTATGGGGAGGAATTGGTAGCTTCCTAAACGCGTTACTACTCCCAGTAATGCCACATGCAATATTAGAACTACTAGGCTATGCCGTATTCATAGTAGTATCTACTAGGATAACACAGAATAGAAAAGGGTTATTGAGCTTATTCGTACTCGGTACACTAATACTATTACTAGCTGCTGTAATAGAAGCACTAACTATAACTCTTACTCAACCCTAACCTTAATAGGTATATTGTACTTATTCTCTAGCTTGCGCAGCCTCCTAACCTTCTTATTATAGCTCTTGATCATACTCCTTGGAATAACAACTACAACTACATTCTTCTCTATAAGAACATCTGCTTCCGGCAATATCTTCTGGATCTGCTTTACGACCCTCTCATATTCACCGCTCAGCTGCTCAGCTACCTGTTTCTTAACGGGAACAACTACTGTTTGCTCGCCAAACGTGTAGATCTCATATTCTAGCTCACCAGTGAGGAAATCACGCACTTCTATAACAGGTCTAGACAGCTCTACCTCCTTTAAACCAGTTGGTAGTTTCACAGTCATTCTAACTTCATAGACTTTATCGACATAACCATTCCTTATGAAAATCACCGTATCTACTAGTGATGGTATCATACCGAGTTCTACTCTACCAATAAATCTCTGTATAGCATCTATAGGTGATGTAGCATGTACTACACCAATCATGCCAATACCGGCTAAGCGTAGGTCGGCGTATAGTTTGAAGTCTTCATCACTCCTCATTTCATCAAACACGGTATAGTCCGGTCTACTGAGTAATAGTATATCGTGTAGTTCTCCGAGGTCCGCGTAGTTTTTACTATACTGTGTAATATTAGCTGGGAGATTCATATCACGTGGTGACTCAATAGTCTTAACGACTTTACCCATTCTCATATAGTATTCTGCCAGTGCTTGTGCAAATGTCGTCTTACCCATACCGGGAGCACCAGCAATCAAGATACCCTCGGCTCTCTCGTTGAGTCTCTGTATAAGCTTTGGTGGTAAGTTATAGTCTTCTAGGCTAAGCTTCTTTAACGGCTTAACAGCTGTAATCTCCCAACCATCACTTAATGGTGGCCTAGTAATTACTATCCTATATAGTCCAAGCTGTATAATCGTTGAACCAGGACGATCGATCTCGATAAACCCGTCTCTCCTCCTCTTAGCCTCCTCGATCAACTGGTTAGCAATAGCCTCTATATCTCTACGTGTTAATGGCTTATCACCTATGGGTACATATGTCCAATCTCCTGGTCTACCCTTTTTAGCAACTGGTATTGTATCCTCTTTGAGGTGAATACTCATAGTGGTTTCATCGAAATACTTATCGAGTATTAGCCCGTTCTCGCTGCGGGGTTCTATGTATATTACTGGTATACCCATTGCTTCAGCAACCATTTTCTGAACACGATCACCGGTTATTAGAGTAGCTCCAATACTATATGCATAATCTCTAACAATAATGTTTGACTCGAGAGAGTTCTCTCCAAACGCGAAACCCTTCGGTATCTCACCACTAAACTCTACGCGTATACGTCCAGTCTTCTCTAATTCTCTAAGACGCCTGATTTCCTCAAGACCAGCATATCCGAGAACGTGGTCGTGTCTAGCATGATACTCCAATTCTGCAAGGCTGACACGGTGTATGATTATGCGTCCTTCAAGCATACTATCAGCTACTAATTTAGATACAATACCCTCTACCAACGCACTTGTATCAGCAACATATACTTTTTCTCCAGCTACTCTCATACTACTCACTAATACCACACCCTAATACTAGAGGAAATAGAGCAAAAACCCCTAATAACCATTAATACAGTGTAAACAACTAGTTACTAGCCACTAGACAATACTCTCTGAATATAACTATAAAGTTCTTTCAAATAGTTACTTATCGACTCAACTTTCTTCTCAAGCATTTCAACCCGAGCTTCAAGCTTTATGATACGTTCTCTAAGCTCCATAATCTCTTGCGAAGACATAGCCTTACCCCAAAATACTCGACACAATTAAGTATAAGTAGTTAACCATATAAAGCTAATTATTTCTCACAAAACAACTTATTTAACAGAATCTTGAAGAATTATTAGACAACATAGATCTAAATACACGTATCGGATTACACAAAGCTTTTATATGTTACGGATTAAGAATACCCTTTGAGAAGGAACCGGGTGTGTGTATTGAGCCGTAGAGAGTATCCTACAGTAGCATTTATACTAACCCTTATAGGTGGTATACTGGGACTGATAGTAGCTCTCATGTATTTCGCGCTAGCACTAGGCGCGTTATTTATAGCAACAGGAGCAGCTAGACCACCAGAACTCCCTATGATAGGGCACGCTGGTGCATGGGTTGCTGGTGTTTGTGGTTGGTTCTTAATAGCTCAGATCATAATACTGATCGGAGCGTTCAAGATCAAATCCGGTATACCGGAAACAGTTAGAACATGGGGTATTATAGTACTAATTTTCTCAATAATTGGTGGAGGAAATCTATTATCGCTTATAGGCGGTATACTAGCACTAGTATGGAAACCACCAAAACCTGTCGAAGCCCCTCCACCCCCACCGCCAACGTAATATAGACACGTCTCGTACTAGGTGTTTTTTCTTTGTACTTTATCAAAGTCCTAGTAGCGATAGCTCTGGCTCTATGGGTTTTATCAATAGTAGTAACTCCCTTTACACTACCACCAGGTACTATAATACTTGGCGAAGCCGGTAGAGCTAACTATATAGACTATCCAGAGATATGGACTAAACTACCCCTTCCACAGAGAATAGTATATGCGCTTGGAGACCTGATCTGCCACCAGAAAACTAGTAGGTCGTTCATAATAAATGGTAATCAAATGCCTGTTTGTAGTCGTGACCTAGGACTCTATAGTGGAGCATTAATAGCGTATCTCTACCTCTACATACTCGAGAAAAAGAAACCCCTCACATACAGACGATTAATAAATACTTTCTTTAAGAAGGAGAAAAAACTATTCACAGCACTATATATAGCACTAGTACTACCATTATTGATTGATTTCACGCTACAATACACAACAAGCTGGAGTAGTAATAACTACATAAGGCTGGGAACAGGTATGGCGTTTGGATATGCAAACATGATTCTCTTCTACTACCTAGTATTTGAACTATAAGGTATTTAGGAATATACCCTAACCAAAAACCTTAGGCAAACACAGTATCTGAAATAAATTCTATATATTACCATAAATCACATAATTGACTAATAGGTGTGGTAACTATTGGAGATCAGGTCCTTAATAACAAATGCTTGGGAATCATTATCACGTATTCGAGAAATTATCGAGAGAGGTATTAAAAACGAAATAGAACATGTTGCTATGCAATGGTACTTATATACGGTACATCAAAACGTACTAGATGCATTGGCAGCACTCTTATCTGAACTAGAGTTTAGAAAACCGGCTAGTTATAGTGAATTAGCTATTCCATTAAGAGAAGCTGGACTTGTGGATCAGGAGTTTGTAGATACGGTAAGAGTCATAGCCCGTAATAGAAACAGGTTGGCTCACGCGTATAGAAGGCTTGAAACATCTGATCTTGAGAATATGTATAGTCTTCTAGAGAATAGGCTAAAATATATAATAAATGTTATTCTAAAAATATGCGAGGATAAAAACGTTGATCCACCAAGCAGGAGTGATGAGATAGGTTTAAACGAAGTTCTCTCAAGAATTGGAGTAAAGTTCATTGTGTTATTTGGTTCTCGTGCACGCGGTCTTCACAGACATGATAGTGATTACGATTTCGCAGTATATGCTGGTAGAAAGCTCAGACTAGAAGAAATAGATCTAATAAGTAGAGCTATTTCTGATAAACTAGGTATTCCTATTGATAAAGTGGATATCATAGACCTATATAGCGCTCCTAATGAGCTAATCTATAAGGTTCTACGTGATGGAAAACTTGTTTACGCCGAAAACCCTAGTTTCTACCGTAAATGGGTTAGATGGGAGTATATACGTATTCTAGATGAAGAAAATCTCATGGATACATACTACCGCAGATTCTATAAAAAGATCAAAGACAAAAACACTCCCTAAAATCATTCTATTTCTACCCGATTAGTTAAATAGTGTTTATATCTGATACTGTGTAAGTAAATATATTGCGGTGTTGTTCCATGAGTAGAGTACTAGTAATCCTAGCTCTAGCTATTATATTCTATATGGTATTGGGTAGTACCGAGATAATTACCAGCGATAATGGCGATATCGTACCACTCTATGATAAGACGAGGCGAATAATACCGAATACTCTACCGTGGTATCCGATACTGGTATTTGGTGATAATAGGCCGGAAAACACCGGTTCTGCCAAGTATAACCCAGTATTCTATAGGATGATAAGAGAATTCGACGAGATATACCCTATAGCTGTTATTGGTTCTGGTGACCACGTCGGTATTGGCTATGAGTACCAGTACGTGGAACTCTACAAAGTATTTAATGAGACAAGGCTAGAGAATATATGGCTAGCTATTGGTAATCACGACGTAGATGTTAGTGAGGGCTGGGATAACTGGGCTAAATACATTGGGCCAGAATACTACTATATAGACGATATACCGGGTTGGAGAATAGGTATTGTTAATACTGAGACAAGGCTCACAATGTATTGGGAGAGACAACTTAGAAGCATGTACGAGAACATATCGAATAGATCACTGGTGCTAGTATTTCACCGACCAGTATATCCCGATCTAGACCATAACATTAGAAGTGATTGGATACCAATAACCCTAAACATATTCAGGGAACTAGGCTTTCCAAAGATCGTGCTACAAGGTCATTGGCATGGATGGGCTTACGAGGTAAGATACAATACTACGTGGATCGTTACTGGTGGTGCTGGTGCTCCACTATATACTTATGAGGTACCACAACCAGAAAATGGAGAAGTTGTAATTGGTGTTTATCACTACACAGTACTCATACTATATCCTAATCAGACATTTAGGTTCTATCCAGTTAGTATATTGAACGGCACACTGAGTGTTAATAAGATAAATGACACAGCATACCTAGTAACTAATACTAAGTTAGATGTACACGGCAATCCCGTTGAAATACCCGTTAGGATAAAGTATGAGTATAACAACTACGATGTATACGTCGCTTTAATGGCAACTCCCATGGAGAACACAATAGTCGTATTCAAACCATTAAACGAGACACATCTATTAATAACCTGTAACTCTACAGACTGGTATGCATACGCATACAATACCATGGACCCGGATAATTCTCCAGTATATATACCACGTGATAATACAACAATAGTAGATTTGTCACAATTACTACAACTACAAACAACTACACAAACACCACAAACAACGGTATCAATACCACCAAGTACAACTACAACCACGGCAACTACAACACCAACAACTAGGATAAGCTATACAACAACTACCCAGACAACCAAAACCACTACTCCGACAACAATACCAACAACTACAAGTCCTACAAGAACTGAAACAACTCCTACAACAAGTACTCCGATAAGCATAGCTAAAAGTGAGACTACAGAAGAACATGAAACAAAAGAATACGAAGGAATTAGTATTAATCCATATATACTAGCGGGATCAGTATTCTTAATAATCGCTATAGGGACGATCGTGTGGTACTATTTCGTCCGCAAATAGCCTAGTTATTTTTATCAATACTTCACTACTTCAGCCTCTTATAATATAGAGCCCGTATTCATATCCTAAAATACACTGATCCCTAGTTGCTCGAGATCCCCCTTCTTGTACATAGACGTTAATTAAGTATTGTGGTTATAGGGATTAGCTACGGTGTTTTAACGTCTAAGTACTAGGCATAGGAACTATTACATGTTATAAAAATCTGTGGGATTAAGCTAACTTAGCACTGGCTCGTTCTAAGAACTCGTTGATCATGTCCTCAAACGTAGGTCCTTCGATAATCTTTACTCTGAAGCTTACTCTAACAACTGGCTTATCGATCTTTATCAAGCGAGATATATCACTAGGAGTTCCAAGCACTACTACATCAGCTGGTATATTTCTTACGGTCTCCTCGAGCTCATGCAGCTGTTCTGGAGTATATCCTGTACTAGGTAGTACTGGACCCATGTGTGGATACTCTTCATATATTTTTTTGAAGAACGGTGTAACGTAGGGCCTGGGATCGATTACTTCGGCTCCATACTTCTTCGCAGCAACGTATCCAGCAGCGTATGGTGCACCACCATGAGTTACTGTTGGAGAATCCTCTATGACTAGTGCTTTCTTACCAGATAATAACTCTGGTTTATCAACGGTTACCTCGCTCTCAGCTAGGCTAATCTTAGCACGTGGATTAACACGCTTTACGTTCTCGCGTATTTTATCAATAGCGCCTGGCTTAGCCTGATCAACCTTATTAATTATAACGACGTCAGCTAATCTAACATTTACTTCGCCCGGATAACTAGATACTTCGAGCCCGGGTCTCATAGCATCAGCTACTGTTATCATATAGTCTGGCCTGTAGAAGGGCCAGTCATTATTACCGCCATCCCATAGAATAATATCGTTTTCACGCTCAATAATGCTCAGTAGCTTACCATAATCAACCCCAGCGTATACTGTTAAACCCATTCTAAGATAGTGCTCATACTCTTCCCTCTCCTCAATAGTAGCATTGTACTTGTCCAGGTCCTCGAGAGATTTAAATACCTGGACAGCCATTTTCTCTAGATCTCCGTAAGCCATCGGGTGACGAACAATACCGACTTTGTAGCCCTTACCTATTAGAACGCGTACTATTTCGCGAGATACACTAGATTTACCAGCACCAGTTTTAACGGCTGTAACAGCTATAACTGGTTTGCTAGATTCAAGCATAGTTTCCCACGGACCCAGTATCCTAAAACTAAGACCACATGCTAGTACACGGCTAATAATACTGCCGACCTCGCTATACGTGAGATCGCTGTAGCTTAAAATAGCTTCTTCAACACCATGCTCTTTAACAATCTTCTCTAGGTAATCCATGCTAATGATAGGTATGCCGTCTGGATAGAGAGAGCCGGCTAGACTCGGTGGATATCGCCTACCAGTAATACCCGGTATCTGTGTTTGCAAAAAAGCAATTACGCGGTATTCGGGATTATCTCTAAACACTACGTTGAAGTTATGGAAGTCGCGGCCGCCAGCACCAAGTATAACGACTCTACGAGGCATACTCCAACACCATAGAATCGCTCCTATTAAGGACTAGATGACAAGACAATGATATAATAATGTTTTGAATAATGAATCAATACCAAGCAGAGGTAGAAGAAATAGTTATAGCATAAGCAATGAAGAAGAAAATAACTCGGAGATATTGTTATTAAAAACGCTTAGTATACCAAAAATAATCGTTATATTAGAGTTTTCTTAGAATCTCTTTATAATGTCCTTTAGGCTATCTAGGTCGTTATAGAGTTTACCGAGTCTCTTCAATAGTAACTTTCTCTCAACACTAGCTACTAGTCTGCGTGTTGGTATTACAGCATCTGGGTTTACACTAATACTGTCAATACCGGCTTCTACTAAGAACTCCACGATTTCTGGGTATACGCTTGGTGCTTGTCCACAAATACTAACCGTAGCACCCTTGCTATGAGCTTTCTCAATTAGCATCTTAATAGCAGTTAGTACTGCGGGGTCTCTCTCATCGAAGTATCCCATTTCAGCTAAGATGTTGCTGTCACGATCAGCACCTAGTACTAGCTGTGTCAAGTCATTACTACCAATACTGAATCCGTCGACATATTCTGCGAACTTATCGGCTAGGAGAGCAATACTTGGTACCTCGGCCATAGCCCATACTTTGAAGTCTTTACTCCTCTTAAGACCCTCTTCCTCCATAATCTTTATTGCACGTTCTAGCTCCCACGTAGTGCGCACGAATGGGAACATTACCCATACATTAGTTAATCCCATTTCCTCACGTACTTTCCTAATAGCTCTAACCTCTAGCCTAAATGCTGGCTCGTACTTCGGGTGGATATACCTGCTTACACCACGCCATCCAATCATTGGGTTGCGCTCTTCAGGTTCATACTTCTCACCGCCTTTGAGTCCACGATACTCGTTTGTCTTAAAGTCGCTGAACCTAACAACTACTGGTCTTGGATAGATGGCCTGAGCTACCTTAGCAATACCCTCAGCAAGTTTATCTACGAAGAGCTCTGGTTTGCCGATCTCGATTAAGTATAGTGGGTGGTACTGGATCCAGTCTGTGATGATAAACTCTATTCTCATAAGACCTATTCCATCGAATGGTAGGTGCAGGTATTTATTAATAGCATCTGGTTCTCCGAGGTTCATGTAGATCTTGGTAGCTGTTACGGGGTATAGTGGTAGTAGCTGCTCAGGCGATATACCGACGCCAGCAACTTCGACCTTGACCTCTTCCTTGGGCTTTACAAGCTCTTCAACAATACCTTCGTAAACAACACCTTTACCACCATCAACTGTAACAGTCATACCACTCTTGAGAACCTTAGTAGCGTTACCAGTACCAACAACACATGGTATACCGAGCTCGCGGCTGACAATAGCTGCGTGACTAGTCATACCACCCTCATCAGTAACAATAGCAGCTGCTTTCTTCATTAACGGTACCCAGTCAGGATCAGTCATTTTAGTAACTAGGATCTCGCCCTCCTTGAACTCTTGTGCTTCCTTACTGTGTGGGTCAAATATAACCTTAGCAACACCAGCACCTATACCGGGACTAGCTGGTAATCCCCTTACGAGGATCTTTGCCTCGGCGAGCTTAACCGTAGGACCAGCCGCACCGGCTTTAGCTTCTGCTTTGGCTTTTTCTTTCTCCTTTCTAACGCTCCATACCGTTTCTGGCCTAGCTTGTACTATGAATACGCTCTCGGGGAACGGTAGGTCTGCGTCAATAGCCCATTCTATGTCCATGTGCCTACCGTAGTGTTTCTCGATGAGCTTAGCTAGCTCAGCTAGTCTCTTAACCTCTTCCTTCGTGAGACTAGGCTTATCTGGATGCATATTCTTAACGATTTCGAGGTCTACTACGTTACCTTCTTCATCAACCCATGCTTGTTTGTTCTCGTCCCAGTGTAGATGTATGTTGCGGCCACGCCTTGGATCAAATACTATTGCTGTAGTTTTGTGGTTAATCTTTTCTTCAACGATCTCTAGTGATTCTTTATCAACAATCCACTCATCTGGAGTAACCTTACCACCAACAACTGATTCGCCGAGTCCCCAGCTACTCTCAATAGCTATTACTTTCTCATCTCCAGTAACAGGGTGCAGCGTAAACATTACTCCGGCTGATCTACTGTTAACCATTTTCTGTACAGTAACACTCATCAGAGCTCTCTCGTGTGGAATACCCTGTGCTACACGATAGAATACAGCACGTGATGTGAAGAGGCTAGCCCAGCACTTCTTGACGTGCTCAACGACAGCATCTTCGCCGTAAACGTTTAGATAAGTCTCTTGCTGACCAGCGAAGCTAGCTTCTGGCATATCCTCTGCAGTAGCACTGCTTCTAACAGCAACGCGTAGAGTAGCTGGATCCATGTTTAGCCTCTTAGCAAGCTCGCGGTAGTACCTCCTGATCTCATCCTCAACTTCTCTAGGCATTGGTTGCTCTAGTATCATTTGCCTAATCTTAGCAGTAGTCTCGTCAAGAGCTTTCTTATCATTAACATCTAGTTCTCTAAGCATACCATAGATTTTCTCGGCGAGACCAGTCTTCTCTAAGAAGTACCTATATGCGTAGGCTGTTACAGCGAAACCAGGTGGTACTGGTATGCCAGCGCGTATCATTTCTCCTAAGTTAGCGTTTTTACCACCAACTAGAACAACATCGTCTTTAGTTACTTCCTCGAGCCATACAACAAATCTTTTCTCTTTGGGAACACTAGACAAACCCTAACTCACCCACATAGATACACCTATACCTTAACCCTATAGTTATTTGTTAAAGCTGTTTTAAATCTAATTCTCACGACTAACTAGTACTCTTTAATCAAACTCTATAATCAGAACAAATAATACCCTTAGGGTTTTCTCTGTGGAATTCTCCCATTTAGGAGCATGTACTTCAGAGCAGAATAGTATGGTTCGGGTACACCTAACTTTTCGTATTCTCTAATAACATTCTCGATGGGATACTTCACACGCTTTAAAATAATAGTGTTCTCATCCAAATCAACTATAGCATAAGAAGCGCGTGGATTCCCGTCGCGAGGCTGTCCAACACTACCGGGATTAACTACTCGCAATCCCTCAATAGTTATTATGAACTGGTAGTGTGTATGCCCTATGAAAAACCAGGTATAGCTAGGTTGACTAACTAGGCTTTCTCTTAATGCATACTTTCTCGCGGGTTTTAGTGAATCGAGTAATTCCTCTTTATTAATCCATGGATAGAGGTATCCATATAGAGGGTTCGAAGGAGACCCATGTACGAGTAGTGCGTTATCCAGCACGATATTGAGTGGTAGACTAGCTAGGTATTTTATATCATTTCGGCTTAGAAGCTTATACGTTATGTTGTTACGCGTCCATACACTGAGCCAGTGTGTTTCTTTTCCACATCTACAATCAACACCGAAACCCACTGCATGGTCGTGGTTACCGCGAATGACCCTAGCACTAGTGCTTTTGACGAGATCAACCACTTCGCCGGGATTAGGACCATAGTCTACTAGGTCTCCGAGAACCCATATCTCATCATAGTTACTGGTTTCTTCTAAAACGGTTTTCAATGCATAAATGTTTGCGTGAATATCGCTAAGTATCAAGATCTTCATCGAAAGAGTTACCTTCTCCTACTCCTACTAATTCTCCTACGCAGTGTGACCCAGTATACCCATGCTTTTCTTTTGATAGAAGCTATACGCGTATCTAGTAATCCATTAGTATACTCTACGTATGCTTTAGAAGCTACTAGTTTACGTGCTTTATCACCACCACTATAAGCTAGTGCAACAGCAACAATAGCATGTATAAACTCTCTCTCCCTAATCCTAGACACTATATCGCTCCAATACTCCTCGAGGAACCTCGTAGTGTGAAGACCACTAGTAAATACCGGGTGTTCTATAATAGCTTTTACAAGCGGTATATTAGTCTGAATACCAGTAATAACATACTCGCTCAAAGCCCTTCTAAGTCTCTGAAGGGCTTCACTCCTATTAATACCCCATACGATAAGCTTGGATACTAGTGGCGAGTATTCTGTAACAACTTCTCTACCACGAGATACACCGCTATCAACACGAATACCGGGACCGCTGGGTTCTCTATACTCGCGAATAACTCCAGGGCTTGGTAACAGTGTTATGGGGTTTTCAGCATTAATTCTAGCTTCAATAGCGTGTCCACGTAATATAACGTCTTCTTGTTTAATACCGAGCGAGCCCTCGAGAGCGATTCTGATCTGCTCCTTAACGATATCGATACCAGTAACCATTTCGGTAACAGTGTGTTCTACTTGTAGCCTAGCATTAATCTCCATGAAATAGTGTCTACCACGCTTAACATCATAAATGAACTCAACTGTACCGGCATTACTGTAGCCAATACTCTCCATGAGCTTAACAGCATCTTCAAGCAATGCTTTTCGAGCACCCGGTGTTAGTGTTGGAGCTGGTGCTTCTTCAATAATTTTCTGGTGTCTTCTCTGAATACTACAATCTCTCTCATACAAGTGGATAACCTTATCACCATCACCAAGTATTTGTACCTCGATATGCTTAGCTCTCTCAATATAGGGTTCTACATAAAGCCTAGAATCACCGAAAGCATTCTCAGCTTCTTTCTGTGCTTGTCGGAACAATTCCTCGACCCTATCCTCGCTCTTTATAATCCTAATACCCATACCGCCACCCCCACCAGCTGCTTTCAACATTACTGGAAGCCCGTGTTCACGCGCAAATTCTACCACATCGTCAGGGTCTTCCGCTACAATCCATGGTAGCGTTGGTACACCAGCTTTGCAGGCAGCTTCTTTAGCACCTACCTTATCACCAGCTAGAACCATAGTTTCTGGGCGAGGCCCGATGAATATAAAGCCTTTCTCAACAACGCGTCTCGCAAACTCGGGGTTCTCGCTCAGAAAACCATAACCAGGGTGTATAGCATCAGCACCTAGTTCTTCAGCAGCTCTTATAATATCGTCTATATCGAGATAACTAGATACTCTATAATCCTCGTCAACAAACTGTCTATGCAACGAGTTCTTATCCGCATCAGTATATATACCAAGTGGTGTATAGCCGAGTTCTCTAATAGACCTAGCTATTCTAATGACTATTTCTCCGCGATTAGCTATGAGTATCCTAATAGTCAAGCCATGAGCACCACGCCATCAATAGACTGTTCCTGCTTCTAAGCATTATTTCAAATAGCTGTATTATACTATATTTAAAGCCATTTATACAGGTTATAAATGATTCTATTTAAGTTTAACTCATGCATAAACAGTAGATGGAAACAGATATGGTGTTAATCATATATACCTTACTCTAATAGAGTTAAGTCTATTGAGCTCTCTAAGCACTTTAACGGGGTCGCGATAATTTAGCGAGTTAAGGTATTCATACTCGTTTAGAGTTAGTGGTGCTACACGGTATAGTGCTAAACTAGCTGCTTTAGCAGCGATCACGTGCCCGATGCCACGATCAGCTAGTAGCGATACGATCGACTTAAAATCCATGGAGCTTGGAATAGGATAGAGTGATGGATGTGTATGTGCTGAAAAACACTGTTGTATACCAGGTAAACTAATGTATTCCTCCTCACCCTCAGCTATAAACGCTGAACCGTCAAGCAATACTCCGAGATAATATTCTCTACTCCAACCACTACGAGTAGTTACTAGTGATAGAAACCATCCATGTATATTCCTACTGTAAAACTCCACAACATACTCATATAATTCGCGGAAACTCTTATCACCGCTACCAATTGTAGCTTTTAATCCATACTTCTCGCTATAAACACCAATACTCTCGCCCGGGTCATAGACACAATTAACTGGCTCAACGACGATAGTATTAAAACCAATTGTCGAGGAATCCACTAAGAGGTCTTGACACTCAGCATCCTCTACTACATCTTCTGAAAAAAGTATTAGCTTACAAATATTTGCTAACTTCTCGGTACTACTACTACGGAATACTCTATGGTACTTTCCCAACTTCTACTCACTAGCTAGTCTATATGCTAAATCAACATATATGTCAATAGCTTTAAACAAGTTATCAAGCACGATATACTCGTCAACCTTGTGGGGAACACTAGGTTCTCCAGGACCATAGGTAGCTGTTTCAATACCAACACTTGTATAATACCTCATATCAAGACCACCAACACATACTGTGCGTCGAGGCTTCTTCCCAATATTCTCTTCAACAACGCGAGCTAGTGTTTCTATGAGCTTAGAACTAGGGTCTGTTAATGCAGGATTCATTGTATTAACGGGGACAAACTCTGCTTTAATACCGAGCTCGCCAGCAACTCTCTCGGTGAACTCTCTAAGTTCTCTCAATACCTCGTCAACGCGCTCCTCGACTATAAGCCTACGGTCAATACTAAAACCGGATACACCGGGCACTATATTGATGTTACCAGGAGCTATTACTCTACCACCAAGAGTAGCTGTTGGATACTCACCACCCTCTATATCGTATTGATAACTACTCTTCTTTTCTCGAAGCCTAGGTAGATACTCATCGATAAACTTCTGAGCAATACGAACCATTTTGATAAAAGCATTATCACCAAGCCATGGTACAGAACCATGTGCTTGCTTACCATATACTTTCACATAACCCCATACAAGACCCTTATGACCAAACCATATATTATCAATACCACTGGGCTCAGCGATAACAACCCATGAGGGTCTACTACCCATAACATTAACTAGATAACCAGTACCAGTCTCTCCACCAATCTCCTCGTCAGGTACATAAACAGCTTCAACAACAATACCCGGTTCACGCTGAGCTAGATAAGCAAGCGCTGCTGTAAAAGCAGCTATACCACCCTTCATATCGGTTGCTCCACGACCATAAACTCTATTATCAACTTTCTTGGGCTTAAACGGATCCGTAACACTCCATCCCTCACCCGGTGAAACCACGTCATAGTGTCCATTAAACTGTAGAACGCGATCACCAGATCCAATCCTAGCAACTAGTATGTAACGAGGCTTATCCGGATTAGCTTCTGGTGGTAAGTGTTTCCGAGCATAATCCTCTGGAACAGTATATATAGTCGTGTAAACACCATAATCCTTTAACACGTCTGAATAATACTCGACAATCTCGCGATAAGACTCTCCCAAAACCGTTGGATACTCGATACTCTCTACCAGAACCTTCTCAGCAAGCTCATAAACCCAGCTCGGTAGCTTACCCAATAACAACACCCCTTTAAAGAAAATAGCGGGATAGAAGATTAAAGTTCTAACCTATTAATCCCACAGTGGGGTTTATGAAAGGGGTTTGTATATTAATGAGTAGATATTGGTGAAACTCCCCGGTTTCACCGTATTAGTGAATGAACAGTAAGCCACTTAAATCCCGGCAAAACCCGGATCTCTATCCCATATTAGGAAGATTTCCTATTTCAAATACCTATTCCTACTCGTCTTGGGAGATTTGCCCAGGGTTTACTACTAGTTTATTTTATTGGGTAGTCCGGATCAGTTAAACTAAAGAGCGGATACACTACTAGATCTTGACTTAGTAGGGATGCTGGCTAGGACTTATGGATTTAGGTGTTCGGTAGTTGGTTCGTCAACGTGATCGTGGTGTTGCTAAAGCTGTTAAGTGTGTCGAGGAGTGTATGAGTGATGTTTCTAAGCTCCAGTATTGTTTTGTTGATTGTTATCTAGGTGTTGATGTTGTTGAAGCTTATGTTTGGATCCGCGAGCTTCGGAGAATAGCTAGTAATGTTTCGAAACTCTATGGATTAGCAGCTATACTATATAGTCGTGAGTTTAGGAGTTTTATCGAGGATCCTCGCCAGCACCTAGGTAAAAAGCTATTCATATATACTCACGACTTTATACGTGGAAGGATCAAGCTCGAGGAGTACGCTGAGAAGGCAATGATGGCTATAAATACTAGTTTGAGAACTAATATGAGAACCCTGTACCAGGACTGGTGTATATTAGCGCTTTTGAAAAACCTCTACCGAGATGGAACATGGATTGTTTTTCCCGAGCATCGCGTTCTTAGTCTAGAGCGCAGTGGTAAACAGAAGCTTAGGTGGATTCCACCAAACCTGGTAATAGACGTTCCAGGTAGTGGTAGTCTTAGTTTCTTTATAGAAGCGCCCCGGCCTATTGCTTGGGAAGATTCTAGCGACTTAGCTAAGACGTGGAAATTCTATACAGCACTGAGGCCAGATGTACTAGTCTATGGCGGCAGAGTATACGATATAGTGGATTTAGATAATACGCCTCCCGTTAAGAAACCAGACGTGATACTAGAGTTTAAAGAACTACCTGATTGGTATAAGCGTGTGCGTGATGTTAAGGGTCCATTAGCTAAACCACTCAGTGCTGAAGAGTGGAGGAGTAGGTGGATCGAGGGTCTCTGGGATGGATTAGCGGATGTACTCGGTGTTTCTCGTAGAGAAGCTATGGAGCGTGTTGAGGAAAAGCGTGGTATTAGGCTTACAGAGGTTAAGGTAGTTAAACTGTATAGGTCTGTCTATAACCCTAAGGAAATGATCCTAGTATCTAAACATGAAATCCCAGAAGATGTTAAGAACGAGCTGGAAGCACACGATATAGTTGTATATGATGATATCGGTTTTAACCCTGAGAGGATAAAGCCAGTCGCTAATAAATTACTCGAGTATGCTGTGCCCGCCGAGGAGTATGTTATTAGAACTAGTGATAGAGAATTAGCAGAACTACTCGAAGAAATAAAGGAGTTGTGGGAAAAGGGGTTGATTAGTAGGGATATTCTTAGAAAAATACTCTTATACTCGTCACGCGAGAGCTCAGAGGAAGCCGTTTAGTTTACTCCTTTACTTCTTCTACGTGGATTATTTGTACTGGACAGGCTTTTGCAGCTTCTTCTACACAGTTCTTCAGGTCTTCGCCAACAATACCCTTAGCTATATCACCGCCTTCTCTCCACTTCTCAATAATCTGTACCTTATTGTCGTCGGGATTCATCTCGAATACGTCTGGACAGATAGATACACACACCATGTCTGATATACAGTTGTCCCTAGGATCTATGTATACCCTGTACTTAGCCATAACATTCACCAAGAACACACTATAACACGGTTAAGCTAAAAACCTTAACCATGCAGAAGAGGAAATCCGCTATGCGGGGCCCCTATCATGGCGGGGCTATAAACCCCGCTCACAAAAACTATCCCGGGATCCCTCTTCACCGAGAGAATACTATGAGTATCCACTTTTAATAATCTTTAGTTTAGCTAGAAGAATAGTACGGTGTAGAATAGTGTGGTTGAACCAGTAGCGTGGGGCTATGCACTATATACACCAAGCAGCCCCCGGGGGAGGGAACCTCAATCCCAGACCCCTAATCCCCCGAGCCCCCCGGTAACTCGGGGGCAGGGATCTGGGCGAGGTTCCCGAGCTACTTGGTGTATATAGTGCATAGCCCCACGCTACTGGTTCGAGAATATATTTGTATGGGTTTGTTTTTAAAGGATGGGGCTTATTACGCTATTTTTTAGCAGGTTATTGTTTATCGTGATTTTTTGTATAGGAGCCAGAGAACTTTATTAAGCATGTTTTATGGCTATTACTTGTTTGAGTATCTGTGGTGATGTTTGTTTGGGTATTTATGCTATTGGATCATTAATAGTGCTTGGTTTTCTCGGTGGTTTAGTTAAGATTGTTGGTGGTTTACTCTATGGTTCTAGAGCATTATTCGTAGATGCTATGACTAGTCTTGCTAATATGGTATCGCTCATAGTCATAACTTACTACTATCATAGGAGTAGAGAACCGCCAGATAGGGATCACCCCTATGGACACCACCGCCTCGGATTTATAGGAGTAGTCATAACTATGATTGCTTATGGATATGTTGCTGGTATAGCATCTGTAGAACTAGTATATAGTTCTGAGTACACGGTTTTATCGGAATCAATTACATATGCTCTTGCTGGGCTAGTCATTTATGGATTAGCTATAGGACTAGCATTAAGAATAGGTGGTTTTTATAGAGTATATGGATTCTTCACAATAAGTGAACTCTATGAGAGCATTGTATCCCTAGCAGCATGTATTGGTGGAGTACTGTACTCGTATGTAATAGACTATATAGGCGCTATTGGTTTAACAGGATATATCTTCTACGAGCTCTTCGAAACAGGTAGAGAGACTTTATCAATACTAGTAGATACTGGTGCATCTCCCGAGTTAGTTAACAGGATTAGAGAGATATTTGAGGAGAACGGATATAAGGTTTTACGTATCAGGATTAGGCGTGTAGCTCACAATATATATCATGGCGATGTTAACTTAGAAGTACCTAGTGGCACAGATATTAATAGAGCCTACACGAATATTGAGAAGTTGAAGAAAGTTATATGGAACAAGTACAGAATAGATTTATCAGTAGAGATAACGCCCTCTACTAAGTAGTTTTATCTCATTGTCGATAATAAGAAATAGAGTGTTAGTGGCAAGCTTTTAACAACTAGCCTATAGTGGTTATCGTAATCAACTGGTTCTAGTAGTTTAAACCTATAAAGCTTATTAACGATGTCTGCAGGTATCCAGTAGTTATTCTTCTCGAAAAAACTTGTAAGCGAGTATTCTACTAGTAACCTATACTTAAGAGCTCTGTGTACTCGCTTATAATCTAGGAGTCTATTTCTAGAGATAGAGTCTCCCAGTAGTGGTGCTAGTGTAGTTATTAGTGATAATCCACCACCAGTATACGGTTTTATATGGGGTACTGAGTCACCTATGAATACGACGCTAGTATCTCTGTATTCTATGACTGGATTATCTAGTGGTTTATCACGCGGTATAAGACCACCGAAAACCTCTATTCGCGACCCAGGAGTAATGCCTATTTTCTTAAGAGATTTAGAAGCTATTACTTCTGGGTGTACCGTGTACTTACGCGTTGCAAAACCAAGTAATACCTTATCAGTATCTATTGGTGCTATCCACTGGAAGAAGTCGGGTGTATAGTTGTCGTATATAATGTGTATCACATCATCATCTAAACCACTAGTTCTGTAAACGTACTGAACCCCGATTAAGTAATCATTGTAACTACGATAGAGCGCTTTCCTAAAAATACTATGTGCACCATCACTAGCAACTATGTATCTCGCTCTAACTTCTCCATTACCAACACGTATTAAGCTAGGACTAGTACTAGGCTTAGCTTTTACACCCAGATATACATCTATACCTTTAGCTAACACCTTATCTAGTAGTTTCTCTTCGAAGAGAGGACGATTAACGTGATATATAAGAGGCGTCTTAAATTCCATAATATATCTTCCACGTGGAGTATAGAAAGAAAGGACTCTATACCTGTGATCCAGGACACGAGAACTGGCTATGCGGCTTATTCTTGCCGCCGTATACCTACTAACAAATCCAGCACAGTGTTTCGGATAACCTACTCTCGAGTGTTCTTCAAATAAGACTACATCAAGACCTTTCACGTAGAGGCTGGTTATAAGACCTGCTGGTCCACCACCAACTACTACTACATCTACCAAATACTATTCCCGATAACTCCTATCACTAATTTTCATACTATATTTCTTAGCACCTAGTTTCTCGGCTATAAACCTATACGTTGCTACGGGATCTCCCTTATCACCACACGTATAGACATCAACTGTTGCAAATTCGTACTCGGGCCATGTATGAATACTTATATGGCTCTCCAAAACAATAGCTACAACACTTACTCCAGGATCTATTTTCCAAGCCTTAATATCTAAAAGCGTAAAACCACCAATAATAGCTGCTTCTCTAGTTATCTCAACTAGTTTTTCAACACTACTAAGTATTTCGGGGTCGCATCCATATAGTTCTCCGTAAACGTGTTTACCGATAACTTTATATCCTTCCTCTCTCTTCCCACTTATATAGGTTGCTCTCTCCATTTCTCCCTCCCCCCTATACAGCAAATCTCCCCCGGGGATTTTTTAAAGCTTTCCCTCCCTAACATACCCCCCAAGACTTACAGCAATACCCCCCGGGGAATACTGTATGAGAAAAGGGGTTGTGTGGGGAGGTTTTTAAAACAATATATTTGATCCATACAGTATTGAACTGTACAAACCCTGTTATATACAGTATATCGTTTTTATCAAGCCCCTTTCTCAGCGAGTAGCTGATTCTCAGCCCCGCTAAGGGTATTATAGCTTATCCCTATCTATAACTAAAATGGGGTATTCGAGTTGAAGTTATTTGGTACAGCTGGTATTAGGATGAAGTATCCAGGAGAACTCGACCCAGTACTAGCTTATAAGATTGGATTAGCTGTTGCAAAACTGGGTTTATCTAGTAACGCGTATATAGTGTATGATACACGTACTACTAATCATTTATTCACACTAAGTATTGCTTCTGGATTACTAGCTGGTGGGATAAACGTTTATATCATTGGCTTAGCGCCAACGCCGATAGCTGCTTATGCTGCTCGTAAGTATAGGGGTATAGGTGTTTCTGTAACTGCTAGCCATAATCCACCAGAATATAATGGGTTTAAATTCTATGATCCCGAGGGATACGAGTTTACTAGAGATATTGAGAGAGTTATTGAGAAAACTGTTGACGAAGAACTAGAGCCTATTGCTTGGAGCCGTGTTGGTAAAGCATACTACTTGGAAGGCGTTATTGATGATTATATCGAGGATATGGTAGATAAAATTGGAGAGTTTAAGACCCGGTGGAACCCCTACATAGTCGTTGATATCGCTAATGGCGCTACAGGCTACGTTACTCCACGTATAATACGACTACTCGGCGGTAAACCAGTAGCTATTAATGCTAACCCAGACGGGTTCTTCCCAATACGAGTACCCGAGCCTAGGCGTGATGCTCTCGAAAAATACCTAGAACTATATAGTTCTGTTAAACCAGCTGTTATACTAGCTCACGATGGAGACGGTGATCGTCTAGCAGTACTTGACCCTGCTAAGGGATTTATCCGCCAAGACCGCGTTATAGCGTTCTACGCTTATAAGTTATTACAGGAGAAGAAGGGGCGAGTAATAGTCTCTATTGACACCGGCCGAGTCGTTGATGATGTTGTAGAGAAAATGGGTGGTAGTATCGAGAGATGGGTTCTAGGTAAAACACATGAGCGTGTCAAAGAACTGGGTGTTGAGAACATAGTATTAGCTGCTGAGCCGTGGAAACTAATAGATCCCAGGTGGGGTCCGTGGGTTGATGGAATATGGCAAGTAGCACTGATTACACGCGAGGTTCTTGAGAAGGGTAAGCGGTTTATAGACTTACTCGATGAGTATGGTATACCGGATTATCCTTGGGATAGGAGGAGCTATGTATTAGAACCACCGGGTATGAGAGAAAGAGTTTACAGGGATCTGGTCGAGGAACTCAAAGGCTTACTCGGAGATCCCGAGCGAGTACTCGATATTGATGGCTATAGGTTTGAGTACAGTGATGGTTCGTGGATACTCATTCGAATGAGTGGTACTGAGCCAAAGATCAGGATATATGCCGAGGCTCTAGACAAGAATAGGCTAGAGTATATGATTGAGAAAACAGAGAGTAAACTAGCTGAAATAGCCAGTAGACATGGCTGCAGAATCGTGGAAAAGACTATTGGCTAATCCACTAGACTATTAAACCCCTCTTTCTAAGAAACTCTCTAACTTTATCTCTATTCTTCAAAGTATTCTCATCAAGTAGTTCCAGCAACTCTCTAGCTTTTTCCCTAATAGCTGGATCTAGGTCTTTTAACGCTTCCTCTATGAGATCCCTCTTACGGGGAAAACGGGTTGGTTTAAAGATAGACACCTTAGCCCCCATATTAGGGGTTTTACATACCCCTCTATAACCCTTTACTCGAGCTGTAATACTCTAAGCCTTATACTCAATAATTCGCGTGGATTACGTATTTCGAGGGGGTTCTGTGAAGCCTCAACAATATCGGGATAGCAACCGGGTAGTAGACAACCCAGGCGCGGATCCCTTAGTGCAATCGCTGCTCCTCTTGTATATGCGTATAGCGATTCTAGTAAACCCAGTGCTTCACCCATTGTTATACTAGCATAGTCGATTCCATCGTATAAGCCCCTAGTAATAGCTGCGTAGATGGTTTCCATCGGATTAACTGGTTCTACTGGCGCATCAGTTGAGAAGGCAATAGTTGTAGCTTCATATAGTGATCTCAATCTGTAAACCCAGTTTATCCTCTCCCACCCAATTCTCTCAGAGACCCACTTATCCGTGATTATGAAGTGTGGCTGTACAACCACGACCGGTTTAATAATTCTTACGAGTTCAAGCTGATCATCCCTAACAAGTGATGCATGCTCTATTCTGTGGTTTAGCGCTCTAACGTATTCTCTTAAAGCATCGTAGGCTTTCAGTACATTGTCTAGTGCTGCATCACCAATAGCGTGAATAGCTACTTGTAATCCATACTTACTTGCTTTCTCTACGAATCCATATAGAGTACTGTAATCCAGTAGTAAAACCCCTTTTTCACCCGGTTTATCACTATATGGTTTTGAGAGATAGGCTGTGCGTGGACCCAGTGCTCCATCAGCAAATAACTTGATTCCATTAATCCTGAGCTTGCTATTCATAGAATTTATGCGAGCTATGCGTGGTAATAACTCTACGGTATCCCCTAGTTTCTCGATACTAAGGTATGTATAAACACGAATATCTAGACTTTTCTCCTCTACAATATACTCTAGTGCATCTAGGCATAGCGTATTACAACCTGCTAGCCCGATACTCGTTATACCATTATTGAGTAAGTGTTTCTCAGCTTTTTTCACGAGTTTTGCATAATCTTCTATACTAAGGCTTGACATGATCGTTCTTCGGAGTCTCCATAGCGAGTCTTCGCGAATAACGCCGGTTTCGCGATCAATACCTTTATCGCTACCCAATAAGCGAACCGCTTCTTCAATACCACGCGTATTAAGTACTCCTATATGCCCGGATCTATGTATTAGTAAAAGCGGGTGATCCGGCTGTATACTATCGAGTTCTCTACGTGTTGGCGGTTTCTTATCTGGGTATACTAAGTGGTCAAACCTACCACCAATAATCCAGTCTCCAATAACTGGTTTCAAACCCTTTAGTTTTTCCAATAACTCTCCACGATCACGGGTATTTAGAAGGTTTATTGTCGAAAGCTCGAATCCTAGAGAATCTAAGTGCATGTGAGAATCTATGAAACCGGGTAGTAGCGTATTATGTGTCTTGATAACTTTAGCTGATAGTTCTGAACCAACTTTCTCTATATAGTCTATTGTACCAGCTAGTAGTACTTCGTTACGCGTAGTTATTAATGCATCAGCGACTATTAGTGGTTTATAGGATAGGATAATGCCCTTCTCGGAATACACCAGATAGTACGTACTCATGATCCGCATCCACACACTATCCTAGTAGGTATAGTTACATTAATAGCACTACAAGAATATAACTGGTATTGTGGTGTTGTATTTGCCTCGCTATATAGTTGTCAAGAGTAATCGCGTTATTGGTGTGTACGAGGATTTCGCTGAAGCTGTGGAAGCTGTAGTAGAAGCTGGTGGTGGCGAAATTTATAGATCCGAACTTGTTATGAGAATAAGTGAAGAAGAAGCTATTAGCTTAAAAGACGTGCTTATGCCAGCTACTCTAGAACCCGTTGAAGCACCTGTATCCAAATCCCGCACCGGCGAGAAAGTAGTTGTCATAGATACCGGGATTGATCATGAAGTAGCACGTATTCTAGCTAATAAGCTGAAAGGTTATAGAGTAGTCAAGATAATAACCCCTGGCACCGATATCCGTGGTGAGGAATTCGAGGTTTATGAAGCTAAAAGTGATCGCGATGTACTTGATTATCTACGCGAACTTGTTGATAAGGGTTCTCGCGTATACTTTATAACTAGCAACAAAAAAGTCTATACACACTCGCAAGCATATAAGGGCGTTAAAGCACTATACATTGAATCGTCCAAATACCCCGATCCAGCTAAGGCGGGCGAAGAAATAGCACGTATTATTAGTGAATGAAAAGAAGATAGGTAGTAGCAAAACAGTTAAATTAATCTAGCTCGTACTACTACATTTTTATGTTACCCAATCAAACTCTGTCCGAGAGAAAATACACGTCGTTTTCAAGCGCTAAGTTAAAATCACTTTAATATAAAAATGTATATTTTGTGGTGAATTTTTCTTGAGTTGGTGGAGATCGTATAGAAGATTCCCAGTTGTATATAAAATCTTCATCGCCTTCGTATTAGGTATAGTCATTGGTGCTATTGTTGGAGAACCAATAGCTGTTATCAAGCCACTAGGAGACCTATTAATTAGACTTCTGAAGATGATCGTAGCACCTATTGTATTGTTCTCGTTAGTTGTAGGAGCTGCTAGCATAGCCCCAGCTAAGCTGGGTAAGATCGGAGTGAAGATCATATTATACTATATTTTAACATCGGCGATAGCAGTACTGATCGGTATAGGAATGGCTACACTATTCCAGCCAGGTACGGGTATACAACTAGCTGGAGAAGGAAGAGAGATTAAGCCCGCAGCTCCTCCTTCGCCGATTGATGTATTATTGAATATTGTGCCAACTAATCCGTTTGCAGCTCTTACAGAGGGGAAAGTATTGCAAATAATATTCTTCGCCATAATACTAGGTATAGCGATATCGTATCTAATGGGTAGCAGTAACGAAAGGCTCCGCACAGTAGGTGAAACCGTATATAAAGTATTCGATGGATTAGCAGAAGCAATGTACAAAATAGTTGGTGGTATCCTAGAGTACATGCCCTATGGTGTATTCGCACTCATAGGATACGTAGTAGCTATATATGGACCGGGCGTACTAGGACCACTAGGAGTAGCTGTTGCAGCATTATATGTGGGATTATTCATCCACATATTCCTAGTATATGGTAGCGTACTAGCAGCATTCAAACTAAGTATTATAAAGTTCCTTAAGAGAGCATATGAAGCAATGATAACAGCATTTGTAACTAGATCATCCTCGGGTACGCTACCAGTAACAATGCGAGTAGCGGAGGAGAAAATGGGTGTATCTAAATCTGTGTATTCATTTACATTGCCACTAGGAGCAACCATAAATATGGATGGAACAGCGATGTATCAGGCAATAGCAACGATATTTATAGCTAATGCACTAGGAATTCCCCTAACACCGGCACAACACTTAATGATCGTATTAACAGCTGTATTAGCATCAATAGGAACAGCGGGTGTACCAGGTGCTGGATTAATAATGTTAGCTATGGTGCTTGAAAGCGTTGGTTTACCACTAACAGATCCGAGCGTAGCATTAGCATATTCGATGATTGCAGGCATAGATGTCATACTAGATATGGGTAGAACAATGGTTAACGTCACGGGAGACCTCGTAGGTACATCTATAGTAGCTAAAACTGAGGGAGAACTCGATCTATCAAAATGGACGAGCTAAATTCGTTGTTTTTTATTTATAATTATTCTTTTCCTTGCAACATCATTTTCATAAATCTGGAGTCGTAACAAAATTCGACAAAAATATTATTATGCTTACTCCTTCCTAGAGAGCGCTTTTGTACGAATGTGTTATAGGATCCCCTCATACATAAGTTGTAAAGAGTAGTATACTATGAAATAATAAAACGCGATAAACCGCAATGAAGTAGAGATTTTAAAAGATTTTTATTAGACACATGCTCTGATCTAGAGAAATACGGTATTGTACATTTTACAAATACTATACAATATTTTACCTTGAATACGCGAGATGGTACTGGATTTTTATTAAACGCCGTAACTAGTATGGCACAGTATTAAGCTCTATGTAGAAACACTTTTAACCCACCATGCAAATCTAGTATACTGCTTTTATCGTCTGTATCTCGTCATGGTGGCTAATATGGCTGAGCATTTGAAGACGAGGCATTTTATCGCTGAGGGTATCGATATAGATATTGGGAGAAACCTAGTTGTACTAAACTATAAGGACGCCGAGGAACTAGGTGTTAACCCTAATTACAGGGTTAAGCTAATACGCGGAGATAAGAGTGTAGTGGCTACAGTTGCTGTATCTAAAACTATGGTTCCACCCGGAAAAATCCTTGTATCCAAGGATATAGCATTTAATCTCAAACTATCTAATGGCGAGGAAGTAGGAGTTAGACCAGTATCAACTATTGCCGGCCTTGTAGCTCTTCAGAAAAGGCTCCGCGGTGAGAGACTAACACAAGAGGAAATGTATAACATAATAAAGGATGTAGTTTCAGGAGCTTTCAGCGAAGCAGAGATTGCTGCTTTTCTCGTTAGTCAGCTGTTTTACGAGTTCAGTGAAGACGAGCTATACAACCTAATTAGGGCAATGGTCGACACCGGTAGTAGGATTGATTTCGAGGAGACAGTGTATGACGAGCATAGTATTGGAGGAGTACCAGGTAATGGTAAGGTAGCATTAATAGCTGTTCCAACAATAGCTGCTGCAGGACTACTAATACCGAAAACCAGTAGCAGGGCTATAACGAGTCCAGCTGGTACAGCTGATATTATGGAGGTTCTAGCCCGCGTGGACTTCACGGCCGACGAGTTAAAGGAAATCGCTAAGAAAGTTAGAGCTACGCTAGCATGGGGTGGTAGTTTGAACCTGGCGCCAGCAGATGATATATTCATCAATATCGAGAGAAGGTTAGGCATTGATCCTAGGCATCAAATGGTTGCCAGTATACTTGCCAAGAAAGTTGCTATGGGTGTCGATAACCTCGTTATAGATATTCCCGTTGGTAGGAAAGCAAAAGTCAAAAGTATGGAGGAAGCAGACCAACTCGCTGGTCTCTTCATAAGACAAGCAGCTAAGCTTGGTATGAGGATAAAAGTCGCTGTAACATTTGGCGGACAACCAATAGGAGTTACTGCTGGACCAGCTCTAGAAGCTAAGGAAGCATTAGAAACTATGATTAATCGTAGAGGTAGGAAGAGCCTTGTTGATAAAGCAATGTTTATCGCTGGATTAGTACTAGAGCTCAGCGGTAAAGTACCACCAGGTAGGGGTTACGATGTTGCACGCGATATATTCGAGAGTGGTAGAACCTATGAAAAGTTTAAACAAATAGTTGAAGCACAAGGCGGTGATCCAAACGTTAAACCCGATGATATAGAGCTTGGTAGCCATACAGCCACTATAGAATCTCCGATGGAAGGTGCTGTAACGTATATTGATAATGCTGTCATAACAATGATCGCTAGAGCAGCTGGAGCACCATTTGATAAGGGCGCCGGTGTACTACTACATGCTAAAGTCGGTTATAGAGTAAATAAGGGAGATCCCCTGCTCACAATATATAGCAGTAGTTCTATTAGACTAGAAGAAGCACTCAATATCGCTAATAGGTATCCACCACTAGTTGTTGAGGGCATGCTTTTAAAGGTACTACCATAAACTCCTTATACCCGATACAACCCTATTTCTAAGTACTGGTGTTAGCGTTTTGAATAGAGAATATGACGTAGTAGTTATTGGTGCTGGTGTAGCCGGCCTCAACACTGCATACGAGCTAGCTTCGAGGGGTTTTAGTGTAGCGCTCGTTGAAACCAAGCCTCGCGAGAGAATAGGAGATAAAGCTTGTGGTGATGCTATAGGAGTACACCACTTCGATGAAATAGGTTGGGAACCACCAAGTAATGTAATAGAACACTACTATGATGGAGTTACAGTCTATAGTCCTAGTAGAAAATACTATGTAAAGGTACAGGGTAAGGGCGTTAGTGTTAACCGCATAGCTCTTGGACAGTGGATGCTTAAGAGAGCTCTCGATAAAGGCGTTGAGCTATTTGATAAACACACCCTAGTCAAGGTAAACATCAAGGATAACCAAGTCTACTCTGTAGAAATACGTAAAGCCGGTTCTTTAGAGCCTGTAGAGCTACGTGGACGAGTATTTGTTGATGCTAGTGGCGCTAAACCAGCACTTAGAACAAAACTACCGAGTGAATGGCCCCTTTCCGAGAAGCCCTATATGACTGACTTTAATATTGCTTACCGCGAAGTAATAGAGCTCGAGAAACCACTGGAAGAAAACGTGGATTACGCTATGATATATCTAGATACAGTAATAGCTCCTGGCGGCTACTGGTGGCTTTTCCCTAAAAGTAGAGATGGCGGGATCATTAATATTGGACTCGGCGTCGTTTGGGGTAGAGACTACAATCCCAGACATAACTACGAGAAGTATCTCAGAAGAGAGTTTCGTGGCAAAATACTGCATCGTGGTGGAGGTTTAGTACCAACTCGTAGACCATTACCAACACTAGTGTGGAGAAACGTAGTAGTAGTTGGTGATGCAGCGTATACTGTAAACCCGGTACACGGTGGTGGTATAGGCTCTTCACTACTAGCATCACACATAGCTTCTAAACACATAGCTAAAGCACTAGAAAAGGGAGTTGTAAACGAAGAGAGTATGTGGAATATGAATAGAGAATACATGAACGCGTACGGTGCTAAACAAGCGAGTCTAGATATTCTTAGAATGTATCTACAAAAGCTAGAGAATAGTGATTTCGAGTGGATACTTAAGAACAAGATTGTTAGTGGTAATGACCTCTATGAAATGAGTAGTAGAGCAAAGCTAACTGAAAAAATTGCCTCTAATGTACAAAAGTTGATTAGGCTATTAGGTAAACCCTCATTACTAAACCAACTCAGGATTGTTAAGAAGTATATGGATCAGGCAGTTAAACTATATACTATTGACTACCCCGATAAACCCGCTGATTTATCCAAGTGGATTGCTAGAGTTGAAGAATTATTCGATAATTACAGGAAGACGATAGGCTATGATCCTGGAGAGAGAGTTAAATGGTAATTGTCGCGGGAATAGACCCTGCTGGTTCTCCAAAAAAGTATACGGGGGTTGCGGTACTAGATAACTATACATTGCTATGTATAGCTAGAGTTAAGAAAGACGAGGAAATAACCAGTATCATCCATAAGTATAAGCCAGTAGTTATAGCAATAGACTCTCCATTATCACACGCACCTGGTTATAGGAAAGTAGATATTGCTATGAAGATCCACGGCTATCAAGTACTACCACCGGGATGGCGCAGTATGAGGATGCTTATTGATAGATCTCTAAGGCTTAAGAAACTGTTCGAAGAAAGAGGTGCAATTGTTATCGAGACGCATCCACGCAGTGCTCTTAAATCAAGTGGTTGTAAAAACCCAGAGGATCTCTACAATAGAATTGGTTTTCACATAGAAAAGCCCCTTAGTAAAGATGAGAATGACGCACTTATATCAGCTATTGTAGCTCTATACTATGCTATAGGCGATGTTATAGAAATTAGTGATGTTGATGGAACTATTTATCTACTACCACCAGTGTGTAGGTCATAAGACTATTGCTTAGGTAGACACTATTATTAACAAGGATTGCTAGTTCTACGGTTATTCTAGCTTATCTAACTTGCCACTACTAGATAAAGTATTCATAATAGTTTTAGCAACGTACTCTAACACCGCTCTCTTATTGATTATTCTCTTTAACTTAATGGAAAGAGGTATCCTGATCTTTGCACCAGATGCTCTTGGATGCCCACCACCACCTAGTGCTACTGCTAGTTCTCTCACGTTATAGTACTTACTACGAAGACTAATCTTGCCGTCACTAGATGTTATAGCAACTACATCTACACCGTACCTAGCTATAATATACGATGCTACAAAGCTGTTCTCGACATACTGATTTTGAAGAACTACTGCGAATTTCACACCATTATAGTTAAAGAATAGCGTATTCTCAAATACATTGCTATAGCCTCTCAATTCCAGTTCGAGTCTCTCAAGTATTTTTTCAGTAAACTCTGGTATCCACAGCTTCCCCTCAGATAATACTTGGAAAACCCTGTTTCTCCACGCATTGGGATCGTGTCTGCGAACTAATCGTATAAACCAGGGTGACAGCCAGTGATCGAAGCGGAACAAATCCCCGCCACAGACACCACTAACTAGTTCTTCAACGAATTCTTCATCAATATTTTCTCGGTCTTGTGGAGCATATTTAGCAACTACGCCCGTTGCGCACGTTGATCTATCGATAAACAACGCTACATTACTCTTCTTAAGCTTCTCGATCCACTCATCGTTCCACACGTGGTGGTCATACCACTCGACTCTAATGCCCCTACTGGTTAATAGCGAAGCAAAGTTAGCAACTGTGTCGATAACGTTATTGTTTAATCCTAGGTCGAAGAACACTACTTTATCATAACCCGATAAGCGTGATAATCTGGCAAGGGCGCGATCTATATTGTATGGCTCAGCGTATAGTAGTTTCTCAGGCTTAGACCTGTTTAGATAAGCATATAGTGCTGCAGCCGCTACACCATCCATGTCAGTATGTGTTACGATAACATATCTCAACGCATATACCCCATACTATTCTCCATAGGATCATAGGTTATAGCTAGTAAACTACTATATTAGCATATCGCTTCAAGCGTAAAAACGCACTAAGCTAAATAGTAGACGGGCAGAGCTTATACATAGTATACAACCAACCTAATAATACATCAACCAATCCTAGCCGCACAGATGCTGGCTAACACATGGAACAGATCAAGGTAATAACATATTTTATGCTATTTAATTATTTGATGTATTAATTAGAGAGTGATAAACACTTCCGTGTTTTGGGGGTTTTTAAAACTTTGAGCGAGAATAAAGAAGAAAAAGAGAGAAGTAGTGAGGAAGGAGAAGAAAGAGAAATTTACGAGCTCATAGCATCTTTGCCCGTTGATCTGGGTAGAACTAGCGTTTTATACGATATTACTTTTGAGGCCCAGTTATTAATAAAGAGCAGATTTGTAAAGAACATCGTGTTAAAATATGATGATTTTAAGAAAATAAGCGATCTTATACGTGGAAAAAACCTGCTTTTAACAACAGAGATTAACAATAAGAGATTCGTTATATATGTTGAAAACGGGAAAATAATTTCTTCACTACTCTCAGACTCGGATAAGGGAGTAAGAATAGCCGGTCTTAAACCACTAGCTACTCTAATAGCTCTTTCTAGAAATACTCCTATTAAATTCAGGTTATTTGAAATAGCTCCGGCTAGAGAAGAAACACCACAACCTCCAGAAGAAGCCGTTGCACATCCTAGTGAAATAGGTGCTGAAGAATCTGTTGCTAAGCCTGCTAGAGCTGAAGAAAAACCCCCTGCAGCTGTTTTTGCAGAAAAACTAGCGATTTTTAAAGAGAAAGCTACGAAGATAATACATGATTCTGCACCAGCTTATGGATGTAGCGTCATAGATCTGGAATTCGGTGTTAAGAATAGCGAAATATATGTAAAGATCGTTGTTAGAAAGAAGGGATTATTTAGCAAGTGTAGGGTTGACAAGCTAGAGGAAATACTAAAGAACGATCTCCAACTAGTAGCTACCATGCACGATCTCAACTTACCCATTAAACTAGATATAATACTACAACCACTAACATGATATAGCAACATCTATAGGCGTTGATTATGGAATTCAAATGGATTTTGATCTCGGTAGTTAGCCTCATTGTTATACTCATAGGTGTTTTAGCGTATATCTACACGAGCATGGAAAAAGCTACTGTAAACTTATACCCGGATCTTATAAGAGAGGTTTTAAATGGTGCTAAACCCAGTCTATCTATTAGCGTAACCGGGTTTAACAATAATACACGAATACCGAGTAATTATACGTGCGACGGTGCTGATATATCTCCAGAAATAATAGTATCGAATATACCAATAGGCACTAAATACTTGGCTATTCTAGTCTATGATATAGATGCTCCACGTGGTGTATTTTATCACTGGCTAATATACAATATACGCGTAAACGATAGAGAGGTTATAATAAGGCCCGGTATAGAACAGGAAATTAGAACGAGTATTGGTGTACAAGCTATAAATGATTTTGGAAAACCAGGTTATAATGGTCCGTGTCCACCTCCCGGTCATGGTATTCATAGATATGTATTTATAGTATTTGCTTTAGATAAGGAGATCAGCGCTTCTGGTAAAATAGTAGATGTTGTTAAAGAGTTCAAGGATCACGTAGTAGCTTACGGAGTATATATTGGTTTATATGAAAGGTAGCAGAGTTAAGTCCTTATAAGATCATCTTTTTCAAAGAATAGTATAGAATTAGGATATAGAGACAGCTATACAGAGGCGTTGAAAATGATTACTTACGAAGAGCTGGTGAAGAGTTGTAGCGGTAACTCGATTTGTATCGTAGAGGCAGTAAAGGCTTTAGTAGATAGCGGCTACGAGTTTAGTACTGATAATATGAAGAAAATCAATGCATTACTAGGAGAACCTTCTCGGAAGATCGATGTTTTTAACGATAAATATGTTAATGTTTTCTTAAAATATGTGCAGAGAAACTGTGTAGAAAACGATGAGGGAGATCTCTGCATATACTCCTGGAAACCTGGTACTTATATAAGGTATTTCCCCGTTAGCCTCGATGCTACTGGTACTATACTAATGATTAAAGGCAATAACGTCAAAGTAGTCGCGTATCCTGTTCATAGATCACACGATATAACTGGACATAGAGTTGAAGTACCAGATCCTGCGAGTGAGCCTATTGTCGAAGTCACTAAGCGTATCGATGGATACCATATAACTTTCTATTACAATCCCGTATTAGGGAAGTGGGTACCTGCTACACGTTATGTACTACATAATATGATGTATGTTAAGCGTAGACTCGAAATTAGGGATCTAGGAGAAGTGATCAACCCCTACGCATCCATAGCTCACACGATTGCGGAGGAAAAGGGATTATATGAAAAGCTAAAGGGGTTTGAAGGATGGACATTCACATTTATACTAGAACCACCAGAACCAGCTATATTAAAACCCAATATAGAGCTATATGAGGTTAGTAACTTTAACTTATACTTGTTAGTAGCTCGTAAACCAGATGGAGAGCTTTTAACTGTTACAGAGTCTTGTAAGCTCATTGAATGGCCCTGTATACCGGTTGAAAGCATATCTATTAATAGTAAGGGCGAACTCGAGAAAGCTATTGAGAAGTGGCGTAAAGATCTTTATACAAGGTCTAGATTCGTGAGATTTAAGCGCGGTGATAAATATCGTCCATACGTATTAGAGATACCATCACAACTATACGGTGAAGCTGTTAATGTTAAGTACATGTCTAATCCCAAATCACTAATTATACTAGCATCGCACGGTTATGCCGAAGAAGCTGTTAATCTACTAGTTGATTTCAAAGATATAAGAAGCACCGGTAAAGAGATCATAGCGTATTATCATGAGCTAGAAAAGCTAATATCCAGTATTATCGATAAACCATGGCTTACAGAGTTATTGCGCGAATTTAATGTTGAGAAACAGGTTAGAGGAGAGATCGAGAAAGCTAAGAGAACCGGTAGTTATGATAGATTAGTTAGAAAACTAGCGTCTCTCATAGTCGGTGAAGACTTGTATAGTGGTAGAAACAAACTTAAAGAGCTAGTTGAGAAGATACGCGAGAAACTAGGATAGGAGTTATTCTCCACATTATAAGGGTTTTTATAAGCTATTAGGAGAGTGAGAGATATATTCGTGTGGAATGAAGGTGTCTCTACGAATAGATCCCCATTTATGTGCTATTTGTCGTGGTAGGAATTGGTGTGGTCTTAGTTATTGCCCATTAATAGCTCGCAGACTAGCTATTTACAGACTAAGCCGCGTAGTCGATTCACGTGAACTCTTTGGAACAAGTCCTCCCTCAGTATTTGTTGGTAGACGTGGATATCCCTATGTTAATCTAGGTCCTTCAACACCACCGGAAACCGGTGATACTAGCATATATGATTTACCAGAGAAGTGGATCGGTATCAAGCTAGAGGATATACTTAGATTTAGATGGAGCCTCGTAACGGGATCTACTAGAGTAAGAGTTGATGATACTAGATCCAGGCTTGTGGAGAAACTTCACGAGCTAGTATTATCGTATAAACCAGTTGATGTAGAGGTTCTTCTCAAAAAACCACCTAAACCAGTAATTACCTTCAGCGAGTTCGAACCACCACAGGGACCGCGTGCACCTCTTCAAGATTTCAGAATCGCTGGTAATCCCTCAATACCGCGTATTGTTGACCGCTTATATAACGATCCATATGTTAAAGCGAGTGATGCTATTATTAAGCTCTATGAGGAGGGTTTTCCTGTATCTTATATACAAAGGGTATTTAGTACAGGTGCTCTTGGTAGATGGAGTGATCGTAGATTAGTACCTACTAGGTGGAGTATAACAGCTATTGATTCAATAATATCGGGGTATTTGTTGAAAAAAGTTAAGGAATTCCCTGAGATCAATAGAATCGAAGTATATGTTAGGAGGTACTACGACAATCTCTTTATAGCAATACTAGTACCTGGTAAGTGGAGTTTTGAGTGGATGGAGGCATGGTGGCCCGGATCTACGTGGAATCCGGGTAGTAGTGAGGTTGTTGTTGAAGGTGATTATGAGGGGTTTCACGGCAGATCTACTTATCCAGAAATTGGTGGTTGTTATTATGCTACGCGACTAGCTGTTGCTGAACATCTATACTCTCGTGGTAGACAAGCCGTAGTCATAGTATTAAGAGAGATCTACCCCGGATTTAACCTACCTATTGGTGTGTGGTTTGTACGTGAAAATATAAGAGCTATGCTTCGAAGCAAGCCTGTATTAACTACCAATGATTTAAGAGAGGTAGTAGAACTGCTTGAGCGAGAAACTAAGCTAGGAGCTAAGAAATGGATAGAGAGTAGTAGGTTATTACAAAGACTACTATTTATTAGGAGAATCGAGGACTTCTTCGTGGAGAAGAAGTAATGCCTCGCTATAGAGTATTGTTTACCCGTGTAAAACAAGCTCTTACACGCAGCGGCTTACCGGATCTAGACTATGCTCTAAACCCCTACATAGGCTGTATTCACGGTTGTCTCTACTGCTATGCTCGACTATATACATGGCATAGCGAAGCACGCAACAACTGGGGCTCAGTAGTCATTATTAAAGAAAACCTACTAGAAGTACTCGATAAAGAAACCAAGCGGTATCCTCGCGGAGTAGTAGGAGTTTCAACTATAACTGATCCCTATCAACCAGTTGAAGCAATATACAGGCTTACACGTAAATCGCTAAAGCTACTCCTCGAAAGGAGTTTCAACATCAGTATTCAAACCAAGAATACGCTAGTACTTAGAGACCTCGATATACTACTAGAGCATAAAGATAAAGTCGATGTCGGATTCACTATAACTGGTTTCAATGAAAAGATTAGAATACTAGAACCATATTCATCGCCGCCAAAAACCCGTGTAAAAACACTAGAAATCCTTTCTAGAAAAGGAATTGAGACATGGATTTTCTACGGCCCGATAATCCCGGGTATTAACACGGACGAAGACACCATTAAACAGATACTCGATATAGCGAGAAGAACTAAGAGTAAAGTATTGATCGATAAACTACATATAAAACCATTCATGCTAGAAAACACCAGCCCCATGAAACACTATGCACTACTCGCAAAGAAGTTTAGCTGGAAAAAATTCTATGAAAAAATCCAAGCATATTGTAGAGAATATAGTGTTACGTGTATAGAGGGATTAGCTGAACCTACAAACGCTAAGCAATTAAAACTAGACGTGTTCACTAGAAGACAATAACCAGTTATAGGCTTAGATCTAACTGTCAAATCCCTCTAACGTAGTGTTCAAGAATTCTCTTAAACTAGTTACAAGATAGTGGTGTTTCAAGGTAATTCACTCAACCATTACGGTTTTATGCATAGCAAGTGATCAGAAACTAAAATTAGTAATCATCTATACAATCCCCCGTAACTACGTTCATTTACTTATAGCTGATGATAACATAATTGCTATTGAAGCTCGTTTTAACCCTGTGTAGCTAATAGAGCAATAATGATTTATTCCATTACAGCTTTTTAGTGTATTAGTGAAATGGAGGGGAATAATGCCTAATAATGCTTTATTCAAACTGGGTTTTTTATCTCGATACCCGCCTATGCACTGTGGTGTTGGCGAGTATACTCGACACTTGTTATCAGCACTACTTAGCATAGAACACGGTATAGGAGCTTATGTATTTACATCTACTTTAAACGGTTCTGATCCGTGGGAGGATTCCATACTCGGTATTAGAGCTATTCCTGTTTTTCACGAGAAAGACAGGGATTACTCCAGGTTATTAGATATTCTCGCAGAATTAAATGGTGTTGATATACTACATGTTGAGCACGAATACGGTATTTTCGGTAAGAGTTTAAAACTAGTAGAAGTGCTCGAAGAGGCGCGCCACGAGAAACTAGTACGTGGAATAGCTATTACTATGCATACCGTGCTACATCCAAGCTCTCTTAGAGAAGATATTGAGTTCCAGAAATACCTAAACTCGTTTGACGCGATAATAGTACATAGCATTCTACAAGAATTCGAACTACAGTGGCAGGGGGTTGATCCCAGAAAGATCTATAGAATACCACATGGTACTCTAATAAACCCCTATTTAGAGTATCCTCGCAAAGTATTAGCTAATAGCCTTGGAATAGATTATGAGATGCTACGCGGCGCTATTATTGTAATACCTGGTTTTATTAGGCGTGATAAGGGATTTGACATTCTCTTTAAAGCGCTCGGATACGTACGCGATAAAAACTTTACATTAATAGTTGCTGGTGAAACGAGAGATGCCAGTGCTAAGAAGTTGATCGAGGAGGCGTCTAATAAGCACAATATACTATTGATCGAGAAGTATCTTAGTAACGATGAACTTCTACGAGTTATAGGATTAGCCGATATACTAGTATTACCCTACAGAGATAAAACCGGTACTTATTCTGTTAGCGGTATACTACACTTATCAATGGGTAGTTTAAAACCAATAGTAGGTTCTCGCGTACCTCGCTTAGTAGAGCTATACCAGTATGCACCACGTTTTACATTCCCACCTGGCAATACTGTACAATTAGGTAAGATGATTAAGTGGGTTATCGAGAATTATGATTATGCAGTACCCTACATGTCTTCACTTTACAGCTATGCTGCTAGAACACAATGGATTAGAATGGCACGAAGACACTTAGAACTCTATCTAAGAATACTCGGTAGGGGATGAAACTGTTAGAGAGGAAGGTCTAATCCCAATTTCTCACGTATCTTCTTATATATCCTCATATACCACTCGGGTACACGTGGATTCTCAATAATCCTGTCTGGTGTATAGGGTTTTATATCGAGTACAGGTGTTCCATCAAAAAGATCCAATCCCTTCACGTACAGAATATTTCCTCTTCTTTCGATGAGCTCTACGATCGTTAATGCTATTGGGTTTGGTCTATGTGGTGAATCAGTAGCAAAAACTCCTACCTCGGGTAATTCATTGAGTGATACAAGTCCTAGTCTTACAAGCTTTCGGTGTTTAACACGTAATACCTTTCTATGATCTTCGCTTGTTTTATGGAGATAAGCAATAACTATTATGTGGGAAAATCCCTCAATACCATCTAATCCTACAGAATACTCGGGATATATCTCTATATAGCCCTCTACACCAGTTAAGCTATTTCTAACAACATCGTCACTAGCGCTTGTTCTAACAACACCTATGGGTTTTAGGATTATCTCATTCAAGGCTTAATACCTAGTACTTTGAATACAAACGCCATTATATCAGCTAGTTCACGTGCTTTAATAAGCGGATGAGCACCAGAATGACCACTAACTGTTTCGACTCTCAAATAATATTCTACGCCAAGCTCCTCTAGTTTGGCAGCAAACTTGAGCGCATGACCCGGATGTACTCTGCCATCGTATAACCCGGTGTAGATCATTACTGGTGGATACTTCTTACCCGGGGCTAGGTTATGGTATGGCGAGTACTTAGCTAAGTATTCCCTATCATGCGGATTATCCGGATCGCCGTATTCCGTTATCCATACTTTACCGATATAGAGCTTATGGAACCTAAGCATATCTAGAACGGGATACCCTATAACAGCGCCTGCAAGTAGTTCAGGTACACGTGTCAGTGTTACTGCGACGAGTAGTCCGCCATTACTAGAACCCATAGCAATTACTCTATATCCCTTATCATATAGGTGTTTCAATACTGCTATGAAGTCTCTAAACACGTTTTCCTTATTCTCCCTCATACCAGCGCGGTGCCATTCCTCGCCAAACTCTCCTCCACCGCGTATATTAGCTACGTAGTATTCTCCTCCGCGCTCTATGAAGGGTATAATGTGCGGAATAAAGCGCGGTGTAATAGGAATGTTGAATCCGCCATAACCGTATAGTATTGCTTTATCACTACTCTTGCTGTATACCCTAAACACGTGAATCGGGGTACCATCATAGGATTTAACCCAGAACTCCTCAACTTTGAATTCCTTAATTTTTTCTTCAGATGCCGAGAGAACAGTTCTTAGAGAATCACTGTGTATATTATACTCGTATAGTCTATAGGGTATATAAAAAGACTCATATCTCACAACACATGTTTCATTTCTACAGCTAATCCTAGTAACAGTACCCGGTGGTGAAAACATGTATTCTTTAACCAGTCTACCGGTAAGATCGTATATTCTTATTTGAGAAGACGCGTTAACTAGATACGAACAGAGTATTCTATTACCAGTCATATCTACTAATCTCAACGGATACCCGGGATCCTCATCCACTATTTCACGTACATCCCCAGATTCGCTAATAGCTATTATTCTACCCATCCCTTTTCCGTCATAGGATAATATGTAGTATTCTCCATTAACATAATCGATCGGATATGCACGGAACTTGAAATCTCCATATATTTTTCTCCAGGTAGAGGGGTCGTAGAGGTCTCCAACATATACTGCTGTCTTATCCCATCCATAACTTACAGTTATCAGCGCACGCTTGTTACTGGTATCGCTCATTATACCTATCAAATAGTGTGAAGACAAGCCCTTTCCAAATACAAGCTCGTCTTTACCACCGGATCTTAGAAAGACTCTCTCAGCAGGAGGATCCATTCCGTCCGGTGTTTTCTCTCTTCTGTAGAATCTAACATAGTAATACTCGTCGGGATTTAACCACGTAAAACTATTTACAACACCGTGGAATTCATCAATAACTTCTCCAGTATCTGGATCTATTATTCTCGTAACGCCCTCATCCGATCCTTGTGAGAAGGAAAAAGCTATTCTATCTCCTTCTCTCTTCGCTATAAACCACCTAATAATCATATATTTGCCTAGTTCCTGCGAGTTAACTATTTCTTCTAATTCGCCGTTTTTCAGCCTAGCAATAGAATACGAATCGTATTTTCTAATAAGGACATATACTCCTCTATCGGTATTCTGAGCATCCAGTACCACCGGGATCTTGTACAGCTCTAAGATCTCGCTAAGCAGTTTTTCGGAGTAGTCTCTTAAAGCTTGTTTTGCTCTATTACTTCTTTCTAAAACCCATTCTCTAACACGCTGATCATCAATATTTTCTAACCAAATATATGGGTCTTCTTCAACGTACAAGATAATACACCACTAACACATTTATTAACATATTTATGGAAAACTTTATAAAAAATACTATTATGGATAACTAATGCATAAATACTCAACAAACTAAATACTCTTAGACTGTTTCACTAAGACAAGTCCCAAATAACAGGTGATTTCTTGGCTAAAGTAAGTGCTAGTATTCTATATATAATCGAGGCTTTCCTAGGAAGCTTTTACGTAGCTATTACTAGGACTTTAACACCAATAATGCTGGTTAGAGTAGGTTATAGTGTTAAAGACTTGTTATTACTTAACGGTTTTGCGGGTTTATCCTCATTACTCTTTATAGTATTTCTATATCGGTACTTTGAGAGAAAGAGAGTAATTGGTTGGAGATTAGTAGTCTCACACTTTCTCGAAAGAGTAGCATGGCTTATGATTCCATTTATGATCTTTAGTAGAGAGTTTACAACACTATCCTATATACTCGCTTTCCTCACAGCAACTTCTACTCCCCTATTACTAAATGCTTCTCTATTAGAGTTGTTTACCGGTGAACAGTATAGAAGAGTATTAGCTTACAGATCTGCAATGGGGGCTTCAGCTGGAATCACCGCCCAACTGCTTTTAGCTAGTATACTGTCAGTAAGTCCTAGTCTTGAGACATATACATCGCTGTATCTCCTTGCTTTTGGAATAGGCTCACTTGCTACCATTACTGTGGTCCTAGGCGGTATTCCCAAAACTATTACTAGTGGATATGAAAAGAGGGAATTAGAAGTCGAAGTCAAAGCCACTAATACGTTTATCCTTCTCCTAACCCTATTAATAGCGTCAAATCTACTAGGTATTGTTTGGGTGCCCTGGCTTCTGCGAGAACTCCGTGCACCAGATTATCTTGTAGTAGTAGTTTCTTTTGCTCAAGCAATATCTAGTATTCCGGCTAGTATGATATGGAGAAAAGCTGGTACAAGAAGCTATAGAGTCGCTATCATAGGATTATCCATAATACCGTTTACTATATACTTTACTAGAGTGGCCTATCTACATCCATTCATAGCGTTTTTCTACGGATTTCTATTAACAGGTTCTAACTTCTACGCCTCTATAGCTTACTCGCTTATAGTTAGATCTATTGGCGTTATACGTGCAAGTGCTTTACTAGTATCTGCTAATTCCTTAGCATTAGCTTTTACGGGTCTCTCCGGCTACTTGATTGGCGGTATATACATATACTTGTTTATAATATCGTGTATAGCTGGATTACTAGCATTAACTATCGGAATACTCGCTATACCGGAGATAGCAATTATACCGCCAGAGCATAGTAGAATATATGCACGCTTACTCTACAACACTAGCATTAACGGCTATAGCTTCATAGTATTCGCTTTAACGGAAACTATCGTAATAACCTTGAAGATAATAGGTTTAATAATGGGATTATCACTACTGGTATTTCTGTATAGAGTAGTATATTATATAATAATGTTAAGTAGTGGTGGATAATAATGCCCCAGGTAATGCTAAATAATGAAGCCCACATACTATGGGAAGCTTTTAGAAGAGCTTTCGAGGATTTAACCAGATTTCTACCAGCACTCTTATTATCGGTACTTATAGTAGCTGTTTACATACTAGTTGGTGTAGTCTTGAATAGTATTCTACGGAGGTTTCTAACATTCTTGAGAGTAGATGAGCTCATAGCCCCAATTACTAGACAGATAAGAATTAGACCTTCTAGTCTTATAATAGGTCTTGTTGATTTTGGTCTTGCAATACTAGCTATTTATACTATAATACTATTTATAGCACCAGTATATGTAGAGATTGCTAACGAATTTGTGTACTATATTGCTAGAGTGGCCAGTATAATAGTATTAATAACTATTTCGTTCGTATTTCTCAATATACTAGTTAGCTATATTAGGCTCGAGACTAAGCTACGGGGTTTTATGTTTTTAACACTCTTATTCATAACGCTTATATTAGTATTCGATGTAGCAGCGCTTTCTCCCGAGATAAAAACCGCTCTCGCGTGGGGTATCAGCATAGGATTAGCAGTGCTGATCGCATCTTTTTCGGTATGGTATTTCTTCCATGAAATATTAGAAAAGAAAACTAGTGACTAGCGTGTCAGAGAAACCGGGTTCTTCACCCTACGGCCCCTAGAGTAGTCGTGGTGTCCTGGCCTTCATCATCCACGCTATAGTGTTATTTCTCTAAATCCCCTATTATTATCCCTAATTTCGTAAAAGCAGCATATCTTTCTCCGTTGATAAAACGTGTTTTCACATTACGTTTTTTCATTCTCTCATCGAATTCTTCACCGGATAACTCGCGTGGATCACGCTTCTTCGATGCTAATATAAAGTTACACGTATACGCGAAACTCGGTATCCATACCCAGTACTCAAGTAATTGTGGAAATACTTTTTTCATATTCTCTAGTACATATTTGTATGATTTATTGTAGAAGAAACTATTACCAGCTTGTGTAACTACTACTCCGTCACTAGTTAGTATTCTATCTATTTCTCTGAAGGATTCGTGAGAGTATAGTGGTTTCGCGATCTCGCTTGCATATGGATCTGTTAAATCCATGATTACTACATCAAAGGATTCGCTGGGAGCTCTACGGACATATTCTAAGCCATCCATTATAACTACTTCTGCTCTCTTATCGTAGAAGCTTCCCTGGTGCATAAACTCTAAGTATTTCTTAGCAAATTCTACGACGACTTCATCGATATCAACCATAACCGCTTTTTCAACGGTATTATGTTTAAGTACTTCGCGTAGAGTCGCTCCTTCACCACCACCAAGTATTAGTACTCGACGAGGATTAGGATGTAATATCATAGCCGGATGTACTAGTGATTCATGGTATATATACTCGTCTTTCTCAGCACTCTGAATTAGGTTATCAATTACTAGTGCTTTACCAAAACCCTCTAATTCTACAAGAGCTATTTCCTGGTACTTCGACTTCTCATAAGCATAGATCTTCTTAACCACGAAGAAGCTTTGAAAATACCACGTAGTTGGCTCAACTAATAATAATCCGCCAAAACCAGTACCAGTACTCACTACATATGCACCCATCAGCCCAGTGTTCAACATAATTGTATGTTCGGCTTAACTAATAAGGAGTTGTACTAGATTGTTGTTAATTTCTCGTATTCTTCTATAATCTTATCACCGCTACTAGTTCCTAATCTATCAGCACCTGCTAATACCAGTGCTATAGCATCTAGTGCGTGTCTAATACCACCAGAAGCCTTTACTTTAGCTTTACCACGCACTACCCTGTATAGAAGTGATACGTCATGCACTGTTGCAATACCGCCCAAGAACCCGGTACAAGTCTTTACGTAATCAGCACCAGCTTTTACAACGAGTTCTGCCGCTTTAATCTTCTCTTCATCAGTTAAAAGCCCAGTTTCTATTATTACTTTAACTATCTCTATACCGTGTTTTTTAGAAGCTGATACAACGTCTCTGATATCTCTCAATACAGTATCGTAATCACCTGATTTAAGAGCGTTTATGTTAATAACCATATCAATCTCGCTAACGCCAAGCTCTGCTGCTTGTAGCGCTTCGTAGATCTTTACTTCTGTAGACGTGTTACCTAGTGGAAAACCAATAACTGTGGCAAGCCTTATAGTATTACCCGCGATTTCCTTAGCTCGTGGTATGAGGCTTAGTGGTAACATTAGAGCTTTAAAACCATATCTGCGGGTATCATCAACATACTTTTCCAGCAATTTGTAATCGGCTTGTGGCTTCAGAAGCGTATGATCGATAAGCTCTGCGAATTTACGAGGACTAGTCTTAGAAATATACTCTCTAATAGGCTCGGGTAACACCATAAATAGCTTCCCCCAATACTATTGAATCGAGATATGTTATACCAGACTAGAAATTTAAAGCTGTACATATAATATGTAGTGTCTAGTGAGACCGGGGCCCGATAAGCCGAGGAAATGAGGAGCGAGGCCTCTCGCAGACTCCCTATCGGGGGGATGAGCACAGCTACGCTTATTAGTTCTCGGACTATATAGTGGTGCAGCGTTTTGGTTAGAATATATGTGGGTACATCTGGATGGCTTTACGACTGGAATGAAGAGGGTAGTTTTGACTGGTATGTAACTAATAGCGGGCTTAACGCAGTCGAGTTAAATGCTAGTTTCTATAGATTCCCCTTTAAAAACCAAGTTATAGGTTGGAGTAGAAAAGGAAATACACTCAAGTGGGCTGTTAAAGTACATCGAAGTATAACACATTATCGCAGACTCACCGAGAAAGCACTTGATATCTGGTTTAAATTCTATGACTTATTCAAACCACTAGACCCCTATGTATCGTTTTATCTTTTCCAACTCCCACCAAACTACGTGTGTAGAAGTGATACGCTCGAGAGAATAGAGAGATTCTACCAGAAGACAAGGCTTAAACACAGGTTCGCGCTCGAGTTTAGACATGAAAGCTGTTTCCGCAATGAAGTAATTGAATGGGCTAGAAAACTGGGTTTAACACTTGTATCTATAGATGCACCTATCGCGTCGTGGATTGTGAGTAGTAATGGCTACGTATATATTAGAATGCATGGACGCGAGGTATGGTACGGTTATGACTATAGTATTGAAGAGCTAAGGGAAATAGCTGAAAAAGCACTAGTTCTAAAACCCGTGGAGATATATGTATTCTTCAATAATGATCACTGGATGCTCGGTAACGCTAGAGAAATGCTTAAGATATTAAACGAGCTAGCTGGTAGTAAATAGGGCTATTAGAATTGGAGAAGAGACCGGAAATCACCGTTAACGATATCTATAGGGAGATCTACGTAAAACCCGGTGATCTCGCTAGAAGGTTAGCTGATAAATATGGATACTTACCATACATGATCCAGAGATATATCGAGATGCTCGGTATAAGCGATACTATCAAGCTACTGGATTCTTTCGAAAAACCGGTCAAACCAGCTATACGCGTGAATACGCACTTAATAGAGCCGGATAAGCTAGTTAGTAGACTCAATAAAATGGGTTTTGTTCTCGAAGAGATCGGGTGGAGTAATGGATTAGCCTATAGAGTTATCGAAGAACCTACATCACCTAGTATTGGTGCTACACACGAGTATCTCAAAGGCTATTACTATGTACACCGAGATGCCGCTCCACTAGTACCTAGCATCTTGTTAATACATGATTATAGAGGCGATGTATTAGATGCTTGTGCTGCACCTGGTGGTAAGGCTACTCATATCGCACAAGTGATCAGGAATAGCGGTATCGTATATGCTAATGACATTGCACTATATAGGTTGAAAGCTCTAATCGGGCACTTTATGCGTATGAAGCTAGATAATGTTAGAGTACTATGGAGTGATGCTCGCAAGCTACCTAGGTTGTTAAAGAGAAGGTTTAAGCGAGTACTACTAGATGTTCCGTGTAGTGGCGAGGGAACGATAATGCTTGATCCGGGTAGGAAAACTAGAACTAGAATACTTGATCTGGCTAGGATTGTTAAGCGCGAGATCGAGTTGTTATGGAGTGGTTTAGAATTACTAGAACCGGGTGGTATACTAGCTTATGTTACGTGTAGCATAGCTCCTGAGGAGAACGAGTATGTATTATCAAAAATCATGAGCTATAGGAATGACGTAGTAATCGTTGAACCACCACTTAAGCTCTTTAACTGGAGTCCCTGGTTTACAGAACTACCGCGCTTCAGATTTCCAAGCGAACTAAGAAAGTGTATAAGGATATGGCCTCACATACATGGAATGATCGGCATGACTATATGCTTACTCAGTATTTCGAGGAATTAGTATGGAGAAGAGGATCAGGTTTCGTTTTGGAAAACTTGGTAAAAATCCTTCACTAAACCTACTTGAATATATAGAAAAAGTACTTGGCACTAATCCCACTGATTACTTCAAGCTACCACTCTACTATATTTGTTTAAACGACTTATGCATAGTACACGAGAAGTCGGGTAAAATAGATGGTGTCTCGCTAATCTACACCGGTAACTGGATTGGAGTATTAGTGGGAGACGATGTATATCTTTCTCCACAACTCTATGAGAAAATCTATTCGAGAACAGGATATAGAGCAGCTATAGTAGTTAGTGAAAAGGGTATTAAGAATTTCCTGTACGGTAAGGATGTACTAGAAGAGAGCGTTTTAAAGAAGTACCCACCACTCGATAATCCTGTAGCTGTTATTGATAGCTATGATAATAGAGTCGTGGGCGTTGCAATACCCATTAGAGAAAGGAGGATCTATAAAAATGTGTATGACTTAGGTATTTTTCTCCGTAGACTCGGCTAATAGGTTGTTAACTCTTTCAACTAATTGATCTACATCCAGTACTTCATCGATATCAACTAGCTCACCACTAACACTATCACCAACTACTCTAACCCAGTTATTCAATCGAGCTATTTCATCAATTATCTTTAGTATAGTATACGACTTGATCGCTTCTGGATACTCGTTGGGAAATACTCGAGCAGGATCGCTACCAAATATTTTACTGGAATACTTCTCTACAAATATACATGCGCGACTTACTCTTAGAGTATTATCATCAATACCAATTAGTAGTGGAAATATCTTGCATGAAAGAGGTTTTATATCATGTATTTCACACTTACCATTATTTGTATCTAGGAATGGGCAGTTACCATATATTATCCATCGATATAGTACTACTGCGTAGCTATTTCTTCCGATACGGTAAGAAAGCCATGGCTTAAATATTAGTTGATTATCTATTTCTTCTAATTTCCTCTTTTCCCAGGAAAATACCAACGGTGTCTCCAACGGGTTTTTGAAAGAACAACATATAGCGCCGCACATTTTACACTTAAATACTACCAATTAGTTAACCACCTATAGTGGGATTTTAGGTAGTTTACGAGATCATCAACTTCACGTATTTCTCGTGGTAATACGAGTTTTTCCCTAACTATTAAATCTCCTACATAGGCTATAATACCCTTATCAATACTATATAGTGTCTCTTCAACAAGTTCTCTCTTATACTTGCTCTTACGAGACAGAGTATCAACAAGTTTATGAAGAGGATCACGCATTGCGTTTATTATATCATCGAATAGTTCTAGCGATTCTACTCTAATACTATCGTCGTTGCACTTGAGAACTAGCATTGAATACGTTGTTGTTAATTCGAGGGTTAAGCCCGTTGATGATATGCATGTATAGAATCTACGACCCCAACAGTAAGCACCACGTTTTCTCACAAAACTGTCCTTATAAGGTTTTAACTTGTTTTTATTAAAGAAGTCACTAAGTTTATTCTCTCTTATTGCCACAACTTTGTTAGTTATCCTATACCAGTTTTTATCACCAGATGGTGCTTCATATATCCTATATCCTTGATAACCTACTTCATACATCGTCGATAAGACATAGTTACCATGTTCTGTTTGTAAGAGTATTGCTGAGAAGCCGTGTATTGCCTCTGCATTCATGGCTTCTAAGTTAGCGAAAACCCTGTTTAATATAATTGCTTGTCCAAACCCGATTATATATGGTATTAATGCTGGACACTTCACTATCTCTAAGAAGTCTTTCACAAATAGCACCTGAATATAGTTTAATAGGGTCATAGACCATTATAAAGTATAGCGGCGGAGCCCTCGCCCGTCTGAGAACCCCGTGTCCACGGGGTCCGGTGAAGACGGGATCCGTCGGGCGGGCCTCAATTCTCTATATTTAAAACCCTTTCCTCCAAATATACTAGCATAGCATCGCAACATTAATAGCGAAGCTGTGGTGCTAGTAATTGGGTAAAAAGTATCGCGTTGTAACATATACCGGTGATGTGCTTAGTATCGAGGTTAGTGAGAGCAATGATAAGCTTGTCGTAAAAAATCTTGACTCAGGAGAATCTATTGAACTTAAGCTCGAAAAAATAGATGATGAAAACTACATCGTCGATATAAAGGGTAGTAAGTATCGCGTAAAATTAGCTGAGGAGGGCTTAATAGTAGATAATGAAGCATCCCTGATAACTAGTATTACGGAGTTAATATCATTGACAGCGCTTGAGAAGAGAAGCGAAGAGGCTAGGAGGATATCTATTGGTAAAGGCGAGGTGCGAGCGCCTATATCCGGTAAAATTGTTGAGATACGAGTTAACAAGGGATCTAGGGTTAGGAAAGGAGATGTGATAGCTCTTATGTCTTCGATGAAAATGATTGTTGAGATCAAGAGTGATTATGACGGTGTTGTTGAAGAAGTGTATGCTAAGCCTAATCAGGCTGTAAAAACCGGTGAGATAATAGCTAGGATTAAGGTTGAGGAGAAATAGAATTAGAGTGGTATATTTGTGTGTTTTCTCGGATAGACGTGTATGAGTTCCGCACGTTTACGTGATAGGGCTTCTAATGCTTTGTATACCTTAATCCTTGTCTCGGCAGGATCTATTATATCATCCACATACCCCAGTTCAGCGGCTATATAGGGATTAGCAAATAACTTTCTATACTCTAGCAGTTTTTCTTTAAGAAAAGCCTCTGGATCCTTTTGTTTAGCAGCCTCTTTCCTATACAGTATCCTAACCGCTCCTTCAGGACCCATCACAGCGATCTCTGCCGTAGGCCATGCATAGACTATGTCTGCTCCCAGAGACCTACTACCCATAGCTATGTATGCTCCGCCATATGCTTTTCTCATAATAATGGTTATTTTTGGAACGGTTGCTTCTGCGTAGGCGTGTAGGATCTTGGCGCCATGTTTAATAATACCACCGTGTTCTTGGTCAACACCTGGCATGAATCCAGGTGTATCTACTAGTGTTACTATGGGTATATTGAATGAATCACAGAATCTAACAAACCTAGCTATCTTATTAGAAGCCTCAATATCAATTACTCCAGCATTCACGGCTGGTTGATTTGCAACAATACCTACACTATAGCCACCTATTCTGGCAAAACCAATTACAGCTGTTGGTGCATAATCCCTATGTACTTCTAGGAAGGAGTCTTCATCCACAAGTCTATTAATTACCTCGCGTACATCAAACGGCTTAACAGGATCAGTTGGAATTATTGTATGTAAGTCGTCAAGCCTCCGATCAACGGGGTCTGTTGGTTGTAGACGAGGCGGTTCTTCTTCGGAACTACTTGGTAAGTATGATAGCAGTCTTCTAACTAGAGCAAATGCGGAATCCTCATCCTCTGTTACAAAATGTGCAACTCCGCTCTTAGAGCCGTGTACGTGTGATCCTCCAAGTTCTTCAAAAGTAACCTCTACACCAGTAGCCGCTTTAACAACTTCCGGCCCTGTAATAAACATGAATGCACTTTTAACCATAATAACGAAATCAGTTAATGCGGGACTATATGCAGCTGCTCCAGCACATGGTCCTAGTATTACACTTATTTGTGGTATAACGCCACTAGCTTTTACATTAGCTGCGAAAATCCTTCCACACCCGTGTAGTGCAGCAACACCCTCTTGGATCCTGGCGCCTCCAGAATCATACAATCCTATAACGGGTGCGCCATTTTCAATAGCTAACTCTATAGTTCTTGCTATCTTTTCGCCATGCGATTCACCAATACTACCGCCCATTACAGTGAAGTCCTGTGCATATACAAATACTAGTCTACCATCAATTCTACCATAACCAACTACTACGCCGTCTCCATAGTATTTTACCTTATCAAGTCCGAAGTATGTAGAACGATGTGTTCTCATCCACTGAAGTTCCTCAAATGTATCGGGATCTAGTAATCTTTCGATCCTATCCCTAACCCATAGCTTACCCTTCTTCCTCTGAGCCTCAATCTTTTCCTTACCACCACCCTGTATCGATAACTCTCTATATTTTCTTACTTCCTCTAGTAACTCGTCCATACTACGCTGATCAGAGGTCAACACAAACCACTCTCATTAACTACATAAATATCCGACCTGCAGCTAGAACTTACGCGTTTAAATAAAAATATATGTACTAACTATTACTTGTACCTCCTAACAACTGTTACTATCGAGTATGTTGCTACTCCACCAATATTGTGTGTAACAGCAACCTCTGGATTACTTGCTTTATACCCTGGGAAGTCTCCACGAATCTGCATAGTTGCTTCGACTAACTGGTATATACCAGTAGCTCCCACTGGATGACCACGTGCTTTAAGTCCGCCACTAAAGTTTACCTCGGGTTTATCACCTTTAGCAAACCTACCTTCACGCCAAAGCCTTGGAGCAGCGCCTTTCTCAGCAAATCCGAGTGCTTCTAAAGCCATATAACCTGTTATATGGAATGCATCGTGTACCTCAGCATAATCTATCTTACCGGCATCTACACCAGCCATCTTGTATGCTTCGCGTGAAGCCTTCACAGTGGATTCCATTGATAAGAGATCGCTCCTAGAAGCTATGTCTACGGAATCGGTTGCAAAACCAATACCAGCTATTTCTACGAGAACGTCTCTACCAAGAGCCTTGCTAATTTCTCTAGCTTTCTCCTCACCACGAACAAGTATTGCTACAGCTGCGCCATCTCCTATTGGTGCACAATCATAGAGGTGCAGCGGATCGGCTACTACCGCGCTATTGAGTATAGCCTCTATAGTCGTTTTACGCGGTAATTGTGCATAGGGATTGTATGACGCATATTCATGCATGCGTAGAGGCCAATAAGCTAGGTCTTCACGCGTATATCCATAAGTGTTCATGTATAACCGGGCAATGAGAGCATTAAGCCCGGTGAAACTAATGCCATAGAATAGCTCGTATTCCGTATCAGCTGCTTGTGCTAATGCACGCGTAACCTCAGAGGTGATGTTTTCAGTTAATTTCTCAACACCACCGACAGCAACAACATCTGCAAGTCCTGACTTAACAAGAGAGTAACCAGCATATATCGCTGCACCACCACTACCGCATGCAGCCTCTACTTTAAAAGCTGGTAACCCTCTAAAACCACTATGGTCAGCTAGTAGTGCTGCAAGACTATCCTGTTCCATTAATACACTAGAAGTCATATTACCAACTACTAGTGCTTGGGGCTTAACACCGCCAGCGTCTTCAATAGCTTTATGTAATGCTTCAGCAAACAGTTCGCGAGCACTCTTCTCAAAAAATCTCCCGATCTTCGTCATACCAACTCCAACAACAAAAACGCGATCCATGAGTATACACCGGGGAAATACTAAGTAATTCAGTATAGAGCTCTAGGATAAAAAACCTGTGGCAGTTTCAAAACCCCGTGGTCTTTAAACCGGATTCTATAAACACATAGTGTTAGGGTGTTGAGGTTTGACCATGGTTTTCCGCAAAAACGACCTAGTCCGCTATACTATTCGAAAAGCTCTTGGATTATCGGTTGATGATATAGAACTTGCCAGTATTGTTGGCACAACTAACCTACCTAGCATGAGGAGAGCTGTTTCACACGTAGCTGATAAGCTAGTTACTGAAAAGAATGGTCACCTGCGCTGTGGATTATGTGGTAGAGGACCGTTTACACGTAGAGGATTGTATCTACACTTAACGAGAGTACATAGCGAAGAGATACTAGAACTTATTAACTCGTATATTGAGGAGACTGAGTAGTTTCGCTTAGAGAATGCATTTCAATTACCAAGTGCATCTTGATCTTCCTCGATTCTATGGTCTCAACGGCTCTAGCAGTCTCAATCACGTAATCCTCGCGGACAATCCTCTCGGCCACGATAGTCGGTTTAATATAGTATAGAGCGTATTTTATCGCAACACGTGGTAAGGGTCCAAGAGAGCCAACGACCGGGTCTACTCTGATCCAGCCCCATGGAGGAATATAAGCTACAACCCATCCATGTCCACCGCCACCTCTAAACTCGTATATATAGTATCCATTAGCTTCTTCGTCTTTGAAATAGTAATTTTCGTGAATATACACGAAGCCTATCTCGAGATAACTCGGTATACCACTAGCTCTTAGAAGCGTTATTAACAAGTTTGATTGGTCATCACAATCACCACTACCCTCTATAATAGTCTCCCAGGGATGCCTAGCCGGTACTCTGGTAGAGTAAATAATGCTTTCACTAATCCATTCTAAAACTCCAAGTAAGTAACCAAGCGGATTATTAGCTACTAGCTTTCTCTCGATATACTTGTATACAAGCCTTATAAGTGGATGTGTATAGTTCCAAAGTCCAGTTATACTAGTATAGTTTCCCATAGTAGTGTTGGCTTCAACGAGATCCGTCCAATTACCGGCTTTATCAAGTAATTTATATGGGTCATCAACTATCTGGAAATCAAGTACTGAATATATTCTCTTAGTCCTATTAATTCCGACAACGTATTCAACACCAACACTAATACTCTCTCCCGGATCTAGACTAGTATTGGCTTCTGGATAATTAATAACTAGATAGGTATTCCCACTCTCATTTACAAGCACATAGTCATACTCAGCATCATTAACCCATGCTTTTACGCTATAAACCCTTTGATCACCAGTATTGAGCGGGTACTCGAAAACTAGTATGTCAGTTTCATTCAAGTATAACGGCTCACTACCTTCATTAGAGATATTACCCCAAACTCTGACTACTACTGTGAAATTCTCAAGGCTGGAAATTTCTGAAAATAAACCAGCTTTATCCAAGTCGGTAAAAGTACTGTTATTTACAGGAATACTAGAAGCTGCAAACATTACTACTATTACCGAGTATAGAAAACACCTAAACAACAAACCAGTAAATTTTCTCAAGTCACAGCATCCCCTATCCATCATTACATTAACTGCAATAATTATACTATATCAGCTTTACGCACACACGATCGGATAACAATACTTGCTATAAAATACCCAGTATTAAGGATGCAGAGAATAGTGATACATGTGTATAGAGAGTAGATGCTAAAAAAGAAACTATAAAAACTCCGTGAAATTAGAGGATATTTTAATCCACGTAGTTTACGAGGTTTACTTCTGCGAGACTATTCAAAGCTATTACTAGGGGTTCTATAACATCATTTTTATCTATATCGATATCCATGCTCATTCTATCTGCTATTTCGTCAACAGTGTGCTCTCCATCACATAATAGCCATATATAGTATGCTAGTGCTGATAACTCGTAGATCTCTTCCTCGCTCTTAGCGACGTAGTATTTATCCTCTTCACCGCCCAACGGTATACCGTTTCTAATAGGTTTCCTGTGCCTTAGATCCTCCCACAACTTGTTAAAATCTGGTTTTTCTTCACTCATTTTATTTAAACCTCCTATTCCTAAATCTGCGCTGTCCCCCACTACTCCTAGGTCCAAATTTACGTGGTGTATATGGTGCTTTAGGCATATCTTCTGGAATGTTCTCTTCGGCTGGTGCTTCTGAATCATCTAGCTTGTTTATAGTCGAGGATTTACCTGCATTTAACTGTACTCTTCCCTTGAAGACTGATGTCCATGCACCAATGATCTCGATTACTTCACCCTTCTTTATAGTACCCGCTTTCATACCCCATAGCGTTAACTCTACTCTACCAGACTCGTCTCCGATGAGTGCATTACTGATTGTTCTAGCTCCTTTCCTAGTCTGTATTATTCGTGGGGGACTTGCTTCGAGGACACGTCCCTTTACGTGGATGTTTTCGAGATTTGGTTTTAGATCTATGATTCGGATTATGGATTCGGATTTACTCACTACGGTTTCGACTCCTACGATATGGGTATGAGTACTTATATGGTGTTTAAAGGGTTTATAAACAATTTGGTTTAAGGAGCAATAATTTAAATCCTCTTGGTAAGAGCCTCGATAGTTTCTCAATACAATTATTTAGTGTATCACCACACATATAGAGGTGTGAGTAGTCGTGTGATTTATCGCTACAACCAAATCCTTTAACCCCGTATAGCTTTTCTCTAAAAACACTAGCTATAAGTGACTCGTAGTCTATAGTAGTCTTATTTATAGCCATGTAATAAATACCAGCTAATTTTACACCGGGTTGTGTTATAAGGTAATCTATATGCCAAAACCTATTCCCAACACCTACTAGGTATCGTTTTACACGTCCCCTAATACCTCCAAAGCCACGAGCAGATCCTATATAGACATACATCCCGGGTTCTAGAACGAATACCCTACCACTCCTAACTCTAATCTTCACTAGTTTTTCAACACGTATTATGAGAAGATATACTCCTGGAATATCGGGTATATTGTTAATTAGTCTATGCATACCACTACACCGTTTACGGTGTATTAGGTAAGACTATTAATAGTTGTTGAAATATACTATGTCTTGATGAAGAACCCGGTTTTCAGCTGATAAGTGATGAGGAGTTGCTCAGCAGATCACGCTATATTTTGCACGAGTTACTTATTTAATACGCTTTTTCTCCTAGACTATCACAGTAGTGGTGGATAAGAGTGAATCATGCATTAACGCCGTTGCTATCGAAAGCACATAAGTTCGTCCAAGAACTAGCTAAGCCATTTGTTGGTAGAGAAGAGGAAGCTTATGTTATAGCTCTCGCAATAATAACCGGTGAACACGTCGTACTTATAGGTGAGCCCGGTACCGCTAAATCAGCACTAGCTAGGCGCGCAGCTGAGCTCATAAACGCTCGTTTCTTCAAATACTTATTAACAAAGTTTACAGAACCAGATGAGTTATTTGGACCACTAGATATTAATGCTCTCAAACAAGGCAAGTATGTTAGGATAACTCGTAATAAGCTTCCAGAAGCCGAAATAGCTTTCATCGATGAGATCTTCAACGCAAACTCAGCTATACTGAACATGTTCTTAACAATTATGAACGAGAGAATACTATATGATGGATATAACGAGATTAGAGTACCGCTATGGACTATGATAGCAGCTAGTAACAATGTCCCCGAGGAACCAGAGCTACAAGCACTATACGATAGATTCCTATTTAAGCACTTCGTAAAACCTGTTAGTGAAGACAAGTGGTCCGAACTACTGGATGCTGTATGGAAGATCGAGGCCGGGTTCTATGAGAGAGCAGAACCCGTTTTAACAATGGACGAGATACGTAGTTTAAATAAGCTTGTCTTCGAAGTAGATGTGAATCCTATTAAAGAAAAACTCTTGAAGATATACGCTATACTGGAGGATCAGGGTATACACTTGACTGATAGGAGAAAAGGCAAAGCGCTAAAAGCTATTGCTGCCTCTGCACTCATAAACCAGAGAATGGTTGCTAGAGAAGACGATTTATTCGTATTAAAACACATAGCACCACGCGACGCAGATGAAATGGAACAGACCTATGCTATACTACTAGATGAAATAAAGGCTTCCGAGAAACACCTGAGAGAACTAGCGGAAATCGAGAAGAATATACGTGAAGCTAGAGCGTACATATCTAGAGTTCATGATTTCGATCCTAGGCTCGTAGATTACCTTAGGAGTTTTGAAAGCGTTCGTGAAAGAGTTAGGAAAATAGCCGAAGAAACAAGTGATGAAGGAGTTAGACAGAGAGCTCTCGACGTGCTGAGCGAGATTAGCGATGTAATAGACCTTATTAAGAGGAAGTTTATGGGTTAGGTGTTACCTCTATATGCCTCGCAAGAGAAAAAGCTCCCTTAAAGAAAGATCACGCGGTGTACTGAAAGGTATTAACTATAAAGACCCCGTTGTAAAGTATAGAGGTAGTAAGGTACTCAGAATAGCTAGGATTGTTGCTAATAGGAAGATCGACTTATCCCTATCGTTCGCGATAGACCTATTCTATACGTTTTACTTACCAATGCCAATACTTGAAGCTCCAACTAATATACCACGTGATAAAATGTATAACTACGCGATAATTAACTCATTGTTAAACTCCAGTAAAATACATGAGATCAGGAGTAAGACAGTTGTAGATGGATTAATGAGTAGTATTGCAGCAAGTATATTCATATCAGAACTACAAGAACTTGAAAACAGGAAAGGACGTGGTAAAGAAGGTAAAGGTAGTGATATTAGTTCCGAAGAATTGAAGAAGAATATTGAGAAAGCAGCATCTACTGTTGCCAGAGATCTAGACAATATCAAGAAACTGCGCTCACTAATAGAGGGTGATCAGCCCGGCAGAGTTAGTATGATCGCCTACGAAGAGTACGGGCCAGAACTCATAAGATTAGCTAGAAACCTCGAGGTTAGGAAAATCCTAGACCTATTACGCGGTATTAAGCCGTGGAGCATTAGTATTGAGAGAAGAAAACAGAGGTTTAAACATGGAGAGATCATGGGATATGAGCTAGGTAGGGATATCGAGAGAATAGTTCCGTCAGTACTAGCACTACCAGATGAATTATTCTACTTAAGACTGCTCGAGGGCAGGTTACTACTATACCAGAAGGTCTTAACACAGGGACGCGGATCACTATATGTACTACTCGATAAAAGCGGATCTATGGATGGTTTGAAAATGACGTGGGCTAAAGCAGTTGCTCTAAGCTTGTACATGAGAGCCGTTAGAGAGAGAAGGGAATTCTATATGAGGTTCTTCGATAGCATCCCCTATCCATTAGCTCGCGTAACTCGCAAACCACGGGTAGATCAAGTTGTAAAACTCATCGATTATATTGCTAGAGTAAGAGGTAGTGGAGGTACTGATATAACGCGTGCAATACTAACAGCATGTACAGACATACGTGAGGGTTTCGTAGGCGATACCAACGATATCGTATTAATAACTGATGGTGTTGACAGAGTTGCTGAACAGATAGTTAGACACAATCTTAGGAGAGCAAATGCTAGGCTTATAACAGTAATGATAATGGGTAACAATAAGAGTTTGAAGGAAGTTTCAACAAAGTACTTCTCAGTAACCAAGTTATCACAGAAAAACATACTAGAAATAGTAGAAGCGAGTTAAAGAGAAGGACTACATTCCGTGTACAGACATCGATTTCATAGTACCTAGTATTTACACTTATTCTATTAACTAGTGTCTATTGGCTACTATTACTTTTATAGTGATGAGTTATCATATACATATGATATATGTATATAATCAGCGATATCCCTATTAAGCCAGATACTAATAGGCTATTTGCTGGTCCTAAACGGGTATATAATAGACCCGCTATAATGGATGTTGTCGCTAATCCTATGTTCTCTATCATTCTTTGAAAACCAGTTGCTCTACCCCTAATCTCTAGTGGTAGTATATATGTTAACAGTGCTGAGGTTGCTGGCCATATTAGGGAAGTACTAATACCACCAATACACACAGCAATTCCTACTACTATGGGGTCGTACATGCCTAAGTAGCCAGGAACTGCGAATACTATTTGTGAGAAAGAGAGTGATAAGACACCAAGTAAGAGTACTGATAGCTCGTTAATATTCCTCCTGACAGCTAACGCTATACCTGTAGCCATACCAAACGCTGTACCAATACTAGTTAGTAATCCCCAATCGGTCCTAGTACCACCAAGTACTTCTACCACATATATGGGCCCATATATTTGTGATACAGAGTTAACCAACGGTACGAGAAACCCTGTGAACAAGTAAACATACAGCGCTTTAACGAGGTGTTTTCTATACTTGGCAATGTCTTTTAAGAACTCATAAACACGGGGCGTACTAGTTCTAATGAGTGTTTCTCTCAAACCCTTAATTCTGAGAAACACTACTATAGCACTTATAGTACCAGCTACTATGAATCCTATTCTAATACCGGTTATACCTAGTTTATCCCATAAAATACCCCCGACGATCGGCATGAAAAGCCATGGTATAGATGGGAATACTTGTAGTACTAGGAATCCCCTTAGAGTCTTATCACGTGGTAGCGAATCCATTATAATAGCTGTAAGAGCTGGTTGGTAAAAATGAGCTACTTCATCTATAATCCACAGTATCGCGAGCTGAGTCCAATCCCTAACAAACGCGTAGAGATACTGTATGATTGTTATAAGGCTAGTACCAAATATTATGACTCTTACTCTACCAAAATAATCTGTTAAGAAACCACCTATGATAGTAAAGAATGCTAGGAGGTACATTCCAATAGACCTAATAAACGCTATAGAGAAATCATCAGCTCTCAGCGCTTTTGCATAGAGGGTAAAGAAGGGAAAAACAAGTGCGCCACTCAATCCGAATAGAAACCACGATAATGCCATTATTCCAACATTTCCACGCAGTATACTAGCAAGATCCCTGATCCCGGCAACTATTAGTGATACCAAATCATTATACCTCCATAGCTAATAGTTCATTCTACCGAATGTTAAGATATAGCAGTATTTAGAGAGTTTTCCCGCTTTTCATTATTAGGAATGAAACTAGCTAATAACAAATGCTTCCTAGGTAGATAATACATAGTGTTAAAAGAAGTTACTCTACGCTAAATAAGTATAGGAAATGGGTAAAACTATGTTGTTGTCGATAAAACCAATACGTAAACTACTATTGATACTAATTCTTCAACGCTGATGCCATCACTAAGTGATATATTATCTAGAGATAACCCGTCGCTAAGAATGGCTAGAACGTTGTTAACACTACTGTAGACTCTATTGAATAAAGAGGCGAACTCGTGACTTGGAGCTCTATTTACCATTTTCTTTAGTAAGTAAGTACCTATTAATAGATCCTCGATAGTACTACTATCTATTTTGTCAGCTACATCCCACAATCTAT
>JBEVCI010000048.1:0-6579 GCA_040514375.1 Thermoprotei archaeon
GTACTCCATATTCTTTTCAAGTTTTCTTCGCCTATTATTAATAACTTCGATAGCTAATTTAACATCATTACTAACTTCTCTAACTACTATTTCGCTTTCTATCGTAAATGTTCTGATCCAGTCAATAGCAGTACTATGAATTCTATCTCTAGTAGCTTCTATAGTAAGTATAGCATTCGTTAGATCTGCATAGAATTTATCGAGTACTCTACTGTTTCTTTGAATATAACCGGTTAAGTCCTTAGCACGAACCACGAGACCATTGGGTTCTTCGATACCACTATATATACTAATCTTTTCTATATCGGATAAGATCTTATAATCTGTAACAACATGGACTAATTTAATGGACCGCGGAATCCAGTACATGGAGTTATTTGCCAAGAGTTTAAGACTATTTACTAAAGATCTCATATTATTACGGAATTCCTCAATAGTCTTACTACTAGAGAGGCGGGTAATGAGTGATTTCAATATAAGACTATTTGGAATATAGTAATCTACTCGATAAGTAGTATCGTTTAGAGGATCAAGAATTAATGTATGAGAAGAACTGTCCGATAAACTAAGCATATACAAGGGATAATAAACAGGTATAGCCTTAGAAATTTCGTTTAAAATACTATCGGACGGCGAAGTACCCGCACCATTACTTATTAGGGGTATTACTATACTGTTAGACATTAGATCGCAATCCCTTGAAACAAATTACTAACAGCACCCTATAATATTATATTAGCAGGATTTCGTTATAAAGCATAGCCTCATGTTAAAGCTTTTAAACACATGCAATGCTAAATATTGGTTAAACCAATCAAGTGGGGCGAGGATGATGTCTAAGCCCTGGTTTCTGGGATATCTGGAGGGAAAACATTGGCTCCGAAACATTGACTACGACATCGATACGATATTAAAAGTGCTTCAAGCAGCAAAGGAATTAAAGGAAATGTTTCACAGAGGCGTGAAAAAAGTAAATTGGCTAGATGGTAAAACATTATACCTGATCTTCTATAATAAGAGCCTTAGAACAAGAAATAGCTTTCAAACTGGTATGTATCAGCTCGGCGGCAACGCTATCTACATATCACCAGATCAAGTCTATACCCCCACACTACCAGAAGATATGGTTCCATACCAAACAGAAGCTATACGCGATGTAGCACGTGTCCTTAGCAGATACGGGGATGGAATAGCTATTAGAATATACGGGGATGCCGCTAAATGGATTATCGGGCGTGGACACAGGGTTATAGAGGAGTTCGCTAAATGGTCTAGTGTACCTGTTCTAAACATGGAAGATGATCTCTACCATCCGTTCCAAGCACTAGCAGATGCGCAAGCAGCTCTAGAGGCTCTGGGTTGGCCTAAGGATCTTAAGGGAAAGAAGTTTGTGGTAAGCTATGCTTATAGTGGTGGTTTAAAGCCACTAGCAGTACCACATAGTGTAGCGTTGATAGCTGCTATGCTTGGTGCTGATGTCTATATAGCCCATCCACCTGGTTTCGAGTTATTAGATGACGTGTTGAAAAAAGTAAAAGAATATACAGAACACTGGGGCAGTGAGTTCAAGATCGTATACAATATGGACGAGGCATTCGAAGGCGCTACATTTGTATATCCCAAAGCCTGGAGTCCTAAAGGATTCTTCCCACCATTCAATAATACTGTTGATAAAGAGGGAGCTAAAGAATACCAAGCTAAATTTAAAGACTGGATAGTAACTATGGAGAGACTAGAGAAGGCAGGTAAGCCGTACTACATGCACTGCGGACCAGCCGATCGGGGACAAGAAGTAACCGATGAAGTACTAGATAGTTATGAAAAAAGCCTATACTTCGAGGAGGCAGAGAATAGATTACATGTACAAAAAGCTGTAATGGCCATGGTTATGGGTAGTAAGGAAAAGACTTAGATAGAGGGTATTTTTGCATAGACTGCGTACCCGTGAGGTAGATCTTCCTCTAATACTTTATTTTTCATATTTACTTCCACTCTACAAAATAGAGACCAGAAATAACACGTTAATAGCTATTAAAGAATACGGTATATGTAAGGATTTAAAATGCATATATGCAGGCAACGAATTAGAGTGTATAATACCCAATAACTGTAGTTATGAAGATTTCTCAATACTAGTAGGTTTGAAATTAAAGCCTTTAATGGATAAGCTATTAAGACAGGCATCTCGCAGAGGATTTAAGCCAAAAATTTTAAAGAAATTTACACTACCCTATAGTTTTCACGATAAATTGTATGTGTTTCTATCAGTATATTTATCGCGCAATACCGATTACTATAAAAACACTGTTAAATGGGTAAAAACGCTGATTAGCAATAACTGCATTAAACTTCCTATGAAATGTAGTGGTTTTTATAAGTCGTATCAGTATAGGGAGGCTTTACACATATTACCATGGGTAGTAGATATACTTTCGACTGATTTACAACCGCTTCGTGAGGCTACTGCGTTAATGAAGTTAAAAGGAGTTAGTATAAAAACAGCGACAGCTTATCTCTTACACGCTTATGGTTTAACAAGATATGCACCCATAGATAGACACTACGAAAAAGTACTAAGTAGGCTCGGAGTTAGTGTCTATAGACCAAGTACTAAGAAAATGTGCACTAAATACTCTCTTAATTGCAAAGTATGCAGTTTACGCGATAGATGCACTTATGGAATCCTTTACAATAAGCTTAAACATTTCAATGGATTAATCCAATCAATTGTATATATATATGGAAGACTAGAGCTTATACACAGACATTTTGTTAAACCCTCTTCTTTCGAAAAACAACTATTAGACTTTATTGATATGGAAGGATTTGTAATCGAAACTACCGAGTTCTTCTATGAAATACTTAGTGAAGTTCTTAGATATTAGGGAAAGTTAACCATATTGTTATTTTGCAGACGAGCACTATAGATGAGAAAGTTGCCAGGCCTAGATCCTTTTAAGCTAACAGAGCTTGTTAAGAAGAGAGTTACCCGTATAAGAAACGGTGTTGAGGAGCTGAGGTACTATAGATTTAGAGGGGGTAGGTGGTATGGCGGTATAGCTACTGGTGATGTTGTTGGTTGTAATTTGAGGTGCAAATTCTGTTGGAGTTGGAGATACAGCTACTTCACAGATAAGGGGTTTTTCTGTAATCCTATCGAAGTTTTCGAGAAACTTGTAAATATCGCTAGTAGAAGGGGTTATAGGTATGTTAGGCTTAGTGGTGGGGAGCCTACTATTGCTTGGGATCATTTAATAGAATTGCTTAAACTCTTTAGTGAGACCAAGTATACGTTCATATTAGAGACTAATGGGCTTCTAATAGGTCGCGATATTAATAAGGCAAAAGATCTGGCTAAGTTTAATAATGTAGTTGTCAGAGTATCATTTAAGGGAACTACTTCCGAGGAGTTCGAGTATCTCACTGGTGCTGATCGAGAATACTATAAATATCAGTTTAAAGCTCTTGAAAATCTATACGAAGCCGGTTTAGAACCTGGTAAGGATTTCTATGCAGCTGCGATGTTAAGCTTCTCGCCCGAGGAGAATATCAAGAAATTTTTGAAAAAACTCTCCGAAATACACCCAGTCTTAGCGGAGGATCTGGATGTAGAATATGTAATATTATATCCACATGTTGTAAAGCTTTTAAAAATGAATAGACTTAAACCAAGAATAGCTTATAGACCCGATGGAATCCCCGAGTTTATGATCTAACTTTTAATGATAAAGCTTATTTATTACTTTCTACTAGTTATGGTAAAAACTACACCTATCTGTAGGTGGAGCTATATGTCGAAATACATAGTCGTTGCATTCGGGGGAAACGCGTTCCAAACCAAGGGAGAACCCGGTACCCCAGAGAATTACTGGAAAAACGCTTATAGAAGTGCGGAATTCCTTGTAAAGATTATTGAAGAGGGTTATAAAGTAGCCGTTACACATGGTAATGGTCCTCAAGTAGGTATCATTGCTGAATGGATGCTTGTCGGCAAATCGATGAAGAACTTACCGGTGATGACACTAGATATCGCAGGTGCTATGAGCCAGGGCTGGTTAGGCTATTTACTACAGCAGAGTATTTACAACAAGCTCGTGGAGAAGGGTCTTCTAGGTAAAGTCGTAAAAGGAGTCGTAACGATCGTGACACAAACAATTGTTGATAAAAACGACCCTGCATTCGAGAATCCAACTAAGTACATTGGTCCATGGTATGGCGAGGAAGAAGCGAAGAAATTAGCAGATGAGTATGGATGGACGGTTAAACCCGACCCACGCGGTGGTTGGAGAAGAGTAGTACCATCGCCAGACCCCAAGGGTCACGTTGAAATCGAAGCGATTAAAAAGCTTCTAGACGAGGGCTTTATAGTGATCGCTAGTGGCGGAGGAGGTATACCTGTGTATGTTGATGAGAAGGGGTTACTACGCGGAGTTGAAGCTGTAATAGATAAGGATCTAGCGGGCGAGAGACTAGCTTCAGCTATTGGCGCTGAAATATTCATGATCCTAACAGACGTTGATAAGGTATATCTAAACTATGGCACACCACAACAAAAACCAATAGATATGATGACTGTATCAGAAGCAAAGAAATACTATCAAGAAGGCCACTTTAAACCAGGTAGTATGGGCCCCAAGGTACTAGCCGCTATAAGATTTATAGAGAATGGCGGTAAAGAAGCAATAATAGCACACTTACACCAAGCATACGAAGCGCTTAAAGGTAAAGCTGGTACTCGCATAATAAGAGATTAACACAACTAGCTTTTAATCTCATATCTACACATCATAGTGATCGCTAATACCCATTATCTTAAGTATTAAAGCCCTGAAATAATACATAAAAGTATGAATAATGTGGATGCAGAATACAGCCGTGGCTGAGTTTAAAGTGATGAACAACACCTAGGCGTAGCGAGGGATGAAGAAGCTGAGCTACTCGGAACGGTGAAGAATTAGGAGGCACTGACCCTCCCCTTAGATTAAAACTTATAATGTTGAAACAACGACATAATTATAATAATTTATTACTTAACGGGGTTCTATAATGGTTCGTGAAAAAGTATCTATCCTAGTTAATAATGGATTAATAGTTACTATGGATAAGAACTTGAGGGTTATAGATAATGGGTTCGTTGCTGTAGATGGTGATCGTATCGTCGATGTTGGCAGAGGTGATGGTAAAGATAAGTACACAGCCGAGAAAGTAATTGATGCCCGCAAAGGAATAATCATGCCCGGTTTAATGAGTGCACATACGCATTTCTATGGATTACTACTCAGGGCGAGTCCTTGGTTCGCTAAAATAGAGCCCCCAACAGATTTCATGCAGAATCTCCAGCGAATATGGTGGGCACTCGATGTATTGCTAACACACGAAGATGCGTATGCAGCTGCTTTAATAGGTTCCATCCTATACGTTAAGAGCGGGGTAACCAATTTCTTTGACAATATTAGTGCCCCAAACAGCATAAATGGAATACTCGATCATATGGAAAAAGCCATAAATGAAGTTGGTCTCAGAGGTATACTGTCTTTTGAAGCAACACAGAGAAGAAGTTTCGAAGAAGGATTCAGGGGATTAAGCGAGAATGAGCGATTCATTAAAAAGAACAACGCTGATCCGAACAAGCTAGTTAAAGGCGCAATATATTTACATGCTAGTTTCACCGTATCGGACGAGTTATTCCATAAAGCTAGAGAACTCGCTAACAAGTACAATGCTTTAGTAGCTATACATGCTGAGGAGGGTCTCATTGATGTGTATCACAATATTGAGAGATATGGATTAAGACCAATAGAAAGGATGAAGAAATTAGGATTCCTGGGACCCGATGTCATACTAGTTCATGCTGTTCAAGCTACTCGCGACGAATTATTGATTATAAAAGAAGCGGGGGCGCATGTTGCCCATAACGCTATGAGTAACATGTTAAATGCTGTCGGTATAGCACCAGTACCCGAAATGCTTGAGCTGGGCATTAATGTTGGGATCGGTGATGACGGCTATATATTTGATATATTCGAAAATATGAGAACTACTTATCTAATTCATAAAGTCAATAAGAGAGACCCAAGAGTACTATCGCCCCTCGATATAGTTAAAATGGTAACTACTAATGTTGCTAAAATGTTTCACGTAGATAAGGAGCTCGGAAGTATTGAGAGAGGAAAAAAGGCAGATATAGTAGTTATAAAGCCTGATAACATACCCACACCATTAACACCCGAAACAGTATATGGACACCTCGTTAATAGTGTCTGTGGAAAAGACGTTGATACCGTTATTGTCAACGGAGAAATCGTTATGGAGAATAGAAAACTCACTAAGATAGACGAGATTAATGCACGTGAGTACGTTCATAAGGTAGTAGAGAGACTGTGGGATAGACTACTACGCGAAGGTGAATATCAACTAGACGTCTTAAAATTATAATTAGTTCTATAACTCCTTAATTTTCACTTTTTCATACCACAATATAGTATCTATATTCTATGGAAAATAACTAGCTTGTATAAAATAGGCTATAATATTCTATTCTATTTATTTTCGATAAGTAGATTGTTTCATAATATAAAG
>JBEVCI010000049.1:0-70748 GCA_040514375.1 Thermoprotei archaeon
CTATAATGTTATCAAGAAATACTATGATAAGCCGTTTAAAATCAGGCTCGTGGAAACAGTTATACCGTTTCCATATAGAAGTAGCTGGACTAGTTTCAATGAATCACTAGTAGCTATACTACATTGGATACATGGATTGAGAACAAAGCTAGATATCCCATATAATGTTCTAGCATTTAGTGATTCACGCTCTTCTCTAAGAGACTTTATGAAGGCATTCAATAGGCGTCAAATATGGGAAGCCGAAGATCATTATGACAGAGTTCTACTAACCCCATGTAGTCCTAGAGTTGAACAAGGAGATAAACAGAGAATAAAAGCTCAAAAGACCATATCCGAGTTTATTATAGCTAAATATCATAAGAGGACCTTACTTGAAGCTATATATGATAATGGAGAAGTTGAATATCTTACTAGGTTCCATGCGTTAACAAACTACCTAGACACCAAGAGGTTTAGAGATCTCACTCGACATAGGATAAGTGATAATGAAAACTTCAAGGAGATTCTCGAGAAAGTATTTGGAGATGTAATAGATTTTTGTGGTAAGGTTAAGAGATACTCGGAACTTGTATCTAAGTATAGATATGAAAGCTTAAAGCTGTTCGAAAAAGTGGAGAAAACACCTACTATTAAACCCTACTATGTGGTTCATCACGGAAAACTGGATTATGATGTTAGAAGAAAGATAGAATATCTAGCAAGAAGAGCAGAGAAGGGAGATTCGCCATCACCCTACGTAATAGCAGCTACCTCTACTCTCGAAGTAGGTGTCGATTTACCCTATGTAATCGCTGTTTTACAATATGGTACAGATGCTCTATCACCTGAAATACAACAACGCATAGGACGAAGTGGTAGAAGCTTAAACACGTTCTATATAAGTATGGGGATAATAATATTCCGTAACACTGGCCAGGATCTATTCTACTATGGCGATAGAGAAATAGTATCCTATGTATACAGTATAAAGCCGAGAAAATTACACGCAATAACGAGAAATGAACACCTATTAGCAAAATACTTAACGAACTTCGTAGAGATCCTCGATACTTCATCTTGCAAGATCGAGGATCTCGCTGAGAAAATATCTCAATCATACGGTCTTGACATGGAAAGGCTTAGAGAAGATTTAGAGGATTGGGAAAAAATAGCTAAATCAATAGATGTTGAATGGAGCCGTTTATGTGAGAAACAAGACTGGAGAAACGAGTTGAGAGATTTAAAATACAAATTAGAAAAAGTAAGCGAGGATCTAAGGGACATAGTGAGGAGATCTAAATCATATAGCGAATTAAGAATGATGCTGGAGGAACCTAGGAGAGATGTTGAGAGCATGTTAAACGCATTAAGAGAAATACTAAGTACTGGACAAAACGCCATTAGTGTAAGTGAGCTCGTAAGTATTCTTGTCAAGCTAAGCATAATGTATAGATATATAGATGCTCTACGTAGAGAGTTTAGTGAATACTGCAAAACATACCAAGTCGAAGAGGACCTTATAAAAGACATTAGATCTAGCATGAGAGATGCAAGAGTATATCTTAGGGATCTTATTAAAAACCTTCTCAAGGAATTAATATGTTCTCTCGAGGAGTTATTTAGTGAAAATCCGTGTAGTAGTGATGAGAGATTAAGAGAAGAATTTCATGGAGTACTAAAATGGTTTGCGAAAAACCTTGTTTTCCCCGGAATAGTAGATCCTGTTTCAGCTAGATCATTGAAATACCTACTCATTAAAGCCTCACTGAATAGACGTAATAGATGCAGAGAATATGAAAAAACATCTGATTACACGGAATTAACTCAACAAGCAAAACCTCTCCATACGGGTGAGACTAGATGAAGATATTTAATTTCCCTCCATTCCTATATGGTGGTAAAGCGAAAGTATACATTGTTGATAAAGTCACTATTGAGGAAAACGATGAAGTTCTTAGAATACATATTAACGGGTCTCGAGAAATTGATTATGCTGAAACTCCATTTCTATCCACTATCCTTTCTCTTGATTATTTAAACAAGCTTATAGAGAATAATAATGCTGAGGGTGTTCTTGTTAAACGAACGATATTGAATCCTCGTTTTGAAAAAGAAGAAGATTATATTTTTATATATTTGTATCAGCTGGATCTATGTAAACGTAAAACACGGGAATCCGGAAAATCTGAGAAAGTATTGATGCGTTATTTATCGCTCAATAAAGAGATCAGTGAAGATACGCTAGTATATGCTTATGCTATATTAGCGTATCCCGAAAACTGTGAAGAAATATTTACTAGTATAAGTAATAAGCTCGCTAAGTTTATAATCGAAGACAGAAAAAGAGCAAATTATTATAATGTAGCATTTATGTCTAAGTCGTGGCGTATCGATAGATATAGTACATATGTTTTATATCTCTCACAACCCGTACAGATAGTGTTTGATAAATTCTACGAGGTATATAGTGGTTGTAATAACAAGCTTATGGTATATATTGGTTTAGCCTCGCTAGATTTGGTAACTAAAATGGTAGGTAGTATCATTGTTTATCGTATTCGTGATATTCATCGACAAGTCCCATTTATAGTATATACCCCTGGATTTAAGGCTAGAGTGGGTAGAGAGGGATCTGATATCTCGCCTATCCACGTATTAACTAATTCTATAGCATTCGTATTACACATTAGGGTTAGCGAAGAATTACTAAACGAGTTAGTCTCGATAGTTGAAAACCATATTATAAACGCATTAAATATCCTCAAAAATGAAAATGAGCTAAATGAGCTGGAAAATAGTATCAAAAAATCCCTAGACAGGGATCATAGGATAAGACTTAAAGATCTAAAAATAATTATCAGCAACTCCCAGGTACGCGAATCTTCTTATAAAACGGGTACAACTAGTATCAGCATTGATCCAAAGGCATTGCTTAAAGCATTATTTTTCGAATCTATTAGCAGATCAGTACATTCTAGCAAAGACTTCTTCAAAATATCCCAAATACAAGTTTGTAATAATACCTGCAGATCTGATGAGGAATTGCCTAAGGAGGCTAATAGGTGTTTAAGAAGATTTACACGTAGTAACTTAAAATGTCTAGATGAGATCGAGAGGCTTAAAGGAGATATTGCATGGGGAGATAAAACTCTAGCATGTTTCTCAACTGTTAAACGATTTGAGGAACAACTCTATAGTATTGTAGAGAGAGCTATTAGGTGTAGAAGCCGTGGTAAAGGCGATATTAATGATTGCCTAATATACGCTATACTATATCATGCACTCAAAAATGTATTAACATCATGTAGACAATTACTAGAACTACTATCAGGAAGAGTTAATGAAGAATTAAAACTAGTAATAGAGGCTTTTATCGACGTAGAAGAAATGGCTAAAAATATTGCTCTAAGATACTTAGAGCTAAACTTCCATGGACTATTACATGTTTTTAGGAGAACGATTGCGTTAGAGCTTAATACGAGCGAAGGTGATTTTGGCGAACTACTTATAATAGGTTCTAATAAGTACGATGGTAACGTATTTATAGACAATTGTTTATTAAGAAGAGGTTCTGGAATTATTAATCTTAGAAGCGAATCTTTATCAGGGAATCATATAGATATAGGTGCTAAAGGAGATCTATACGTATTTCTAATAGTTTATATGAGGAATCCTCACACATACCCCTCTCTACACGTAGAGTTTTCTGCAAATAATGGTAAAAAGCTAAAAGATCTCGCAAAACGATTTAATGAATTGTTATATGATCTCTTAATCAACCCAGAAGGTTATAGTAAATGTTACTTTGAATGGCTTGATCACGCGCAAAAAGTACGTAGTGTATTTTCCAGCATATTCTTAATAAAATCGCCTATGAGCGATATCAAGATAAATACTTTCGAAAACGATATAATGAATTTAGCGATAGAAGGATACCCGTTTATAAGCAGAAAAACCATTGATCCCGGAAATCCTCTATCTGTTAGGAGAATGCTATATCTACCACTATCGGATCTTAGAAGACTGGTAATAAGGAATTTCCGCGATTATCTTACTGATAAACTCAAAATATATGATGAGAAGGAGAGAAGCAATATGTTATTACAGCTAAAGGTTCTCATGCCTTTAATACTAGAGTATTACACACCAAGATGTTTTGACGGTTGTTATGCATGTGTATTATCAAAATATTGTGAAGTTAGAAATCCGCTAATGCGTGATTGGGTTGCATCTAAAGATTTCTATCAATTTATCGCTAATCTAATGAATAAGTGTGGTGAAGAAAATAAACACGAAGAACAGGATAGTGTTGGATCCTAGGCTTAGCCGATTACCGCTATTTCTTTTATTAGTTTTCCTTTCTTAAATCGCTCTAGTTTTAGGTTTTCCATTATCCTTAAGCGGGGTTTACCCTCAGTTATATAGTCTACTATTGCCTCAGCTGTTACTGGTGCCATCATAAATCCGTGTCCACTATAGCCAGTCGCTATGTATAGGTTTTCGTACTCCTCTACAGGCCCTATTATGGGGTGGTGATCCGGAGTCATTACATAGTATCCAGTCCAATACCTCAGTATTCTCAGCTCTCCGAGCCATGGGAAGTACTTTACCCAGATCTTGAATATTCTGTAGAGGAAATCAATCCTATTAACAGGGATTGTGTTTGGTTCTTCCTCTATATCAACACCCATTAGTATACCTCCATGAATTACTTGTACTATGTATGCTCCCGTAGTCCAGTCGATGAGGAGGGGTTTAATAGTATATTTGTACGCTTCTGTTATTAGTGCGTGTTTAGGAATATTCTGTGTTGGTATGTCGATACCTACGGTTTTAAGCAGATCTCTAGAGCCGTGACCAGCTGTGATTATTACATTATCTGCTTCGATAACACCCCTTGTTGTTTCAACTCCTTTTACTCTATTTCCACTAGCTATTATTCGAGTAGCTTTAGTACTGTAAAAAACTCTTGCACCGTGTTTGTAGAGATACTCAAGCACTTTTAGCAATGCCCAGAAGTTATCAGCTTTACCAGCGAGCGGGTCGTAAACACCCGCTATAATACCCTCGAGGCGTAGACTAGGCACTATTTCCTTTATCTCGCTCGGATCTACCATACGCGTTGGAACACCGTGTTGATGATGAAACTCGATAATCTTCTTAAAAGCCTCTACATCCTCGTCACGAGATAATAACCACAAATACCCGTCACGCCTATAATCGAATCCAAGCTCTTCTGCGAGCTTAGGCCAATACTCTATAGAGCGCTTCATAGCCTCAACATGCTCGGGGCTTGTAAAACTAGCTCTAATACCAGTAGCACATCTATAGGTACCACCGCTACCTGGATACTTCTCATCAATCACAACTATATCTTTGAATCCACGCTTAACGAGAAAATAACTCGTTAATAAACCGTTGATCCCAGCACCAACAACTAGAAAGCTTGTCTTAATAGTCAATTACAGAACCTCTCTCAACTGTTCTACAACGTCAAGATAATATATAGCCAACTAAGTTAAAACTATTGCTAGATCTGTTTCTCTCGATATTCGTAACTCTCTATGTAGTTGACTATATGAGAAATCCTCGTAATGGGAATGTGTAATATGTGTGTCAAGCTAGATGATTATACTGCTTGTTGCTATAACACAAAATACTATTTAGAGAAAAGTGCTTATCCGCTGTACTTGACTTATAGGTCTATTAACAAAATATTATATTGTTATCGCGAATATTGTGTTTTTCGAGGGAGTATTAATGAGTTTACATAGAGAAGAAGTAGAGATCCTCAAGAGAAGATCAATAGAATTCTTAAAAGGAGCTAGAATGGCTTTAGAGGGTGGACTGTATGATCTATCGTGTTTCTTAGCAGAACAAGCTCTTCAACTCTACTTAAAAGCAGTAATGCTCGAACTTGTTGGTGAATATCCTAGAACACATAGTATTAGGAGATTGCTTGGCGAGTTGAATAGAGTATTAAAGTCTAGAGAGTTAGAAGATTTTGTAAGAATTAATAGGACTCGATTATCCGTTCTCGAGGATGCGTATTTAATAGCAAGATACTTTGTTAAAGAGTATTCTGAAGAAGATGCTAAAGACTTGTTAGAACTAGTCGAAGAGACCGTAGAATTAATCAAGAGAATAATGAGTAAATAGGTATGGGGCTATGGGCTTGTTTATAGATACTGCTATACGTAGAACACTAATGTTGAGAAATTGGAGAGAATGGGTATATAGAATAGCACTTGTTGCTAAGGAGGAACTGGGTAGGGTTGAGGTATACGTTTTCGGTAGTGTTGTTGAAGGAGATTATACTGGTGGTAGTGATGTCGATGTATTAGTGGTTTCACCGAATGCACCAGACAAAGTCTCAGACAGATCCAGGCTTAAAGCGGTCATCGAAGAAAAACTTAATCTCCCATACTACCATCCCTTTGAAATACACATAGTTAAGCCAGAGGAAGCCGGGATTTATTTGAGAAAAAAACGTAGTGCTATAAAAATATTATAATCCCTACTCCCTATCTTTCTTCCCGCTTTTCCCGAGTATCTCGGGTTGTTTTAAGAAGTATTTCAATGGTATTGGTGTTATTGGTGGTCTATTAACTGGCATGTATATTTCTTCGAACTTCTTACCAGTTCTTCTCATTAACTCACGTGCTACTAGTGGTAAGCAGTAAAGTCCTTGACAGGGACCCATACCTATTCTAAGATAGCGTTTCAGACTCTCGAGATCTGTGAATCCTTTCTCAATAGCTTCTATAACGTCTTTAAGTGTTACATTCTCGCATTTACATACAATTACTTTCGAGGGATCCATATAGCCCGAACCTCCCACCACTTATCACGCGGGACTTCAACTGTAACAGCCCAAGTCTTATCATACTGCCACGCCTTAACGATCCTACCCTCACCCACAACCTTGCCAGTGCGATCCAGCAGCTTTACCACCATACCCTTTTCAGGTTTTGGTAGGAACTCGTACGGTAATGTTACCAGCGCTTTATCCGGTTTCGAGAGATCAACAACAAATATCGCGAGCCCTGGACACTGTGGTACACATACACCGCAACCAATACACTTGTCAAAGTCTATCTTGGGTATAGCATACACGGTCTCCATACTAATTGCTTTAAATGGACAAGCAGGTACACATATATTACACGGTATTTCCTCGGGACACTCAATAATAGCTACTGGTCCTTTCTCGAGTCTCTCCATAGGAGGTAGTAATCCCTTCTCAGCAAGCTCTTCTTTAGACAAAATACCTGTTTCCTTAAACCCCACTATACTCACCCCTCCTAATCTTCTCCATTTCCTCCTCAGAAACAGTGACTTTGAACTTACCCTCACGAGCACGAGCAACTACGGGTGATCTCCTATATTCCTCCCACAAGTACTTCAAGAGCTTCTCCCGCTTTTCAACAGCATCCTCACCAGCAAATCCTAACTTAATAGCAGCTGATAAACCAGCGATCTCTCCCTCGATAAAAGCTGTAGTAGCTTCTTCAATACCACTAGCATCACCGGCAATATACATATTCGGTACACTGAGTTCTAGATACCATGTACGGAGAGGAACTAAACCACCAAGTTCTGGAACAAACTTCATAACAGCACCTGCTTGATTAGCTAATATATAGTTTGGTTGTAAACCAATAGCTAGTAATACGAGGTCTACATCATACTCTTTCTCAGTACCCGGTATTGGTTGGAACTTCTCATCAACACTTACTAGAACGGCTTTCTCAACAACATCTTTACCAATAGCTCTTAGTATAGTGTGTCTAGTTAGAATTGGTATGCCGAGTCTCCTAACTTTGGCAGCGTGTACAAACCATCCGCCAATATGTGGTAGGATCTCAGCGATAGCTAGTACTTTTACACCAGCTTGTAATAGTTGGTAGGATACTATAAGACCAACATTACCACTACCAATAACAACTGCCTGATCACCGGGTTTAACGCCATACTCGTTCATAAGTGTTTGTGCAGCGCCAGCACCCATAACACCGGGTATATCGTTGCCCTCGAAAGCCAGCAGTCTCTCAGCAGCACCAGTTGCTAATACAACAGCACGTGGTTTTACGAGTAAGTTCTTCTCCTCATTACCAGAAACCGCAACTCCAACAATACCTTCTTTAAAGAAACCATATGCTAGTGCTTGTGTATACACTTCGATATTCTTGTTATTTCTAATCTTTTCCGATAACTTTTCAGCAATAGCGAATCCACGAATTCCTCCATAAAACCTCTTATCACCGAAGAATCTGTGCGTTTGCTTGATCAACTGGCCACCGAGCTTATAGTGATCGTTAACGAGCACTACCTTCATACCATGCTCAGCCATTGTAAGTGCTGCTTGAAGACCAGCAGGACCAGCACCAACTACTAGTGCATCGGTCTCTATATATTCTGTATCAACATCACCACTACTACCGAGATTAAATGGTAACTCGGGAAAACCGTGTTGTCGATAAACCCTCATACCTTCTCTTACAGGTTCTATACATATACGGGTATTGGGTCTGTCATCAACTATTGAGAGACAGCTACTACACTTACCAATCATACAGAATGGGCCGCGTCCACGCCCGTTCGGTGTAAAATTGAATATTCTTATACCAATAGCGTAGAGAGCTGCTAGAACACTCTCACCCTCATAGGCTTCAACAACGCGATCCTCGAAGAAAAAGCGAATCTTCCTACCGCGGCGGAAGTCTATGATCGGGTGTTCTATAATCCTGTAATCTCTTGGCCCCATCAATAATCATCTCTTAAAGACTGGTAGAGACGGTGTAATAGCTAAGATACACATCTAGATAATGCTTAGTTCAAGAACAAAAACTTTATTCAAACCGTGCTATTAGTAATATGCGAAGCCTCTATAGACACTAGAACAGCACAGAGTGGCTCATCACCAACGATCCGATCAAAACATACCTCCTGGAGCTTTAACACTTAATATCTAGTATTCCTACTGTTCTATTGGCATGGGCCATTATCATTATAGACTGCTACCACATCATTAAGATCAGGAGCATTAAACGAGTGAATTTCCAGCCGTATCCTTCGTGTTACAGCTAGGATAGATTTTCTAGAAAAACCCTTAGTGCGTTTCTATAGAATACCTTCTCGATCTCTTCCTCTGTAAAGCCTCTTTCGCGTAATTTCTTGGCAAGATTATTGATAAGCCCGATGTGTTCGAGTCCCCGTGGTAACTTAGATGTACCAAAGTAATCAGTACCAATACCAATTATATCAACTCCATAGTTCTCCTTGATATAGAGTATCTGATCAGCAACAGTATCTACAGTAACTTCTCTTTCTCCAAGTAACTCTGCTACAAAGAATATTCCTACAACACCTTTTCTACTCTTTAGTAAGTCGAGTATCTCGTCATCAATGTTTCGTGGAGAATCCCTATATCTCCGGAGACCTGTATGGCTTATAATAACTGGTTTCTCGGTAATCGACAGCACGTCTTTCATTGTATTCTTACTAGCATGTGCTAAGTCTATAACCATGCCTAGATCGAGTGCTAGATCTACGAGTTGAGAGCCAAGTCCCGTTAATCCGTAGTCTTTCTTCGTGAAGCAAGAAGCAGCATATTTATTGTCGACATTCCATGTAAGCCCAAGTACTCGTACACCGAGTTTATGGAATAAGTAGAGATCATCTGGTTCTCTAACTGGATAAGCACCTTCTAGTCCTATTATAATCCCTATTCGCTTAGGCTTATCGCTAAATAGTTGTTCTAAACTATGACTGTCTTCTACGAGCTGGAACACTCCATATTTTCTTACAAGCTTGTAGTAAGTTAGTATGTGATTGAGAGCTTCTTCAAACGCGTTTTTAAAAGACTCTGTACGTGATAGGTTGTTATCCGGCAAATATCTAGCAGGAAACACTGCTCCCACGATCACTCTAGTATCTGAAGCCCTATACTTTGGTATATCAGCATGTCTATCACCGTCTTTATCGAGATCAATTGCTTCACGCGCAGTGGTAATATATAGAGACAGGTCCTCGTGGAGGTCAAACAACACCAAGCAATTATCCCCTCATAGCTACAAGTGACCCAGCCTCTCTATTTATATTAGAGCATGTTTTTCTAAGATACTGTACAGTGAATCAAGTGATATAAACAATGCATTAATCAATTGTTATCAGTTAAATATTTATATTTTTAGCTAATAATTAATAAACTGTATCAAGTGGGTTTTGTGTGGGTATAACGCCCGCCGACGCTACAGTTGCTACACTCTTCTTCGTTCTCCAAGTGGCAATACAGCTAATCGTAATGATAATATGTGTTCTACTGTCAGATCTCGTCAGAGAAAAGTGAGAAAGTGATACACCATGTCGGTGCAAGTCACTCCCGAAGCTTCAACCATAATGTTTGTATCGCTTGGAGTATATTTTGCAATAGTATTGTCGATAGAAATGTTCTTGGAGAAACTAGTAAAATCTGCTGCAGACTACTTCCTAGGTAGTAGAAGATTAGGATCCTACGTTATCGCGTTTAGTGAAAGAGCTGTTTTAGTTCTTTCCCCATTCCATAGTATAAGTATAGCTTATAGCATATTTGCTAGAGAAAATCGGTGCTAGGAGAGTATATCTAAGAACTAGTTATGAAAAACTCCTCTAGGAAAACTTTTTAGAACTCCTCTATAATTTTAACTTAGCTATTTCAGTTAATTCTAATCATACATGGAAATACACAGCTCATCTGAGGTTATCGGTGTATTATGATTGGTCATAGTAGTAACTGGTACCGCGCATACTTAGTAGCTGTGTTTATCAGTGGTGTTGGCGGCTCGGTCTACTATACATATAGCCGACCCTATCTACGCGATATGCTTGGTGAAACCGGTTATCTAGTGGTTAACTATCTCATAGCGGCTGAGTCTATACCAGCAATACTATCTATTATCACGGGTTTTCTAGCGGATAGACTGGGTCGTAGGAAAGTGATGCTACTTGGTTTCATAAATACGCTGTTATACCCCTATTAGGGCTTGTAAACCCGTTTCTCATTCCACTAGTAGTAGGAGTTATCAGTATTATTGGAGCAGTATCAGCACCTGCAGTAGCCGGTGCAGTACTACACGCTACTGGTAGGTCTGGTAAAGCATACTCCTATCTCATGATGATGACTGCTATAGGTTGGGTAATAGGTGGTCCCACACCCGGATTACTCGTAGACTATATTGGCCCTACGGGTTTATTTACACTAACAGGGTTGCTAGGTGGGGTTTCACTAGCTATACAATACGCGTATTTTCCACGAGAAGCACTAGTTATGAGAAAAGCTAATCTTAGAGAATTGTATCAAGCTATAAGATCTACGTGGGATTTAGCATTAGCAACAGTACTCGCGATAGCTGCTCTAAACATGTTTTATAACATGATAGCGCTAAGAGTATACTCTGAAATACACAATCTCATAATATATGGTGTAGCATTATCAGCATCAACAGCATTAGCTAGTGCGGTTGTAAGACCGTATGCTGGTAAATTAGTTGATAAATACAACCCCGTAAAAATTGTAATCGCGTCATTACTAGCCTATATACTCTTAAACACGGGCTTGTATCTATCAAGTGGAATACTCTTACTAATACTCTACGCAGTACCCATATACCCATTTAGAGACACTGCTACCGTTATAGCAATATCTCGCAAAATACCAGTGGAGCTACAATCAACAGCAGCTGGTATAAATACTGCAATGACTAGTTTAGCTGGCTTCATAGTATTACTACTAACTGGTACTATTGGCAAAGACCTTGCAAGAGCCTATACATTACACCTCGTGCTGATCACATCATCTATAGCAATACTAACCTATAGGAATCTAAAGAAGCACCTAGAAGTCTTAGATTCACCGCTTCTTCGGAGGCAAGTTAATAGCCAATACTAATAACTATTCCCCATTCCGTTTTTTACCAAGAACTTTGGATGCTGATCTAGCATTAAGCTTATTAGTGTTCTCAAAAACATTACTGCTGATTTCAAGATATAAAAATTTAAATTGAAGGATGAGATATTGTTTTCTAAACAGGCATGCATCCATCGGGATCTAGATGAGTAGACAGGCCGAAGTTCTCGATTTCGTGGATTTCAAAGATGTATGTAGCGGATGTACTGTTAATTGTTGTAGGAGATTCTACGCTGTTCTACTTCCCGAGGAAGAGGAGGAATTCCGCGATAATGCTTTCACTATTGAAACGCCTTATGGACCTGTTAAGGCTATCGGTGCAAGAAATGGTAAACCGTGTCCTTATATAGATTCGAGAGGTTTTTGTATAATATACAGTAAGAGACCATTCGATTGTAGATTATGGCCTGTCATAGTATATATAGACTTCAAAACAGGAGAAAGAGTTATTTACTTAGATCTTGATTGTCCAGCCGTATCAATGAAAAAGATACCACCTGAAATACTCAATAAGATCATAGATTCCGTGAAAAAATTGAGATTAGATGACGAATGGCTTAAAAAATATACTCTTGCACCATGGCCTAATCATCTAATAGAAATACACAGATACAAGTCAACAAGCTCTTCGAAGTAGAAGACACGAATACCTTCTCCAAATTTACGAGTACTGTTATATCTCAAATCTCACCAGCCCGATTCTCACTCAGATCTCGTAGTATACTCCGCAATTATAGCTAAAAATACGAATAAGGAATAACTCAAGAAAAATAATTTCCTCTTTAATGCTTTCCCTATTTTTCTCAAATATCACACTTGGTGCCTGGGAATACTATACTAATTACTAGAGTGATTAGGATGACCAATCTTTCCTTTAAATAATTAATTTATCAATGATATTCACAACCATGAATTGGAGGCGGTTTTAATCTACTCTACAGTCTTCTCGAGAACTTTTTCTCTGAGTTCACGTAGTTTAGTCCTAGCTTTTACCATAGCTTGTGCTTTATCCCTGATCTTTCTTAGATAGCCAAGTGGTGGAAATGAGATCGCGTCTCGTGGACATAAGTTAGCACATACATTACAACCTACTACACAATTATATGGTCTAGCTATTATTGGTTTCATTTCTTTGAAATCCCAATCATATACTACTCTACCACTACACGTTAAGAAGCATATACCGCATCCAATACATCTCTCATAATCTATTCGTGGATACCACTCGATCTCCTTTCTCGGAATACCCCACCACGTGGTATTAGAAAAATCTCTTATAACTCTGCCTAGAATATCTTTACCAATAACTGAAGCTTCACTATTCATAACCACACACCACATATGAAGAGTTCCTCATATGAACTGTTCATCATATATGCTGCTACGAGTATTTAAACACTTATGTCATAGAGAAATACTTGGTGTGGCATGTTTGCCAAAACTATCACAATATCTTGAACAATTACCGAAACCCTGTAGAGAAGATATAGAAAAAATCGTTAAGCTGGACCAAGAAATTAACCTACCAGGTAACGAGGAGATCGAGAGAATAACGAAGTTGTTAAAGATACTTGGTAATCCGTTAAGACTCAAAATACTCTATCTATTAAAGGAAATAAGGAAATAGAGCTACCAGTGTGTATAATAACGAGTATTCTAGGCGTTGACCAAACTCTTGTATCTCACCACTTAGCATTACTACGTAGAGAAAAACTCGTGAAAACACGCTCTATCGGTAAATACCGAGTTTATAGCCTAGCAGATAAAAAGATTATAGAACTACTAGACTGTCTAATAGAGAAGTGATAGGTGGAACTCATAAGAATATTCATATAGGGATATCTATTAACTATGGTTTAGGGGTTTTGTTTGAAGCGTAAATGCATAGGTATTGTTGGTGGTCTTAGTCCTGAATCAACGATTCTATACTATAAGACTATCGTGGAAGAGTATAGGAGGAGGTATGGTAACGAGCATTATCCTATTATTATAATATATAGCATTGATTTCGAAGAGTTTACACGAGCTGTAGATGAGGGTAGGGATGAGGATGCTGTAGAGATTCTCTTAGAGGCTATTAATGGATTAGTACGTGCTGGAGCTGATTTCGCCGTAATATCGGCTAATACTCCACATAAATACTACGATGTATTAGTTAGTCGGGCAAGTATGCCAATACTAAGTATTATAGATGCACTAGCAGAAGCTGTTAAGAAAGATGGGTTGAAGAGAATAGGGTTACTCGGTACTAAGTATACTCTCACACAAGGCTTTTACGTAGAGGGTCTTCGGAAACACGGTATTGAAGCCATAATACCCGAACCCAGCGATATAGAGCTCGTAAATAGGATCATATACTCAGAGCTCGTAAAGGGAGTTATCCGTGAGGAATCGCGTAGAGCTATCTATAGCTTTATAGACAAACTGGTAGCGAGAGGTGCTGAGGGGGTAGCGCTAGCATGTACTGAGTTACCACTCATAGTTAGGCGAGAAGACCTAAGTATCAGAGTATACGATACCGCTAGGATACATGCTATTAAAGCACTAGAATACGCATTAAGTAGTTAAGATATAAATAGGAAAAAAGAATGTGGAACCGGATCTACTGCTGTTTCTCCTGGGTCATGATCATTACTGCTTTCGGGTATCTAATACGCAGAGCTATTGTTTCCCATAAACGGAATAAGTGATTACCATTCTCTGGCCCAATATAGTCGATCTCCGTATCAGCACCAATTACTATGTCTAGGAAGAATGGATTGCTAGATACTAGTACCGCTTTCTCGTCTGGCAATTGCTTAACTGGCACGACTTCTTTAACGAGTCTCTTAACTCTCTCGAGCTCCATAACACCTGTTTTCTCATGTACAGCTACTAGCCTAGCATAGCGTGCGGGACTAACTAGTAGTATGTATGGCCCAGTAACCCCCTCATTGATCATAGTGGATACTGCACGGGATATTTCTTCAACAGCTTTACCCGGTTCTCTCCAGTCACTAATACTCATAGTAAGCGCATTTTTCACACCTAGTAGTTTCTCAACTATGAAACTATCCTCCATAAAAGCTAAGCGTGTAGCCGCTCCCAGTGCTGCTGATATATCGGGTTTTGTACCGGTTTTACGAGCATAGTCTATGGAGTACTGGCTAATAGTGAATTTAACACTCAACTCCTCGAGTGGGATAAGCTTTCTCTCCGTGGGTTTAATTTCGCGTCCAACAACGAATTCTTCGAGAACAACAGCCTCTGTACCACGACCCATATTTGTTGCTGGTAGGTATTTCCTTAGTATACGATTAGCATTAGTTACTTCTCTAACACTAGATACTATGTAGTTCCATTCCTCCTTGGTAAAAGCATCTACCTGATCTTCTGATCCTCCGCTGTTTTCCTTACTACTTAATCTACTCGGGATCTCCAGCCCGGTTAGCTCAATAACCTCTTTCTCGCCCTTTACAAGCTCCTCGACTTGCTCGGGATCAAGTGTTTTGAGTAATACTAGGAATTCGCCTACATGTGTTTTCTCTTCGCGGGCTATATCCTCGAATACGCGGCGATAACGCTCATCCTCAATACTCCTAGCCAACTGTAAGTATAGGTTAATAGCATCTAGCTCAGCAATAATAGATAAGCGCAATGCTTCAGCTAGTTCTTCTCGCGTAAACTTTTTATCCTTGGGGAGATCTAGTGGGTGTTTAGACATCAAAAAGCCTACACCACTCCTACCGCTATACCATTGTTATAATAGATGTTAATTCTAAGTTAATAACTCTACGCAAACTATAAGGAGATAAAATCTATACACATTAGCCAAGCTATTATGGAGGGGGCCCAATACTATATAAGTGGTGCTTATTCCATAGATATTTTAAAACATGGGTTAAGTATATCATGAGGATACCCATAGTAATTGCTCTGGATCCTCCTCTTGGAGTAGATGTTGTTAAGTGGTCTCTAGACATAGTTTCTGAAACAAGTGATCTCGTTGTAGGATATAAGATCGGGCTGCCCTTAGTGCTTAGGGTTGGTGATAGAGTAGTAGAGATCACTAGAGCTATGAAGGAGAGCGAGCTCGTTGTAGCTGATCTAAAGCTAGCGGATATTGGTGATATAATGGCTCTAGTAGCTGACCAGTTAGCTGAAATGGGGTTTAACGCTATCATATCTCATGCATTCATAGGCTGGAGTAAGGGTCTCGAAACACTAGCAAACAAGGCTTTTGAAAAGAGCTTGAAGCTCATAACAGTACTTAGTATGAGTCACCCAGGTAGTAGTGAGGTTATTGATAAGAACTATGAGAAGCTACTAGAGATTACTCTAAGAGCTAGGGCTTGGGGTTGCGTTATAGGTGCTAATAAGGAAGAACTTATACGTAAAACCAAGGGAAAAGCCCGAGAAAATGGCTTAGACTTAAAAGTATTGTCTCCAGGTATTGGTTTCCAGGGCATACCACCCGCAACCGCGATTAGAGCTGGTGCTGATTACGAGATTATCGGTAGACTAATTACGTGCTCGAGTAAGCCTCGAGATAAGTTATTTGAACTTATGAGAAACTACTATGGTGTTAAGTCATGACTAAGCAGGGTTTAGAAGATCTAGTAGTAGAGATGTATAGAAAGGGTACGATTAAGTTTGGCGAATTCACACTATCTAGTGGTAGGAAGAGTCCCTATTACATAGATTTGAGGATCCTACCGAGTTATCCACAACTATTCAGAAGGATTATGAAAGCTCTAGTAGACCTTATTAATCAAGATAACGTAGAGTTTGATGTCGTAGCTGGTATTGAGACTTCCGGCATAATCTACGCTTCTTACCTGGGATGTTTGCTTGGCAAAGCAATAGCATATGTTCGTAAAAAAGCTAAGGAATACGGTACTATGAGAATGGTTGAGGGTATTGTTGAGAATAAAAAAGTGTTGCTGATCGATGATGTATCAACAACTGGTTCTACACTATATAGAGCCGTGGAGTCGCTTAGAGAAGCCGGAGCTATTGTTGAGTATGCTTACGTATTAATAGATAGGGGTGAAGGAGCTGTTGAGAAGCTCGTAGCAATAAACGTAGTACTTAGACCATTGATGAGATTTAGCGAGGTACTTGAAATCCTTTGGAGAAAAGGCTTGATCAGCAGTAAGGTGTATAGCGAAATTAAAGAGTATATGGAAAAGTGGGGAAAGACATAAATAGTCCTTTATCCATGAGTTCATAAGGGCTTTTGAGTAAAACTCGAGATCAGATCCATAGAAACGTTCTACAACATGATGGGTTTTCTAGAGTAAAATATTCTTCTCTAAGGATAATTGAGAATAAGCGTTTATCAAAAACACTCTACCTAGTTAGGACAGGGTTATTAAACCCTATAGCAGAGCCTTTACCACCACAATTTGCTAATGTGTGGATCCCTGGTTATGAATCTATACCGCTTAGTATTGCATGGTATAGTGGTAATGAGGTATGGTTTATTGTTAAACCAGTTGGTGAAACAACAAGGAAACTAGTAGAGCTTGGACGTGGAGAGTATATTGGTTTATATGGTCCACTGGGAAAACCTCTATTACCGCCGAGTGGTTACAAGTATCTCTTACTAGCTGGTGGTAGCGGACTAGCAGTTATATCACACTATCTCCAGAAACTGTGTAGAGACGGTAAATCATGTGATGCCGTATATGGTGCGTGGAGCTACGAGGACATAGGAGTTGTTCCAGAGTATATTAGGAGTCTTGGCGGTAATCCTGTAACAGCTTGTCTGGATAAGGAGTGTGATATCGTAGGAGTTGTTAGTGATTACCTAGAACATGTTGATCTATGGGATTATGACTACGTTATAGCGTGTGGACCTCAAGCAATGATTAGGGATATTGTTCGTAAAGCTAGAAAGAGGGGATATGATAGAGTAGTCCTTGTTCTTGAATCCATGATTAAGTGTGGGTTGGGCTTATGTGGATCTTGTAAAATCGGTGTAAATAGCTTATTCCTATGTATTGATGGTCCGGGATTCTATATTACACAACTCGATGGTTTCATAGAAGGCGATCTACATGGCTGATCTCAGCGTAGAAGTTAGTGGTATTAAGCTTAAACACCCAGTTATGAATGCAAGCGGGGTACTAGCTTCGAGTACAGAAGGGGTAGCTAGACTTGCTAAAGCGGGTGTTTCTGCAATAGTTACTAAAACTCTTACACGAGAACCCCTTAGAGGCTATAAGCCTCCAATAGTTATCCCAATTGGCTGTAGTGGTTTGTTAAACGCTGTTGGACTTGAAAACCCAGGTATAGAGTATTTGCCGGAGCTTGTAAAAACTGCTTCAAATTATGGAGTACCGATCATAGCTAGTATTGCTGGGCGTAGTGTTGAGGAATACACATATCTAGCCGGTAAAGCTGAAGAATATGGTGTTAACGCTATCGAGGTTAATCTTAGTTGTCCAAATGTTAAAGGTTATGGATTACACGCTGAAATACCGCTTAGAGAAGTAGTAGAGAGCGTTAAGAGTACTGTCTCGATTCCCGTGTGGGCTAAACTAGGTTATTCTCCTGACATAGTTAGAGCTGCTGGTAAAGTATTAGATGGGGGTGCTGATGTACTAGTACTTATAAATACGCTACCCGGTATGGTAATAGACGTCTATACTATGAAGCCCGTCTTATCGAATAAAACTGGTGGGTTATCTGGACAACCAATACACCCAGTCATGGTATACACGGTCTATAGCGTTTACAGAGAGTATGGTTGTGAAATCATAGGTGTTGGCGGCATAACTGACTGGGTATCAGCAATTGAAACAATATTAGCTGGTGCACGCGCTATACAGATAGCTACAGCATTTTACCTCAAGGGATTCGGTATAGTTAGGGAGATCATTAGTGGTATTAACCAATACATGGAAGAAATAGGGGTAAAGAAGCTCAGTGAATTAATCGGTAAAGCTCATGATTAACGCTCTTTATACGTTGTACGCTTTATAGAATTTTGGTACAGCGTATTTATAACAAAGTTATTTAGGGAGGGCATGTTTACCTATAATATAGAGTGGGTGATAGATAATGGCTAAGATAGAGATCCCTCCAGTAAGTGTGCGCGCCTATACTAAACCCGGTGGTAACGTTGGAGTGCGAGCACGCAATGTCGAGTACGAACTTAGTGAATTACCACAATTTGGTGGTAGGGGTGATCATCTTACACCACTAGAATCATTCATTGCTTCTCTACTTGGCTGTGAAATATTCATGATGAAAATACTGGGTGAACAAGCACTGGGTATTAGTGAATTCGAAGTAGAAGCACAAGCTAGCGCGAAGTTCGAGATAGGGCATGGGCTAAAGAGTCTAAGCATAAGTTTCCGGGTTAAAGGGTTGAATAGTGAAGAGTTTGAGGAACTTCTCAAACTCGTTGAAAAACAATGCCCCATATACAATACTTTGAAGAGAGCAGATGTATCGATCAGCGTAACTTACGAAATAGTGCAGTGAAACTAAACTAATTTAATAGTATTACTTTTACCGTTTATCAAATATTCCTCTCTGACGACCTTATCTTCATGTCTAAGTTCATTTAAGTTCATTAATGCAATTAGCATGGATATTAACATAGTTGTGAGGAAGAGCTTTGAAGAGAAAGCCCTCTTTACTCGGTAAACCCGATCCACAGGGTTACTACATTATTGTATTTAAGCGTGAAATACTCAATAAACTGAAGAGGGAAAAAGACGTCTTAATAGAGGAAACCGGTGATATAGTATTTGTTAGAACTAAGAGTCGTAGAATAGCTACGTACCTCCTCGAAAAATACAGAGACTATACTGTTAATAAGTAGTGTAGAGACATGAAAACCAGGGCCCACCGCTACATAGCAGGGGTTTTGGTAATAGCCGTTACACTAATTACCCTGATCTTAGTACTTAAACCCTATTCAAAACCAGTAATAACTCCCACTACTAGAACAGTGGCTCCGAGTTCTATGACTCATATAAACACAGCTGTAACAAATACAACGGATATAGTTACACGACACTCTGAAATGTTTACTGCTACAAATGCTACACACTATACCTATGTAACGGTATATGTTGGTAATGCATTAGTAACCATAGTATCGTATCACATAGATGTATACGTAAACAGGAGTTATGGTGATATAACGTTTAGTCTCGTATTAGGTATTCTTAACTACAACTGTAGTACTACGAGGATTGCTCTAAAAGGTGTAAAATATTCGATTATCGCTATTATTGATAACGTAACAGCATCTATATCGTATAGCGAAGACCTGAATCCCTGCGACTACTTATTCAGTGAGCAGCAGTGGGGCATATGTAAACCGTATGGCTGCGGATCAATACTAATTATTAATAATACTATCCCAGGCTCTACTAGAATAGCGGAATTGCTTCGCAAAATACTCTCCAGCAGAGAGTTAGAGAATATCCAAGTATCTATTTACCTGGTTAACTTAGAGAATAATGCAAGCACGCGTGTATCGATAACTACAAGGGTTAATGAAGTACGTTTCATTAGCTAGTAATGATCAGTATTAGTACTACTATGAAGGATACAATTGATATTATTAAGAGTATTTTCACGATATCCCATGGATCGCGTAACCCTACCGGTATTTTGTGACGTGTTTGCTGTCTCGATACGGGTATAATAACTTCTTCTCTCTTCTCCTTAACCCATGTAGCCTCTGGAGTAGTAACTACTACTTGTTCTTCTCCACGACACTCGATATTCGACAAGACCTTGTGTATTACGTCAAGGTATTTACGTAGAATCTTATGCCTAGGATCACTAGTAATAGCATTAATTATCTCTGATCTATAACACGAAAACCTGGCTAGCGAATCGTATAGCTCGCTACTACTGAGTACTTCTTCTAGTATTAACCGCGGATCACAGCCTCCATCCCTACACATGTCCTCGAGCTCATAAACAAATCCACCGATCTTAACCAAAAACCCATCAATACTACGAACGTAACTGAGAGTCCTCTTTAAGCGCAAAACATGCTCCGTATAGGACATGTCGTGGTACTCCCAAGCATTATTCCACATATATTGATTTACCATACGACACATAAAAGGTTATAAGAAAACCGGGAATATTGATACAGAAAATACTTTATCCGCTCAATGAGCATTTTCTTACATAGCTATACATATATACCTAGTAATACAATGTCTATATCACAGCGAGTTGATAAGCACATGAAGACGGGAATAAGAGATATTCTAGGCTCGAGTAGTGGTTTAGAAAAAGTTATGGGAGATGTTCTAAGAGTACTCGGACTCTACCGGAGACTATGGCTTTCAGAGATATATATGGAGATCTCTGGAATGAATTCGACACTAAAAGATGAAGTACCAGATTATAACATTGTCGAGAAAGCAGTTATAGAATTATCGAAAATGGGATATGTTACACTAGAGAAACGCATAAGAGGAGTTCCCTATAAACGAGAAGGTGTTGAAGAGTACTTGGTAACACTTATTGAAAACCCAGAGGTTCTGATGGCTTTACAGAGTGATAAGAAGCTCATGGAGTACGTGAGGATTAGGAGCGAGATCCTGGGTACTTAGAGACGGCGTAAAAGGGTAAGTAAGAGTTATAGGTTTTGTAGCGAAACTTATTAGGTAGTGTATACTACACGGGTTTGGCATGGCTAGGGGTAATTCTACATATACTACTACTAAATCACTGTTATACATAGTGTTTATAGCACTAGGTAGTTTCTTAGTAGGTTTTGCTCTCGGAACACTCATAGAATTTTCCCCGCCTCGCGAAACAAGTGAGAGAATAGGTGCTAGTATAGAAGAAGTAATGCAAAGCTATATCAGCGAGGTAGATCCTATTGTAAGGAGGAAAGCTGTAGAGATTATAGTATCGCATTCAAAACTACACAGAGAGATCTACTGGGACACGGTAAAGGTTTATCCCGGGTCCTGGTACGTAGTAACATTCGCGGCATATCCCGGCCTAGTCTACGAGATCAAGGTTACCGTATTAGATACTTGTGTTACCGAGCAGTGTGATATAGAGGTTTTATTGAAAACGGCTACATGGGCTACAGCCAGAGATTTTGGGAGAATTAAGAGCATGAGCTTTAACTTTACTCTAGAAAGTTCTTCTTGGAGAAAATACTATAGGTTATTCCTAGATAACTCGTATTCAAGTGAGATAAAGAATGTAGTAGTATCCATTACAGTTTTCTTTTCTAGAGAAATTATTGATGACGAAGTATTCAAGGTGTATAGTATTAGTAAATGGGTTACGGGACACATAGTCTACGTTAGTGATCCATGGAGTGTAGAATACATAGCGTCTCCCAGAGAGGTACTAGAGACTGGAGCTGGGGACTGCGAGGATTACGCAGTATTACTAGCAGCGCTGTATCGTAGTATAGGGCTTAAATCAGCTATAGGCCTTGTAGATATAGATGGTGATCAAAAAGTTGAACACGCAGCAGCACCGGTTTACATAGATGAGGATTTAAGCCGTGTTGAGCTAGTTACAGAAGCAATATACTATGTTCTAGATTATAGTTATAAGGGATTACCGTTCCACTACATAGAAGACAGTAAAACTGGTGAGGGCTTGTGGTTAGTAATAGACCCAGTTATGGCAGTTAACCCGCCAAGAGATTGGAGAATAGAGCATGAACCATACACTATAGTTGCGGTGATAACCCCCTAGTACCCAAGTACTATTGAAGAACTAGTGAATAGGTTTTAAACCCGACTATAACTAATTACGAACATGAATGATGAAGAGTCCGAAAACGGATATTGTGAAGAATCCCCTGGAGCTGATTAATCCACGTGCTCTAGTAGGTATATCTCATCGAGTGTTTGACTAAGCAGAGCCTCATACACACCGGATTTTTTCTCGAGTACTATCTTCCCGTATACGAGTACGTAGTGCCGGAAGCGCGGTGTTATCTGATCTAGTGGTATAAGGTCTATGGGATACCCGGTTTCAAGCTCTAATAAGCCGCCTAGGCGGAGTATATAGTCTAGATCTAGGCTAGGCCCGTAAACCGCTATGTCTATATCGTGGAAATACTCGTTTTCAACAAAACTACCGAATATGAGAACCAGCTCTATTCTCTCTTCACGTAATAAAATATTCCTTATCTTATCTACGAGCTTCTCCTTTTCACCGGTACTGAGCCTATAGTATCTGAACCGGCTACTCGACAGTTCCTGAAACCTCTTCGATCAGTTTATCAACACTTCTAAAATCCCTTTTCACGTTCTCGTATATCTTCTTGTCATCAATAACCCGGTATCTGTGTTCGAGTAGGTTTCTAAGCCTTAGTAAGCTGATCAAGTCGTTCAGCTCATTATCTCCTATTATGTTTTTATCACGTAGTAACCTAAGCGCGTGTATTGGAGTCTCTGGTTTTACACCATAAACTCTTCTAACAACATGGAGTACTAGCGAGGTAATAGCCTCGGCTATAACTATGAGATGATATCTTATCACATATTTCTCGGTATCACTTAACTGCTCGTAAGGCTTAACCGTGAGCTCCAGAACAGCTTTTATACTATCCCTAACATCCTCTACGAGTTTATTTATATACTCTTTATTAACACTCATACTCAGAACCAAGCTTTCCAATAACCGGGATATCCTATTATGCCTCTATGTATATATAGGTTAACGGATAAGCCAATACTGGGTGATCTAGTCTGCTAAAATACGTTGCGTTAATAGGAGTCCTAGTACTCGTAGCTGGTATCGCGGTATATAGTATCTGGGTCTCGAGCATTATTAGGGTACGCGTAGCTACTACTACGAGTCTCTATGCTACTGGTCTCCTAGAGTACCTCGCGGAGGAATTCAATACTAGGCATCCCGGTGTTGTTATTGGTTATATACCTGTTGGTAGCGGACAAGCGCTGCGTATAGCGAGTGATGGTAGTGCTTGTCTTGTATTAGTGCATGCTCCTAGTCTTGAGAAAGAGTATATTGAGAAGGGCGTGTTAGTTAATGGCTCTATATTTGCTTACAACTACTTCGTAATAGCTGGTCCACGCGAAGACCCGGCTAATATATCCAGAGCTGTGAATGCTGTAGACGCGTTTAAGAGGATCTACGAGGCTGGCGAAAGAGGAATAGCGATATTTGTTAGTCGTGGCGATAGATCCGGTACACACATACGCGAGCTCTTGATCTGGAGAGAAGCTGGTCTAGATCCTCGTGATAAGATCTGGTATATAGAAGCTGGTGCTGGTATGGCTGAGACACTATTATTAGCTAATGAGAAGAGAGCATATGTTCTCAGCGATATAGGTACGTTTCTCAAACTAAAACGTGATGGAAGAATACCAGAACTCGAAATCCTCTATACTAATTCCACCGAGTTAATTAACATCTATAGTGTATACCTAGTGAAAACCTGTAGTGGATCCGAGAGGAGAGCCGCCATAATGTTTATGGAGTTCCTACTAGGAGAGGGACAAGAGCTGATCGGGAAATACGGTGTTGATTTATATGGTCAACCACTATTCTATCCCGCTAGGAATAAGACTGATTATTTAAGAAGTATATGGAATATACTCGCCGAGAAATAGTACTTCGTGGTGTAGTGTGTTCTTGGAGGACTTATTAGGCATTATTACTAGGTCGGCGTGGATATCAGGTACTGCAACACTACTAGCCTCGACGTGGAGCATAGTGATCGCGTACTATTCGACGCGCTCACACATATTGAAGTCTCTGTTAATACCTGTTTTCGAAGCACTAATAGGTATACCAACAGTACTAGTAGGGCTTTTAGTATATATGCTGGTTTGTGTTAAGTGCCCACTAGGATTCACGGGACTACTCTATACTCCATATGCTATTATGCTTGGACAAGCAATACTAATAACACCACTTATAACTGCTGTAGTATACCGCGTATTCGAGGAAACAAGCAAAACTTATGGAGAACTAGTACTCAGTCTCGGCGGTTCCGAGAAACAAGTATTCGCAACAGTGATCTACCAATCACTACCCGGAGTTATAGCGGGGATCGTAATGGGTTTTTCACGTGCTATAGGCGAGCTCGGCATAGCACTACTAGTTGGTGGTAATATCAGGGGTTATACACGCGTTGTTTCAACAGCTATAGCGCTAATGGTTTCACAAGGAGACTTAGAAGGAGCAATGATGTTGGGTCTAGTACTAGTATTACTCACTATAGGTGTATCACTAGCTATTAGGAGTTTTAGGAGGATCTACGAGTGGTGATCAAGCTAGAAAACATTTGGTATAAATACCCGGGTTCTAGGAAATGGGTTCTCGAGAACATTAACGTAGTCTTTGAAAAGAGTAGAGTATATTCTATTGTTGGACCAAATGCTATTGGTAAAACAACGCTTCTAAAGGTTGCGGGGTTGATCTACAAGCCTGTTCGCGGCCGGGTATATGTTGATGGAGTTGATTATTGGAGTAGTGGTAGAAAAGAGAAGCTAGTGCTTCGTCGCAGAGTAGTATATGTACCGGAGAGACCAGTATTACTGCGCGGTAGTGTATTATACAATGTAGCCTATGGACTAATACTCCGTGGAGCTAAGCGAGAAGATGCTCTCGAGAAAGCAAGAAGGTACCTCCATAATCTAGGATTAGAGTACTTGGCTAGTAAGCGTGTAGACAAGTTATCAGCTGGTGAAGCACAACTAGTATCACTACTACGAGCACTAATACTAAATACCGATTACATACTACTAGATGAGCCTCTAGCACACCTAGATATCGATAAGAGAAACATTCTGGTAAACCTGATCAACAGCATTCGCAAAGCAAAGGGAGTAGTAATTACTACACACAACATAGACTTCGCAGAGAAGATCTCGGATCAAATACTAGTCTTTAACAAGGATTTAAAACCGCTGAGATAAGGACATTGAAAACCCCTAATGACAGGGGTTTGTAGGGTAGTGATCTCTCCAATAGGGTGGAACTGCTGGAGTGTTTCATGAGAGGGGTTTATGGGGATTAGTTAGAGGATTATTCTAGTTGAAACTCCCCGGTTCCACCATTCTCTTCCTCATAGATATGCTAGTTAATAATATCTCATAGAGAGTCGTATTCCCGCGGTCTTTAGCGATTAGTGGTGTTACCTATTACGGCTGTTCCTAGTATTTGTGAAAACATAAAATTACGTGTAGAGTAGAACTAGATAAATAAGTATATCTCGTGTTTCTGTTTCATAACGTATCACGATGTGAGATCATGCCTCGAGTTAATGGTGTTTTATATGGTTATTGTGGTCTTTTATGCGAGTATTGTAAAGCGTATCTAGCTAAGGAGTGTCCAGGGTGTGATGCTCACGCTGATCAGTGTGAGTTTATTAAATGTGCTAGAGAGAAGAATGTAAAGATTTGTCTAGCGTGTAGAGATTTTCCCTGCCAGCTCCATAAGAGAGGCTTTACGTGGTATACCGAAGAGTACGGCAAGCTCCAGTGGAGAGTATATAGTGATGTTTTTATCAGGATATTCGAGGAATTAAAACAAGAGAGTAAATAACTACGGGAGAACTTATTGCGGTTGGGACGAGCACTAAGGACTAGACAAGCTCCGGGTCTAGTTGGGCCTTAAACTCATTTATTGCTTTAACGTGATCTATATATTGTGGGTGTTTCGTGTGTGAGTGGTGAGTATTATTCCCTGTTATGGAGACGGGCTGAGAGATTTCTCACTAGGGCTATTAGGGATTTTTCCGAGAGGGATTATGATGGTGCTTGTTTTAATGCCGAGGAAGCTATTCAATTGGCTACAAAAGCACTACTATATAGGTATTTTGGCGAAGCTCCACGCATACACGGATCTAAGGCTCTTCTTGCTCGGCTTCGGAACTTATTCATGGATGCCGGTAGAGACGACGTAGCCCGCTTAATTGGTAGGTTCGTTGCTGATAATCGTGATGGGCTAGATCTCCTTGAAGAGAGCTATATTATGGCTAGATATGGTGCTATATCCTATGGTGAGAAACAAGGTAAAATATGTATAGAAACCGCTAAGAAAGCTTTCGAGGTACTGAAGAGCGTTGAACAAAAAATGGGCTAGATACGCGTTAGAGAGATACGCGCTACTTAAGAAATGGAGAGAATTTGCTAAAGCTATTGCTAAAGCATGTATAGATCTGCTGGGTAATGATTGCCTAGAAGTATATGTTGTTGGAGGAGCCGCTGAGAATAGACTTACAGTACTTAGCGATATAGATGTAGTCGTCGTAGCAGGGAATCCATTGTTGAAAAACATAGATACGGTAATAGCTATAAAGAGAAGAGCGGAACAATACGGTTTACCACTAGAAGCCCCTATAGACTTGAAAATACTAACTCGTAAAGAGTTCCAAGAACTTCTCGAAAAAGGCATATACAAGAAGATCGTGAAAATAGAGAAAACATAATAAAGAATGCCCGGAGACTCTAGAAGGGTTTCACTAAATTAATTAATAAAGCATACTCTATTCATTATTGGTGCTTGCTCGTGTCTTTACCCAAGGAATGGGTTTAGAAAGCAGAGTTTTCCCGACGCGAAGCTAAGAGGCATCTCAGTGAGGGTGTTTACTGGATTGTGTGTTTTGAAGCACAACAAGCTGTTGAACTATACTTAAAGGCTCTATCTGTTAAATTAACTGGTTTGTACGAGTTTACACACGATCTCTCAAAGTTATTGAAATACCTAGAAGACGCTGGCTTGAAGATCCCCGAACAACTATATGTCTATGCTGATGCATTAACACCACACTATACGTTAGCAAGATATCCCGGTAGTAAACCAATAGTATATGATGAGGCAATTGCTAAGAGATGTATTGATTATATGGAGAAAATAATTGAGTGGATCATGGGTGAAGCGGAGAATACTAATTAGGCTTAGAGAGAATATAGAGAATATGGAAAAGATTTTTAACCAGTATATAGTTGAGTTGAAGAAACTCTATCCGCGTTCAACGATCATACTCTATGGTAGTAGAGCGCGCAATGACTACCTACCTTATAGCGATTATGACTTATTAATAGTACTCGAAAAAGTAAGCGATAAGCTAGGGGAGGTTGTTAGAGCACGTCGCGTAAAACCACGTGTATTACCATTAGACCTCATAGTAATAGGTTTAGATGAAATACGTGATCCCCTAATACTAAAGGCTTTGAAACAAGGATATAAGATACTCTATGACGCATTAGGGTTATCCTATGAACTAGAACAACTACTATCCTCGATCAAATAAGTGCGAAACCCTATAAAAACCTATCCATATATCACCGATAATTAGAGCTAGGGACATTATTCACGAATATATGAAATCTTGTAATGGGTTTTGCGGATACCAATAATTTAAAATATTTGACTACTCTGGTTGCATTATAACGTAGTAGACATAACATCTATTTTAGCTACAATAACTATACTGAGGCCTGATTAAGAGGGATCCTTCATTTCCAATTAAGCTAATTATCATTAAAACACTTTAATCATTATGTGTGAGGCTTATGCTAGTTTTTGTTCTAGGTGTTAACAGGTCTTTCCGCGAAGTGTCTCCTAGAGAATTGTCAGTTGTTAGTGGGTCTCTAGTTGTTGTTACGAGTGATCTCGGTGAATACGAGAAAGCACTAAGCGTGTTAGGGGTTCCAAGCGAGGTTATCGGTATTGTTAGGAGAATTAGTAGGTACAAGAGGGTATACCCTGCTGTGAGGATTGTTAAGAACAACTATGTATTTGCTCTGAGAATACCTGTTGGAACGACTAAGCACTTACAGGTAATCAATGCTTATACCGTGCTTAGCGATAGATACGTGGTTCTATGGATCTCGTCTCTAAATAGGGAATTGAGAGAACGATTAGAGAGTATTGCTTCTAAGACGAGTAGTATATATGGGTTTTTAGCGGGAGTCCTCGAGGAAGCACTCACAGGTATTAACTCAGTGCTAGAGGGATTACTAGATACGCTTGAATCCATGGAATCACGTATCATAGAAACAAGAGAATACAGGGGTATCGGAGATGCTTTGACTACTATCAAGGGTTTTCTACATAGCGTCAGAAGAGCTAGGAGAATAGTATATGGTTATAGGGAACTAGTTGATAGAATACTCAGCAGCGTTAGTGATGAAAACCTTATTCATCTACGAGACTACTTGTTAAGAGATTCACTAGAACTCGTAGAATACTCTACAGCGAGGATCCACGATTTCATAAACATATACCTATCGATCCAGAATACAAGACTAAGTGATATAATGAGACTCCTAACTATTGTGGGCACTATATTCATACCACTAACATTCATAACCGGAATATACGGTATGAACTTCGATCCAAATGCTAGCCCGTGGAATATGCCCGAGCTAAAACACCCATATGGATACCCCCTAACACTACTTGGAATGCTAATCATAGGAATAGCGATGACGATATACTTCAAGAAGAAGAAATGGCTCTAGCCCTAGAGATGTATTAGTATCAACTCTAGGAATACATAACATAATTAATTGTTAACACCACAGCACAGTACTGGTTAAACAAAATTAGAAGAGCAGTTTAGGCCTAGTAGGTAATCAATTGTTTTTACACAATGTTTAATACTGCTTATTTATAATGGTTCTATTAGCTCTTATTGCATAGTTATTAAGTGGTGTTTTATTTTGAGCGGCGAATATGCTAATCTACTTCGTAGAAGAGCCCTGGCATATATGAGGGTTTCAGAGAGGTTGTTGGGAGAGGGCGAGTATGATTTAGCTGTTTTTAATTGTGAGTACGCTGTACAGCTCTATATTAAATCCCTACTATATAGGCTAACAGGTGAGGAATGGCGTGGTCATGGAATTAGAGCTCTTCTTGGTTTATTAGCTTCGATACTAGAACAGGAAGGATATAGGGACTACGCAGTAAAGGTTATGGATTTTGTTAGGAAATATCGTAGAGTATTAGCAGAGATCGAGGAAGCCCATACACGCGCGGTATATGGTCCTATTACTTATTCGAGGGAACAAGCAGAGCTACTAATTAGGAATGCTAAAGAAGTTATCGAGTTATTAAAGAGAATCGAGAAAGGTGTTTTCTCGAGTGTCTCATGACAGATTATCTCCTCTCAAGATCATTTCTCAATGGAGAAAATACGTAGATATAATTTATAAAGCTACGAGAAGAGTAATCCCTAGTGCGAGAATATGCTTGACTGGCGGAGTTGTAGAGGATCGGTTAACGGTATTGAGTGATATAGACGTACTCGTAGTACTTGATCACGAGCCGAGCTTTAGCGAAGCCGTGGATCTCAGGACTAGGATCTATGAAGAAGCCGAGAAAATGGGTTTACCATTATATGCACCCGTAGAACTACATATTATAGGACCACACAGTATCCAGAGATACCGTAGCATTAAGTGTTTCGAACAACTACGTTATAGCAGGGAATACTAGATGATCCGATACCAGCTTGTCCTCATATTCTTTAGCTGTGATATACCCGGGTGCTCCAGCTAATTCCGAAAAGGGACTCATTGATACTTATATTTACCGTTAGGTAGTAGTGTTTATAACGTTGTTAATTCTATCAATGGATATAGCGTAATAGGCGTGATTGATATGGACGAGCTAGTATCTATTATTCATGGTAGTGGCGGACCGGATACTTGGCGTGTTGTTGAGAAATACATTGTCAAGCGCGTGCCGGAGAAGCTTTGGAGAGTCATGGGTGGTGCTGGACTCGATGTATTAGATGATGGTGCCTATATAAGAGTTGATGACCACTATATAGTGTTCTCATCGGATTCCTTCACGGTAAACCCCATATTCTTCCCAGGCGGCGATATAGGTCATCTAGCGGCTTCCGGCGTTATTAATGACCTCGTAGTTATGGGCGCTAAACCAGTTGCTTTCATGGATAACATTGTTGTTGAAGAGGGTTTTCCATTTAGTGATCTCGAGAAAATAGTAGAATCAATGATCAAGATACTGCGAGAACACGGTATCGCTCTCATAGGTGGCGATTTCAAAGTTATGCCACGCGGCATGGTTGATAAGATCGTTATCAGTGGTTTCGGTATTGGAGTATCACAGTACGAGCCTATAATAGACCGTATAGAACCCGGTGATAAGATAATAGTTACTGGCCCCATAGCTGAGCACGGATCAGCAATACTTGCTGCACAACTCGGAGTACTAGATACTGCACCCGGTCTCCGTAGTGATAGCAAACCCTTAGCTAAGACAGTACTACCGGTTATAGAGAAGTACCGTAGATACATAACTGCTGCACGCGATCCAACTCGTGGTGGCCTTGCTAGTGTGTTGAACGAGTGGGTTAGCAACACACCATACACCATCATTATAAACCGCTCGAATATACCGATCAGGGAGGAAGTACGGGGTTTTCTCGATTCTCTAGGCATTGATCCGCTTAATGTTGCTTGCGAGGGAGTAGCTGTACTCGCTGCTAAACCAGACGTCGCTGAGGAAGTTGTGAAAACACTACATAGTCTCGGAGAAAAACACGCAAGTATTATAGGAGAAGTTGTAGAGAGCGATAGCGATGTTATTAGGGGACGTGTAGTAGCTATTACAGAGGTCGGTGGGCGCGTAGTAGTATCTCCTAATCCACTTAATCTACCCAGGATCTGTTAGAGGGAATAGTTATGTGTCTGGGCATACCCGCCGAGGTACTAGATATTAGAGAAGAGAATGGCGTGTTTATTGCTCGTGTTCGTATGGGTGGTGTTGAACGAGAAGTATTAGTGGCAGTTAATGATGTTAAACCTGGCGACTACGTAATCGTACATGCTGGAGTAGCTATTGAGAAAATCAATGAAGAGGAGATGAAAGAAGTAACAGAACTACTCAGAGAAGCCGGAATAATATCCTAACTACAAGTGTATAATAAGGAGATGGGGCACAATTACTGAAGATCACTATATCGATACACCATTTCTTCACAATTTTCTCGTGGATAACATCAGTAACATACCAAAGTATTAAATGGTATCAATTGTTTCTGCTAGAATTAGTTAAACGTGAATGCCGCATATCAATAGTGCTGAACTATATAGCGGATAATCGAGCTGACCAAGTTCTACAATAGTTCTATGACTTCAATAGCTTCTCTAAATACTAGAGGGCTAGTATTGCTTCAGTTTCTCTAAGTTGTTTAGTAATCGGGTCTACTTCAAGACCTAGATTCTCTAGAGCTGTAACACCAAGTACTTCATGATCATTCTCTTCAGCAAAGACTACAATACATGTAGCTCTCTTACCAAGACACTCGATTACGGCTTCGCCTATTTCACGCTCAATAACTCTACCCTCTATAGTTCTAAATCTTCTCTTATCTATAGGCTTGATACCTAGTTTTTCGAGTATACTGCGCTTAATCCACGTATACGTACTACCAGTATCAACGAGAAGTTCATACTCCATAGACTTAGACGCATCATAGGGATTGTAAAGCTTCACTTTAGCAATAACGTGTCCCACTTTTAAACACCAAGAAAATAGGAAGCGATATACATTAATTAAACTTCTCTATCTCTACATACTATGCTCCGGTATCGCGCTGAACCTACAATGCTATATATTCCTACACTATTGTACTAGCACTACTATAGCTGGCGATACGGATCCCAGCCTATATGTGACTACTTTTCTGACTATTGGTTATTAGCCGGAGTAATTATTAGTTAGAAGTTCTCGCTAAGGTTTGAATTTTTGTTAAGTACTCAAAGTTTCGAAATTGATACAACATCGATCTTGGAAAGAACAAGCAAGTTTTACTAAGGAGAAGTACTAGATACTTTAACTAGGCGATGTATTTGGATGATATAGAGAGAAGAGCTTTGAAGAAAATTATAGAGGTTAGAAGCAAGGATAAGGGAAGCCGGAGCCGAAGGAGTATTAGTGAATCGATAAGAATAGGAGAATTAGCTAAGATCAGATTCAGCTTGATGTTTGAGGTGATTGAATGGAACAAAGAGAGGAGGATTCTAAAACTGAGACACACGTAAAGAACCTAATTGATGCATACAAAAAAATACGCCAGAGAATACTCGAAATAGGTGATGAAACTCGAAAATTCTCATTATTCCTTGGTTTTTTAAACACGTGGTTTATGCGTAATGGTTTAGGCTTCATAGTGATAACTGGAGGTTTTGCCGTAGAATTACTAACGGGGAGAGCGTATAGAACAGCTGATGTAGATGTCATTACTAGTAATCCAAGGGTATCTAAGATCCTCGAAGAATTTCTAAATAGAATAGGCGAGAAAATAGCTAGAGGTTATTTACCTATTTATGAAGAGCTCGCGGCTAAATCCATAGACATAGTAGCAGTTTCTTATACTAGGAGTAAGAAACCCGTTGAAGTGAGAATTAATAGTTTTATAATATATATTGATCCTCCGGAGGAGCTGATCGTATTGTATCTGGCGTCATGGAAGTATTGGGATTCTACCACTGACAGAGATAAAGCCTTGTGGCTTTATATGGTTTTGCACGATAAGCTTGATCACGAATACTTAAAACGTAGGGCTATCGAGGAGGATGTATTGGATAAACTGTTAGAGCTAGAAAACCTTCTTCGCCATAGTTTTTAATGGGATCGAAATTCTCAAACTATAGCTACAATAAGTATGGGTATTGCTAATTATCTAGCTCGGGTATACCATGTAGATTTATTATGGGGAGATGAATATGTGGATTTCCAGAACTTATTAGTGGTTATTATGTTAATTACCTACTAGGATTATAACTGTGTTATAGTAGGGGTTGGTAATTGGTTACTGCGTGGCGCCTTATTATCACGGGGCTTGTACAGGGTGTTGGTTTTAGGCCATTCATACATAGAATAGCTGTTAAAGCTGGTGTTGGTGGTTATGTTAAGAATATTGGTGGTTCTGAAGTAGAGGTATGGGTAGAGGGTAGTGAGTCTTCTATTAATCGCTTCATAGAGCTCTTGTATGAGGAGAAGCCACCACCAGCTATTATAGAAGAAGTGTTTATTGAAGAGGTAGAGCCGCGCGGTTATAGGGGTTTCGTGATACAACCTAGTGGTAGAGCTTCTATTAAGCGTTCTAATATACCACCGGATTTCGCGATTTGCCGTGATTGTCTGAGAGAAGTACTTAACCCGAGTGATAGGCGTTACCGCTATGCTTTTAACTCGTGTGCTTGGTGTGGACCCCGGTTTTCATACATGTACCGTGTCCCGTATGATCGTGAGAACACGGCTATGGCTAAGTACCATTTATGTGATGAGTGTCTCCGCGAATACCGTGATCTAGGGAATATCCGTAGGTATCATGCACAGGGTATTAGTTGTCCACGTGATGGGCCCCGGTTATACCTTTACACTATTGACTGGGAGAGAGTAGAAACGAGTGATCCTATTAGAGAAGCTGCTCGCCTTATTGATGAGGGGTATATAGTAGCTGTTAAGGGTATTGGTGGTTTCCACGTAGCAGCACTAGCTACTAGTGATGACGTGGTATTAGAGCTTAGGCGTAGGAAGAAGAGACCAACAAAGCCATTCGCAGTTATGGGGATAGATACTAGTGTTCTCGAGAAACTAGTCTATATGACTCCCGAGGACCGGGAGGTGCTAGAATCACCACAAGCACCAATACTCCTCCTACCCAAGAAACCAGATTCACCAGTCTCGAAGTATGTATCACCGGGTCTTAGTCATGAAGGAGTGTTCGTAGCGTATACTCCGCTACACTACCTACTCTTAATGGAGACTCGCGACAAATTCCTGATCATGACTAGTGGTAACATTAGTGGCGAGCCTATGTGTATTACCGAGGAGTGCGTGCGATCAAAACTACGTGGCGTGGTAGACTATGTTCTCACACATGACCGCGAAATAGTTAATCGCGTTGATGACTCAATATTGAGGAAAACAGGTAATAGGTACGTGTTTCTTAGGCGTAGCCGTGGATATGCTCCTATGTGGATTAGAGTATACCGCGACCTCGGCGGCGAGTATATAGCTTTCGGAGCTGATCTCGGCAATGTATTCGCTATTGGATTCGAAGACAAAGTTATACTAAGCCAGTATATCGGTGACCTCGATAGTGTTGATGCACAAAACGAGTTGTTGAAATACATTGATTTCTTCACCAAGAACTACCACATAGACCCCAGTAAAGCAGTTATAGCTGTAGATAAACACCCCAACTACTACTCGCGTAGACTAGGGCTTGAGTACGCTACTAAACACGGAGCTCGGGTAATCGAGGTTCAACACCACTATGCACACGTACTAGGTGCTGCTATAGAAGCTGGTATTAGTGAGAGAGTTGTTGGTCTCGCTATTGATGGTCTTGGATGGGGTGATGATGAAACAGTATGGGGTGGTGAAGTAATAGTTTTCGATACTGATAAGCCGTGGTATAAGCGAATCGCTTCTCTCAAACCGCTTCCACTAACAAGTGATCGAGACACCTACTACCCAATGCGTATAGTAGTAGGTATACTGGCTAGTCAGGGTTACGAGTGGAGCGAAATAGAGAAAACACTTAAACTCCTAAATACAGAGCCTAGTAGCGAGTATCAGCTAGTCTATAAACTCGTAAAGCTCGGGAAATATACCCCCGCTTCTAGTACTGGCCGCTTACTAGATGCTGTATCATCTGTACTAGGTGTGTGTAGATATAGAGACTATGAGGGAGAGCCTGCAATAAAGCTTGAAGCTGTAGCCGATTATCACGAGACCCTCGTGGAGATACCGGGGTTTAAAATAGTAAATGACAGCGATATACTACGCCTAGACTATAGCGAGGCTTTCGAGTGGGTCATTAGTAGTAGAGAATACTACGGAATCCCCGATCTCGCGTATAGCTTCCTATATAGTCTTGGTTGGTGGTTTGGAGAGTTAATAGCTAATAGTATAAGGGGTATGAGAGTATCTGAAACAGTAGTGGTTTCGGGAGGTGCTGCTGTAAATAGCTACATCATCAAAGGATTAAGACAGAGACTATTACTCGAGGACCTCGCAGTATATATTCCCGAGAAAATACCACTTGGTGATGGAGGCATTAGTTTTGGTCAAACTATAGCCTCCTCACTAGTGAGTAGTACTTATTAGATAAATAAGCACAAACACTAACGCATAGATCCACACTTGTTCTCAAACACTATTAACTCGTGCTTAACAACGTCAATTTTATTAACTATATCGTTTCAATACTAATATACTGGGTGTACTGTATGCAGAGCTGGATCTATAGAGCATTAATACCCATATTACTATTTATACTCGTAGTAAACATCGTAGCAGTAACCCCCAGAGTAACAATAGCTCAAGAGGCTCCACATGGACCCTGGGTTGACGAGGTCGTATTCATTGAAGAGTCTGACCCAGATAAAGTCCTAGAGATGCTAAAGAACAATGAGATCCAAGTATACTTCGACGAAATAACAGATCCTGAGCGCTATCAGAGAATGAAGGAATATGGATTAAAAGTATGGTTCTCCTATGCACTATACTATGAGCTAACATTCAACCCCGTGGGACCAGTATTCAATAAGACTGGCAAGCTAAACCCATTCGCTGTAGCAAGAATAAGAGAGGCCATGAACTATCTTGTTGATAGAGACTATATCGCAAACGAGATCCTAGGAGGACTAGCAGTACCTAGATATGTAGCCATTACTCCAAGCTTCCCAGACTATGCTAGGTACTATGACACGATCTACGAGATTGAGCAAGAGTATAAGTACAACTTTGAAAAAGCTAAGTCGATAATATTCGAGGAAATGACAAAGCTAGGAGCAGAGTACAGAGCTGCGGAGGGTAAGTGGTATTACAACGGTGAGCCGGTAGAGATCATATTCTTGATAAGAACAGAGGATGCTAGAAGACAGATTGGAGACTATGTTGCAGAGCAACTAGAGAAGTTAGGATTCACAGTTGTACGTAGATACGGTACTAGCAGAGAATTAGCTCCTTACTGGATATATGGTGACCCAGCTGAGGGAACCTGGCACATCTACACTGGTGGATGGATAACTACAGTAGTATCGAGAGACGAGTCAGATAACTTTGGATTCTTCTACACAAAACTAGGATTACCGGTTCCACTATGGCAAGCCTATAAGAATGATCCAGAATTCTACACCATAGCTGAGAGATTGTGGACCAGATCATTCACTTCTATCGAGGAAAGAGACGAGTTAATGAGAAAAGCGTTATGGCTTTCAATGAAAGAATCACAAAGAATATGGCTTGTAAACCTAATAGCTCCATGGCCTAGAAGACCAGAGATCGAGATCGCTGGTGACCTAGCTGGAGGATACTCTGGTTCATGGCTATGGCCATGGACGCTGAGATACGAGGGACAAGTCGGTGGTTCCGTGAAGATCGCTATGCCTACAGTACTTGTAGAGCCATGGAACCCAGTTGGTGGTAGTGACTGGATCTACGACATGACGGTAATCCGAGCTACTGGCGAAATAGCTACTATGCCCGATCCATACACTGGATTATACTGGCCACAAAGAGTTAAGAAAGCCGAAGTATACGTTGTTAAAGGATTACCAGTACGCAAGACTCTTGACTGGGTTGAACTAAAGTTTGTCGACACAATAGATGTACCACCTGATGCCTGGTACCAGTGGAATGCTACAACAAGGAGAATAGAAACTGTTGGAGAAGAGTTCCCAGAAGGGGCTAAAGCACTAGTTAAGGTAGTAGTCTATTACGAGGATAACCTATTCACAGGCGAGTATAAGTGGCACGATGGCAGCCCATTCGACTTGGCCGACATAGTATTCGCATTCATACTAGCACATGATAGAGCACAACCAGATAGCCCAGTGTATGATGAATCAGCAGTACCAAGCTATGAATCATGGATTAAGATGTTTAAGGGCTTCAGAATAGTGCAAGAAGACCCATTAGTAATAGAGTACTACACAGATAGCTGGTACATGGATGCCGAGTGGATGGCATCAGCAGCAGCTAATGCTTTCTGGCCATACTATGACTATGGCCCTGCTCCATGGCACATGGTATTCATAGGATGGCTCGCAGAAGCTGATGGTAAACTAGCATTTACTGCTGATAAAGCCGATGCACTACAGGTAGAGAGGACAAACTACATTGCTGGACCATCTCTAGAAATACTAGCTCAAGAACTAGAAAGAGCTATTAACGAGAAGCTAATACCGTATCCAGAAGTGCTTAGCAAGTACATAACTGAAGATGAGGCACTACAAAGGTATCAGAACCTTAAGAAATGGTATGAGGAGAAGGGACACTTCTGGGTCGGCCTTGGACCGTTCTACCTAGAAAAGGTTGACACCGTTGCTAAGCAAATAGTACTCAGAGCATACAGAGAACACATTGACACAGCTGATAAGTGGCTACGCTTTAGTGAGCCAATGATCCCGGAGGTAAGTATCGAGCCTATAGAGACCATTACACAGGGATTACCAGCCGAGATCACCGTATCAATAACGTTCAAAGGACAACCATACAAGGTAAATGATATGGAGTATGTAAAATATCTACTAATCCACGGCGGTGGCAAGATAGTTGGTGAAGCAGAGCCTGTATCCGATGGTGAGTGGAAGATAACGCTACCAGAAGAACAAACAATTGGATTAACACCAGGTGCTGGCAAACTCATTGTAATAGCTGTATCAAAGCTAGTTGGTAAACCAACAGTTGCTGAAACAGTATTTACTATAAGAAGCGTTGTCGGCTATGTTGGTGAGCAAATAGCTGCTGTACGTGGAGATATAAGTAGTTTAGAAGATAGGATAGACACTATCGAGGGCACTATACAGGGAATGCAAGAAGATATCAACGCTGTTAAATCCGATGTAGCTGGTATGAGCGGACTAGTATATGGCGCGCTAGTTGCAGGCATTCTAGGCATTATAATAGGCATTATAGGCATAGTTATTGGAAGAAAGAAGTAACGAGAGACTTCTATACACAGTTCTTTTTAATAGCTTTTTTCAATTCCTTTACCACTCATCTCCTTATCATATCTTCTCATTTAAGAACACCTAGAATAGTTTTTATGAATAAAAGAAAAAAAAATATAATGGGTACGCTAGTGTATCCATATAATGAGCCCTACTCCACAGGCTGAGTGGAGGCTTGCGTGATGTCAAGGAGGCCTAGTAAGGCTAAGGGAGCTCTTCGTGTTGCCCGTTTTATAGGTATTCGTACAGTATCCGTGGCGATATCCCTTATCATAGCAGTATACTTAACGATTTTTATTGCTAATATTGGTGGACACATAGACGAGATTATGAAGTCTGAGATAACTCTTAGAGTTTATGAACGACTCAGAAACGATCCAACATGGAGAGTTCTTCCTGCAGAGGAGAGAGAACGTATAGCACAAGCCGAGATCCAGCGTGAACTAGAACTACGTGGTTTAACACAACCCTTTATCGTTAGGAGCTTTATGTACTTACGGGACGCGCTATCGCTGAATCTTGGTAGAGCACTGTATATAACTAGTACTGGCGGATCAAAGCGAGTATGGGACATTATATTAGAGCGCTTACCCGCAACAGTACTATTATTCACAACCGCAAACGTAGTAATATTCTTCGCAGAGATATTCATAGGATTAACAGCATCGAGAAAATACGGTTCTATGCTAGACAAGGCCATAGTTGGTATGGCATGGATGTCCGCGATGCCTGGGTGGTTCTACGGAATATTCCTAATACTAATATTTGCTTCATGGCTAAGAATACTACCATATGGAGGAATGGTCGATGCTCCCGCACCCGAAGATCCATTCGAGTATGCACTCAGTGTACTGAAACACATGATACTGCCTCTGCTTTCATGGTTAATAGCATATATCCCGATAGGAGCCTATTCCAGAAGAACATTCTTCCTACTATTCTCGATGGAAGATTACGTAGACTACGCAAGAGCTCGTGGAGTCCCACCAAGAATTATTGAGAGACGCTATATCCTAAGACCAACACTGCCTCCAATAATAACCGGTTTCGTATTAACCCTGATAGCTTCGTGGATGGGTGCAATGGTTACTGAAACCATATTCTCTTGGCCAGGTCTTGGTACCTTACTTAGAGAAGCTATAGGTATGAACGATGCACCAGTTATAATAGGCGTTATAACAATCTATGCGTATCTACTCGCTATAAGCGTTATAGTTCTTGACATTGTATACGCTATAGTAGATCCAAGAATAAGAGTAGGGGGTTAAGAACATGTCAGCTAGGAGAAAGATAGAGGAAGCCCTAATTTTAATGATTAGATTTAAGTCGTTTGTTATAGGATTACTGCTAGTGCTAATATTCGTATTTATATCCATATATGCTATGGTTACGCTACCCTATGACCAAGCTATTCGCATGTGGAATTCCATCGAGTACTGGCAAGATTATCCAAAACTAGCATTCCCTGAATGGATAAACGCGTTTTCATCAAAGAAACTACCAGTAGGTACGATGATCTTTGATTCGCGAGAGCCCAAGCTAGGTATAACAAAGAGCAGACAAACCATAGCAATAGGAGGCGGTGGGATGATAGCAACTATAAAGTTCAGCTTTGAATACGAGTATGACGACTTCCCATCAGAAATAGTAATGTGGTTCTTCATAAATACTACCCAGCCTATGCTAGTTAAAGTTACCTGGATAAAACCGGATGGTTCTCAATTCATAGTATACAGAAATGTACTCGAAAAATATCAGTACTACAGAGTATCCGGAGATCTCGAGCTAATGAATAGGTATAAATTCTACATTATCAAAAAACTTAGGGCAAACATCACATACGACATCACACCTGAAATAGCACTATTTGCTAAAGAGGACGCGTCGATACTTAGTAAGGATACCGTTACACCTCTTAAGGGCAGGTACCGTGTCGTTATAGAAGCTTCTTCCGCAGATCCTAATGCAGATATTGATGTAAAGCTGAATATTTATGGTAAAGTGTATGGTTTACTGGGAACAGATGATAAGAGGAGAGACCTATGGATAGGTATTATGTGGGGTGCTCCACTAGCATTATCGTTTGGTGTACTAGCATCGGTGCTAACAGCATTTCTCCAAATGATAATAGCTGCAACAGCCGCATGGTACGGTGGAATAGTAGATCACCTAATATCTAGAATAAACGAAATAGTCATGGTTATACCGTTCCTACCATTACTTATAATGATCTCGTACTTCTACAAATTCAGCATATGGACGCTCCTAATAGTTGTAGTAGCGCTAAGTGCTTTTGGCGGTGGAATCAAAACTTATAGAGCAATGTTTCTTCAAGTCAAGGAAATGCCCTATATCGAAGCAGCGCGTGCATATGGTGCTAGTAATGCTAGGATAATACTTAGGTACATGGTACCACGTGTATTACCAACTATAATACCAGCTATAGTATTATCGGTCCCCTCATTCGTGTTCCTAGAAGCTGCTTTAGCAATACTTGGTGTAGGTGATCCACAGGCGATCACATGGGGTAAGATACTCGATGAAGCATATACTGGAGGCGCGCTGTACTGGGGTCTCTATCACTGGATCCTCGCGCCCTCGGTATGTCTTATGACGATATCAATCGGATTCGCTTTAATGGGGTTCACACTAGATAGAATCTTCAACCCGAGGTTGAGGGAGAGGTAAATGGCTCCAATACTAGAGGCTAAAGACTTATACCTATACTTTAGAACTATGAGGGGAGATGTAAAAGCAGTTGATGGAGTATCCTTTAGCATAGAACGTGGAGAAACACTTGCTATTATTGGAGAATCGGGCTGTGGTAAAACCTCACTAGCTAGAGCACTCATGAGGTATTTACCACGTAATGTGAGTCTCTACAGAGGCGATGTAATCATAGATGGCATTAATGTAATGAAGCTCAATGATAGAGAATTTGATAGAAAGATAAGATGGGTTAAAATATCATATGTATCACAAGCAGCTATGAATAGTCTTAACCCTGTAATAAAAGTAGTCGATCACCTGATCGAACCGCTAATACTCAGAAAAATGGCTACTAAAGAAGAAGCTATTGAAAGAGCTAGAGAAATGATCAAGCTTGTTGGTATAAGCGAGGACTTTCTGTGGAGATACCCATTCGAACTAAGTGGTGGAATGAGACAAAGAGTAGTTATAGCTCTCTCGCTGATCACAAGACCCGATATAGTAATACTTGACGAGCCGACCTCCGCGCTAGATGTGATGACACAAGCAAATATAATGAACGTTCTGAAGAAGTTGAAGAAAGAACTCAAACTAACATATATTTTTATAACACACGATATCGGTACCTCTAGCGAACTAGCTGATAAAGTAGCAGTGATGTATGCAGGTAAAATAGTCGAGTTGGGACCAGCAGAACAAGTATACGTAGACCCACTACACCCATACTCTAAAGCACTATTAAACAGTGTTCCAAGACTACATGAAGAACGCGTACCGACGTTTGTGCCGGGTACGCCACCTAGTTTAATAAATCCGCCAAAAGGCTGTAGATTTGCTCCGAGATGCCCTAATGCGATGCCTATTTGTAAAGAAGTAGCTCCACCCATAGTTAAGATCGATAATAAGGGTTATGTACAGTGCTGGCTCTACGCTAAAAAGTAGTGAGGTGTGATCTGTGGGAAAAGTCCCAGAGGAGAGGTCTGAAGAACCCCTCTTAGTAGTGAAGGACCTTAGGATCTGGTATCCGATAAGGAAGTTCCTAAGCATTATAGGATACGTTAAAGCTGTTGATGGGGTATCCTTTGAAGTTAAAAGAGGAGAAATATTTGGTGTTGTTGGAGAAAGTGGTTGTGGTAAAACAACTCTTGGTAAGGGGATTCTGAGATTAGTTGAACCAACATCTGGGCACATATACTTTGAAGGACAAGATATCACGCATATAAAGGGTAAGAAGCTGAAGTGGTATAGGCGTGTAACCGGGATAGTACAGCAAGATCCTTATGGTGCAATGCCTCCATTTATGACTATAAAAACCATTCTCGAAGAACCCCTAAAAATACATGGTGTACCTAAGAAGGAGAGAATGGAGAGAATTCTACAAGCGCTTGAAGAAGTAAAGCTCACTCCTCCCGAGGACTATATTAATAAGTATCCACACATGCTAAGCGGAGGCCAGCTCCAGAGAGTAGCTATTGCACGAGCATTTATACTAAGACCCAAACTCGTAGTTGCTGATGAGCCTGTCTCGATGCTCGATGCCTCTGTTAGAGTAGAAACACTAACGCTATTTAAGGAACTACAGAGAAAGTATAGGATCTCAGTAATATATATTACACACGACTTCTCAACAGCAAAATACTTCTCCGATAGAATAGCTGTAATGTATGCAGGCCATATAGTAGAGCTAGGCCCTGCTAGAGACGTTATATACAAGCCTAAACACCCATACGCACAGCACTTGATAAAAGTCATACCAGACCCAGACCCTCAGAACAGGTTTGTATTCAAAGAAACACTACCAGGAGAACCACCCAGCTTAGTAAACCCACCACCTGGTTGCCGGCTTGCTCCCAGATGTCCACATGTAATGGATATATGTAAAACAAAAGAACCACCCATGGTTGAAGTCGAGCCAAACCACTATGTAAAGTGTTGGCTCTATGTCAAGAGATAGGCTACCGGTAGCGGAGCACCCAGTACTGCTAATAGTTATAGGAGCGGTAATGCTAATTGTGGGTTGGCTAATAGTTTTTCTAACCGTGATAAAAATCATAGAGGAAAACTTTTACCTGATAATGTTTGCTTATGCAATAAACTTAGCTGGTTTATTCCTAGGCTTATACGGTTTAACATCACACATTTTTATAGAAAAAATCAAGAAGAAACACAAACACCCCCTTGAACCCAGCGAATAGATCTCTATCCTAAAGGATAGGTTTCAGACCTAGAAGTATTTTCGTCATAAAGTTTTTTATCATGAGGCTAGATAGCATTTCATAGCATTAAGTTCTACCAGCGACTTAGCGGTGTATTAAAGTGGCAGTAAACAGTAATAGTGGCTTCCAGAATATTCAGCAGAGAGGGCTTGCTAGAGCAAAGATCATAAGGTATACGCCGTGGCTAGTACACTTTAACACAGGTGCTTGTAATGGATGCGATATAGAAGTTTTAGCAGCGCTAACACCGCTTTACGATCCAGAGCGTTTTGGTGTTAAACTAGCTCCTAGTATCCGACACGGCGATATCCTTGTCGTAACGGGAGCTGTTACTAAAAAAGCTGCCGAGAGGCTTAAGAGGCTATATGATCAAATGCCTAGCCCCAAATTCGTAATAGCTGTTGGTGCGTGTGCTATTGATGGAGGCGTGTTCCACAATGCATATAACGTCTTAGCTGGTGCTGATAAGGTTATACCCGTAGACATGTATATTCCTGGTTGTCCACCAAGACCCGAAGCAATACTCGACGGTATTGTTAAGCTCTTAAATAAGCTTAAAGAAGCTAAATAGGGGTTTCCTGGCCATGAGTGTACTGGATAAGCTAAGTGAGCTTGGAGAGTTCTTCATCGAAGAACAACTAGTTAAACCTAATAGAAGAGTTTTCGTGTTTGAAGCCGGTAAGGTTAGAGAGCTGTTCCAGAAGCTTATCGAGATACTTGGCTATGATAACTTCTACGTAGCCACCATCGTTGGCACCGATCTCATCGATGAGGGAAAGATCAGGCTAGACTATTACGTCGTATTACTACCGGATGAAGTCACCGTAGTATTTAGGACTTTTATACCGCGTGATAAACCCGAGATAGATAGCTTATTCGACTTAATACCAGGTGTTCTCAGTGGTGAGTGCGAAACCCATGACCTGCTCGGCGTGGTATTCCGCGGTAATCCGCACCTACGCCGCGGATTCTTCGTAGCAAAGGATATTGTTGAGAAAGGGGTTTACCCGCTTCGTAAAGATACTAATGTCTAGCCTATGGGTGTTTTGCGTGATAAAGGTTTTATATTTATACTCCATAGATATTAGCGGATTTAGCTCTCTTTCCACACTTTTTCATAAATCTCTAGTATAGGCTGATAGGATATGGGTGTTAAAAAGATTATTGAAATACCATATGTTGTAGAACTACCTGTCGGACCACAACACCCTGCTTTACACGAGCCGTTATTACTTAAAGCATATGCTGATGGAGAAGAAGTTGTTAAAGTCGAGATTAATACGGGTTATAATCACCGTGGTATTGAGAAATTAGCTGAGAAGAACACGTTTTACCGAAATATATTCATTTGTGGAAGAGTGTGTGGTATATGTAACACGGTACACGCTAATTGTTATACACGTGCGCTTGAGTATCTCCTAGGGATCGAGCCGAGTAATCGCGCTAAGTACTTAAGAGTTGTTGCTATGGAGTTCGAGCGTATACATAGCCACATGTTGATCAACGCTATAATGGCCGAGATACTTGGTTTTGATGCTCTCTTTATGAATATTATGCTTGATCGTGAGAAGATCATGAAAGCCAAGGAAATCCTAACTGGTAATCGTGTTGTTGGAGATTACATGATGGTTGGTGGTGTAAGACGAGATATTGATAGCGTAAAGCGTGATCGCTTGATAGACTTGCTAAAAAGAGTGCGTGAACGCGTAGTATACTATAAGAGAGTTTGGATGGAAGACGATACTATTCTAAAAAGACTAGTAGATACCGGCTATTTATCGAGAACCGATGCCACTAAATATAGCTTCGTTGGACCAGTAGCCCGCGGATCCGGTGTTAGGATCGACTCTAGAGCATCTGATAAGTATGACGCCTATGGAGACATACCATGGAATGTAGTTGTACGCAACGAGGGTGATTCGTGGGCTCGTATGATGGTTAGATGGGATGAAACACTAGAAGCTATAGACATGTGTATTTATGCATTAGAGCATTTACCAAGTGATGGACCAGCAGTACCCGATGAGAGAAGATTACCGCGTAGATTTCCAGAGGGAGAATCATATGCACGTGTTGAAGCACAGCGTGGCGAGTTAACATATTATGTTATGAGTAAGGGCGGTACTAAGCCATACAGAGTTAAGATCAGGACTCCTAGCTTCCTAAACGTTATTCACTCATACATACTATACCCCGGCCATACAGTAGCCGATCTCCCCGTGATATTTACCTCGCTAGACCCGTGCATATCTTGCATGGAGAGAGTAGTAGTTGCTGATCTCGAGAAGGGTGTTCGAAAATATGTACGTTTCAAAGACCTAGCAAGAGGGAGGATCTAATGCCTAGACGCGGTGGTAAACCCTCTATACTGGGACTTATACTAAAGAACTTTATAACCGGACCAGCTACTATACAATACCCCTTCGAACCAACACCTATAGAAGAAGATGCTCGCGGCAGACACTACGCTGATTTAACAAAGTGCACTGGATGTAGCCTCTGCAAACTAGAGTGTCCAGCTGATGCTATTGAGATGAAGCCTATTCCCGAGGGTTATGAAGCACCCAAGATCAACCCGCGCAAAATATACCCAGTTGTAAACTACTTCCGCTGCGTATACTGTTACCGCTGTGTAACAGTCTGTCCTGTCTACGCATATAAGACAACAAGCGAGTATAGACTTGCATCCGAGAATCCAATAGATTCTAGCGAACTCAGTCTCTCAACACTTAAAAAGAGTAGTGGGGCATAAGCATGGACGTAGTGTTTACAACTCTAACATACATTATACCAGTGTTCGTAGTGGCATTCGTACTGTATATTATAAGAGCATTGAAGGGGCCAACTATCTCAGACCAGGTATTAGCTATTGATGCTATGACATACGACGTAGCCGCTTTTCTCGTAATACTAGCTATTTATCTGAGGATACCAATACTAGTAGCAACTGCTATAGTATTGGCTCTCTGGATATATGCTTTCGATATATACATCGCGAAATACCTCGAAAAGAGAGAAATGGGTGAATAGCTGTGTACGATGTACTAACTTATATAGGTTTATTCCTAATAGGTATGGGCGCTATATCCGATCTAATAGCATCTATTGGTATGCATAGATTTAAGAACTTCTATTTGAGATTACACGCTGCTACAATTGGTACTATCTGGGGTGCTTTCGTACCCATGATAGGGGCTTCACTAGTAGCAATAGGCTACGAACCACTAGGGATTTACCGCTGGTTTGTAGCTGGTGCTGCACTAGTAACAGCTGTATTAACACTAATACTAGCACCAGCTGGTTCACACGCACTAGCTCGCGCGACACATCGAGCAAAGCTCGTTAAAGTAGAGCCTTGTCTAGCTGATCACCTTGATGAATCAATGTGTGTTAAGGGTGATATAGAGTGATTGATCCGCAGCTAATCGTACTAGGGCTTGGAGCACTAGCTGCACTAGTATCTGTTGTAGCAGTATACTACGCTATTTTCGAGAAAAACCTTATAAGAGCAGTTGTTTTCTCAGCTATACAGAGTACGCTATACGCGCTGCTCTACTACATACTAATGGCTCCGGATATAGTACTAGTCTACGTACCCGTAGCAGTTGGCCTCTACCCAGCCGTTATTCTATTCCTTATAAGTAAAACCGAGAAGGAGGAGAGAATATGAGACACGGGTTTGCTGTATTCTCCATAATACTCTTCGTACTGGGTCTCGGAACCCTACTCACGCTAGCTGGTGGACTATATATTCCAAGCACTAGTGTTAGACAATTAGCTAGTTATTACCTAAACACTACCTATAACCCCTGGAACAGGTTCTTCACAGCAATGTCTCCAGAGGGTGTTACAGCGATTGTATGGGATTATCGTGGATTGGATACGGTGTTCGAGACAGCGGTATTCTACCTAGCAATTATTGGTTCCATAGCACTTGGTAGAGGATTACTAAAGTATAGTAAGCCAGCTGGCGAACTAGGATTGTCGCTAATACCAAAAACAGTTACACGCATAACAACGGTAATGATCATAGCAGTAGCAGTTAGTATTGCTCTACATGGACACCTCACACCAGGTGGTGGATTCCAAGGAGGTGCAACAGCTGCTGTAGCACCGCTATTGATACTAGTTATATTCTCTCACTACTTCCTATTAGAGAAGGGTGTTTCGAAAGACTTAATGCTTGTTATACGTAGTCTTGGATTAGCAGGTATTGGTATCGTAGCTGTGATAGTGTATTTCATTGCATCAGCACTAGGATTCCCCGCATTTATACTGCAGAATCAACCCAAGGAACTAGCACCTATCGGTATGCCTTCGCACCTAGATGGGCAACTCATTAGTGGTACACTATGGTTTTTCAACATTGCCGAGTTCTTTGCTGTAATGGCTGGATTCACGATCGTGTTTCTACTACTAGCTGTACCAGAGAGAGTATTTAAAGAGGGTGGAGAAAAGTGATTGACCCTATAGCTTACTTCCTATCACTTATAATAACGTGTATGTTTGTTAACTTAGGACTAGCTCTATACGGAATATTCTTTAGACCAAGCCTCGTGAAGAAGATCATCGCACTCACGATACTTGGAGATACTGCTAATACTTTTGCTATAATACTAGGCTATAGAAGATGGCCATCACCAGAAACTCCCAGTATTCCGCCAGTACTGGTTAACTACTTAAATGCTACACATGAAACCCTAGCAGAGTTTCAGAAGAGAGCAGTCGATCCCCTGCCACAGGCACTAGTATTAACAGCTATTGTCATAGGTCTTGCTGTAACATTATTCCTAGTATTCCTCACACTACAGATCTACAGACTATATGGTACAACCGATGTGAGGGAGATAAGAAGGCTTAGAGGTTGACAAGTCATGAGGCTCGGTAGTGCTGTTGTTGTCTGTATCCTTGTATTCATCACATACATAATATTTAGTGGTAGCGTATCAGTCTACGACATAGTAACCGGTATAATAACCGGTATAGTACTTGGAATCATATTCTCAGAATACATGGTTAAGAATCCCGGTAAAGTATTTAATCCTGTTAGATGGGCTTGGCTAATAGCATATGCTATATACTACTTCTTCGTAGCAGAAGTACGTGCTCACCTCGACGTCATGTACAGGATACTACACCCCAAGACACCGGTTAGACCAGCTATTGTTAAGATACCATACGATGTTGAGACTGACTACGCTGTAACAGCTGTTGCGAACTCTATAACAAACACACCGGGAACTGTTGTAGTTGATATTAATCCTGTTGAAAAAGCATATTATGTTCACTGGATTAACGCTAAGACACTAGAACCTGAGAAAGCACATGAACATGTTTCACGAGTATTCGAAAAATACATACGCAGAATATTTGACTAGGGGTGATAAACCGTGATCGGGCCCGGATCACTAGCATATGATTTAACCGGGTTAACAGTACCATTAATAGCACTATTCGCATTCATATTACCACTAGTTCAGAAAATAGTTAAACACAAGCTATTCCCAGGATTATATGCTCTCGTAATAATGCTATTCACAGTATTCTCTACTACCACGATATACTATGAAATAGCGAGGACGGGTAAACCGATAGTATATGCTTTTGGCGGATGGCCACCACCACTTGGTATCTCCTACGAAGTTGATGCTTTCAATGGATTACTAGGAATGTATGCTGCATGGATACTACTCGGAGTACTATTGTTTAGCCTCTGGTATAACCATAACTTAGACGAACCAGAGTGGTATTATACACTACTACTTGGTTTAACAGCCGGTGCACTCGGTTGTTTCTATACCGGTGACGTGTTCAACTTATTCGTAATGCTAGAAGTACTATCGATCTCAGTATATGGCTTGATAGCATACTACAAGAATAACCCAGGATCCCTCGAAGCCGCTATGAAATACGGTATTATAGGTGCTACTGCTACAACTATTTACTTCATAGGATTAATGATAATCTATGGTTCTTATGGTTCTCTGAATATGGCTGATATACTATCCATTAACGTAGTAATACGCGAGTTAATGGAAATGGGAATAATTGGTACCGGCTTCATATTAGCAGCTACACTAGCTGTATCACTCTCGCTCTGGGTATTCACATTTAAAGCCGGACTATTCCCTAACCACTTCTGGTTACCAGATGCTTATTGCGAATCACCAACACCCGTAGCAGCTGCTCTATCAGGTGTATCAGAAATAGTTGGTGTTTATGCTGCTATTAGATTCCTCTACACAGTATTCCCATCCCTATCACCGATAGGCTATACCTATAGAAGCATAGTACTCGGCATACTGCTAGTACTGGGTTTTCTCGGAGGAGTTATTGGTGCTCTCATGATGCTTGTACAGCGTGATATTAAGAGGCTATTAGCATATAGCAGCGTTAGCCATATTGGATTAATGTTCATGATAGCTTCTATAGCGTTTGTACCAGTTAGTGATAAAATAATAGCACTGGGTTTCACAGCGCTTTTAGTACATATTATCGCTCACGGCATTAGCAAACTACTCCTATTCTCAGCTAGCGAGGTGTTCATCGAAGCTAGTGGTACTAAGATCATGGATGATATGAGAGGAATTGGGCGAAAATACCCATTAGTTAGTATGGCTCTAATAGCCGGATTCCTAAACCTTATGGGTGCAATACCATTCCTTGGATTCTACTCAAAACTATTAATGTACCAAACATTCATAGAGGCTGGACAAGTACTACCAGCTATCGGTATTGTAGTGATATCAGCTATTAGCATACTAGGATACGCTAAAGCAATCTACTCACTAGTACTTAGTGCACCAGTTAAGGAGCAAAACGGGGAAATACGTGTTGGCGCATTCAAGTACTTCTTAGCATTACTAGCGATAATACTATTAATAACTGGTATAATATTCCCACTACTATATAGCTGGATACACGAATTACCTGGACAAGCATTCACACTCATCGGTCTCGAGAAATACCACTCTGCTTACCTAGAGGTTAGGAGAATGCTTTGGGGGTAATCAAGAATGGCTGAGCTCCTCTTACTCGAAAACCCGGTTGATATAACAATACTAGCCACTATTAACCTCGGAGTAGCTATGACTATACTAGCGTTAGTATACTATATCATAAGACCCAGGTCTCGTAGAGTAACAACAGTATACCTAGCTGGTGAAGGAGAAGAAGTAGTTAGCTCTATATCGCCGAGTCCTCTAAACCTCTACTGGTTCTTTATAAAGAGGTTTGCTAAACGCATATATGGCTACTTAGTAGAAGCTATGCATACCGGTAATTTAATGGATTGGGTTGACTACATGGTTTCATGGTATGGTATACTAATACTAGTCTCGATTCTCACGCTCATAGCTTATACTATAATGAGGTGAGCGTATATGATGCAGCTCAGCTATATACCGCTCTGGCTTTTCTCAATAATAGTATTTCCAGGCTTCATATTCTTAACAGCACTAGCGCTATTCACACAATACCTAGTGAGAAAATGGAGTGGTAGATTACAGAAGCGTATGGGCCCAACATACGTTGGGCCTCTCGGTATGCTCCAGCCCCTAGCTGATCTGATAAAGCTAGTACACGTTAAAGAAGAGGTTATACATAGGTATAGCATGCCCGGTTTAGCAAAATTCTTCGGTATACTCGGTATTGGTGCTGGTATAGCCGCTATGCTGTTCTTCCCACTAAGCCCGCTCAGAATAGCTGGTAACTATGACTACTTAGTATACGCATACTTAGTTAGTGTGTGGATACCCGTAGCATTATTACTAATGTCGCTAGCAATGCCTGGACCATATACTAGTCTTGGCGTATCCAGGTTCTTATCATTCATAACGATTATGGAACCAGCATACTTTACAGCGCTACTAGTACCAATGATCATAGTTAGTGCAGAACACAACCCAGTATACAGTATCTACACTACCTCAGTAAACGTGTGGAAATACTGGCTCAACCCATTAACAGCAATACCCCTAGTACTAGCATTAATAGCCTCAATAGTAGCGCTACAAGCAAAAGCAATGTTTAACCCATTCAATATACCGGAGGCCGAACAGGAGATCATAGCCGGTTTTGAAACAGAGTTTTCGGGACCTATACTGGGTATTGCGAGCCTATTACACGACGTAGATGTAGCAGTTACAGCAATATCTATAGTATACCTACTACTTGGCGGACCCTACCCATTCCCACACCTATCAATACCTGGTATAATAGTACTCATAGTCAAGTACTTAGCAGTAATATTCGTTGCAACTCTTATACGAAACTCCTTTGGCAGATATAGACTAGAGCAAGCACTCTATACTATCTTCAAGTACTCACTTATACCAGCACTAATAGCAGCTATACTAGCACTTGTATACATTTATTTATGAGTATAAGAAAAGTTTCCGATTATAATCCGATCTGGAAAATGCTCTCGTTCCACGTAAATATGGTAAATGAGGCGTTTCTCCTGTGTGTATAACCGTATTAGAACTCGCACGTAGAAGGCGGAGTATAAGAGTATATAAGGAGGAGCCCGTAGCTCTAGAAGATGTTCTCTATGCTATAGAAACTGCTATAGAAGCACCATCTGGAGCTAATAGACAACCGTGGAGATTCATCCTAGTAACTGATAACACACTAAAGGCTAAGATCCGAGCTGTATGCGAGAAGTACGAGAAGAAACTCCATAGTTCAGAGGGATTACCCAGCTGGTTTAGGGAGTGGTTAGCTGAGAGACGCATTACATGGAGAAAGGAGTTCTTAACTAGTGCTCCATACCTGTTACTAGTATTAGCTGATACTCGACAACCATATTGGAGAGAAAGTACTTGGTTAGCAGTAGGGTATCTACTTCTTGCTTTAGAAGAGAAGGGCTTGGCTTCTCTAACATATACCCCACCAAATCCGCGAGCTATTGCAGAACTACTCGGTATACCACGTCATTTCTCGCTTGAAACCATAATACCTATTGGAAAACCCGGTGAGTATAAAGAAAAAGAACTCAGAATGAAACTAGAAAGAGTCCTCTGCTACAACACCTTCTGTTTTCAAACTAACGGGTAATAATAGGCCCTCCTAGGCATAAGCCATACTCTAGAGAAGTCCTTTTCTTTAAAGGTGAAATAATCTATGATTCCTATGCTGAGGAAATACCAATTAATGTATTACGCGGTGGTAATTCATGGAGTTTTTAACACAAATACTCGCGTTTTCAACAGTGGCTGTATTACTAGCTGTTTTAATAGGATATGATAAAGCTAAGAGAATACCAGCACATGCCTACTCAACAGCCGGGTATATACACGAACCGGTTAAACCCATACTTACAAACGGAGGAGCGAGTAACACACTAGATACGGGCAGTGTGGAGCAGAGTAAAACAATAACATCTACCACTAGTGAAGTGAGTAATAACATAGAAGAGAAGGAGGATAAAAACACTCAAGCAAACACTACTAGCGAAGAACAATACGTAGTAGAAACAACTAAGAGGAGAAAAACTCGAACAAAGCTTACAGAGTCAGCAAATAAACTAATACTCGAATTATATAAACAAGGCTATAGTGTTAAACAAATAGCTGAACAACTGGGAGTCTCCAGATCTACCGTGTACAGGAGGTTAAAAAAGCTATTAAAAGCTAAAACAGCGTGAATTATGTGCTTTCACAACATGGTTAGAGAAAAAAATTAGAGTAAAACAAGGATGTGATAAGAATAGGAAAGAGCAATAAAAATAAACTATTTTTTAACTAGTTTAGCTATCGATACGCCTAGTAGAGCTAGGCCAACATAGAGTACTCCTATCATTACTTCTAGAATAGTAGCTATGTCCTGCATATCGCTCTTTACCTTGTTAATCGATGACTTTACCTCGTTGATTGATGAGCTAATATCTTCTCTTGCTCCACTAATTTCTTGTCTAACCTGATCTATATCTCCTGTAACACTCTGTTCTAACTGGTCTAGTCTTATGAATAGTACTCCAGCCGTAGTATTTACAGCCAGGATGTTATCGTTAATCTCTACGAGCTTACCAGTTATTTCACCAAGCTTCGTATCAATTACAACTGTTTTATCATTAAGCACGTGTATACCATCTACGATATCCACAATACCGGCTGTTAAAGTCATGTTAACCAGTTTGATCAACTGCTGTGTCTCATTAGCCGATCTACTTATATGCTCTCCTATATTGTAGAGTTTATCAACAACCAATATAGTGGTTCCACTAGCTCCACTAGCAATCGTGTATGCCGACGTATAATTAGCTTCCACCGCTACCCTATAAATACCCACTTTCTCAACAGTGAACTCTAGGATATAAGTTCCCGTATCTATTCTTGAAACATTATATTCGACAAGTGCTCCATCCGGATCAACTATTGACATACTAATATTTACATCGACGAAGGCACCGTTGTATAGCGTGGTTATGGCTATAACTGCTTTATCACCAAGCTCTAGCACATATGGTGCAAGTACTTTAACATCTAGAGCTTCTTCGCTATACACGGTTACATAGTCTACTAAGAGCTTGTATATAGTAGCTAATAGCTCTGGATCATAATAATATCTCGGTAGCGCTAGTGTAATAGCATATCTACCAGGAGCTGTATACGGCATAGCTAGTGACCAGTTGAGGTATCCAGTAGTAGTATTTATGTAGATTCTCGTTACTATCCTACCAGCAACTACTAGTTCTGCTTCTTCAATATAGCCTAGAATATCTAAGCCAAACCCCTCTACCCTGATCAAGCCGCCGGGAGTAGTGAGAGGAGGTGTTACTGTTAGACCTGCTGATGCCGCTAAATACCTGATCTCTCCCCATCCCGGTATAGAGAACTTTATCAGTACCTTACCACTCCTATTAGCATCGAAAGCGGTTTCGTATAAACCACTACCATCTTCGAGACTAGTCTCCTCGACTCCTAATAAGTAGTGGTAGTAGAGACTATAGGGAGAACCCATAATCCTATTCACGATAACAGTTACGTTGGCTGTTCCTCCGCCAATTAGGTTCATTTCACCAATTGTATATGGTCTATATAGTGGTACCTCTCCCTTACTCATATAGAATATTATCTCTGAGTCTAGATACCCTGCTGGATTAACACTTTTCACTGCATCGATCCAGGGTTTTTCAACCCTATCACTAGGAATAGGAAGCTCTAGTAATGGGTCTCCGAGTAGGCTCAGCTTCATTATCTCTGATACAATTATGTATATGTCTATCGGACTAGTTATTCCCACGGGAGCTCTTAATAAATACTGTGATATACCCTCGGCAACTACTTGGCCTAAGCTAACGTTCATGCCCATGAGTCTATACTTATTGTATGTAGAAATAATGAGTCTGTGTAGTAGTGATGCGCCATAGTACGAGTTGTATATAACTCCGTCCTTTATGATGAAGGGGCCTACGATCTCGTATGCTGTTCTAGCGGATCCTATGTATGCTATTCCACCAGCTGGTGATAATAAGATGGCTTGACCTATACTCGGTGGTTTAAACCATAGTGGTGTAACTAAGTCTACATCCCACGCTGCATTAATACATGCTACGCTAGAGACTATGGGTACTGAGGGGTTTGGTTTCATAAATAATATATCCCAGGAGGTGATTAGGATTTCGAACGTTAACCACTCCGGCGTTGCTATTAGATCTGCAAACGAAGCTCCATCTCCATGTGCTAATAGGAAGTACCACAGAGCATTAGCTTCTCCCTGTAGTATAGAGTATACGATATCGCGTGTATAGTTATAGCTTGTCCTAGTTAATAGTATTGTATCAAAACTCCAAGTATCTCTAGATAAAACCATTGTTGATAATGCTGTTTCACCAAACATTAGTGATAAGCCGAAGGGATAACCACCAGACATGTATAGCTTATTGCTCTTGGATGCTGGTGAATCATACCATGCAATTATCTTGTTAACTACTTGTTTAACACTCTCTTCATCGCTAAACGGGATTCTACCAACGAATAGGTCGGGTACAAGGTCTCTATCTAGGTCTGCGTAGAATAGGTCTGTTGGTATCCAAGAATCATATAGTTTTTGATAAGTGGTATCAACTTCAACTATTTTGTAAGGCATGAACATGTAGTAGAAGCTTGGTGGTACATCTAGTGCATTACCAACTAGGAGTACATGTGAGTAGTTTCCTAGAGTATAGTTTAAGTAGCTTATAATCTTGAGTGCTAGGGTATAGTTGTAGTTTTCTACCAGAGTCATGTATATTTCGTCTTCAACCGGCGGGTTATAGAATCCGGGATACTCGGTTATATTTGGTGCTGGCGAGTAGTTCTCGTATATATAATCGGTATCTACGATTGTTACGTTATAGCCCTTGTTTCTATAGAATTCTGCAAGCGTGGTACTGAGTAGATCTACTAGTTCTCTCTTAGTTATGATTAATAAACTATTAGTGTTAAACTCCTTGTATACCGGTTTGCTATAGCTTATGTAGATCCTTAGTTTATTGATTAATATAGCCTCGCCTTTAACGGGGTTATACTGTACTGGATAAATTTTTACGGAGACTATGCTCTTACCCAATAGGCCATGGAATACTTCGATAGAAGCTAGGTTTCCGGGGAAGTACTCGTCACTACTATATACTTCTTCGTCTTTTACATATTCTAGCTTATTACTGAGTATGGGATAATATGGTAATGGCTGTGGAGTTGGTGCTATTTCTTTTGTTAATCTGATAGCTTTTACTGATAAGGGCTTTACCGCTATAGAAGCTGATTCTACGTAGCCATTAACGGTAAATGTATAGGTGATATAGGGTATCATAGGTTTACCCGGTAGAGGGAAGTACTCAATACTACCCAGACTCCTTGAATCTACTACTAGTGTTACATAGTTATCCGCAACTTGCTCGATCTTGAAGTCATCGAGCACTATACTATACTCAGCTACAACACCGTTATCGATAATACTATCTGGAACCTCTATTCCAAGTCTTTCAAGCATATACTCATAACTAATATTGTTATTCCCAACAACTACGCTAATTTGTGATAGCACTACAGTAATAATAATACTGAACACTAATAGTTTAGACCATACACGTTTATACCAATCCACTACTCAACCCCAGTAAGTCTTACGAATAGATAAAATATAAGATTTACCGTGTCTCATAAAACATGACACATACCGTAACAATATTGTTAATAATATAGAAAACAGGAAGTGAATTATACAAAAACGTTATAAACTGTTTGTATAAAGAACCCCACAAGACTTCATTAGCAAAGTAGACACTAGTATCTCCAACTTATTTCTAACAAGCCTTAGCTATCTCTTTCGTAGACACGATTAAACTAATAAAAACACGAAGTACTATTCTTTTATACCTGGTAGAGGGCTGAATTATGGGAGAAGTAATACGCTATATACCGTTGCCCTGGGAAAAACCTCTACCAGAGAATAGAGTGTTTGAAAACTATACCGGACTCCCGGGGAATATTAGTGGTAATGAAAGTATTCCATATGTAGTTGAATATACAGCTAGAACCGGTGGTGCTGACTACTCGTATCTAATCCCATACATACTCTTGTTTATAAGCTTCGTAGTACTCTTTTTAGTGATTTTCTCCTATTACATAAAGGGAGGAGTAGGGAGAACATATACGAGGCTCTATATAGGTAGGAGAGCCGTTCATGAGGGATTTCCGGAAGTAACATATATCTATAGTGGTGTAAAGAAGATTCTGAGGAAATATTTTGTTGAACTTAGAAGAGTCTTTATGTGTAAGAACTGTACTCCTAGAGAACTCTCTGAGAAAACAAGGCTTAACGAGGTCAAGTTATTTACAGAGCTTTACGAGGATGTTGTTTACGGCTCCAAGGCCCGGCCAAATATACAGAATATAGTTAGGGGTGTTGATAAGCTCCTTGCCTCAAACAAGTAGATTGTTTATAGCTGGAATACTATTGTTGTCTCTATTAATCATACTCTATTCCGGTGTAAAATTAAGGGGAGGAATAACCGGGGATCCCCCATCACTATATAATTTAGGCGCTGGTGGTGTTTCTAGGTTTTTTACGGAGAAGCTCATAAATCCCGGGGTAACTGTTATCTATGATTTTAATGCTTTGAACAGGTATAGTCCAGAGCAGTACGTGTTGTTTATAATAGGCCCTGATCAGGAACTAAGAGAAGCCAGTCCAGTCTTAGAATGGGTTGAGAAAGGAGGTATAATGATTTTAATGGATGAGACAGAGAATTCTATACTATTAATGAAAGAGCTCGGCATAAGTTATGTAATGCGTCTAATGCGTATAGATAAGGCGGTTTGTATAATCGATAACCAAACCATAACGATACTAGTTAATGTATATGCAGTACTTGATTCTAATACAGCAGATGCAGTACCCATTTGTAGAATAGGAGATAGTACTGTAGCATATATGGTAGAGTATGGCGAGGGCGTCTTCTATATAATAGGTGATTCCAGTATTGTAATAAACGAGGTTTTAATGAAATCTATAATGGCTGAGAACAATACAAGACTCGTGGATCTCCTTATTGGTAACAGGAAGATACTGATATACGAGGGTGGTAGGAAATACGAGTATGTCGAACTCGCTATTATAGCATCCTACATCGACTCTTTCTTAAGAGGTATAAGTGTTTTAACAAACACGCTATTTAGCCCGGATCTGCTGTGGAGAACAGCAAGAGTATTAATGTTAGCGGTAATTGTATCATTAATAGTTATTATCAAATATGGTTTTCCATCTCCCCCTCATGCTGTATCTAAAAGAAGTGTCCACAAAGAAGAGGATGTTAGAAAAATGATCGAAAGGGGGTTAAAGAAATGGATGATAGAGAAAAGTTAATGAGTAATAATATCGGAGAAGGGGATGTTATTGCTAAATATAGTAGTGCAGTTAAGAGAGTTATTGAAAACGTGAGTAAAAAGGTTATTGGCAAGAAGAAAGAGATAGAGCTGATAATAGCAACGCTGTTATCGAATGGCCACGTGTTACTAGAGGGGGTTCCTGGAGTCGCTAAAACTTTAATCGCAAAATGTATTGCTATATCGCTTGGCCTTGATTTTAAGAGGGTCCAGGCAACCCCCGATCTCCTGCCCTCGGATATTATAGGGGTAAACATATTTGATCCTAGGTCTGGCCGTTTCGTTTTCAAGAAAGGCCCTGTATTTACAAATATATTGTTCGTAGACGAGATTAACAGGTCACCACCCAAGACTCAGTCTGCACTACTAGAGGCTATGCAGGAGAGACAGATAACTGTTGAAGGTATAACCTATAAGTTGCCAGAGCCGTTTCTAGTAATAGCTACTATGAACCCCATTGAGATTGAAGGCACGTTTCCTCTGTCTGAGGCTCAAGTAGATAGGTTTATGTCAAAGATCGAAATCGGATATCCCACACTAGAAGAAACCGTCGAAATACTTGATCGCTATGAAAGCATAGTTGATTTGAGTGATCTGAAGCCTGTTCTAAGCAGGGAAGAGGTTTTAGAATTAATAGATCTATCATCGAGAATATACGTTGATACCAATATTAAAAAGTACATAGCAGCTATTGTAGAAGCTACGCGGAGACACCCAATGGTAAGACTAGGAGCTTCCCCTAGGGGGGCTATAGCACTATATACTCTCTCTAAAGCTATAGCACTAATGCGTGGAAGAGACTACGTTATACCCGATGATGTAAAGTACATAGCACATGCAACCCTCTCTCATAGAATAATACTTAAGAGCGAAGCCAGAATCTCGGGTATCACGGTTAATGATGTAATAAACAATGTTCTAGAAAAGGTAGAAGTACCTTGAGAATAACTATTGCAGGATACGTACACGCTGTCTCATCAATACTATTGCTTGTATATGGAATAGCTATTAGGAATTCTCTAGTCTTGGGAATAGCGCTATCACTACTACTTATATATGGATACGAGCTTACAGTGTTCATGATTGTAAATAAGTATGCGGATAAACTGAGAGTATATCGCTCTTTTGATAAAGGCGTCTATACTGAGATGGAAAACGCGGAGATAACATTAACTGTTGAAAATACCGGTAGTATAGCTTTTCCTAGAGTTACAGTAGTAGATGTTCTCCCAAAATACATTACTAGTAAGTATAAGAGCGTATTCAATATCTCTATACAACCCCTCTCTACAGTAAGCATTACATATCAAGCTAGAATACTAGCACCTGGTGCACACGATTTCGAGAAAACAGTACTAGCTATAAGTGACCCCTTAAACTACTTCTACGAGACACATGAGTTTAGGGCAAGCAAGCGATTAGTAGCTCTTCCACTCAGTATTCCATCCGGTATAGGCTTGAGCAGTCTTCAGAGAATAATAGGTTTATACGTCTCTGGCAAAGCTCTATCCGGATTATACGATCTAGCATCTTTTAGAGAGTACACACCAGGCGACGACCCTAGAAAAATTGTTTGGAAAGCTTATGCAAAGACGGGGAAACTACTAGTTAGAGAAGACTATGGAGAAGCTAGAATTAGGATCCTATTCTTGATCGATATGAGGAAGGATTTATGGTTGATCGGGAGAGAACCAAATACTTTAGCTCATTTACAACTTAGACTCGCTAGGTCACTCATAGAATATCTTCTACGAGTAGGTTCACACATAGATATTGCAATATGTAGTGGAGAAGTACCCAAGATACGTGAAAACGTTGAAGAAGACCCTATTAATCAACTATACGAGACATTCGCTGTACTTGATGCCGGTAGTGGGTGTTATGCCCCATTATCGATATTCACCATGATACCCAACTATACTGGTAGAACCATGTACGAATATGATGCTGTAATACTGGTTACTAACCCAATAACACTAGCTATAGAAGGGGCTCAGCCACTAGAAGAGCTAGTAAAAACCTTTGCAGAAAAACTAGTGGTTATAATGCCTAGGTATAATTATGAGGAGCTTTTAGGTAAGTACTCCTATAGAGAGCTTTTAGCCAAGATATCCAAGATAGTAGAGAGTGGTGGAAAGGGATTAGAAATTGTAAGCGAGTCTCTCGAGTATAGTGGTGGCTAGATCCTTGTACTTGGAGGTAGCAATAAGTACTGCTATAATAGCTGCTGTGATCACATCTGCACTTATAGATTATTTTACGGAGAGCGATATAACTCCAATCAGTATTTTAGTAGGCTTTCTCGTATCTCTTCTCTTTGGTTTAACAACAACTGCTGTCTTGGTATTGTTGATTCTGGTTTTTTCGAGATTGTTGGGAACCATTATTACCATTAAGAAGACGGCGGAATGGCGGGATCTCCTTATATACTTAGCCATATACTTGATTAATCCCGTACTTTATCTGATCATCGGAGTAGCCTTGGGAATATATTTTGCTAAGCACTCACTCCCCTATATGAGTACATGGAGTTCTGCATTCTTATCCCTATTAATAATTGCCCTGATACTCTCTATTAGCATAGGCAATACTCTAGATAAGCTAAGCTTTATAGGGTATTGGTTAATGACTAAAATACCCGAATTAATAAATGCCTTGTACTGGTTCACGGTGTTTTTAATGTTTTTATCAGCAATTCTAGCAGTGCTTATACATGGATATATAGCAGTACCACTACTGATCATATTAGTATTCACACTGTTTCTAAGAAGAGAGATTAAGAACAATGTCTACAAGAATGCTTTAATGCTTATATATCCCATTACAGCGATAATTCTATTACTAGCCTTTACATAGAGTTTTCAATATCTATGATCACGTATCGCGGTGAAAACTTGAAAAGACTCAGCGAATTAATCGCTATAGAGCTCGTCACGTTATTATCGTCAATTATATTCTTTGGCGTATCTGTCTGGCTTTTACTTATTGATAAACCCTTACAAGCTATATTATCACTCATAATAGGGCTAATACTACTAAGTACAAGCCTAGCTATTCTAAGAGAACACCTAACACAAGCCAGTGAGTAAATAACGCCTTATATAGTTCCAAATCTTGTCTTCGTGAACACACTTATATGTTTCTCCCATTATATCTATTACTTGATGATTATAGTTCCTAATCCATTACATTAAATAGTTTGCGAGAGGAAGCTCCATGAGCGAATCTAGAACGAGGATACCCGTTCTATTTGTAACAAATCCCGAAGGAGCAATAGGGGGTCCTAGAGCAGCTAAAGAATGGTTTGCTAAGATGATAAACGAAATTAAGAGTTCTCTTGCCCAATGCTGTAAAGAAGTTGAGTTTTCTTTCTATCAGATTAAAGACTCAGATGATCTTAGAGAAGCAATATTAAAAGAAGCCCGGTCGAGAGGGTATCTGGTATTTGTACTAAACTCTATCTCAGGACTTCTAAAGCCTGTAATCCAGAGTGGAAAACCTGTTGTCTTAATAAGTGAGACCTATGGAGGCTCTGGGGACTACCTTTTAGATATTAGTGAAGCAATTGAGAGAAACTATCCGGTAATAGGGATCTCTACTAGACGACCCTATGACACTGTATTACTGAGAAGAATGGTTAATTATCTTGTTATGCTCGATAAACTGAGCCGATCTAAACTGCTAGTGATAGTTTCGAAAACCTCTAGGTATTACCTAAGTCTTGAGTACCCACTTAGCGTAGATCTATATAATCTTTTAAAGCAATTCTCGGCAATAAGCGGGGCTTCATACGTATTGATGGATTCTTCCGAATTTAGAGAAAAATACTATGATAAAATAGATGTTACTGAAGCAGAGAAAGTAGCAAGAAAATGGATAGAAGAAAGCAAGCAAAATCTTGAGGAAAATTATGGTGAGATTCTTAAAAGTGCTAGGCTATATCTAGCAATCAAGAAAGCTGTTGAAGATATTAATGCTAACGCTGTAACTCTTGACTGTATTGTGTTGAGGAATGTGGGCGAAATAGATGCATGGCCTTGTTTAGCATATATGCAGCTATGGTATGATGGAATAATACCTGTCTGCGAAGCAGATATAGCTTCAACGTTAATCATCATGATAGGCAAATACTTGCTCGGTATTAACGGTTTCATTACGGATCCGGCTATAGATGAGACTCAGAACGAGATTGTGTATTATCACTGTTATGCTCCAACAAATCCTCTGGGAGGAATTAAAGCAGAGCTTCCATATATAATAACACCGGCACATCTAGGTGAGAAAAAAGCTTCGATAAGGGTCCTATTCAAACCTGGCGTTAAGATAACAGCCATTGGTCTAAGCCTAGATGAGAGGATTTTAACTATACATACAGCTGAGCTTGTTGGTATCGAGGAGAGCTTGTATGCATGTAGCAACAAGCTAGTAGCTAAAGCCGATACATATAAGATAGTTCGAAGATGGAATCGTAGAAGTGGATGGCATAGAGTTATATTCATAGGTGACTATAGAGAGGAATTTATCAATGCTGCAAGGCTATTAAGGTTAAAAGTTATAGAAGAGGATAGATAGGGGGTTCTTATGGCGAAATATTTCGAGCAATTCAATACGAAAAACATCAAGCCGGTTATGCAAAGAATTAAGATGAAAAGCGCCTTAGAGTATTGGAGTAGCGACACTCTACCTGTAGCTAAATACACATGGGTATACGGACCTAAGAAGCCCAGAGATCAGATAAGAGAGCAGGAAATACCTGATGAGAAGGTCGATATCCAGACCCTCGTCGAGAAGGGATTAATAACACTATTAGATACGGTAGAAATAAGCACAATAACCGATGTCGAGAAACTATCTAATGATGCAGATGCCTATATAGTTGGCGATATGGAGGACTGGCTTACCGATGAAGAACTACTTGAAGCAATTGCACGAAAAGGCAAGCCCCTAATAGCTGAATGGGATCATTGGGGCTATAGTATTCATGGACGACTATCGAAGTTTAGATTAAATAGATTTAGGAACGTAAAGCACATCGTATCCATGGGTTCAAACGACATCTATACTCTGATAAAGGCTCTTAGAGCGATTAGGTATCTTAAAACACTTAGAATTCTTTACATAGGCGAGTATCCACCAAGAAGTGTTGCTGTACCAAATGGTTTAACACTTAAAGATGTAGAGAAAAAGTTCGGTTTGAAGATACTCAAAACAAGCTTTGACGAATATGTCAATACGGTTGAGAACATACCTCTAGATGAGGCAAAAAAAGTTAGTTCTCAATGGTTACGGGCGTATAATGTTGCAGATCATCTAAAATCGAACCTAGCAGAATACGCAAAGATATACCTAGGTATTAAGAAACTTCTCGAGAAGTACGAAGCAAACGCGCTTACGGTAGAATGCCCCGCCCTCCCCCGCATTAAATATGTGCCATGCCTAGCCTTCTCGCTATTGTTAGACGAAGGAATTCCTGCCGGATGTGAAGCGGATCTACCAGCTTTGCTCACGATGTCCATCTTAATGGCGGCATCAAACGATGCTGCACTCATGGGTAATCTAAACGAAAATGTTACGCATTGGGATATAGAACATAATATTGTGACAATAAATCACGATGTAGTACCTCCCAGCTATGCATGTTCTAATTGTAGGTACTACGTCAAAGACTACCACAATATGAAGATAGGTACCACATCATATACTGAACTAGAACCTGGACTCAGGGTAACCATAGCGGGTATGCACTGGAATATGGATAAACTATGGGCAACACGTGGAGAAGTTGCTAGCACACATGATACAGTACACTGTAGAATAACAATAAGGGTTAGAGTAGATAATGCTAAAAGAGTAAGTCGATACGCATTTGGCCATCATGTAGTACTGATCAGAGGAGACTATACTGAAATACTGAGAACAATAGCAGAATTCCTCAATTTAGAGTTCTACGAATTTTAAATTCTGAATACTTCCTCTTTTCTTTTTACTTAACTTTTTTAAACTATTCGAGTTATTGTTAGGCTTCGAGAGGGAAAAGATTTATTACTTAAGTTATATTTAGATATACGTGGGTATCTGAGCTCAGGTGATCGAATGTCAACGCCCCCTAGAGGGGTTTCTCTTCCTGTACTTATAGCGATCATCATCATAATCGCTATTGTAGCGGGATCTATAGGGTATTTTGCCGCACCTAAAGGAGCACCAATTACGGTAACTACTACAGTCTCTCAACCTGTTGGAACCGTTACCCAAACAGTTACCATCACCACTACACAAACTCCTACGGGGCTTCCCGGTGAAGGAATGACTATATATTGGATTGGAGGAGCAGCTGGTGATCCATTTGATGCAAGGCTATATAAGGGTGCTACAGATGCAGCTAGACTTCTTGGAGTAAAGCTGATCTATGTCCATACTGAGTGGGATCCAGAGAAGATGGTTCAGGAATTCAAGAAGGCTATAGCTGCACATCCGGACGGTATTGTTGTAATGGGTCATCCAGGGTATGAGGCGCTCGCACCTCTATTTGAAGAAGCCGCTAAAAATGGAATTCTTGTAACACTTGCAAATGTTGATATTCCCGAGCTAAGAGAGAAGTATTGGTTTACAGGTTATGTTGGTCAAAACCTCTATCAATCCGGATATACTCTATGTAAGGTCGCAGTTGAGAGATATAAAGATGTATTGAAGCCAGGAACTAGAGCAGCAATATTCTCCGGTAGCTGGGAGCAGCCCGCAAGAGCTTTACGAGCTGTTGGGTGCGAAGATGCTCTGAAGGAAGCAGGACTAATCGTCGACAGAGTTTCACATCCGCCGGAGGTCTACGGTAACCCTGCAGAAGGAGTTACATACGTAACAGGGTACCTAGCTGCACACCCTGATGTCAAACTAATTGTATTTGATGGTGGAGGTACAACAGCCGCAGCAGCCGACTACATGAAGGCTGCTGGTAAGAAGCCGGGCGAGATAATAGTCGTCGGATTCGACTTAACACCAGGATCGGTAAGAGGTATTAAAGAGGGATATGTGCAGATGGTTATTGATCAACAACCGTATCTACAAGGATTTTTAACAGTTCTAAACTTAGTTCTGAGCAAGAAATATGGATTCCAAGGTCTTTACATTGATACCGGTGGAGCAATAGTTGATCAGAGCAATGTAGAAGAAGTAGAGAAGCTAGTAGAAGCAGGATATCGTTAAACCTTTCCCTGTTCTATTTTAAAACCTTTTTTTAACTAGATCACTAATCTTTTATATGGTAGTGGTGATAAAATATGGGTAATATAGTCGAGATGCATAATATTGTCAAAAAGTTTGGTACCATAGTAGCACTTCGAGGCGTAAACTTTTATGTTGGCGAGAACGAAATTGTTGGCCTGGTTGGCGATAATGGTGCTGGTAAATCTACTCTCGTAAAAATACTTTTTGGTATATATGCACCAGATGAAGGAGAGATTATTGTTAAGGGAAGACGATTCAGAAGACTAACTCCCAAGCTAGCTTATGAGTTAGGTATAGTTCTCATTCATCAAGAACGAACGCTCTGCGAAGATCATCCGATATGGAGAAATGTTTTCATGGGTAGAGAACTTACTAACAAACTAGGGTTTCTAAGAATTAAAGACATGAAAAAAATAGCACAAAATAGTCTAGCACAACTAGGATTAACTAAGATGCCTATTGATGCACCTGTAAAGTATCTTTCTGGTGGGTATAAGCAAGGAGTACAGATATCAAGAGCGCTAATTACTGAAGCAGATCTAGTAATTCTAGATGAGCCTACTGTTGCTTTAAGTCTTGCTGAATCCCAGAAAGTACTAGAATTTGTGAGAGAGATAAAGAATAAAGGTAAATCAGCTATTTTCATAAGTCATAACATCTATCACGTCTATCCTGTTGCAGATAGATTCGTAATTCTGGATAGGGGTAGAGTTGTAGCTGAATTCTATAAAAAGGATTTAACACCGGAGGATCTTTCAGAAATTATGATCTCTATTGCAGAGAAAGGAAAGGTTCCAGAAAAATATCAATCACTAAATTTATATAGAGGAGCTTAAGAAAAGTATTTTCCACTTGCAGGGATATATGATGACCGAGGTTCGTAGAACTATCGAAAGCGTTCCGATTCTAAGGATCTTCTTCGAGTACAGACTACAAATAATTGTGACACTCATATTCTTAATGCTATGGCTTGCTTTCTATTTAATAAATCCGCCAGCTTTTGCAAATGCTTTTACATATGTATCGATAATGAGTGTTACACCATTTACGGTTATTCCGGCGCTAAGCTTAACACTAATCATAATAGCAGGCGAGATAGACTTATCCTTCTCTTCCGTAATGGCCTTAGGTTCATTGGTTATGGCACTGACCTGGCAGGCAATGGGAGAGGCCTCATTACTAGGAGTATTGCTAGGGTTGCTAGCTGGTTTAGCAGCAGGCCTACTAAACGGTGTATTAATATGCAAGTTAGGAATACCTTCGCTGATCGCAACTATAGGCACGATGTTTCTATGGCGTGGAGTAGTTCTGGTCGTTACGCAAGGTTTCAGCATTCCTCTAGGACAGTACAGAGACTCCATAATTTTCAAGATACTAGTAGGTAGGATAGGTGGACTCCCAGTACAGTTCTTATGGGCTATAGGACTGGCTATACTCTTCTGGCTCATTCTGAATAGACATAAGTTTGGTGCTTATATCTACTATATCGGAGATAATCGTACAGCCGCTGAAATGGTAGGTATAAACGTTCATAGAACACTAATAGCGCTCTTTGCTGTTCACGGCTTAATAGCATCGTTTGCAGGTATTATCGATACTCTTGAAATGGCGACTTTTTGGCCAACTCTCGGAGAAATATACATGCTGAAATCGATAGCGGCAGTCGTAATTGGCGGAACACCTATCACTGGTGGAGTTGGCACAGTCTATGGTACCTTCATAGGTGGATTAACGCTAGAATTTATTGAGATGGGGGTTCTAACAACAGGTGCTACAGGATTCTGGATAAGGCTAGTACACGGCTTAGTTATCATAATCGCTCTAGCAGCGCAGGGAGTACTCAGAAAGAAGGAGCTTTTAAGAATTAGAATGCTGAGGCTAGTCATGTCATATTCGTCAGGAGCCAAAGAGCACTAAACTATATAAATTATACACATTGTTTTAATGAAATCGTTTATGCTATACATTCGGTTAATTAAAGAATTCAAGTTTGGCTTGTAACGATCGGACTGAACAAATACAAAACAGTTTCTACAAATACGTTGAAGTAATATGTGTTGATATGCTATCATACATGTCTGGACTGGTTATACTAGCATCGATATTAGTAGCCCATCCTCTAGATATACTCATTTTAATACATTCATTGAGAACTCTCTAGGCTGTATTAGAATTCTAATCTATAGCTAGCTACGAAGGTCTAGTCGGACAGAAATGAGACTCTCTCGAAGAGTTACAGTAGCATTAAGAGCTCAAGGACTATGTTCGCGAGTATATGGATGCCTCTAACGGGCCCGTGATCCCAATGAACCTTCTAGTCTTCCAGAAGAGAGTATACATACCACCCCATATAGGAACGAAAATCGAGCTCCTACAAGTTATATACGTTGGACTAGAAACTAATACTTAGTGTTGATATAAAAGAGATGATAAGGGAGAACAAAAGGCTATAGTGCAAGCGACATAAAAACATAGTAGTGAAGCCACATTCACGCGCCACAAGAGAATCTTTCAAATAGAACGATATCGATGAAGAATCGCGTCCTATAATAGTAAAGGCCTTCATGGAAACATTGAGGAAGAGAAGATTAAGAATAATACAAGAAATATCATTGGTTCAACCCTATACCTCTATCTCGTCTATCCCGATCCTCGTCCCGAACCAAGCACAGAAATCTATGCAAGAGAGCGTTGTAGGTTCGTTTAACCTTTTCCTATATATTGCTTGCAATTCCAAGGATTACCTTAACAGGTATTTGGCTCTTCATAATACTAGTTAAGCCCTTTACTATATACCATAATACTATATTAAAATTATATTGAAATAGTTAGGAATAGTACCTATCATGACTGCTTTACTAGACTTAGGGTGGTTAATGTGAGGGTGCTCGGTGAGAGAACCATAAATAATATAAGGATACGTTATTATGGTATCGGAAGACTCGTTATCGGCGTAGCATTGAATATTGGACCTAGGATAATGCATCTCTCGCTTACCGGTAAAGAAGAAGATAATATGTTCGGGATTATACCGGATTTCGGCATAACAACGTCGGAAGGGCTTTGGAGGATATATGGTGGTCACAGATTATGGGTTTCTCCAGAAGCTATGCCGAGAAGTTACTCCTTAGACGATAGGCCGGTAGAAATAGTTGAAGAGAACGATAGAATAGAGATTATAGGTAATCCAGAGCTTCAAAACTCTATAAAAAAGAGAATCATAATAGAAAAAGCTGGCGAACAAGCCCTTAAAGTAAAGCACATAATCGAGAACATTGGTAGATGGCCTATAAAATTCTCGTGTTGGGCCATATCAGTCATGTCTAGAGGAGGCTATGCTATTATACCTTTATGGCCACATAAAGTTGATGAAAAAGGATTACTACCGGATAGAAAGATAGTTCTATGGCCCTATACCGATCTCGATGATGAAAGGTTACACGCTACCAGAAAGCACCTCATACTCCGACATAACCCTAGAATGAACAAGCCAATTAAGATTGGCGCATCAGCTTACCCGTACTGGGCGGCCTACTATAATAAGGGCTTACTGTTTATGAAGAGCTTTAGATACTATGAAAGCGAATACCCAGACTATGGAGTATATGTAGAGGTTTATGCTAACAATTTATTCCTAGAGCTCGAAACTCTAGGGCCTCTAAGAGATGTTGAACCTGGACAAGAAAATATACATGCTGAGATATGGAAACTAGTAAAAATAGGTGAACTTAAGCCAACAGACGAGGAACTAGAGCGAAAAGTCGCCAGCATCTACGACCTTACCAAATCCTAGCTTTAGAGCCTTCTAGGTATACTTGATTAATCTACTCTTTGCCTAGTAGTTGTCTAACGGTTTTACGAACAGCTTCTCTTGAGTTCCACCGGGGTTTCCAACCGGTTTTCTTGAGCTTTGAAATATCTAGTAACATGAACTTTACATCGCCAGGCCATCCACGCCCGTCAGGGGTTGTTTTAACGTATACGAATTCGACATTGCTTAGATTCATCTCCTCTACAACAATTCTTGCGATCTCTCTGACTTCGATCCAGTCTTCGCTCCCAATATTGTATACGTCATAGTCTTTCACGAGATCAAACCTTTTAACCAAGTGTAGCGTAGCCTCGACCGCATCATATACGTGTAGATAGCTCTTTTTCTGAGTACCGTCTCCGAGTATTTCTAGTCTCTTCGGGTTTTTCCTAAGTTTGTTTATAAAGTCTATTATAACTCCGTGCGTGGATCTGGGACCTATGATGTTAGCGTAGCGTGCTATAATGACTTTAAATCCATAGAGCTTAGCATACGATATATATAGTGCTTCGCAAGCTAGCTTACTAGCACCGTACACTGATATAGGTTCTAATGGGTGATAGTCCTCAGGAGTAGGTATTACTCTTGCTTCTCCATAGACTGTTGAAGAACTCGCAAAAACATGGTATTTTACATCGTTTAGTCGAGCAGCCTCTAATACGTTGAAAGTAGCTACAACATTCTCCTCAAAATGACGCCTAGGCTCTATACTAGATACTCTAACCTCGGGATTAGCGGCGTAGTGGAAAACTATCTCGGTATCCCTAAACAATCTTACCAACTCATCGCTAAAACGCTTTAGATCAGACTTTGAGAACTTCAAATAGGGTTTTTCTAAGTGATTACTAAGATTATCTAGATTACCGCTACTGAGATTATCAATTACTCTAATCTCTTTAGCACCTAGCTTCACGAGGTAGTCAACGAGGTGGCTACCAATAAATCCTGCACCACCTGTAACCACTGCTCTTTCAAAGAACCCAATGTTTCTACTCATCACGCCATACACCGCATATTCAAATATTCTAAGCAGAGATTTTATTTTCTAGCATTAATTCTAGATAGTAATAG
>JBEVCI010000050.1:0-6476 GCA_040514375.1 Thermoprotei archaeon
TAGTAATTATGTATTTAATAAACCTTAATTTCTCAACATACGTTCCTGAGTACTTTACGAAAAAGTATCCTGTTATCGAAGAAATTAATGAGGGTATGGTAAGGATTAACCAGTTAATAGAATATTCTGGATTGAAATATGTGTATAAGTATTGGAAAAGGATTACTGATAAAGGGATCATAATTAGGGATAGACCTAGTTTATTAATCCATTTGTATTTGCTAATTTGTTGATCAACGTCTCTCATTCTTTGCCTCAAAAAGCTTACATTTATTTTATGCATTCTTTCATCTCTTTTTAGCTCTACTTAGATAAGTACCTGCATTATGTGCGTTAAAGCTAGCTTAAATAACCCATTTCTTTTAATTTTTCAACTAGTTTTTGTTTCAACTCATTCCTATCTAACAGATTGACCAAGAAGATTTTGGGAACAGGTTTATCTTTTAGTATTTTTTCAAAATCTTTGCTCACGACTAATAAGTCTACGTCTGGCCCGACACTTAAGCTAGATATATTGGTTGGTATTACCTCGGCTGGTATACCTAGTTCTCTTAGAACAGTTTCAACATTGGTTTTTATAATGAATACTGTACCCATTCCCATACCACACGCAACGACGACCTTTAGCTTTTTCAATACCTATCCTCCCCTTTCTCTCCTTTGCTATTTCTACACATATTTTGATTAGCTTGTCGTTAAGAAAAATTTTCCGGTGAGAAACATATTTCTCAATTTATTTGTTAAATAAAAGGAAAAATATAGATATGTTTTAATAGGGAAATCGAGAATTTGCAATAATTTTATATAATCTTGTCTCATATAATGTACATAGGGTAGTGGTATTAGACGGTGAGTCTTGTGGCAGGTATTCTAGAAAGTTTCGTAACTGCTCTACTGGATATTCTAAGGTCTCCACCGTTTATGATAGCAATAATTGCAGCAATAGGATTGGCAGCATTAAAGAAATCAGCTCACGAGATATTTACGGGATTCATGAGGGTATTCATAGCGTTATTCGTTGTAGTTGCTGGTGCTATTACTATTGTGAATGCGTTAAGCCCGTTAAACGAATTATTCGTCCGAGCCTTCGGCTTCCAGGGAGTGTATACGTTAGAAGAAGTTACCACAGCATCAGCGATCGCAGCTGGTTTAGGATTTGAGATCGGAACTATATTCGGTTTAGGATTCCTACTACACATAGTCATTGTTAGAATTCTCTCACCATTTACCCCGGTTAAACACATATATTTAACCGGACACGTCATGTGGACCATGGCAGGCGCCATAGCTCTGGTTTTACAAAACTACGACATAAGAGGCTGGGAAGCAGTTGCATTAGGTACTGTTCTACTAGCAATATACTTAACTATAGCACCATTAATGGTGTGGCCCTTTGTTAAGAAAATAACTAATGGACAATGGAACATAGGACATACACAATCGTTCGGATTATTCTTATTCGCGGGGATTATCCCAAGAATTATAAATGCCTTAACTGGCGGGAGGGCACAAAAGTATTCAGCGGAAGCACTTAGATTACCGGAGTCGCTAGCATTTCTGAAACAGCCAGGCATAATATCTGGGTTAATAATGATCGTAGTATTTCTAATACCAACAATATACGTTGGTCCAGAGTACATCGAAGCGAATCTTAGTGGTGGGACCCATTATATTGTATGGGCATTATTACAAGGAATCATATTTGCTGCGGGTATAGAAGTACTACTGTTCGGTGTAAGAACATTCTTAGGCGAAATAATACCAGCATTCCAGGGTATTAGTCAAAGAGTGATCCCTGGCGCGATACCAGCACTAGATGTGCCAACAATATATACCTTTAGACCTATAGCCCTAGTGCTTGGAGTGATTATCCATGTAATCGTGACCATCTTCGCAACTATTCTTCAAGCAATAACAGGCTCGCCGCTAGTGATACTACCCAATGCGATCTATATGTTCTTCGTTGGTGCTACAACGGGTATAATTGCCGACTCAGAGGCAGGAATACCAGGAGTAGTGATTGGAAGCATCTTATCCGGGTTCTGGTATATGTACTTACCAATTTGGGCATATCCATTCCTAGGTATAGAGAAACTAGGACTCAGCGGTCTAAGTATGAGTGCAGACTGTGGTATCTGGGCAATAATCTATGGTTCCATCCTCAAAGTAATACTTGGTAAGTAAACCCAATACAAGAAGATAACTTTTTTACTAAACCCCTCATCTAATCAGATTTGAATGCCACAATACTTCTTTACTAAATACTTGACAAGAGATCATAGAGATGAGTTGTGGTGATAAGGGTTAAAGTGAAAATATTGAATAAATCCGGATTACACGCTAGGCCTGCAGCTATATTTGTTAATACCTGTAGAAAGTTTAAATCGAAAATTAGGATCATTAAAAACGGGAAATCTGGTGATGCTAAGAACATATTACAGGTTCTTGCACTGGGTATTGATATGGGTGACGAAGTGATCCTGGAAATTGAGGGAGAAGATGAAGAAGAAGCGTCTAAAGCTATAATAGACCTTCTTAAAAAGAAGTTACCAGAGATAGACAAGTAGGAATATGAACTAAGAGGGTTAAAACTCGTGTTTTAATCTATATAGGGTTTACATGGGTGTTTTGCTTGAAGATCGTAAAAGGCATAATTGCTTCTCCTGGTTTAGCACTAGGTGAAATACGTGTTTATGAAGAGATAGATGTTATCGGTCAAGTTGAGGATAAGTGTTATACAAGTGATCCTAAGCGCGATATTAAAGCACTAGAAGATGCATATAATGAAGTATTGAGCATACTAGAGTATTTGTCTAAAACAGCTCCTCAAGAAGAAAAGGAATTAATAGAAGCACAGAAAATGATGCTTGAATCATTAGTAGAGGAAGCTAAAGAAGCAATACTTAGTGATAAACTATGTAGTGCAACTGCTGTTAAGGTGATATATAAGAAGTATGACCAATTATTGAGTCAAAGCGGTAGCGAACTAATACAACTTCGTAGAGCAGATCTTAGATCTCTAGCAACGCGTCTTATAATGTATCTACTGGGAAGAGATAGAATAAGCACATATGTAAAACCCGGCTCAATAATTGCAGCAGAAGATATCTCTCCGATAGAATTCATGGAATTAAAAAGAATAGGGATAAAGGGTTTAATAACAGCTACAGGAGGACCCACATCACATGTTGCAATTCTTGCGAGAACCTATAGTATACCCTATATGATTGTAAGTGATTATTCCATACGAGAACTGCAAGGAAGGAAATGTATTCTTGACTGTTTAAACGGCTTATTGATCATAGATCCAAACGACGAATACTCTAAATACTATAACTCGCTTACTGAGAAATACGCTAAGCTTATGGATTACTTCGCGAAAAGCTCCAAGGAAATAGCTAAGACTGTTGATGGAATACGCGTTAAAGTGGAATGTAATATAGGTACAATTGAAGATCTGAGGCTTTTAGACGAATATGGTTGTGAGGGCGTTGGTTTATTTAGAATAGAGTTCATCTACATAGATCGTAGAACGCCCCCTACCGAGGAAGATCTAATAAGTATTTTTACAAAGATCTCGAACTTAGCTGGTAATAAAGAAGTTGTGATCAGAGCTCCGGATCTGGGTGCTGATAAACCGGTTGAATATGTAGATTTTTCTGGTGAACACAATCCTCAACTCGGTTTACGTGGTATAAGGCTACTACTGAAGTACAAAGATGAACTTCTCTATCCATTCATCAAGGCATTCCTGATCGCTAATAAGAATAAGAACATGAAGTTGATGCTACCAATGGTTACGTCGATTAATGAAGTTATTGAGGTAGTAAAAATACTAGAACAAGTAGTACAAGACTATAGTTCTTCTCTGAAAGACTCTAGTGTTCCAGAGCTTGGTATAATGGTTGAAACACCTGCTGCTGTTATCATATTAGACCAGATCATCAAAAAGACTCCAATAAGCTTCATAAGTATAGGTACTAATGATCTCACACAATACGTACTAGCTGTTGATAGAACCAATCCTAAGCTAAACTACTTATATAACGAGTTACACCCAGCTGTACTGAGATCATTGAAACAAATAGTAGAGACAGTAAATAAAGTAGAACGCCCAATAAGTATAAAGATCTGCGGTGAATTCGCGGGACAAACAAGAGCAATTCCTATTCTACTAGCACTCGGTATAAAAGAGCTAAGTGTTGCACCAACATTTGTCGGGAAAGTCAAATACTATATTAAGAATTTGAAAATCATAGAAATAAGAGACGAAATACTAAACCTGATCGCCTCTGCGTTATCACCAGAAGAAGTAGAGAACTATATTAAAAAACTGTATAATAGGTACAAACTAGAGTATATCCCATAAATATCCACATGTACGAAGATCATCCATTCTCATAGATATGTGCTTTACATACTTGTCTTTGAAACATATCTTTCACACTGTTTTCTCCAAGGAAAATAACAAGGTAGCTGTTATTTAGTCTGGTTGTAGTGCGTATAGTGACCATCGTAGAGGTTATGAGAAGAAGTTATTGGCGGCCGCAAGGCTCCCTGGATCATCCCATACGCGGAGACACCGCGGAGTCTCCAGGGCCACTAAATAGTACTTATTGGTTTAGCTACTTAAAAGGGTACTCTAGGCAGTGAGCACTATTACGCATGTTTTTTTCTAAATCCTATGATTGCATTACATCCATACCTAAAGGTAATGGTATGAACTAGCAGGGTTTTGTGAGTAATTATTTTCTATTTTTGTCGTGTATTTGTATAGTATTGGTGCTGTGTTTTGATTATATTGTCTCGTAATGAGTGTCCTTACCCACCATCACCTCTTGTTCGTGAAAGTGTTTGTAGGGATCTAGAGCGTATTAATCGCTATGAGATACCGGGGCTTGTAGATGAAATTCGTAGACTATTAGCTAGTTATACAGGTGCTCCAGTGGATTATATACACTTATTATCTGGTTCTGAAGCTTTCTTCGTATCACTACCATGGGCTTTTCTCCGCTACAATTACAAGTTCGTGTATTTGTCCCCAACATTTGCTCCAGCTATCGAGGACCTGAGTATATGGGGTGTTAAACTAGCTGATATACCACTCGATAATAATTTCCGCATCAATATAGAGAAAGTCTTAGAGGAGAGCGGCTCGGATTCTATTATTTATATAGTTAACCCGAATAACCCTACTGGTAACGAAGTTATAGCATGCGATGATGTGGAAAAACTAGCTAGGTATTATCGAGCAGTTATACTCGACGAAGCATATTATGAATATAGTGGTTTAACGTGTAAAAACCTAGTACTAGAATATGATAATGTTATGGTTTTGAGAACACTATCCAAGGCATTCTGCTTAGCCGGTGCTCGTATAGCTTACCTAATAGCTCACCCGAATACCTATAGAGAATTCTTTGGTACTCGTAGAAAATACGATATACCAGTTCCCTCGCTATTAGCTGCTCGTGGTGCACTGCAAGACCTAGATTATATGAGGAAAGTAGTGAGTAAAACACTTAGTACCAAGAAATGGGTTGTAGAAGAACTCAGAAAGATCGAGGACATCGAAGTCGTAGATACGCTGACTAACTTCATACTAGTTGGTAAAAGAGGTTATGATTCAAAAACCCTAGCTAAGAAACTACTAGAGAACAATATACTCGTTAAAGAACTAGATGGAAGATTAGGCAAGTACGTTCGTGTAACTATTGGCGCAGAGAACGAGATGAAGTACTTCATAAACGTTATTAAAACAATCTAGTATAGGAATGAGTAAGCGAGCACTTCTCGATATGGTAACTCGGCGGATCCAATGGAGTATTAGCGGAAATACTGAGTGTTTCGAAAAATACTGAAAAACACTAATGTTTCTGGATAGTAGAGAGGTGTTTCACAGGCGGCTTATGATTTCGTAGTTGAACTTGTTAAGCAGCATGAGTATTTTCGTAGAAATCGGAGAAGATACGCTTCTCTAATAAGGGATCTTGCTAGGAAATACTTTAGCGGGAACTTCGTGACCATGTATATATTTAGTAGTTTGCAAGCGGTAGCTATGAGTCTCTAAGCGATATAGATACAGCTATTGTTTTAAAACGCGGGGTAGATGCGTGGGTTCGCGCAAGATTCAGATCGCTTGTTAGAAAGAGTATAGGAGACGTTCATTCCTTCGAAATACACATCGTTACTCTAGAGGATTGGAATAACTGGTATAGGAGATTTATCAAAGATAACAGAGTTAGACCAGTCTTTACCAAATTATTCCTCTATTAATCTTACTCCTTGTTAATGCTTAATAGCTTAATAGTAACTATTACTATGTGGATGTGGAGAACACACCCTTTACTAGAGGCTTTTAGGGGCCAAGCCGATGAATTGAGTGGCCAGGGCCGAAACACCTATTATGTGATGATAAATTCGCGCGCTGAGACGTGATGTATTTCCCGCATTGCTGATCGGTTCATAGAGAACAC
>JBEVCI010000051.1:0-22460 GCA_040514375.1 Thermoprotei archaeon
TAACGCTATTCTTGAGAGATCCGCTCTAATCTTCTTACGTACTATATTATACTCCACTAATAACCCACCATATCTACGTATACTTCTATACAATAATGTTTAATATACAAACCACGCATAATTACTAGGTGGTGGCTACTTCCATGTCTAGTTATGAGAAATATCTCAGTAATATAGCTAAAAGTATTAAAGCTTCCGAGATTAGAGAACTTCTGGCTATTATACGTACTAAAAAAGATGTTATTAGCTTCGCTGGCGGTCTTCCAGATCCCAAGATGTTTCCTAAAAGGGAGATCGCTGAAATAGCTCGCAAAGTCATAATTGAGTATGGAGAGTATTCCCTACAGTATAGTGAGACAAAAGGTATTAGAGAAGTACGTGAAACACTTTCTAAATTCCTAGACGAGATGAAGGGTATTAAGGTTAGTTATGAGGACTTACTAATAACAACCGGTAGTCAGCAAGCACTAGACCTAATATCACGTGCACTAATAGATCCCGGCGATGTAGTGATAACCGAGAATCCATCGTATCTAGCGGCTCTTGGGGCTTTTCGTATGAGAGGTGCTGAAATAATTGGTATTAAAATAGACGAGCATGGTATGAAAACAGAGCTATTAGAGGATACTATAAAGAAGATCTTAAGCGAAGGTAAGAAGATCAAATTTATCTACGTCATACCTGTTGCTCAAAATCCCGCTGGAACTACCATGACGCTTGAGCGTAAGAAGCACTTGCTCGAGATCGCTAGTAAGTATGATCTACTCATAGTAGAGGATGACCCCTATAGCTATTTCGTATACGAACAAGGAGTTGATACAACCCCGCTTAAAGTACTCGATAAAGAAGATAGAGTAATATATATTAGCACTATAAGCAAGATCCTAGCCCCCGGTATAAGAATTGGATGGATAGCATCTCCACCACAATTGACACGTAAATTTGAGCTTGTAAAACAATACCTAGATCTCCATACTCCAACTCTAAACCAGTATATATTAGCTGAAGTGTTAAAAACCAGTCTTATAAAGGAACACGTAAAGAAACTAGCATCCTATTACAAGGTCAAGCGAGATGTAATGATAAAAGCAATACAAGAGTATTTCCCAGAAGAGGTCTGGTACACTAGGCCTGTGGGAGGACTATTCGTATTCGTATATGTTAACAAGCCAGGATTCGATGCTGGTGCACTGATAAATATCGCTGTTGAAAAGTATAAAGTAGCGTACGTACCGGGGAGAAGCTTTCACCCAGATAGTAGCGGAGCTAATAGTATGAGGCTAAACTTTAGCTATCCATCACCAGAGCTCATAGAAGAGGGTATTAAAAGACTCGGTGAAATGATCAAGAAGGAGATCTAGTCACTCATGTCAATTACTATACCTAGTCCACGAGGTGGTATTAACTCCGTAGCTTCGCTCAGATCACTTATTTTAACAACTCTGATACGCCTACTAAACTCCTTAGCTAGGTTTTCAACAATATCTATATCCACACGTTCAACGCTATCAAGGTATTCAACTCGATAAGCTCCAGGCTTTATAGGTATTACTGGTACTCTAGCTAGTGGTGTTAATACTAGCTTTGAATAGTTTAATTCGCTTAAAACGCGGTATATAAACGATGGTTTATCCCAGGTAACTATTATGGACCCTACCTCTTGTGGTAGAGTGCCAGTATTATTACTTGTCTTGACACCGTATCCCCTTATATATCGCGGAATACTACTACATAACACCATAGGTTCCACTCCAGATATTTTACGCAAATACTCTGTTATAGCAAGTGATAATATATTACAGCCTACTACTACTGTGTAGCCGGCAGCTCTACTACCTAGTTGTACAGCCATGGCAATATATGGGTATATGGCATGAACCGGTTTTGCCTTCTCGAAGAAATATATTAGAGTATCGGGCTTTACATATGTATACGTAGAAAACAAGCCGTCGATATCAAGTCCTAGTACTTTACCATTACTAAGCGGTGATACACATGCTAGTTTTCCCGATAACTCGCTATAATTGCTCTTTGACGATTCAAGTATTCTAACAATACCGGAGGAACCGAGTATTCTTGGTTTATTAATAGTTTCTAATCCACTACTTACTATTCTCTCGACTAATCCAATATAAACATAAACGGGTTTAACTAGGAGCGAGTTCTGGTTTATTGCGATAACCTCGTATTCGCTAAGCTTTACCCCATGATCATATACTATTGCTTTTACTCTCAACTCAGTTTTACCACGTAGTCCTTTATGTTTTAGACTCTACCACTACTATGATGTATTTATGTGGTGTTAAGGTTTGCGGAGAAATATACCGGTGCACTGGCTTAGTAAAGACGCTAGGTTTAAAATTATAGATGTGCTGTTATCAACGAGAACAGCTAATAGTCTTGCAAAAGAACTTGGTATTAGTAGAACAGCTATTAGAAAATACATTAATAGAGAGACTCATCCCAGCGATGAAGTTATGGCAAGAGTATTCTCTATATACGCACCCTACGAAGAGGAGAGGATCATCAGGATCGTCATAGACGATCTGCTAGAAGCGTTAAAAATGCTTAGTGAAAGCTTAGATAAGGATGTTTACAAGAACTATTTAAAAGAGAAACTACTAGAGGTCATAAAATCCCTTGAGTAGCGATCTACCCTTTTTCGCGGATGCTTCGATAGTTGGTGATTATAAACCTCTTAAAAAATACTGGGAATTACTTAAAAGACGCGGTAAAGAACTAGATGATGCTTTCCTAAAGAGAGAGGATTTCGAGTATCTCGAAGAAGTAGTTAATGTAAATCCTGGTATAGATGTTGAGTCGTTACTAAATATGCTCACGTCAAGATTTGTAGAACGTGTTGATTGTAAAGTAGCGGTTGAAGCTTATAAAGAAGCTTATGGATTTGAATTAAAAGAAGATGAAGCGTGTAAGGGTATAGCTAGGATTATGGCCGGCTGGTTAATAGAAGCGGGCAGGAATATAGGTATATTAAAGTATAGGTATTCGTGGAAAGACAATTGAATACGTGTTAGTCATGCTTACATTAAATATGCTCGTAAATATGCTTCAGAGAATTGTGAAAGAGTGTAGATATAAATTTGGAGAAACATATTTAGAGGGAATAAAAGAACATAAGTCTAAGTTCGTAGTATTTATGAATATTGGTGGTAGGAGGGTAAAGGTTATCGTAAATAAGAATGATGTTAAAGTGAGGGTGTTTTCGGGCCTTACCGGTATGGATATCTCGCTGAGAAGAATCTTTGCTAGGGAGTACGAGAAGGAGTTGAGGTTGAAGAAACTTGGAGAGAAATCCCTATAGGAAGAGAATAACTATCTTAGTAGACCTATTAAATGATATCATACATATGGGTAGCCTTTCTAGAAAAGAAATCGCGGAATTGCTTCAGAAAACGTATAAAAAGTACAAGCTCGCTCCTATCAAGGGTAAAGCCACTCCGCCAGATTTATATGATAAAGAGATAGCATCGCTATACGTTATCGGTAAATACGGTTTAGGGCTTGATGAAGAGTATCCTGATCTGTTCTCTAAGATCTTCTATATCGAGCAGGAATTCGAAAAAGCACTTAATTATATAATGCTCGGCGAATACGAGGAAGCCCGTAAGATCCTGAAGTCTCTAAGTCCTAGTAATGTTGTAGATAGTAATACTGTTGCTAGAATGCTTAGAATACCACTCACAAAACTTCTATTTGGTTTTATGAGCGAAGAAGAATTTGCCAAGATTCTCAAAACAGTCCTCGATGCTATACCGGAAGAGGAAAGAACGATTAGAAACTATGTCAGATTCTATATAGCTTATAAAACAGCTGAGGAAATATACAAGGGTAGTATTAGAAACAAGCAGTATAAAGAAGCTTATAAACGGGCACTAGCTCTAAGACTCGGTTTTCCCAAAACAGTACCGAATGATGATTACGTCGCAATTATTGCTAAGGAGGTATTCCATGTACCGGAGCATGTATTAGAGAAGATTCTATCACTAAAAGAGGGTAGTAGCGAGAAGAAAGAAGCTACGGGGCAGTCTTCATAGTTTTCTCAGCTTCTCTTCTTTTCAAATACTCAATAACTTGTTCATGTAGTAGTCTCAGCATTCTCCTCATGTCCTCCATTAATACTATATCGCTATATCCGTGGACTACCAGGTGATGCGCGAAGGGACTAGGAACGGTTGTTGGTCCAAATAGTTTAACCTCTATGTCCCCCTTCCTTACTCTATCTAGTACTTCTTTAGCGGCATCTATGTGCATATAATCTTCTAGGATCTCTCTATAAGTTTCTTTTAATACAGGAAAATCCGGTAGCGATTCCACAGCTCTTAATAATTCCTCTGCATTTATTTGTAATCTGTGAACGCTTTTCTCGCGATCCCTGTATCTCCTAAGGATCATGAATGATCTTACTGCACAGTGTCTAAATCTCCTCTTAAGCATTTCTGTTCTACGTAGCACCTTCTTTAAGATATCCTCGATATTCTCTGGTGTTATGCTCTTGAATAATCTAATCCAATCCAGCATGGGGTGTCCAGGTATTGTTAGCATGAATCCATTATCACTAACTGTTATTTTTACGTTAGCTCCTAGTTCTCTACTAACAACATAGGCGTATGCGCGTGAAAGTGCTTCATTAACTCTTCTACCAAATAAGCTATGTACTATGATGTTTCTCCTCTTAGGCTCATCATATATCTCGATGAGTATTAGCTTATCGCTGGGGACGAGTCCATTAGTAAATAGTAATTGTTCACGTATATACTCATAGATAGATTCAGCAGCCCACTTCTGTAATCGGTAGTTTTTCCTAAGCCATTCAACAACTTCTTCGCGGTTTCTAGTTCTAATCATTTCAACAACAACTCTTCTAAATTTTCCAACTTCGAGTGCTGAGTCGTAAGCTAATGGTAGCATTTCACTAAACCAGCTGGGCACTGTAGGTCTTGCTCCATCAGCTGGTTTAACTATTACGCGGAATCCATAGCTTTTAACATATTCGTATACACGCCCGCCTAATACGAAGAGATCTCCGGGTACTAGGTATTCTACGAAAGCCTCCTCTAGATCACCTACATACTTACCATCCATAGTGAATACGTGAGCTTTACTCTCATCGGGTATTACGCCAATATTCTGGTAGTAGATCATCCTAGCTCCTTTTTTCCTACCAAAAACGCCCTCTTTTTCATCAAACCAGAGCTTAGCATATACTCGTGCGTGTTCGAAGTAATCACCGTACTTGCCAGCAAGGTATTTCAATACGTTTATGTAGTCGTTCCAACTTAGTGTATGAAACGTGTAGCTCCTTTTAATGACCCTATATGCTTCATGTATGTCCCATTTCTTTTCTAAGGACATGCCGACTAGGTGTTGTGCTAATACATCTAGGGGGTTTCGCGGTATTCTAACACGATCTATTTTTCTCTCATAAGCAGCTTTTACTAGTACTGTACACTCTACTAAGTCGTCGCGATCAACAACTATTACTCTCCCCTTACTAACTTCTCTAATGTGATGACCAGCTCTACCTATTCTCTGTAATAGCCGAGATACGCTCTTAGGAGAACTCAATAGTATTACTAAGTCTATATAACCAATATCGATTCCAAGCTCTAGACTCGTAGAACTTACAATGGCTCTGAGTAATCCCTTTTTGAGCTTGTCCTCGATTTCAAGCCTAACTTCTCTACTAAGACTACTGTGGTGGGCTTCGATTTCGTCTATATCTACTATTTTTTCTTCCTCCATGATTTTTCTAAGCTTATACACTACTCGTTCTGTAGCACTTCTTGTATTAGTGAATATTAGCGTTGTTCTATGCCTCTTTATGTAATTGATTAGCGTTTTATAGATAGCCTCGTTGATTTCTTCAGCACTTGCGTGGACTAGATCTTTTAGAGGAGCTACCACTTTGACGTCGATCGGTTTTGCGAAACGCGCATCTACTATATAGCAATCACGTGGTTCACCACTATCTCTATAACCAACGAGAAACCGTGCAACTTCTTCTAGTGGTGCTATCGTAGCACTTAAACCTATTCTCTGTAATTCTCTACCAGCTAGGTATTCTAATCTCTCGATACTAAGACTTAAATGGCTACCGCGTTTACTATTAGCTAGTTCGTGTATCTCGTCAATAATAACTATGCGTGTATTCCTAAGTTTCTCCCTAAACTTAGGAGCGTTTAGAGCTACTGCTAGACTCTCGGGTGTTGTTATAAGTATGTGTGGTGGATTCTTCGCCATTTTCTGTTTCTCGTAAGGACTTGTATCACTAGTTCTAACAGCAACCTTTATCTCAGGTACCTCATAACCCATACTTTGTGCTATTTCACGTATCTCGCTAATAGGTACTAGTAGGTTCTTATACATGTCGTTATTGAGAGCTCTAAGAGGACTAACGTAAACTACATAAACACCCTCTGGTAGCTTACCGTGTTTTTCATAGTAGCTATACAGGTTATCCAATATTCCTAGAAAAACAGCTAGCGTCTTACCCGTACCTGTAGGACTTGATATTAATACATTATAACCCTTTTTCACCAGGGGTATAGCCATTCGTTGAGGTGGTGTAAAAGTCTTATATTTACGCTTAAACCATTCTGCAACATAGGGTCTAAGCATACTATATAGTTCTTCATCACTATATTCCCTTCTAGCAAATTCTATGGGCAAACTCCATACACCTCCTTGGTTATTTTTATTCAAATACCATATCAGTCCACCACCTCAAAGTAGAGTATATGTATCCGAGACTATATGCCAGAAACCATCCACCAGTATATAACTGATTATGGGTTATTAAGTAAATGGAACATGATAGTGCTAATAGCCCAATCACTGTTTCTAAGGGAAATCTTCTGCGCTGACTCGTATACTCAAACCTCCCCTTCGGGGTTCTGTGATATACTCTACGTCTACATAGGAGTGTTTTAAAACATGATATCGTAAATATTGGTGATAAAGCTATACTGATGGTCGCTGATCTCCCTAGGTTAACGAGCGCTTTCCAGAAAGTATATCCTTCTTCACGTAATGCTCCTACGAAGTAGTTAATATATACTATTGCTACTATGAACCATATGACGCCCAGATACCAGTACTTGGCTAAGATATCACTATTGCTTAGAAGACTTATAATTACTAATAGCAAAAACCCTATAAATACGGTTACAGCTGGTAAGTACTGTATTAGATAAGCAATTAAGTCCAGCTTAGCTAAAAGAGATTGCTTACTCTTAACGATATCTCTAAATCTGGAAAGGAGTACATCAAGTGAACCTTCAGCCCATCTCCCTTGTTGTACTCTAAGACTCTTAAATCTGCGTGGAACCTCAACCATAACCCTGTATTCATCTAAATAGTAGGTTTTCTTACCTAAACCAATAATCCTACACCCAATCTCTAGATCATCCTGTATCCTTTCCTCGTCCCATCCTCTCAGTACTTTTTTGAGAAACTCTGAATCATATAGAGTTCCACTGCCAACCGGTAATACAGGGAATCCTCTTGCTTGTCTTCCCTTAAATAGTGCTTTTACGACAAAATCCATTGATGCAGACACAGCTTCGGCGATGCGTGTATCGCGGTTTTTACCATACCATCTGCCGCAAACAGCTACAACATCCTCTTCCTTCTCGATAATACTGCAGGCAGCTTCGATAAATCCTCTATCAATCCGACTATCAACATCTAGGGTTAAGAAGTACTTACCATTCGAGAACCAGAGAGCAGTATTTAAAGCACCTGTTTTAAAACCACGCGGTTCACTACGCCATATAACGTATACTTCAAGCCCCTTCTTTCTCCACTTCTCGACAATATCTCTTATGCTCTTATACTCTTCGTAGGGATCATCGCTGACAATTATAACTTCTAGGTCTTCATAACCCCACTCACTTATATGCATAAGTGCTTCCTCTAAGTATTCAAGGGGTTCTCCCCGGACAGGTATAATTACGCTTATTTTTCCGCACTTTGCATTGTGAGGAGTTTCTGGTTTCCTATATTTCCTACTACCGTGATACATGATCGAGTGTAGCATCAAGAGTAGTATTGATGGTATAAATATCAGTGTTATAGCTAGTACTTCTAGTATCCATAATATTTCTGACAAGCTATTCACCCTGTATAGCTAAATACTAATAAGTACTCAGGGAAGACTTTTATTATATAGAACTATTTTAGGGGTATCCCATGGTCACTATTAAATGGTTTGGACACGCTTGTATAGCTATAGTTAAGACTAATGGATATACTATAGTAATAGATCCCCATGCTGGTAGTGATATTGGGATCGAAAAACCAGACATTAAGGCTGATTTGGTGCTAGTTACACATGAGCACTTTGATCACAATGCTGTAGAAGTCGTTTCTAAGCCTGAAACACGTGTATTGCGTGAATTCTGGGGTGAGGTGCGTATTAACGATATAGTTGTTCGTGGTTATAAGACTTTTCACGATAAGTTTGAGGGTAAGAGAAGAGGATTTAACACAGTATACGTTGTCGAGACCGAGGGTTATAGGATCGCGCATATGGGTGATCTAGGATCTCCGCCAGGAGAAGACGTTCTGAATGCGATCAGGGGTGCTGATTTACTAGCTATACCAGTCGGTGGAACGTATACTATAGAACCGGATGAAGCATGGGATATAGTTGAGAAAACAGAACCAGTTAACGTATTACCGATACACTATTGGATCAAAGGCGTAAAATTACCAATACGTAGAATCGATGATTTTTTAGTATATGTTAAAAAGTACAGTGTTATACGTTTGGATACTAATGAATTCCAGTTACGAGACTATAGAAACAGCGTTATAATACCAAGGCTTGCTAAATAGTTACGAAAAGGTATTTACTAGCTTAGTAGAACCATATGCGTGTTATTACTAGTAGCTTTTGCTATAAGCATAAGTGAGATCAGCAATTATGCTATTTTTGTTTTCTGTTCATTCTTTATAACGGTACCATTTACTCTTGTGATCAAGAAGATTATTATTGGGGAATAGTACTAGTTAGAAAACGTGATGAGCCTAGGCTTAGCTAACCCGCGTGGGATGAGGATGGATCAACCGGCTGATTATTTTCTTTCTTCTAGTATTCTTCTAAGGAGTAGTCTGTGGGCATGGTAATCGCGTATGTGTAGTATCAGATCCTCTGCTGTAAAGAAGAACATATAGCCTGTTTCCTCTCTAGTTGTTTTCTTTAGTTCCTTGTTATTCGTGGTACTGGGGTTTTCGCTAAAGCATTTAGAACGTGCATCTATACAGATAGGACATGCTATCATACCTGTTATTTTGTCGCGGCATGTATGTATTATGATACCGTGTGCTTCGATCCTTATCTTTTCCCATCTCGGTTCCCATGTAAACGCCAAGACTCTAGCATCTCCGCAGAATCTTAGCTCAAGAACTTATTTATCAAAATGAACTAATATTTAAATGGTGGAGAATATTGCCCAAAATACTCGTCTTGACTGGAAGAGATCTAGAGGAGATCCTTAAACCTGAGATACTAGTGGATGAAATTGCTAAAGCATTTCAGCTTTTCTCAGAAGGTAAAACAGTAACCCCACCACGAACAGTTATGTGGGTTGAGGGTAATTGGTGGGGTATTATGCAATCATATGTTCCTGGTTATGGCGTTGGTGTTAAGATAGTCAATGTTATACCTACTAATCCACAACGTGGTTTACCGACAATACAGGCTATAGTAACGCTATTCGACCCTGAAACGGGATCACCTCTAGCTGTTATAGAGGGAGGAGTTTTAACAGCTCTTAGAACAGGAGCTGCTAGTGCTGTTTCAGCAAAATACATGGCTCCACGGGAAAAAGGCGCTTTAGCGATTATTGGAACAGGTTATCAAGCTCGTTATCAGTTGCGATTTGTAGGGTCTGTGTATAGACCGGAAGAAGTTAGGATTTATGATATTAGAAAAGAGGCTATGGATAGCTTTAAGGAATATGCCGAGGGACTTGGCTATAGAGTTACTAAGTGCGATAAATTAGAGGATGTTTTAAAGAATGCACGTATAGTTATTGAGGCTTCGACTACTAAAACCCCGGTAGTGTTTGGCAGATACCTAGAGCCACCAGTACATGTAATCAGTATTGGTGCTCATATGCCGGATGCTAGAGCTCTTGACGATGAAGTGCTTAAGAGAGCGGAATCCATTGTAGTCGATTCACGCGAAGCAGTGCTTCAAGAAACTGGCGATATAAGAATACCGCTTGAAAAATGCATCATTAAGAACAAGGATATCGTAGAGCTAGGAGAAGTTGTTGCGGGTAGAAAGCCGGGGAGAAGGGGACAGGGTATAACAGTGTTCAAGAGCGTGGGATTAGCTATACAGGATGCTTGTGCAGCAGGTTTAGCGTATAAAATCGCTGTTGAAAAAGGTGTAGGTAAATATATAGAGCTATAAAACTCTATAATTTTGTTCACTAAAAGGTAAGAGCCTCATCGCGGCCCACCGCCCCACCGTACGACAAACATTAACGTTCTTCTAGCGATGTCGAAAGGGTATCAAAGGCATTGCTAAACTTGGTTGTATAATAGTTTATTGTTTTTCGCTATTACTGTACATCATATTTACCGACGTTATTTAGAGCAAATTACTAAAAATACCTATATGTTCTCTCAAATTACCTGTACGGTGTGGGCGGTGGGCCGCTCGGCATTTTATATATCTGTTTAAACATCTTTATATATTTTTGTTCATTAAATATGCTCCTAGTCAATTATAACTACTTCACGAAACCCCTCATCACCTTCGGTGATAGGGGCTAGTTCTCTATCTCTAGTCTTTAATGGTGGTTTACCGAGTCGATCGAATATGGCTGTTACGAGTTCTTCTCTACTCGGTGCTCTTCCTATAAACATGGTTTTGCCATTAATTTCTATTTTAGGGAGATCAAGGTTATCTAGTGTTAACGGGTCGTGGATCCATACGTGGATAGGTTCTACTTCAACCCATATATTTTTATCCAGTAACTCTTCAGCAACACTGAGTGCTGTCCTGATTGCTTCATCGCTTTCTCTGCTGAAATCAACATAAATCCTGACTTGAACTTTATCAACTTCGTATTCTCTCTCCACTAATAATCACCTCTCTACACTCCCGACTAATTGAGAAATAAGTTGGAGATTAGATTAAATAGGAGAGGATTTACCGAGACTATTTATTTATATATTTTCTCTCTCTTAATGGGGTGAATAGCGTCTTTTGGTGCTTTTTCAAATACCTCTAAATATTTCCTTAAAACTCGTGGAATAACTACTGTTCCATCTGGCTCTTGGTAGTTTTCAAGTATCGCGGTTATAGTTCTAGTACTAGCGATTGCCGTGGAGTTCAATGTATGTACATATTCTTTGATCATGCCTTTACGCCTAACTAGTTTAATGTTAAGTCTGAATGATTGCCAATCAGTAGTATTACTACAACTAACCATTTCGCGGTACTTGCCCTGAGCAGGCATCCAAACCTCGAGATCATACTTCTTAGCTGCAGGAGCACCTAGATCCCCGCTAGCGATATTCACGATCCTATACGGTAATTCCAAACCCTGGAACAAGTGTTCAGCGTTCGCTATGAGTTCTTCCATAATATCCCAGCTCTCCTCTGGCTTAGCGAAAACGTATTGCTCTACTTTATGAAACTGGTGTACTCTAAATATACCCTTTAAATCACGACTACCAGCACCCGCTTCTTTTCTAAAGCAAGGACTTATACCAACGTATTTGAGTGGTAAAGCCTCTTCAGGGATTTCTTCGTTGGCATGAAGTGCAGCTAGCGAGTGTTCAGCAGTAGCTATTAAGTATAGGTCTTCCCCCTCGATCTTGTATATAGCGTCTTTAAACGTATCTAAATCTATAACTCCCATTAGAATGTTATATCTCAGCATGTAAGGTGGTAATACTAGAGTATAGCCTTTACTAGTTAAATAATCTATAGCGTATGCAAGTAGCGCCATATCGAGGAATACGATATCGTCAAACAAGTAGTAGAATCTACTACCAGCTACTTGTCCAGCTTTATAGGTATCGCCTAGTTTTAAGACTTTTTCTAACATATCAGCGTGTCCAACGGGTTTCCAGTCTATAACTTCATAATCAACTCTGAATCCATATTTCTCGGTCTGCTCTTTAAAAGCATCTACATAGCCTTTCCAAACACGCGGTTTGCCCCAAAACCTAATAGGTACATTATATGTATCGTCAGGGCCTATGGGTACAGACTCGTGCACGATATTTGGTAATGAGTAGAGAAGTCTTTTGCGTCTTTCTTCTACTTCTTTAAGCTTTTTCTCAAGTTCTTCAAGTCGCTTAAGTAGGTTTTTAGCTTCTAAGATCTTTTTTTCGCGTTCAGCACCGCTTAGTTTTGATATCTCCCTGCTAATGACATTATGCTTATGTCTGAGCTCCTGAATAGTAGTTAGTAGTTTGCGCCACTCGGTATCGGCTCTATATGCTTCATCGACAACACTGGGATCCATAAATCTCTTCTTGACGTGTTCTTTCAACTCATCCGGATTTTCGCGTAGAAGCTTTAGTATAGACCACACAGCCAAAACGCTAGCACCGATTGTGCGTGGTATTACTGGGATTAAGTGAAGTAAGTAATAGTATTAAAACGTTTTATTCATTAGCCTATCGAGAAAGCTTATTGTGTACCCCTAGTCATGGACTTGTAGGCTTCCACTATGTCGTAGCCATATCTCTCTTTGAACATTCTTCTACCTTTTTCGGTCATTTTATCCGGTGTCCATGGTGGGTCATATACTAGCTCTATATCAGCCTCGATCCCTGCTTTCTTGAGTTCTTCGACAATCATAAAGGGTATTATGTTAGCTAGTGGACATATGGGTGTTGTAAGTGTCATTTTAATCTTTACCTTGTTCTCGCCAACAACGTCTATCCCGTAGATCATTCCTAGGTTATAAACATCTATCCCGATCTCTGGGTCAATTATTGTTTCCAGTACACTGATAACTTTCTTGATAAGCTCTTCCTTGTTCAAAAACCATTCACCTCTTCTCTATAAATTTGTTATAAAATTGTTGATAAATGTTTCTAATCTCGTTACAAATACTTTATTACTCCTCAACATAGTCTTCTAGTTTAAACCTAGCTACATCTTCTACCCTAGTTTTCTCTAAAACCCACCCCATCCGCTCAAGTAGAACTAGTATTGCAGCTTGTGGTGGTATAACTCCTATCTCGGTTATAATCGCATCTATGTATTCTGGTGGGGTTACATCGAATGCTGGGTTGAGTACTTTTACGCGGGGATGCTTATTGAGCCATTCGCGTGGAACTACTTCTGTAGGATCTCTAAATTCTATCGGGACAAGTTCTCCGATAACAGTCATTGGTGAAAACTTATATGTCTCCGCAGCTACGAAGACACGAGTTCTAGCCTCGTGTGCTGCAAGAGCTATTTGACTAGTACCTATCTTATTTATAACAGCTCCATTGCTAGCAATAGTATCTGCACCTACAACGACATGATCTACTTCATGCATAATATAGCGTACAGCGCTATCCGGGATCTGTATAACTGGTACTCCCTTCTCGAGTAGTTGTTGCGTGGTAATTCGTCCCTGATATAGAGGCCTTGTTTCAGTACTATAAACTTTAACTATTTTACCCATTTCATATGCTCTGCTAATTACCGACACAGACGCGGTGCTATGACAATGTGTTAGTACTACAGATCCATCCTTAATACGGCGTGCGCCATATTCGCTTATCTTCTTAAGTGCTTCCAAGCTCTCTCTAATAAACTGATCAGCTGTTTTTCTAACCGTATCACGTAATTCCTCGAAGGTACCGCTGCTTTTCTCGAGTCTATACATTACATAGTATACGGCATTAGGTAAACTAACAGCAGTAGGTCTCGTTGATAATAAAAGCTCTGCTACTCGCTTCATATATGCTTTAAACTCGCTTGGATCATGTGAGCCAGAGTACTTCTCAGCAGCTATTTTTAACGCTTCTGCTGCAGCACGGGCTATTTTACCAGCTCCCCTGATCTTCATGGTCTTGATATCTTCAGCTATGGTTAGAACCTCTTCCGGGATCCTCATATTAACCACTTCTCTTAACTTTTTCAATAATACTCTCAAGAGGTTCAACGTGTATTGGGAATGCACCATATACTTGTTTTAAGACAACAGGTATTGCTTGTGGTGCAAACAATCCATGTTCAGTCGCTAATCCGTCAATCAGGCTTGGTGGTGTAACATCGTATAGTGGTACTCTAGCTCTATATTCTCTTGGTAATTCCTTGCGGGTTTCATTATCCATTAATAACTCCCACCCGCCTTCCGGTATCTTTAGTAATTCTCCGAGAATCGTTTCAAAACTAAATTTATAAAGTGGTGCTATAGCGAAAACCCTTACACGTGCTTCGTTAGCTACTAGTGCTAGTAAGCTAGTACCGGTTTTAGCGATAATAGCGCCATTAATAGCAACAGCTTCTACTCCAACAAAAACACGTGTGATATCTTTCATGAAAAACCTGGCAGCAGAATCAACGATTAGATACACGTCAAACCCAAGCTTGTCAAGAAAACCGGCTAGGTCTAATCCCTCCATTCCAGGACGTGATTCCATAATATAGACTCTTACATTCTTGCCGTCCTCAGCTAATTTACTGAAGAAGTATCTTAAACACATACCATTACTGAGTGTCATGATAGTATCATTCTCGGTAACTCTATGAGATGCTACAAGTGCTGCTTCTTTACACATTTGCTTGACGTCTCTGATCCATTTCGCTACTTCTTCTCTAGCTTTGTCAACACCTTCATTGAGATAGGTAAGGCCAATTTCTCTCAACGCATTAATAGCACCAGCATTAGCAGGTCTTTCGACAAGTACGCGTGAAGCAAGGTCAACAAATACTTTGTGAAATGCTTCTCCTTGTCCAATCCTATTTTTTAGCTCCTCTAGTATCTTAAGAGTATACTCAGTACTAGATAAACCTGGTCTGTAACCGTGTTTAGACAGACTGGTTATAGAACTGTACAATAGCGATCACCTATTCTCCCAAGTTACTATTTATAACCTCAATTATATTGTGGAATAGGCTCTTATACTTTTCACTATAGATCTTGAGTGGTATATCATACGAGAATATGGGTTTACCAGCAACACTTATAACTGTTGAAGCTTTAATTGTCCAGGGATAACCTCTATACGATAGAAGTTCAACCGCCATTCTATACCTATCGCCCTTATAAACAAGAACTTTACCCGGACCCACAACAAATACGTAATCAGCTTCAAGACTTTTCATAGTTGGTGATGCAACATCGTTATATCCTTCGATAATAAGTGGATCATATTCTCTCAAATACTCCATATACGTATCTATGACGCTATATATTACTGGAGTGTTTAGCATTTTTTCAACATACTCGGTAGAAGTCTCTATGAACACGGAGTTCTCCTTCTTAAGATTGTCTACGAGCTCTCCAAAAACACTGTGTAGCTCATCACTAAGTTTATCAATAGCATCTTTCGCTAGGAAGTAGACATGTTTATAACTATCAATACTATCGCCATATATTCTCGTAAACCTAGTTAGAACTGCTCTCTTACCAATATATGACATGTATTCCTCATATAAATGTACATTTAGATCTATCTTATACAGGTCTATAGGAAACGTTAGTATATCGAGTGGTGAGACGGCATGGATCTTATCTAGTAATTCTAATCTCTCAGCAACAACATATGCGTCATGACCTATTAAGAGACCTAGGTCCATTGAGTATAGTAGTGTATCGTACTGATACCACCCATCATGCCCGGCCACAGGCTTGAAATACCCAGGTTTATAACCCAGTTCTTTAAGAGCATCACTCATACCAATAACAAACTCTGTTTTACCAGCGTCATAGGGGATTAAACCAACAACTAGTAGTTTCACCTTATCACCATATCGCTTAACGCTATATCTAGGTTTATCACTTAGTTTTCTTTGTTCTTAGGGAATTAATTATTTATACCATGTACTATAATCATGTTGAAATCCAGTACTGGATTGAGGTGAAGATAAACTGATTAGAACAAGTAATAATGGTTTAGCACTATTTATCCTTATACTATTATTACTAACAACTATTACGTCCTATCCAGTATTTTCACAGGTACGTGTTAAGACATTACTACTAATAGTACCAGGAATATCGCCAGAAACCCTAGCTAGATATAGTGATAAACTAGCTCAATTACTTAACGAATCACAAGTAGTACGTGTTATTCCAGAACCCCCTTATTCACTAACATATACGGAGTTGCGTCTACTCAATGTCACATGGGATCTAAGCAAATCGCTTGTTTTAGAAGATACTGTTTTTGTAGTGGGTAACGATAAAGAGGCTTGGAACGCGCTAAATTATAGCATTGTAAATACTGTGTGGGGTAAGTTAAATACGACGTTCATAGGATTACGTGTGGTGAATCCGCATACGCATCCACGTAGTTTGAATCCTTACTATGAATATAACAGTAAGCTGTTTTCACCAGATATAATAGTGGTGCCAATAAATGGGACTATTAAATGGGAGTTACTAGATACAATTGTTAATATAACTGAAGTTAATGGTTCCTTCTACATAACGATCGGAAATTATGCTGAGAAAATAGCTTTTAGCACTACCACACAAGATACACAATACATACGCTTTAACATTACGAGAGAAGATCTAGAGGTACCGCCTGGCATCTATTACGTGAAGTTTAGAATAGTAGATCGAAACGCTACACATGTAAAGATACTAGAGCTCGGTAGTAGGGAAACACAGGATTGGTTATCCGAATACTATGGAGCATTTAGTCGGAGTGTAACGCCGTATCTGCCTCTAGAGTTATTTAAGCAGATAGATAGTGATGATATTATGTGGTGTGTGAACGAGATAACTAGTTTTTACAAAGAAATGATTAGCGTGGCACTACGCTACGAGGGATCATCCCTCTACATACTCGAATACTCCTTATTTGAACAGCTTAGAAAAGCACTTGAAGAAAATATTGTAGATGAAAGAATGTATGAGAATATTACTAAGGTTCTCGTTAGTGGTTTAGAGGATATCATTGAACTAAGTGAGAACAAGCTCGGTGAAATAAGCATTATGCTATACATACCGTATAGTTATAGCGAGCACGCCATATCTTATACTATTGAGGGATTATATCACGTAGGAAACAGTATATATAGAGTTGAAAACCTCGAAAAGGCTATACATGCTCTCTTAGAACATAGGATTCGCTACGAACTGTTTTCATTCAACAATGCCCTATACGCCCGGATATGGAGTAATAACGTAGTTATTAATGGATATGGCGGTATAAGCTATGGATACATAATAACATACCCGAGCGACACGCCCGGAGATACAGGCATCGTAGCTGATACAAGCAATGTAGTAGGCTATATAGCCTCTCTAGCGAAGGGATTTGGTAAAGGAATGGCAACTATTATGCCAGAAATAGATAGGCTATCTAGTAGATTAGGGGAATTGAGTGATAAGTTAGACGAACTTAATAGAACAGTTACTAGCTTGAATACTACAGTAAAGTCCTTGAGAGAACAGCTCGGTGATTGTAGAGCAGAGAACTTGTTAATTAGTAATAGAATTAATGAATTACAAGATGAAATAAACCGACTTAAGGAACTAAACAGGCAGCTGGAGATCTATACAGGAGCCGGAGTAGTTAGCTTAGCAGTTCTAATATCGTTATTATTCTTGATGAGTAGTAGAAGATATAAGTTAGCTAAATAGTTTTAACACTTCTTCCATAAACTTATCCAGTAAATTACCATAACCCGAGATCCTAAGCCAATAATACATTTCGAGAGAAGCTATTATCATAACTACTAGGTTACCAACTAATTCTCCGCTCTTAAGTGGTGTTAGAGATACCCTTACTTCTTCATTAATAGGCCATAAAATGTAAACTCCTCTCTTAGTGAATGCATCACAAAAAACGTGGAGAAGCCACCCAATTAGTAGTGATAGTAAACTCGCATCAATGATTAATAATATCACATTAGATCCGTTCGTAAATACTAGATGAGTCATCGAGTATATTAGTGTAATCGTCACTAATGGTATTATAATATTATGTAACAACTTTCTATGTTTTATTCTCAAGTCTAGATCCGGGATATAGCCTCCAATACCGCTCATGATACCGCAAAGAAACCAGTAACTGTTATTCAACAAACTGCATAGTAGCAAACCCGTTGAAAAACCCATGAATACGTGAACGACTCTATACAAAATCTTAGCTCCTCAAGCATATATTTTTCCATTTACTAGTATAAAGTTCCTTGGTTTATAACGCGGAGGAAAACTCGTCTTTTCCTTACCAATTCTTTTCAAAGGCTTCATTAAATGTTTGAAAGCCCGAGGTGGTGGTTCATACCACCCAGGCTTAAGATCACGGGGGATTATTTTCCTTACTTTAGATAAGCTTCGCGATTTAAAACCACAACGAGGACACTTAAACCCCTTATTCCTACCAGCACTTTTCATCCTAGCCCCGCATCTAGGACACCGCGGGTTTTCCAGCACAACTGCGGGTTTAATCATTACAACCCTTAGTTTCTCTAAATTAATTGTTTTACCGTGCTTACTACTAGGTGGTCTAACAACACCCATAACCTCGATAAAGTCACCAGGAAGAAGTTTAGATGCTATATCACGCAGCTTACCAGTAGGTTGATAAACCGCTACATCAACTACGTCCTTGCCATCGGTGATTTTAAATATGACGTGACCGCCCTGTATACGGATAGGCTTGCTAGCAACATATGCGTGTATTTTAATAGATCTGTATGGGTATGCTTCTGCTAAGCTATTGATCTCGTGTAAGTGTGCATCAGTGTGTTGATTAGTTCTATAAATAACAGCCAGAGGCACGGGCTCCCCTACTTTGAGCTTATTGAAAGCCTTGAGTAATATATCGGGTTTTTCTCCACGGATTCCTAGTAGTACTGGGTCTGGACCGTGGGGTGTTATTAGTGGGCGATTTTCCTCGTAGTCATAATTAAGTATGGTCTCGTTGCCATATAGTTTATCCATATACAATACACTAGTAGGATCAACACTACGGGATTTACCAATATATTCTGGAGATCTATAAGCTAAAAGCTCATAAGTGTAATCAGTATTAACTAGCCTATTACCTATACCAGCTAAAGACCCTATTAGCCCTTTAGCACCTCTCCCAAGAACTCTATAGTAAAGTTGTTGCTTTAGCTTGGAAGCGATCCTCATAGCAAGATCTATAGGTATTACGTCATAAAGTGCTTTTCTACCAAACCACTTAAGTAACTTGTTCACTTCCCCAATATACATTACTACTACTGGTTGGCTATACTCTCTCCACCCGCGACTATACTCATCTAGATAATTAGTAGCTGTTACAACTGCTTCTTCAAAATAATCAATTGCTTCGTCAACCGAATCCACTAAGAATCTAAGTACCACGGAACCGTTTCCACGTGTCTTCCATGGAACACCTGGATTTAATCTAATCAAGTTGGGATAGTCTATCAGTTCTATACCGCGTTTAATCCATCTAACTAGTAGTTGTGAAGCATAGTGTGTTGTACAACCACCATGTGGTGTATCGATATCGTCAAAACCAATGTGTACTTCTAGCTTATCCACTCTTTCCACCACTTCTAAGTCTGCATAATGCACCAGCGACTACTAGGGGTAGCGTTATCGTTGCATCACCATATACTACTACATGCTCTGCGCGAGGCTTGATCTTACCCCAACTAATAGCCTCTCTTGTATGTGCACCACTAAGACTACCATCGTATTCTACAGCAGTAGTGAGGTAAACTGCATAATCAAGACCGTTCTTAAATTGCGCAAACCATATGGTATGGTGTTTACTAATACCACCGCCAATAATCAATGCTCCAAGCTTCTCAGCACTGAATACTAGGTCGAATAACTTCTTCTCATCGCTAAGAATATCTAGTTTCAAACCCGAGAACTGGCTATGTAAAACGATTTGTGTACCAAAAGCACCATCAACGATACCAGGTATAAATACTGGGATATTCTGTTCATAACATGCTTTCAGAATACTATGCTCATCTTTAATTCTCTTACCAGCTTCGTATAGGATTTCGCTTGGAGACCACTCTTTCTTGGTCTTCACGAGATCATTTAGAAGATCTTGTGTAAATTTTTCAATAGCTAATCCATAGCTTTCAACAGGTACAAATACGTTTCCTAAGCGGTGTATGTTAAGATCAGCTAACATAGCGTCGTCAACAAGCCACTCGCCTGCATAATAGTAGTGTCCTGTTCCACGTGCAATGTCGTGATCTACGGCTCCACAAGTAGTTATTACTGCGTCGAAGAAACCCTCTCGAATAAGCTGGGCAATTAACCCTCTTAAACCAGTAGCTACGATATTTCCCGTGAAAGCTAGTATTTTGAATACTCTATCATCACTAGCCATTCTATATAGTATTTCTGAAGCTCTATAGATGTGTCCAGCCATGAATCCGTGAGCATTACCGAGTTTTTCTATGAATTCACAGAGTGTAGTATTAGTTGATAGGGTGTAGTCTTTGATCGGTTTGCTGAGCAACTCTTTTCTAGCTTTATCATAGAAATCGCTCAATCCGGACCAACCACCCTTGTAGCATAGCTACTAATATTCTCCTCTTGTAAACTATTGTTAATCATAGTAAGGGTTTATAGGAGTAGTGGAATTGCAATATCTATTAATTACACTACTGAAATACAGGAGAGTACTGTATAGCGAGTTATCGAATTTAACAGGCATTCCCGAAGACCTTATTAAAGAAAAGCTAAAAGAAGTTAGAGAATACGTAGAATTGAGTGATTATGAGGTAGTTGTGAAGAAACCCCTAGAACTAGCATACCTATTACTCGCGAAGGGAGTACCTGTCAAAGAAGTTAGTAAGTACCTGGATTGGAAAGATTTCGAGAGAGTATCGGCAGAAATACTGTCTAAGCATAACTATGTAGTTATAACTAACTTTTCGCTAACTAAGCCTGTTAAGCTAGAAATAGACGTTATTGGGGTAGATATCGGTAGTGGTAGAGGATTATTCATAGATTGTAAACACTGGAGTAGAGGTGTTTCACGGAAATCACTAATAAATATCATTGAAAAACACAATGCTAGAATCGAGAAATTCATAAAGTACTACTCGTGGGCTAAACCCAAATGGTATTACTTCAAGTACCTTAGAACAATAATACCTTTGATAATTACGTTGACGACACCCTCACTTCGTTTTTACAAAAACACGCTAGTAGTATCAATACAGGAGCTTAATCAGGTATTACTAGATTTACCGGTCATACTCGACACTTTCAATATAGAACCTATAAAAATAAAGAACTTGTAAAGGAGATTTAATGACTGTGTTTAAACCGGTTAAGAGGTGTTTTTGCGGAAAAAGACTGTATATTCTACATTTCAACGTTTTGTGTGTATGCTTAGGAATTTCGAGAAGCTCACTAGGTATTTCTACGAATCTTTCTGTTGAGAACTCCTGTTCTATGAGTTTTTTGAGAAATATAGGTTCTAGGTCACCGGGTTTTACGGGGTTACCGTCTGGCTTTATCATTGGTGATAACTCTTCCGGGAGGTCTCGAACTACCGAGACGCCTCAGATACAGCTATACCGCGGCGTAGTAGTATAAAAGGTTATCAATAATCAATACGTTTATTCTAATATATATGGATAGAAGCTCTCCGATTTTGTTGTGGTTAAGGGCATGATATAACCTACAAGTTTATGCTAGATTATAAACCTAGCTCATCTGCTATTTCTTGTAGAGCCTTCAAACCGATCTCAATAAACTTTTCTAGGGTAATGCCTAGCTTCTCTATCTCTTTTATCCTATCCCGGTCAATACTTCTAGCAAAATCCTTTGACTTAAACTTCTTAATAACGCTCTTAACCTTAACTTCTGCTAGCTTCTTATGAGGCATTACAAGTGCTACTGCAATTATTAATCCAGACAGGTGATCGGACGCTCTTAGTGCATAGGATATTCTACGGGCTTCTTTGATTGTCGGCTTAAAACCGTTGTGCTCGTTATGGAGAGCAATTGCTTCTAAAGCTACTTGAGGTAATTTTCCCTTTAGGATCTCAAGCGTTTTTAAGCCGTGAAGCCGTGGATCTCTGCCTGTAATATCGTAGTCTATATCATGTAATAGCCCGATCAAACCCCATAACTCGGGGTCTTCGTTTAACTCTTTTGCCACAGCTCTCATTATAGCTTCTACAGCTAAGCAGTGCTTTATTATCTTATGATCTTTAACATACGTCTTGAGAAGATTTAGCGCTTCTTCTCGGCTTATCATATAATTACCTCCAGGATGTTTTATAGGGATATGAGCGGTGTTGTAGGGTATCG
>JBEVCI010000052.1:0-20942 GCA_040514375.1 Thermoprotei archaeon
CTATAATTATTATTATATGGAGAAATTCATAGAATCTAACTTATGTCTAATTTTATAATAGTATTACTGATCGAGCGTGATCAACAGGATCTATCCCCAAAATATCTAGATAATATCCAAACCGCTTCCAGTTTAAATGAGCCCTCTGTATTATCGAAGTTTATACACACACAGTTGGTAATTATATTCTACCAATTAATAATCCGATATTTCAACAATAAGTAAAAAATTATTATTAGTATCCATTACTGTAATTTGATAGCTTCTCATTAACAATAAAATCTGATCGCGTTTTCATTGCTCTTAGCTTGTTCTTCAACGAAATGATCTTACCGGGAAATTAACTACACCGGGGTAAAGTTAAACGCCGATTAACTACACCATCGACTATAACACCAGCACTTACATAGTACATACTTCCTGTTTCTGAATAGAAGATTTAACAGGTTTCTATTGGATTCCTCTAGCATTCCCCTAGATTACCTATCAGGGTTTAGATATGTTTTTCTCTCTGATCATGTAATTGCTATTACTCGGTGAGATTCTTTGAACCGTAGAATACCCGTAGCTATAACGATTGCTGGTAGTGATAGCGGCGGTGGTGCTGGAATAGAGGCTGATCTTAAGACTTTCGCAGCTCTTGGAGTACACGGTACAGTAGCTATTACTAGTGTTACTGCACAGAACACCTACGAGGTTACAGCTATACACGATATACCACCCGAGATTGTTTACAAGCAAATAGAAGCTATAGCAGTAGACATGGGCATCGATGCTGGTAAAACAGGAATGCTAAGCAACTCGGAGATAATAAGAGCTGTTGCAAAAGCTGTTAGAAACTTTGGCTTCCCGCTTGTAGTAGACCCGGTGATGATAGCTAAGAGTGGTGCCAAACTGCTTCGTGATGAAGCTATTGAAACCCTAATAAAAGAGCTGCTACCGTTAGCTAAAGTAGTTACTCCTAATGCTCCAGAAGCAACAAGACTCACGGGTATTCATGTCAGAGACCTTGATACAGCTAAACAAGCTGCTCGAAAACTCGTAGAGGAATATAGTGTTGAAGCAGCTATTGTGAAGGGAGGTCATATATCCGGGGATGAATCTGTCGATGTAATGTACTGGAATGGTAACTATTATTATTTCAGAGCCCCACGGATACGTGGAGGGTGTACCCATGGAACAGGTTGTTCATTCTCTGCAGCAATAGCTGCGGGTTTAGCGAAGAGATTGGATATCTACAATGCCGTTAAAATCGCTAAGGAATTAATAACCGTAGCGATCGATTACGGGCTTAGAATAGGGAAAGGTCATTGCCCCGTTAATCCTATGGCCTGGCTTTACCTACCCGCTTATAGGTATGAAGTCATTAACGAGCTCTCATACGCTGTAAAAGAGATCATGTCTATTAGTGATAGAATATATGAGTATGTACCCGAAGTTGGCATGAATATTGTAATGAGTCTTCCATACCCATATACACGTAACATTAACGATGTAGCTGGTGTTAAAGGTAGAATCGTTAAATACGGCTCTACAATAAAACCCGTTGGCCCAATCGAGTTTGGTGCCTCTTCACATATGGCTAGACTAGTTCTAGAAGCTATGAAGTACGATCATACAATCAGATCTGCACTTAATCTACGCTACTCAAAAGAATTGGTAGAGAAAGCCGAGAAAGCAGGATTAAGAGTCGTATTTATTGATCGAAGGGACGAACCTGCGGAGATCAAGAGGATTGAAGGAGGTACTATGCAATGGCTCGTTAAAAAAGCAGTAGAGCTAACTGGTGGACAAGTACCAGATGTAATCTACGATGTTGGAGATCTTGGTAAAGAACCTATGTTTAGAGTACTGGGTAAAAGCGCAATAGAGGTTGTTGAGAAAGTTAAGAAGATCATAGGCTATACTCGCTGAGCAATAACAATTTTATTAGTTAACCCACATAATACAAAATGTCCTCAACAGGTGATTCTCTTGGTAGCTAACCAGCTTAGAGAAGCTATAGTAGAGGGCACAGTAGAGGCTCTGAAGAGAGCCGTAACAATATTACCTCCCGACGTCGTAAATGCGCTTAAAAGAGCATATGAGGAAGAAATCAGCGAAGCCGCTAAAGCACAGTTAAAGGCTATATTGGATAATATCGAGATAGCCAGAAATAACGCTAAACCAATATGCCAGGATACAGGGCTCATAATATACTATGTCAAAGCCGGCGTAAAATTTCCTCTTCTCGCAGAACTACCGCATATATTAGAAGAAGCTACACGTAAAGCAACCAAGGAAATACCACTCAGGCCTAACACGGTTGATCCTCTAACTGGTAAAAATCCCGGCGATAATACTGGTAGATATGTCCCATACATACACTGGGAATTGACTAGCGGAGATGAAGTAGAAATTGGGATTGTACCTAAGGGCGGGGGTTCTGAAGCAGTTGCTATGCTTAGAATGCCTCCACCAGGCAAGGGCGTAATGGGTGTTTACGAAACAGTTCTAGACGCGGTATTAAGTGCTGGTGCTAAGCCGTGTCCTCCAACTATAGTAGGTGTGGGTATTGGCGGCGGCGCTGATATTGCAGTAAATATTGCTAAGAAACAAGCAGTTCTTAGGAGGATCGGCGAGAAAAACCCTATTCCGGAGCTAGCTAAGCTTGAAGAAAAACTCTACAATGCTATAAATGAGCTTGGTATAGGCGTCATGGGTATGGGTGGTAACCATACAGTATTAGCTGTCCACGTAGATTATGCTTATAGACACCCTGCAACATATCCCGTTGCTGTTGTTTTTCAGTGCTGGGCTGCTCGTAGAGCGTTTCTCCGTGTAAAACCTGATGGAACCTATGAAATATCCCAGTAGGGTGTTTCTCATGGCTACATATAGGTTTGAAACCCCTATATCTGAGGAAGATGTTCGAAAACTTAGAGTCGGAGATATAGTCTACGTAACTGGAGTGATCGTTACTGCAAGAGACGCTGCTCATAGGAGGATGATCGAGTATATTGAGAAAGGGCTAGAGTTACCAGTTGATCTGCGTGGCGGTGTCATTTACCATTGTGGCCCAGTTGTTAGAAGAAAGAATAGCGAATGGGAAGTTATATCGGCTGGCCCAACTACGAGTGCTCGTATGGAATTATACGAGGCAACTGTAATCGAGAAGCTTGGTGTTAGAATTATAATTGGCAAGGGTGGTATGGGCGATAAAACAGCAGAAGCGTGTAGAAAATATGGTGCTGTATACACTACATTTACCGGTGGTGCGGGAGCCCTTGCGGCTAATGCTATAAAACGCGTAATAAAAGTAGAATGGCTAGATCTCGGAATACCCGAGGCATTATGGGTCTTTGAAGTAAAGGATTTTGGACCGCTTCTAGTCGCTATTGATAGTACTGGCCGGAATCTCATTAAAGAAGTAGTCGAACAAGCTCTTCGCAAGCGTGACGAGGTCCTCGCGAAGCTTAAATCATAGATCTCGGTCTTGTACTACAAATATGGAGTGTGCCGGCTTGAGCGAGGAACCACGTATAGGGGTATTTGTGTGTCATTGTGGACGTAATATTGCAGGAGTTATTGATATAAAAAAAGTAGTTGAGAAGGTTAAAGGACTTCCTGGAGTAGTCTATGTTGAAGACTATGTTTATATGTGTTCAGATCCTGGTCAAATGAAGATAGTTGAGGCTATTAAACGCGAGAAGTTAAACGGTGTTGTGGTAGCAGCTTGTACACCTTCGCTTCATTACGAGACATTTGCAAGAGCCGTAGAAGCTGGGGGTCTTAGCAGGTTTAGATACGAGATGGCTAGTATACGAGAATATAGCAGTTGGGTTCATTACCATGACCGCGAAAAAGCTACTGAAAAAGCCATTAAGATTATAGCAGCTGCTGTTGAAAAAGTTAAGCGTAACCTGGTCTATAAACCCATTAGAGGCAGAGTTATACGCAAAGCGCTGGTTATTGGAGGAGGTATAGCAGGTATAACAGCTGCTCTGGATCTCGCGAACGCTGGCATACCAGTAATACTTGTAGAAAAGGAAGCTACTATAGGCGGTAAAATGGCTATGTTAGCAGAGACATTTCCAACACTTGATTGTGCACAGTGTATACTAACACCAAAAATGGCTGAGGTAGGCCGACATCCAAACATTAAACTCTACACATTATCGGAAGTAATAGATGTCGAGGGCTATGTCGGTAACTATCGTGTCCGTATATTAAAACATCCACGCATGGTTGACCCAGACAAATGTACTGTATGTTCATTCTGTGAACGCGTATGTCCAGTCAAAGTTCCAAACGAGTTTAACCGCGGATTAAACGAGAGAAAGGCAATTTACATCCCGTTTCCACAAGCAGTTCCTTCAGCATATGCTATAGACGCTGAGCACTGTACCAAATGTGGTTTATGCGTAAAGGTCTGTCCTAGGAACGCGATAAATCTCGATGAGAAAGAAGAGATCATCGAAGAAGAAGTAGGCGCTATAATAGTAGCTACCGGATACGATCTCTATCCAGGCAAGAAGTTGAGAGAATACGGTTATGGTAAGTACAAGAACGTTATTGATTCTCTACAATTTGAGAGAATATTATCGTCGAATGGACCTACCGGAGGAGAAATAGTTAGACCTAGTGATGGTAAACCCGTAAAGGATATAGTATTTATACAATGTGCTGGGCAAAGAGACCAGAATCACCTACCTTATTGTTCGAAGATATGTTGTATGTATACAGCTAAACACGTCTTGTTATTCAAAGAACAAGTACCAGATGGGACTCCGTACGTGTTTTACATAGATATTAGAGCGGCTGGCAAAGGTTATGAGGAATTTGTTAAAAGAGTGCAAGAAGAAACTGGTGCGATCTACATACGTGGTAGAGTCTCGAGAATATATGAAGAGGGCGATAAAGTGGTTGTAGAAGGAGTTGATACACTAACTGGCGAAAACATAACAATAAGGGCCGATCTCGTGGTCTTAGCGCTTGGAATAGTACCAACTCTAAAACCAGAACTGGCTTCTAAACTCAAAATACCACAGGATGAATATGGTTTTGCCCAAGAAGTGCATCCAAAGCTAAGACCCGTAGAAGTAGCTACAAGCGGTATATTCGTAGCCGGTGCTGTACAAGGACCAAAGGATATAAGCGAGAGTGTGGTTCAAGCATCAGCTGCAGCAGCTAAAGCTTTACAACTGCTTAGTAAAGAGGAAATTGTGCGCGAACCCTTGATCGCAGAAGTTGATCGTGATCGCTGTAATGGATGCCGCATATGTGTATCAGTGTGTCCATATGACGCCATAACAATAGTTGAGGGTAAAGCTAAGGTAAACGAACTAGTATGTGAAGGGTGTGGTGCTTGTGAAGCTTCTTGTCCTGTCGGCGCAATCAAGCTCCGGAACTATACAGATGAACAACTCCTCGAAATGGTTAGAGCTGTTTTGAGGTGAAAGACATGGCTTGGGAGCCACGTATAGTTGCCTTCTTCTGTAGATGGTGTGCAGGAGCGGCCGCCGATTTAGCTGGTGTTAGTAGGTTAAAATACTCGCCGAACGTAGTACCAATAATAGTCCCATGTACGGGACGTGTAAATGCTAGGCACGTTTTCGAGGCATTTCTAAACGGTGCCGATGGAGTATTAATTGGTGGTTGTCACACACCCAACGACTGTCACTACCTATCGGGTAACTTTAAGGCATTCAAACGAGTATATTTACTGAAAAAACTAATGAAACAGATCGGCATTGAACCCGAAAGACTGCGCATTGAATGGATCAGCGCTACAGAGTCTAAGAAGCTAGCTCGAGTAGTAAACGAGTTTGTCGAGGAGATCCGAAAACTAGGCCCTCTTCATAAGAGGTGAGGAGAAGTGAGTAAGATGAGACTAGCTATTGTATATGGAGCTATATGTGGTGGATGCGATGTAGCTATCGCTAATTGGGGGGAGAAGCTAATAGATATCGCGAAGAAATACGACATAGTGTATTGGAACGCAGTTGTAGATACTAAGCTTGAAGACCTCAAGAAAATAGATAAGATCGATGTAGGAATATTTATGGGCGTCGTTAGAACAGATCAACACGTTGAACTCGCTGAATTACTCCGTGAAAAATCAGACATAGTAGTAGCATATGGTACGTGCGCAGCATATGGTGACATACCGGGATTAGCAGCTTTAACTAATGCTAAGAAATTACTCGAAGACGTAAATAGAACCGTTACTACGGCTTCGTATGAGGAAAATAATGTTATCGTTAAGGAAACTAGTTTTCCTAAACTATTAGACACCGTCTATCCAGTTGTACAGCTAATAGATGCTGACATTATAGTACCCGGTTGTCCACCTAGCACGGAATCTAATGAAGAACTTGTAAAGATCCTCATAGAATACGAGCATGGTAAGAGGTTTAATGGAAAAATAGTATTAGGCGAGGAGAACTCCTTATGTGCAATATGCCCACGTAGGCCAGAGAACCTACACAAGATCGTAATGCCCGGTATTTATAGACTACACGAAGTCAAACTTGAAGAAGATAAGTGTTTCCTCGAACAGGGAGTACTGTGTATGGGACCTGCCACAAGAGCTGCATGTAAAGCACCATGTATAAAGAATAATCATCCATGCTTTGGTTGTATGGGGCCAGCACCCGGTGTTGATGATGTTGGACTAAAGTTCATGTCATCACTAGCTTCTCTAGTACTCGTCGACAAGGAAAAAGAGCTATTGGAGAGGGGACTGGCTAAGTATTTAGATAAAATTGTTGATCCTCTTGGGACTTTCTACAAATACACGCTACCATCTTCCCTAATAATCAAGCTTGCTAGGAAAAAGGGTGATGAAAATGACTAGTAAACATTACGTACTAATAGATCCTGTAACACGTGTCGAAGGAGAAGCCAGAGTAGTAGTAGTAATGAACGATAAGAATGAAGTGAGCGAGGTATATTACCAGATCATCGCTGGTAGAGGTTACGAATCATTTACAGTGGGCAGAGCTATAGAAGAATTGCCACGCATAACATCTACAGTATGTGGTGTGTGCTCTTGGGCACATCACATGGCTTCCGGTAAAGCACTCGATGATTTGCTTGGTCGTAAAGTACCGGAGCCTGCTCGAAAACTACGTGAATTCGCATACTATATGCAGATCATTGACAGTCACTTGCTACATTTTGGTATAATGGCATTACCGGATCTACTGCTTTATAATGCTTCACCAATAGAGAGAAACATCATAGGTATACTAAAGACTGAGCCGCGTATTGCATCCATAATTCTCAAGTCCAGAGACTACATAAAACAGATCGAGAAAATCTTAGGCGGAAAACCAATACACACAGCATTTGTATTACCAGGCGGTGTTACACGTGGATTAAAACAAGAGGACATAGATAAACTCAAGAAACCCATAACGGAGCTTAGAAAGGTAGTTGATGAAGTAGTCGAGTTCTTCAATAAGAAGATAGTGAAGTCTGAGGTCTTCCAAAACTATCTATATGATCAAGCGTATATGTTAAGAACCTATTACATGAGTCTTGTAGAAAAAGATGGTACATTAACATTCTACGACGGCATATTGAAAATAATTGACAGTAGTGGACGCGAAGTCGCGAGATTCGATGCAAGGGAGTACACTGAATATATAGCAGAACATGTAACTAACTGGAGTTATTCCAAGTTCCCCTACCTTAGAAAGATAGGGTGGAAAGGATTTAATGAAGAATATGTCTTACGCGTAGGGCCGTTAGCTAGACTCAATATAGCCGATAGAATACCTAGTGAAAGGGCTAGTGAAGAAGCAAAGTTTATGTTTGAGACACTAGGTGGTAAACCAGTACATAATACAATGGCTTATCACTGGGCAAGGATAATTGAAACCCTCTACTCGATAGAGCGTATGGAGGAAATGATTGATGACCAGGATCTACTGTCTAAAGATATTGTTAATCTTGATGGAGAGATTAAATATGAAGGAGTGGGTGTTATAGAGGCCCCACGTGGTACGCTAATCCATCATTACCGTGCAGATAATAAATTAATTTCAACCCATGTAAACATCATAACACCCACGACATTCAATAATACCGCTATTAATGCCGAGTTAAAGAAAGTGGTTAAGAAAGCACTAGAGAAGGGAAGCATCGATCATATCTCATTAAATAAAATAAAAATAAGTATTCGTGCTTATGACCCGTGTAATTCCTGTGCTGCACACTATATTGATCTCACGAAAGAGGGTGAATGGAAGATCTTAGTTATAAATGCTTCTACAGGTGAGAAGATGCTTAAGAAGATCAAAATAGTTTAAGGTGATCGCATATGAGTGAACTATTTAATAAAGTAGTGGCGATTAGTGGAAGAAATCCGTATCTATGCTATCAGTGTGGTATGTGTACAGCTGTCTGTCCTGTAAATGAATTTATGGATGTAAAGCCTCACCAGATTATACGATATGTTCAGCTGAAAAGAATTGATCTAGAGAAGTTAAAGTCCGTGTGGACATGTATAGCTTGTATGGCATGTGTAGATCGCTGTCCACGCGATGTAGGTCCCGGTATAATATTTGAAGCATTGCGTGAATTAACACTGCGTAGAGGAATAGATGCTGTTGATTATAACAAGCTATATGAAGTTGAAAAAGCCCCCTCTATAGCATTAGTAGCTCTTTCTAGGAAGATGACGAGGTGAGTTTTGTGGATGTAATGTATTACCCCGGATGTACTGTTAAGAGAAATGCTATAGAGTACGAAAGGTCCGCAATAGCCATACTAAATAAATTAGGTATAAACGTTATCGAACTACCCAAGTGGTATTGTTGCGGAGCACTATATAGTCTTGCCACAGATAACCTTGCTAAGCATCTCGGAGCAGTTAGGACGCTAATTAGCGCAGAAGAAAGTGCTGGAGTTCATAAGACAAACAGATTATTAACTCTTTGCCCTATGTGTTTCAATGTATTGAAGAGAGTCCACATATTATTAAAAAATGATCCAGAAAAACTAGGTACTATAAATCAGTATTTAGGCGATGAGAATAAACAATATAGGGGTACTGTAGACGTTATACATGTAGTTGAGATCCTGAGAGACAGGTTAGCCGATTTAAAGAAACTAGTTAAAAGAAAACTAGATAGTGTAAAAGTAACTGTGTACTATGGTTGTACGATAGTCCGACCCAAAGAAATAGGAGTAGATAATCCGGATGATCCTAGGATTATAGAAGATATACTAAGAGAACTCGGTTTAGAAGTAGTTGATTTACCATTTAAAACATATTGTTGCGGTGCTTATCACATACTTGATAAACCCAACATAGTATATGGGAATTCTTCCAAAATATTAAGACATGCTATAGACAAAGGAGCCTCTATTATAGTTACGGTGTGTCCGCTATGTTTATATAATTTAGAGGCTACGCTCGAGAAAACAGGTCACAAACCTACTATCAGGGTCATGTACCTTACAGAGCTGATTGCATATATACTCGGACTAGACGGTGCGATCTCTAAAATCAATCTCGATTATCTGAATAAGTTTTTTCAATCTAGTCTCCATAAAAACAGTTAGGGGGTTTGTATAGCCAATGTCCGCTTCAGAGTTAAAAACCGATGTCGTTTCACGTAAAACCGTAAGAATATACTTCATGGGTAAAGCCTACGATGTACCCAAGGGACTAACAATAATGAAAGCATTAGAATACGCCGGCTATCGGTTTATACGTGGAGTTGGTTGTCGTGGAGGCTTTTGTGGAGCTTGTGCAGTAGCCTATAGAAAACCCGGCGACTATAAGTTAAGGACGGGGTTGGCATGTCAAACTGTAGTCGAGGATGGTATGTACATAGCACTGTTACCGTATTCACCGGTTGTAAAGCCCAAGTATAATATTGAAGAAATGAAAGCGGAGGCTGGATATGTGCTAAAGATCTTTCCCGAAGTATCACGTTGTGTTAGCTGTAATGCTTGTACAAAAGCTTGTCCACAAGGTCTTGAAGTTATGGATGCCGTACAAGCTATTATAAGAAATGATCTAAGAACAGCTGCTGAGCTTATATTCGACTGTATATCGTGTGGACTGTGTTCATTGAGGTGTCCAGCGGAGATCAGGCATATATATGTGTTCCAATTAGTGCGAAGACTTGTGGGCAAATATGTATTACCGAAGGCAAAGCATCTCGAAATTAGAATTAAGGAAATAAAAGAGGGCAAATACGATGCCGAGATAGAAAAGCTAATGAAAACGCCAATCGAGGAACTCAAAAAACTCTATATGGAAAGAGATATCGAAAAAGCTTAACCCCCCTATGAGGTGAACCCATATGACTGCACTCCTAACTCCTTCAGAAACCACGGGTTATCCTCCAGAATTAAGAAAAGCGATCAAAATAGTTGAGGAAACTAGACAAGATAGGCTAAGACAGAGTTATAGGAGATTATCTTTAGAGGAGAGAGAGAAGCTAATACGTCAATGGCATCCCGATTATAAACCAGGCACTAAAAGGCCGTTGAGAATAGGCGTTAATAAGGGAACAATCGTATATAACGAGGTAGCCGATATACTTGAAGCATGGCCATTGATCGATCCAAAAGACATTGACCTAAACAACATCGACTACGATGTAGACGTGTTAATTATTGGTGGCGGAGGAGCAGCCGCAGCAGCAGCACTATGGAGTATGTATAGTGGTGTAAAACCCGACTCTATACTAGTAGCAACAAAGCTTAGATTTGGAGACGCAAATACTGTTAAGGCGCAAGGAGGAATACAAGCTGCTGATCGACCAGTTGATAGCCCCGTTAGACACTATTTGGACACTATAGGTGGTGGACATTTTGCCAATAAACCAGAGCTTGTGAAAGCGCTTGTCATGGATGGTCCGTTCATTATCAAATGGCTTGAAGATCTTGGAGTAATGTTTGATAAGACCGGAGAGGGAGAGATGATCGAGTATAGTGGTGGAGGAGCGTCACGCAGAAGATTACATTGTGCACGTGACTATACCGGTCTAGAAATCATGAGAGTATTGAAAGATGAAGTATTAAATCACGACATAAACGTGTTAGAATTCAACCCCGCCGTAGAACTATTAACAGATCCAGACACAGGAGCGGTCTCTGGAGCCGTTTTGATGAATCTCGAAACACGTGAATACTATGTTGTCAGAGCGAAGGTAACAATACTAGCAACTGGTGGTTTTGGTAGATTACACCTAGCTGGATTTCCAACTACTAACCACTACGGAGCTACAGCAGATGGTATAGTAATGGCTTATCGTGTCGGTGCAAACCTCTTACACATGGATACAGCACAGTATCATCCAACCGGCGTTGCATGGCCCGAAGCAATACTTGGCGAGCTAATTACTGAAAAGTGCAGAAGCCTTGGCGCACAACTTGTCAATGCCAATGGAGAACTATTCATATACGAGTTAGAGCCACGTGACGTTGTAGCTTCTGCCATTATTAGAGAGTGCCACGAGGGAAGAGGAATAATAACACCTACTGGAGCATGTGGTGTATGGCTAGATCTTCCGATGATCGAATTAAAAAGAGGACCTGGTACAATTAAGAGGGCGCTGCCAGCTATGTATAGGCAGTTTATACGTCATGGAATAGATATAACGCAAGAACCAGTACTAACTTATCCAACACTACACTATCAAAACGGCGGTATAGAGATCAATGCCGAAGCCATGGTATTGAACCCGCGCGGTGAATGGATTAGAGGATTATTAGCTGCTGGCGAAGTAACGGGTGGCGTACATGGTAGAAACAGGCTTATGGGTAACTCACTCTTAGATATCTTAGTATTTGGGCGTAGAGCAGGCATTACTGCAGCTAAATTTGCTAAGGAAACAGCAAAACCAAAGCTATCATTCAAACACCTCAAAACATATACAGAAGAGCTTGAAAGACTTGGCATACCAAAGACTAGGAAAGCACCAATCATATTACCAGACTATCGCGGCGAAAAAGTGCTCTCTAGAATGGTCAACATAAATATACCTTAGACTACTCCCACTTAAGAAACTATTTTTATACAAAAACCCTATCTCCTAATTGGAGGTGTATGTTCGTGAATTCTCCCAGTTCCGAGAAAAAACAAATCGACTGGTATTCGCTAGCTAACGAACTACACCTAAAATATCAAGGCAAGATTGAAGTAGTACCTAAGGTTCCGGTTCTCAAATTAAAAGACTTCGCCATATGGTATACGCCTGGCGTCGCAGGTCCTTGCAAAAAGATAAAAGAAGAAGGAGAGGATCTATCATTCGAATACACTTTTAGATGGAATTATGCAGCGGTAATTAGTGATGGAACTAGAGTACTAGGTCTTGGAAACATTGGTCCGGAAGCCGGTTTTCCAGTAATGGAGGGCAAAGCCTTATTATTCAAGTACCTTGGCGGAGTAGATGCTGTCCCTATAGTCATTAATGCACGTGATCCCGAAAAGTTCATAGAGGTCGTTAAAGCCTTAGAACCTAGTTTCGGAGCTATTAACTTGGAGGATATTGAAAGCCCAAAGTGTTTCTATATACTTGAGAAACTAAACGAAATACTAGATATTCCTGTATGGCACGACGACCAGCAAGGAACAGCACTAGTCACACTAGCTGGTCTTATCAATGCATTAAAAATAGTGGGTAAAAAACTAGATCAGGTAAAGATAGCGTTTATAGGAGCGGGTGCTGCCAACATAGCAGCTATTAAGTACATCACAATAGCAGGTGGTAATCCTAAGAATTATGTAGTAGTTGATAGCAAGGGTATATTGCATGCTAATAGAGAGGATATTGATGAACTAAAGAAGAAGAATCCGTGGAAATACAGGATAGCAATCGAGACAAACCCTGAAGGACGCACAGGCGGTATACCCGAAGCCTTGAAGGAAGCCGACGTAGTAATTGCTGCATCGAGACCCGGGCCAGGAATAATCAAAAAGGAATGGATTAAGCTTATGAATGATGATCCAATAGTATTTGCCATGGCTAATCCTGTACCTGAGATATGGCCGTGGGAAGCAAAAGAAGCGGGTGCACGAGTAGTAGCTACTGGTAGAAGCGATTTCCCTAACCAGATAAACAATAGTCTTGGTTTTCCAGCGGTATTCCGTGGAGTGTTAACCGTGAGAGCACGTAAGATGACAGATGCAATGTTTGTAGCAGCAGCATATGCTATAGCCCGTTATGCCGAGAAGAAGGGTATTCATGAAGACTACATTGTACCATCAATGGAAGAGGCCGAAGTATATGTTGAAGAAGCCATAGCAGTTGCTGAAAAAGCGATGGAAGAAGGTGTTGCTAGGAGAAAGCTCTCTAGGTCCGAACTAGAAGAGGAAATAAGAGAGCTAATCTATAGACCGAAGAAGTACATGAAAATAGCGCTAGATAACGGATTGATAAAGATATTACCACCTTATCCGAAGGAGTAAAACTAGCTTGTTCCAGATTTCTCTTTTTCACTACACATATTACCCACAACTTCGACTTTTAACGGTGACCTAAACCACACATCATTCTGTATAAACGGGATCTCGATGCCAGCATCAGATATAGCTTTTTTAATTTTCCACAATAGCTCCTTAACAACCATAATCCAGTACTGTGATGGAACCCACACACGAACAAGTATGTCAACACTACTACTACCCAGCTCGGTAACAAATACGTCAGGCTCTGGATATACAAGGACGAGCGGATGTTCATCCAGTACTTTGCGTATAACTTGATATGCTTTCTCAGCATCTTCTCTATAAGCTATACCTACACGAAATTCAGCTCTACGAACTGGTGAGGCGGTATAGTTGGTTATTTCTGACTGGAAGACTGTATAGTTAGGAATTCTTGTAATAACACCATTAAACTGTCTTATCTTAGTAGACATAATACCAATATCCATTATAACTCCTTCGAAATTACCTATTTTAACTGGGTCACCCACTTTAAAGGGTTTTTCCCACTGCAAGAACAAGCCAGAGAAAAGGTTTGCTACAGTATTTTGAAGAGCAAAACCTAGAATAATACCTACTATACCACCAGCTACTAATAGCCCAGTTAAGTCTACGCCAGCTGCTCCCAACGCACTAATTAAAACAAGAAATACGATTATGTAATACACGATCCTCGTAATATTTTTAGAGAGTTTGACAGGGAGGATTCTAACTAGCGACTTAAATAGAAGAATCCTAATAAACCACGCTACCGCGAACCCTATAACTATTATGAGGATTATTCTAAGAACTAAGAACCAATCAATATTAGGTAGGAATCTAAATAGTGTGGATACGTTACTAAGCATAGTCACTACTTGAACCCCCACAACATTTCATTAGCTCCCTTTAATCGAGGAGGTTTGAATCCGGGAGGATCGTTGATTTCAGTTAAATCCTCTACAAAGGGAGAACCATATGTTATGATGGCCTTGTTTTTCCCAATAATATTCATCACGACTTCTTGAGTATATGCTTCGTTTGTTTGAGGCTTATAGTATAGTTTCAGAAGACGTGAATCCAGCAGAATTTTACTAACTTCGATGCCTTCACTAATCTTATTAACAATTCTAATTTTAGTCAAAGCCTCTCCTAAATTAGGTGACCTCATATCCGTATAGGGTGCTGATTTATAGTATCTAGCGACAACACCCTCTTCAACGGGGCCATATAGAGCATATTTAACTTTATTTAAGGGAAACGCGTCAATCAATGAAAAACCATTATTATAATACGCGTATACACCTCCATCAATAGGTATTACGGCATAAATCTCTATATGAGAATTACCAGATACAATAACAGGCGTTGTAAGCTCTAATAAAATATACTTTGTGAATGTAAATGGTGTAAAAACCGGGTATAGAGGTACTAACTCGAATTTTAGAGCTTGATCAAGTATTTTTGATGTTTCAATAACATCGTTTTTAAACCTAGTATACACTATTGATTGGCCCTGCTTACCACACACTACATGATATTCTCCTATCCTAGCCTCCTGCATAAAAAACCCGAAACCATTACTCAAAATATTTACTCACCATAAGTCTTTGTACTACCCATTTACTCGAAATTAGGACTTATAGGATTTAATCTGGTTCATTATCACTTTTATTACTGCCTATAATATATATTTAGTTATAACGGGGTTATAGGATATGATAACCGTAGTAATACTCCCAGATAGAATTAAGAGGATAATAAATAAACCCCAAGCAACTATACGCGAAATACTCGAAACCGTCATCGGAGATACCAACCCAGACTCTTACGCTATAACGGTAAACGATAAGTTAGTTGACTCTGAAGACTATGTTGTTAAATCAGGAGACAAAGTAATTGTTATACGACAAGCGACAGGGGGATAAAATTGAGTGTCAAAATCAAAGCCGTGTTCTTGGGAAGGGCTTCGGAGATCGTAGGAAAATATACTGTAGAGCTAGAGTTCGAGAAAGAACCCACTTTATTAGAATTAATCAAAGCCATAGGAGATAGAGTGAGCAAGAGATTCTATGAAAGATATGTAAATGGACACTATGTATACGTTGCCGTAGTTAATGGCAAACCTGTTGATAACCCCAATTACAAGCTAAGCAGTGGTGATAGAGTAGTATTTGTTACACCAGAAATGGGTGGTTAGAAGCTATTGATAACATATACTGCGATCCACTTCTCCACTTATATTAACTATTGTAAACTCTGATCTAAGACCGTCGAATATTAAAAGCTTATTAGCTAAAACCTCTCCTTTACCGGTTATAAGCTTGATCGCCTCGTGTGCTTCCAATAGACCAAGAATCCCCGGTACTGTAGCTAATACATTAACCCTATTTCTTCTACGACGCTTACTTAGTGAGAATAACTGCCTCAAACACGGCGTTTTACCAGGTATTATTACTGTTAATTGACCATAAAACTCCTCAACACCGGCATGTATAAGTGGTTTTCCATACTTATACGCTAAACTATCAAGTATTTCACGTGTTTCCCAATTATCAAGCGCATCGATAACTACATCAACTTTTGGTACAAGCTTCTCGCCTAAGTCTCTAGTAAATTCTTCAGCGTATGCTTCTATAATGATATTGTTGTTAAGTGCTAGTAGCCTTTCTCGAGCAACAAATGCCTTGGGCTTACCTATATCGTTAACTGTGTAGAGAACCTGTCTTTGAAGATTACTAATCTCTACATTCTCCCGATCAACCAATACTAATTTTCCAACTCCCGCAGCCGCGAGATAGTAAGAAACTGCAGAACCTAATCCGCCAAGACCCACTACTAATACCGACGAGTTCTTCAGCTTCAGCTGATTTTCTAACCCTATAACAGGTATTTGTCTATCATATCTCTCGAATTCCTCCTTACTAAGTTTTTCACTCATTTTTCAACCACCAGATTTAACAGGATAAAGTTTTACTATATCTCCGTTACGCACAATCTCGTCTTCTGTAACTACCATGTTATTCTTTATGATAACAAATTCTGTCGACAACAGGTTAAGCTTCTTGAGTATTTCACGTACTGTTATTTCGTTCTCATCCAACTCTATAATTTTCTTCTCGGCGCCTATTACCTCGATTTTTATAACCATGACAACGTCACCTAGTAAACATAATATTATTGTGGAGCATTATGTGTTTAAGTACAATTCTCTAAACGTGACGGGGGATAACTTAATTATATAGAGGCGCTATATGGCGGCACGTAATAAGGTATTTTACCTCGATGAAAATCGCGAATAACGGTTCTCGCCGCCTCTTCTATTAATGGTTCGTGTGTCTTTTTGTAAAACCATCCACGCTTGATAGCGATGTGCTCAAGTATTTTTAGAGGATCTTCTTCGCTAATTCCATAAGCTTGTATAAATGCTGTGGGATTATGTCTCATTATTTTCTTAATAAGCTCAATAGCGGGGTTAACGGGATCCTCTAGTTGATCTGGATTCATACCCCTAATTATCCTTTCCAGCATAGAGCCCTCCACGGGTATAACTCCCGGCGTATCGATCATTAGTATGTTACTATCAATCCTATATAATTGTGCATGCTTAGTATACCCTGGACTACCGGGTATAGGGCTCGTAGAAGCTGAGTGCTTACCTTTTAGCGCATTTATTATCGAAGATTTACCTGTTTTAGGGAACCCAACAACAGCGACTACAACCGGTAAAGAAGCTGCAACTTCCTTTATTTTCTTTCTTAAAACCCTAGTACCCATGTGTTTTGATGCAGCCATATATACAGCGTGATAACCCCTATCTCTAAATAACCGTACCCATTCTTCAACTATACTGCGTGGTACTAGATCTGCTTTATTCAATACTAGTATTAAGTCCCTACCCAGCTCGTTAACAATTTTTTCTAGCTTTCTACTCATAGTACTAAGCGGATCCCTAGCATCTAGTACTTCAAGTATGATATCAGCTTGAGAAACGATTCTTCTAATTTGTCCCCATCCAGCCATTATAAATCCATATTTGCTACTAGTTTTCCTCATTACGTTCATACCTTACTATATCATCTGGATGTAGCTCTAATAACCAGTCAATGTATATACCGGGTTTATATTTCTCTGGATTATCGATTATATCAATAATTATTCTCGTCAACTCATCTATATCCTTGCCTGTAGCATCTACCTCGTATATTTTACTCTCGCTAAAATGTTGTAAAACATTGATGGCGACAACAGATAGTATTTCTGCAAGTACATTCTCTCGTATTTTCTTCCAAGACCATTTCTTAGCTCTGAGCCTTTTCTCGAGCTCAAACGGATGAAGTCTTAGTACTACGACTAGGTCTACGACATCATCTGGTAGTATTTCGGGGTAATGTGTATCAATTATTACATCACCACCCTGTCTTATAAACTGTAGTACGGCCTCGACTAAGCCATGCTCATCAATTACGTATGATTCCCTTTCTTCATCGTAATGCGATATTAGCCCTTTCTCGATAGCTAGTGCGCTTAAGTCAATGTGTTTAGCGTTTAGAATACTAGCTAATCTGCGTGCAAGCGTTGTTTTACCTACGCCCGGTGTACCGGCAATAACTATTACGCGTCCACACACTAGTTAAATACACCCACTAGCTATTTAGTCTATCACAGTATTAAAGAGTAGTTTCCCGATACATACTTGGTGCGTGATAATGCTACCATTCAATAAAAAGAGTTATCTAATATTAGCCGTTGGCGGTGGAGGCGATGTTGCCACAGCAGCGGCTCTAGCTGTAATCCTCAGAAGACACGGTTATCGTACAGTTGTAGGTAGTATCGTGTGGGAAAGATTTACAATAGATCCTACGCCAGGACCCATACCAATACGTAATATTGTTAACTGTAGAGAGATCGGTGAACATGCATGTATAGTTGATAAATCATCCTACGCTCTAAGGAGAGGGAGAAAAATAATATTTCAAGCAGTTAACGCCGCTAAAGCACTTGGTGAAGAAGTAATAGTTGTAGATATTACTGAGGGCGTTAAAGGCTATAAACGCGGTATTGAGAGTATCTTAGCACATTTCGGACTTGATGGCGTAATCGGAGTTGATGTTGGCGGCGACATATTGGCTCATGGTTTTGAAGAAAATCTATGGAGTCCATTAGCCGATTCTCTTGGACTGGCCGTGTTAACTAAAATTAGTGAATCCTACCTAGTAGTGCACGGTCTTGGTAGTGATGGCGAATTATCATTAGATTATCTATTTGAAAGGCTAGGCATAGTTGCTAAGCATAAGGGTTTATTAGGTATTACAGGTTTTACGAGTAGAGAGATCGAGTTATTAGAGAATATATTCAAGTATGTAGAAAGCGAGGCTAGCTATAATACATTATTAGCATTAAAAGGATTCACAGGTTATAGAAAGATAAGGCTTGGTACTAGAAAAGTTTATATATCACCATTAAATCTCGTCTCGTTTATTCTTGATCCCCACGTAGTATATAGGGAATCACTCTTAGCACGTACAGTTGATAATACTTCGTCTATAGAAGAAGCACGCAGAAGACTAAATGCTATTGGAATATATACTGAATATGATCTCGAGGAAGACTTAGCTAGAAGGGGCTTAAACGCCGAGAAAGCAATAGATGGCGCACTAATAGTGAAAATACGTGAAGAAGGGAAACGGAGACTCGTTAAAAGATAGATTCTATAGGGGTCGAGTCATAATCTTTAATAATAACTTGTTTATAATCTACGTTTTAGGTTTTATGTCTGGTGACGCATTTGAGTAGTAGTAAGCTAATCGGCACTATTGAGTATAGATATCCTCGTGTTAGGCAAGGTGAAGAGCTTTTATCTCTAACACAATCTGTGTGCCCTAACTGCTATAGAATCTTGCCCGCTATAATCGTTGAAAGAGAGGGACGTGTGTATATTAGACGTGAATGCCCGGAACACGGTGAAATAGAAGAACTCTACTACGGAGACGTAGAACTATATAAAAAGATGAAAAAATGGAGTGAAGAAGGGCGTGGCAGTAAATATGTCTATACTCCTCTTGAAAAACCCTGTCCCTTTAGCTGTGGACTGTGTCCCCTACATAAACAACATAGCGCCTTAGTTAATCTCGTGGTAACGAATAGATGTGATCTTAGTTGTTGGTATTGTTTCTTTTACTCGGAAGCTGCTGGATATGTTTACGAGCCTAGCATTGAAGAAATAATTAAAATGATTAGAAGTGTTAAAAAACAAGGAGTTCCCATAAATGTTCAAATTACGGGCGGCGAACCATTACTTAGAAGTGATTTAATCGATATAGTTAAAGCGCTTAAATGCGAAGGCGTTAGACACCTTCAGCTAAATACTAACGGCATAAAGTTTTCAGAGCTTTATTGGGAGGATCCGGCTAAGGCTATCGAGTTTAGCAGAGAACTTAGGGTAAGCGGAGTAAACACCATTTATCTAAGTTTTGATGGCGTTACACCGGTTACTAATTGGAAAAACCACTGGGAAGTACCCTATATCTTCGAGGTTTTCAGAAAATCGGGTATGACTAGCGTAGTATTAGTACCAACTGTTATAAGAGGCGTGAATACTCACGAACTCGGTGCTATTATAAGGTTTGCTGCAAAACACATCGACATTGTTAGGGGCGTAAACTTCCAGCCTGTTAGCCTTACTGGTATGATGAAGAAACACGAACGCGAGAAATACAGAGTTACTATCGCTGATCTAATAAAACTTGTCGAAGAGCAAACAGATGGTGAGATCCCGAGAGAAGCATGGTATCCTGTACCGGTTAGTGCTATCTTTTCGAGATTAATAGAGGGGTTAACAGGAGAGTTTAAATTTGAAATGGCTAATCACCCGATTTGCGGAGCTGCTACATATGTTTACGTGGAGAGGCGCTCTAACGGATTACCAAGACTGCATCCTATCACCGAGTTTGTAGATGTAGATGGACTCTTAGAATACCTAAATGAAAAATGGGAAGACCTCTTTAGTGGTTCAACGCGATTACTAACAGGTCTTAAAGTACTATATTCTATTAGGAAGTTCTTCTACGAGGATAAAATGCCTCCAGAAGTGAACATCTATAAATTACTATTCAATATATTGATTAGAAGGAACTATGAAGCTTTAGGAGAGCTTCACTATAAAATGTTATTCCTAGGGTCCATGCACTTCATGGATCTATATAATTACGATATACAGCGAGTACAAAGATGTAATATTCACTACGTAGTACCAGATGGGAAACTCATACCATTCTGTGCTTATAATATCTTCGAGGATGTATATAGAGATAAAATACTTAGAGAGAATAGTATGCCGCTAAATGAGTACAGTAAGAAGTATGGACTACCAGAAGGAATGGCTTCTAAGAAATATGTTAGAGATAGGAAGAAGTTAGAATCAACCGATGTATACAGAGAAGCATACAAGGATATAATTGAGTTAGTAAAGAAGTAGCCGGGCGGGGATTCGAACCCCGGTCACGGGGGCCAGAGCCCCGCATCCTTG
>JBEVCI010000053.1:0-20807 GCA_040514375.1 Thermoprotei archaeon
ATCAAGCGGTGATCGGGCCCGGCATTCTTATATTTTTAATTGTTGATGATATTACTTGATGTGTTTAAAGGTGGTTATTAATGGTTAGAATAGTATATCCTGAGGCAAAGTATTTTAAAGAGATAATCGATGCTCTCGGTAAGCTAGTTGACGAGGTAGCGTTTCAGATCAAGCCGGAGGGGGTTATCGTTAGAGCTATTGATCCTGCTCGTGTAGCGTTAATCGAGATAGAGCTTCCCTCAACAGCTTTTATAGAGTATGACGTACCCGAAGAAGTAGTAGCTGGGATTTCAACTGCTAACCTAGCTAAAATGCTTAAAAGAATTAAAAAGGGAGATCGATTCGTTATAGGTGTTGAAGAAGATCGTGTAGAAGTAGTTATTGAATCAATCAATAGAAGGATTTATCGTTTTAGAAACCTTGAAGTACCAGTACCAGAAATTCCAGAAGCACAACTAGAGTTTAACGTTAGTGCACAAGTATTGATCGATGTTGTTAAGCAAGCAATTAAAGATGCTGAGACCGTTGGCGAACACCTCGAGCTCGAGGCACCAGATAATGAGACACTATACCTACGTGGACGCGGAGCTACAATAGCTGAGACTAAACTCACTGCTGGAATGCCCGCTCTAGTTTCACTAGAAGTTAAAGAACCGAGTAAATCAGTTTATCAGATCGAGTATTTAAAATACGTAGTCGGCCTTACGAAAATAGCCGAGCTAGCTACCATAAAGTTCTCCTCAGACGCACCACTGGAGCTAGAGTTTAGTCTAAGCGAGGGTAGGGTAAAATACTTATTAGCACCAGCTGTAGCTTAGACAAACTCCATGCACATAACCCTATAGTAAACTAGGTTATATATTGAGATTTTAAGCCAAATTACTAACTATTATAAATCATTAGATAACTACACAATAAAGTTAGAACCCCTCTTAAAAATTCGTGATCAGGTCTAGCTAAGAATTTTAAGGATAACCCTAATTACGGCTGATCTAACGGGTATACTATGACTTATTAGTGTTTAATACCCTCTTGAGCGGTCTTAGTAGATAATAGATGATGATTTTTCGGGGAGCCCGAAGCGGGAGAGAATTTATGTGGACGCGGTTACCCAACTGATACCTTCTCTTTTATGGTGAAGCATATAAGGGTTTTAATTAATTTATGATTGAATACACATATATTGGAATATAGCATAGTACTATAGAGGCGATTTATAGCGAGGTGTATATTATGAGCCAGGAGAGCCTCTTCGAGAAGCTTAAGCCTATGACACCGGGTCAGGAAGAGATTAAAAAAGCCTTACTCGACAAAAAATACGAGATCATAGGGCTTTTCGGCCCCACAGGTAGTGGTAAAAGCCTTTTCAGCATAGTCTACGGAATTGATGCTGTACTTCGTGGAGAATATAAGAGATTCATATTATCTAGGCCAGTAGTAGATGTTGTCACCGGCAAAGAGCTTACAGCAGCTGATATAGGCGAGCTATACTACGAATTAGCAACGAGTTATTTGAAAGACATATTAGCCGGTTTTGTAGAATGGAGCGTTGTTGAAGAGCTCCTCAAGAAGGGTAAGATAGTAGTTGCTGATACACACTATCTACGTGGAAGAACTTTTGATGATTCAATAATATTCCTAGACGATGCACAGAGTATACCAGTTGAGAGTGCTATCGAGATCATGGTTAGAATAGGTAATAATAGCAGATTCATAGTAGCCGGAGACCCCGTGTTCCAGAGAGGAGGTCCGGGTTCTAGCGCGTCACTTCTAAGAGAAATATTGTTAGGCGAGGAGACAGCCAAGGTTATTGATCTTGGACTAAAGGACATAGTGAGACCTGGTGCTCGCCGCGGTATTAAGCTATTACTCGAGACATGGATGAGGAGAAGAGAACTTAGTGAATCCGAGAAACAGATCCTAGACTCGATCAAAGTACATGCACCAGATGCTGATGTAGTTACTGTGGTAGAGTTTATCGAGGAGAAGAAAACCTTTAACATACAGTCAGAACACACGCCAGACGCACTAATAGTTGCTAAAGAGGGTTATTTAGGCAGAGTTATTGGTAAAGGTGGCGAGAGAATAGAAGCTGTAGAAGCTGATACAGGACTTCGTCTCAGAGCAGTAGAGTTAACACTAGACTTCAAGCCCTTTATTAGAGCAGTACACCCAGTCAGCTGGGTGTACAAGTTTATAACGGACGTTGACTTCGCCGGGCCAGATCTTCTAGTTAAAGTAGAATCCGAAGCGTTTGGTGCATTTGTCGGACAAAAAGGATTCCACGTCAAATTCCTAGATGCTGTCATGAGGAAGTTGATGGGGGTTGGTGTAAAAGCTCTAGAAGTAGAAACAGGTAGGAAATCTAGGAGAAAATAAAGTTTTTCGCTACTAATTCGAATTTAGACGCTTATCTATGCTCTGAGAAATACGTGAATACATCCATAAATCCATAGATAAGGCTTGCGAGAACTATTACATAGAGTAGTAGTGATATATCTATTTCTATAAATACCGTAGTACCACTATACTCTATGGATCCAGATAAGTGTCCGCCATTTAATATAGTCCACAGTATGAGTGCGCCGAGAAGTTTTGAAAGTATTCGCAATGGTATCGAAAACGGTGTATTAGCTAGAATAGACTCTGCCGTACCCAATGCTATGAAGAAACCTAGGTAGAAGACTATGTTTGGAGGAATGTAAACGGGTATTTGAACTGCTGTAAGTAGTGATGGTAGCGCTACGAGGTAAAGTATGTAATATACTACTCCAACTACTATGCCATGAAACACCCTCTTAGCTATAAAGAGCACTTTACCCACGTATACCGCCTCTCACGTGTTCTTTAATCTCGTAGAGACCAGCTACTTTGAAGGAAATAATAGTCGCAGAATGTGAATTTTTGAGTAATGGAGTTAATTCCTCGAGCTCAACGTGCACCCTGATCAAGCGACTACCCTTAACAACGTCGCCTATGTTAATAGACAGGTTATTTACTTGTAGCTTGAAATCCCTTAAGGGTATTGTGCCACTATATGTTATTCTAAACACAACAACTGATTCGTTAGTCGCTTTACTTACTGAAATATCTTCCACTTCTACTACTAGGAATTTTTCTCCATAGCTGTATAATTCGATAAAAAATACCAATAGGGGAGCAATAACTGCTATAATAAGAAGCACTAGTATAATTGTAACTCCTAGCTTTGCTGTCCACTGCATTCTCTAGTTCCTCTATCTATTCTATAAGACTCTATTAACATGCCTATACCGTGTCTCAGAAGCAGGCCTCCACCCCATACGATTATTCCTAGAAATCCCAGTTTTAACACTAGGTTTACAAGCTCGTATGCAGTATTAGTTATAGCTTCATCGAGGCTCTTGGCCTGTGGTAAAATAGGTTTATATGTCTCGTAAGCATTAAATGCTAAGCTTATACTAAATATAATGATAACGACCCCGATCAACAATACGGCTAAGCCGATGTAAAATGGGCTTACCTTCATCATCCCACCTACTTGAAATCAAGGTACATATATACAATTAAAATAGAATATTTGTAGAGTAGATATGTTTTATTTGTTACAATCCTTCTGGGAATCAATTTAGTCTAATCCATGTTTTCCCTCTTCTTAGATATTTCTTCCTAATTTCTTTGTAACTTACTCGTACTTGTTCCAAGAAGCTCTTGTCATAGTATAATATTTTACCGTCTTCTAGTATCTCTAATACAAAGGTATTGCCTTCATGGAGTTTTTTGAGAAAAACCTCGGTATTCATGCCAATGGGGTTTACTAGTGGAAATCTAGGATCTCTTAAGACGTCAAATGCTTCTCTAGGATCTTTTGGTAGATCATCGGCTACAACTAGGATATCTATATCGCTTTCATCTGTATAATCGCCACGAGCTCTCGATCCGAAGAGTACTATTAGCTTGGCATTGAACTTCTTATATTTCTCGATAAGCTCATCTAACAATTTCTTTCACCCATCCTATGATCTTTTTGGCACACTCTAAACATGAAATAGCATCTTTTTCTGTGTAGTAATCTAGTGGCGCGCCTTCGTCGTATACATCAGGATAACGAGAAGGTATATAGTGCTTGTCTAAGAAGGTGAAACAAGACCTTATATCCTCTGGAATAACTAGATCTATCTCTGACGCTAAATATACAAGAGAGTGTCCTCTCCTCTCTCTGTGTCTATAATTTAATAGTGCCTTTAACGCTTTTTCAGCAGCCTGGTGTGATTCGAAACAAGTTTCTTCGTATATACCCTCTCTTAAATTTACGTAGGCCGATCTAAGGTTTCTCTCGGCTTGTCTTAACCAATCCTTATACCTAGACATCATGTAATAGAACCTTAGATCGCGGTTTTAGCTTATTGTCTGGTTTATAAATATTTCCTATATTGTGGTTAATATGTATTCGCTATTTTGTACTTTTTACTTGTTATGCTTGTCTATAATTATTTGATTCTTCGTCGTATTCTTATTATAGTAAATGGTTTCTTAGTCCTTGACTACGTATGTGTCAAGCACTATCTGGTATTTACGAGGAGCTATTGGTCTAACTATTCTGCCGAATCTAAACTCGTAATTTTTGACGAGACTAGCTAAGTGCTCACCAGCTATTTCCATACCCTTTGTGACGGGATCCTCTTCTTTACCAGCTTCTACGTGTAAGTATATGTGTATCCATCCCTTTTCTCGTATAGCCATTACAGCGTATACTAAGTGTTCCAATACTATATCTGGATACGGCATGAGAACTCTATCACTAGTATCTCGTAGTTTTTCCTCGATAACTTTTGCTGCATCACCGAGAATAGGGATGACAATGCCCTCTACTTTGTTTAACTTAACATTCTCAACCATATAGCGGTAAGCATCGGGATTTATATCAATACTATAGACTAGCTTGGGTTTAGCGTGTTTAGCCATAATTATGCTGAAGAGACCCGCACCCGCATACATGTTAGTAACTACTTCACCAGGTTCAACGAGTTTAGCTACTCGGTAGTGTTCATAACTTAGAGAAGGCGATATGTATACTTTCGTAATATCTAGTTTGAATAAACACCCGTACTCTTTATAGATCGTTTCACTGCGTTTTTCGCCAGCAAGGTGTACATAGTCTCTAAGCCTATACTCACCCTTAACACCTGGTAAAGCACCCCAAACACTCTTAATATATGGTAATTCCTGAAGTACACGTTCAGCAAGAGGTTTGAGCGTCTCTGGATCTAAGTCAAAGGGCACTCTAATAACTAGTATATCTCCTATAATCTCCATTCTACCCCAGATCTTCTTAGCTATTTCCTCGCCTAATACCTCCCGTGCTAATTGTCTTAAATACTTCCTAGTCAATCGTCGTGCACCTATATAGATATAAGCACAGGTTACTAGATTCTTAAATAACGTATTAGCTACTAATTGAATTATCTAGTGACAACAATTAGTTCCCGGTATAGTGGGGTGACACGTACTGGGATAGTTGTTGATAAGCAGGCTTTCTACACATCTGTTGTTAGCGTAGTTTATGTAATGATCGTTTCTGGAATAGTTAATCCGCATATAAGTATAGAGGTGTATTATGAAAAGGGGTTACTATGGGTAGCTCTGCTGACTCTAGGGTTTATGCTTGCTCGTTCACTAGCTTCTCTAGTACATGCTCCCCTATACCAGAAATATACGGCTCGCGTAGTGGGGAGTATTGGGTTATTTCTTCTCATAACTAGCTTCTTCCTCTATAGTATTGTAAAACCACTATATTATCCACTAGTACAGATAGTAACGGGTTTTTCGGCAGGAATATTCTGGCCGTTAATGCAAAGCTTACTTGCATACGGTATAGCGCCGAATTGGAGGAGCAGGGGATTCAGTTTATACTTTATACTAGGCTCTATAGCGGGTTATGCTGGCTATCAGTTAGGCTCTCTTATATATGTGTTGTTAGGTCCTGAATTTCTCTACATAGTGGGTTATGCAAGTGGCTATGTATACTTGTTATTGTACATAGCTATAGCACCGGCAAAACAACCCGGTAAACCTCGCGGAGAAGTGCTTTCTCTCAAAGACGTGTTAAAAACTAGTAGGAAACTAACAGATATAATACCGCTCATAATATTGGTAGGGGGTATTAATGGTCTCTTGAAAGACTACCTATTAGCATACACGGTACACGTTACAGGATATAGTGAGCCTACTATAAGGAATATATGGAGTATCGCAGGATATGTCGGACTTTTGCTCAGTTACTTGGCTGCACATGTAATGGAGAAACATAGTAGAGAGCGAGAAATACTGTTGCTTGGAACTCTCATGTGTTTATCGCCAATACTACTAGCTATAATTACGGAGTCGCTAGTCGTTATACTAGCTGTAGCACTAGCTATAGCTGGAACCCGCATACTTAGACCAATACTGAGAGGCATAGCTTCTAACAGGGTTGAACAGCCTGAAACCAGTATAGCGGTAGTAAATAGCTTTTCCAATATATCAGCATCGCTGATACCATTACTAGTAGCTTTAGTAACTAGTGTATTATACGAGTATGAGTAGAGGATATCATAACTACTTGTCTAGTTCCTTGAGAAGCTTTATATTATCTTCTTCGCTCTTATCGATCTCCTGAACAGCGATCCACGTGTCTAGTATTTCTCTAGCCTTATACTCTGTTGTAAGTCTAGCGCTAAGAGCTAATACATTAGCATCATTCCATAGACGAGCACCACGAGCAGTTTCAGCATCAGGACATAGTGCTGCTCTAACACCTCGAATTTTATTAGCAGAGATAGAAACACCGGTACCCGTATAACATATTACAACACCCCAGGAAGCTCTACCGTTAGCAACTAACTCCCCAACTTCTTTACCAACTAGTGGCCATGGATACGGTTTTCCTGTTTTCAATGCGCCTACACGAATAACTCTAAATCCCCTCTTTTCAAGATACTTTACCACATACTCGGCTAGACTATAAGTATCATCACTACCAACAGCAACTCTCAAATGTTCTTCCATCCTTGACTCCCAATTAACATCTTTATAGATACGCAACGTATATTAATGGCGTTTATACATAGCTAGCCCTCATTACTATTAGGAGCTGTAGATGTGTGAAACAAGTCATAATAATTGGTATACTGGCTCTAGCCATAGCATTATCAATAGTTTTCATAACACAGTATCCACCACAAACTCCCGGAACAACAAGTTCTACCACACCCACAACTCCGCAACAAGTAACAAGCCCAAGTTCAATAACTAGTAGTACTTCAGCAACGCCAGGGGCCTCTGGTGGAAAACTAGCTGTTAAGGGTATATCGTTCAATGACTTGGTAGAGGGGTTTAACCACTTAATGGTTAGATATGAACACTATAATGCTACTTCAGAAGAAATTACTACAGTAGTATTTACTTATGATAAGTCGATCGAAGAATTTAATGGTACACAAGTCTATAAACTCGTATTTACTCAAGAAATCATCGGCAAGAATACGAGTACTGTTACTATGTGGGTATCAATGGACTTATCTCGTATAATTCAGATTGAAGTAGGTGGTAGAGTATATAGTGGTGCAATGGCACAATACGGTGGAGCACAAGTTGTAAGAGTAGTAAACTATCTATTAGCTATAACGGGTGAGCAATCACTAAGTATTGATGAAGCAACGGCTAAGGTAATATTAGCTAAGAATGGATGGATATTAGAAAACTATGGTCCTACAAATCTAGAAATTAGTGGTAAAAGCTATAGTGGATATACATACGTAGCTAGAAACGTTAACGATAATTCATCAAACGTAACAAAGATCGCAGGAGCTATTGTAAAACTCAAGAACACTATATACTCTATTGTAAAAATAAGGGCGGATTTTAGTGACGGAGACTATGTAACATTCGAAGTAACCGAGCTAGAATAACCCGTAATAGATGTATTAAGCATAGCGTAGTGATTTTATCCACAAAATCCCAGCTATATTTCTGGTTCTCGCTCTTCTCTAGGAACTAATCCTCCTCTTATTTTAACTAGTGATACCGGTATAATCGCAAGTAACATGAACACTATACTCACGGTAAAGGGTAGTACAGGATTTAGCGTAAGTAAATAACCGCCCATCTTCGGTGCCGGTATCCCTACTATGCTACGAGTAGTATCTGTTAGTGCACGGACTCTGCCGATCGATTCATATCCGTATACTAGTGTTACCAGAGAATTATATGCTGTAACCCAAAACGCTATACTAAATCCTAGGAAACTAGCTGAAAGATACACTACCGGGTATTCAGTAAAAGCTAGTAATATTACTCCAACAACTCCTATAAGCTCGTAAACTACTAGTGCACGCTTTGGCGTTAACCTATCCGTTAAAACACCAGCAAAATAACCTGTCAATAGCATTGAAAACCCAAGAACACTTGTAAACAAGCCTATCTCGGGATCACCTAGTCTCTTATACTCTTTAAGATAAGCATTTACTAGTGGAAACCACATACGCCAACCAAACACGTCAAACCCTATAAAAAGCACTAATGGTAGTGCATCCCAGCCAAACCTGGTAAACAGCCTCTTATAGCTATCAACAAGGCTTAATTCCCTAGAATTACTTGCTATTCCTCTTCCTCTTATGTATGGATATAGTATCATTGAAGACAGCAATAGTATAGAACCACTAGTTAGTAATAATGCTCTATATCCGTAAACACTAGTTAATCCACCAAGTATTAGTGGTGTTGCTGTCCGTGAAGCATTAAACGCTATTGTAAATAATCCATAGGTTTTACCTAGTTTCTCGGCAGGCACGGTTTCTGCTACGAGTTTTGTCCTACTAGGCATCCACATATACATGCTAAGATTAAGTAGTGTGTATGAAGAGACTAGGATTGGGTATGTCGGTAATATTGTAGGATTTATAAGAGCTATACCCAAGAGTATAGTAGAACCGGATAATACTATAGGTGCGTATCCTTTATCTACTAAGTAACCTATAAGAGGTATAAGAGCGAAAACTGGTAATGCTCCTAGAGTTGATATATCACCTATATCGGCGGTGGAGTAGCCAAGACTCAGTATATAGAGTGGTATGAGAAACATAAAACATGCAATACCAAAACCCCTAATAACAGTATAAACTATTAGCGCGTAATTCACTGCTACCCATTTTGGTAGTTTTTGGCTTAGTTTCAAGAGCAACTACACCTCTACACGTTATTAGCCTTATAATACACTAGTTGTATCGGATGCAGCGAGCAAAGATGCTACACAGGTATTCCATTAGCATACTACATATTAAATTAGACACGTGTCTATAAGGAGTTTTACGTATTATACGCCTGGACGCGTCTCGGGATACTATTGCTTAGAATGTTTACTTAAACTAGGTATTGATCTACTGGATATAATGCTGACTAATACTATATGGGTTAAGTAAAAGAAGACAATAATCATTGACAAGACAATAGGAGGAGTCATAGCTCTAGTATGGATTAGAGCATATAACGTGAATGCCGGTTTAGAGAAAATTAAAAGAATGTTCAAATACGGGAAAAGCGTTGGGGTCTCGGCTAGTGGCTTCTCTTCAGAACAATTGTGTTCTATCCGCGTAATGTACTGTATACTTCACCGGTTTTAATTTCTCTACTATGTAGTTAAACGCTCTCCACGGATCGCTCTTTTCCCCACATGTATATACATCTACCGTTGCATACCTATACTCTATCCATGTGTGTATAGCTATGTGGCTTTCAAGTACGAGGGCTATAACCGATACACCACCCTTCTTACCGCCGAGTACCCACGACTTAAGCTCTAGCAGCGTCATATTAGCTAGCTTAGCAACCTCTCTTACAACTTCTTCGAGATACTCCCTATTACCCGCTATTTCAGGCGGTATACCGTATAAGTTACCATACACGTGTTTACCAATAATTACCTCATCCATTACTCTACTCCTCTCCTTCTCTAAGCTCACATGGAGTGAGGGCATTAAATACTCACCCCTCGGAGAGGATCCACGACAGATCCGGGGAATTTATCCTCCTAACCCCTTTATCTATTAAAGCGTGAATCAATAGGGGTAAACCGATAGTTGCATCAACATAGACGGTTCTTTTCAAAGCACCCGCTTTCACTTTGCCCCAGCTCACGGCTTCTTCAAGTGTAGCTCCGGATAAACCACCCCATTGAGGAGAATCGGTTGTTAATTGTATAGCGTATTCAAAACCATAACTCTCATCCCCACCCGTTAATAGGCTTTTAGCGACTACTGCTAGATTGATATAATCCTTTGGAACGCCGCCACCAATATATATTGCTGAAGCCTTCTCGGAAGCCATAATAATATCAACAAGTTGTTTAAAATCCCTAACCATATCAATAACGATGTTATATCCTTCCCTAAGCGCTAATAATGCTCCTATACCATAACCGCTATCTACTAATGCAGGAGAGAAAATAGGCACCTTTCTCTCATAAGCTACTGATACAATAGACTTGATACCCATCTCGTTGAGATACCTACCAAAGCGGTAAAGGAACTCCATCGAGGAATACACAGAATTAGCTGGAAGAGTTTTTATAAAATCTCTAATTAATCTCTCCATTTCACGATAACAGTACTCGTCTGCAAATACATCGTAGAATCTATCAATTTTATGTTTAAATAATTCAGCATCGTCCACTACAGGGGATCCCTTGTAGTATTTACAACCCATAGCTTCGTAAATGTCTTCCGAGATATTTGCACCGGTTGATACGACAACGTCAATAAACCTGTTATCGATAAGCCATATTACTAATTTCCACATACCAGCAGTACTCATGGATCCAGCTAAACCAAGGAATATCATATTACCCGGGGTAGTAGCCATAGCTTTCAGTATCCTATAAGCTTCGCCAAGCGCTCTACCTTGATAAGCAGTATCAGCCATAGCCTCTAGTAGCTCTGCAATACTTCTCTTACGTGGCGCTATAGTCTTAAGCTCTTCACTCAGATATTTCCTTCTCTCCATTTCCCAAACCTAACTATGTCGGATACACCACGCTATGAATAAAGAAATGTTCCTAGTAAAACCCATGTATACCCTCTTAAGACTACGAGAACCCCCTAAAACTAAAGTAATGTATAGTCAAGTAACACTAAGTAATACTCAATCTCGAAGAATATAATACGGAAACAACTCGCATAACCCGAAACAATATTGAGGAGGGAGAAAGAAAAACAATGCAATATGTTTTCGATCAAGAAGAGATACTATTTCTTTTTCTCCTCTTTCTTTTCTTCTTTCTTTTCTTTCTTCTCCTTCTTCTTTGCCATAGACTACAACCCTCTTATTTTATCCTAGTTACTAGGGATCACTATTGTAGTGCTATAAACTAGAGTAGCATCGTATAAGATGTGATCAGATGAATGCCGCGTATTTTCTGTGATTTCGCATAAGCGTACACTTTATTACCTAATCTCTATATCTGTACTGAATTGATATTTCGTATTTCTAGTGTTTTCTGGTGTTAGGTTTTGAGCGAATCTGCCGAGATCGATGTGAAAAACCCCAAGTATCTCTTTATGGAATTACTGAGAATTCTAACATCCTTTTACTCTTTTAGAGAACTCGAGAAGAAGATCGGTGTACCTATGCAAACACTGTGGAAATATAGAACACTGCGCTCTATGCCTGAGAGGGAGACCGCTATAAAGATCTTGACTAAAATTAGAGAATCCGGTATACTAGATGAGATTAGGAGAGTTATTAGTGATATGGCTAGTAAAGACCCCTACATCGTGTTTAACCATATTGGTGTACTAGAGTACATATCCTATGACATAGGTGAAATCGCTCGTGAATACAGAGTTAACGCATTAATACCGTTACCGGATTCGTTCTCTATCGCGTTAGCTGTATTAACTGCGTCGAAAACTAGAATAAAACTCTGCTTAACAGATCTTAGGCGTAGTTCTCCATCAAGCGTGTGTACAGCAATAGTTAGTCGAGAAGGCGAAGTAATACCCTTATGTATACCGAGTCATTGCATAGAGCAAAAACCCCGTATTATGCTCATAGAGGCATTTTATGCTAAAAACAGTATAGCTCAGGTAAATCGTTTCCTGCACAGGAGGAGCATGAAGACAGATTATGTGTACGTAGTTTATGGTAACGAAGAAGAGATAAAACAGGAAATTAATACGTTAAAAGACATTGCGGTAAGCTACAAGGTATTGATAAATACTCGGTATTAGATTTCAGTGTTATGAATCGAAGAAATGGATAAGTCTTTTCTTCGAATATAGATGAAACAAGCTGCGGTGATTGAGCCTAGTTAAGATGTGAGGGGTTAGCTCCTTCTCTACAGTAGTCTCTTATGACACAGTATCTGCATAGGGGTTTTCGTGCTTTACAAGTTCTCCTACCGTGTATTATTAGTAGTAAATGTGCTTCGAGGTATTCCTCGGGCTTGAAAACATTCATCCAAAACCTCCGGATCTCCTCGTAATCACTTTTATTAACTACTCCTAATCTGCGGGTAATCCTAGCTATATGAGTATCTACGGGGAAAGTCGGCTTACCGAAATACATGAGTAGTACTACATCAGCTGTTTTAGCACCAATACCGGGAAGCTCCATGAGTTTCTTACGAGCATCCTCAACACTAGCGTTGCTGATATACTTCACAAGATCATATTCGAAACCTGGTTTACTAAACAGCTCTGCAAGCTCGATTATACGCTTAGCTCTAATACGGTACATACCAGCGGGTTTAATAGCCTCAGAGACAGTATCCATACCAGCACGTAGCACGCTTTCTGGAGCAATACTGCTGAGAACTCTACGTAGTCTCTCATAAGCAGCTATTGCGTTGCGATCACTAGTATTCTGGCTAAGCATAACTCCAACGATAAATTCGAATAAACCCCTATTACGAACATGTGTAGCGATAAACTCCGAGGTATCTATAACACCGTATTTTTTCCGAAGACGCTTGAGTATATCGCGCAAGGAATGAAACACCCCCTGAAGAAGCAAGAAGTTCTATAATACATAGGGAAAATATATGCTTTAAAGCTAGTCTTCGAAATCCGTTATATCAGCGTATATAGCACTAGTGCTAATAATAGCGTTAATACAATAGCTGGTGCTAAGTACTTATAACCTCTAATTAGCTCTACACCCATATACTTAGCGGTATAGACATAGCATAAGTGTAGTGGTGACCCGAGATACCCTAAAAAAGCTGATATATACAGTAGTGATGCATGTACCGGGTTAAATTCTACTAGATTACCCAATATCGAGATCGATAAAGCAATACTACTACTCACTAAACCAGCTATAAGCGAAAAGAACAGCGGTATTATAACTAGTAGTGCTATGGGGTTTAAGAGGGGTAAGTAGTTAGTTATACATGTGAAATCCAGTGTTTTGAAAGATTCACGAAGATACATTGCTGTAAAACCAATTACAGACAGTTCTACGGGTTCGCGCATATACAACGTTTTAGCAAGAGATCGAGAGTCCGTGCCCGAGAGGAGAACCAGTAGAACAATACCCGTTGAAACACCAAGGATCATCGAGATCCTGCCAATAGGTATTGGTAGCTTATAATCTAGCAGATTACTAGTACCGAGGGCTATAGCAATAGTTGCGAGTATTGGTAAGAATAGTACTATTAGTGCTTTTTTATCGCCTTCTTTATTAATACTATACTCGCTTCCACTACGTAGTGGAAATCCGAGTAAATAGCCTATGAGAACCATGATCAATGCTATAGGTAATTGTAACAGTATTATACTAGAGAGACTAACTCCTGTTAGGATAGAAGTCATGATCAAAACGGTACTTAGAGGATATACGAGGAATATTACGTGCCTAAACCATACGTTGACAAATACTCTGCGAACACGGTTTATTCCAAGGTGATTACCGATATTATCAACAACTGGCGCGCTCATGAGTGCACCACCAGGTACTGGTAAGAGACCTAGTATTGCTGGTACAAGCATAGCTATTAAACGGGGTTTTCGAAGAAAACCCACTAATTCATTACTTAGTTTATCGACAAAACCTGTAACCCTGTATAGGGTTACGAATATAGCTACGAGATACATTACTATGACTAGATCCCACGTAGAGCTGCTAGTGATTAGGTTATAGAATATAGTGGGAAACACGCTATAGTTGCCGGTTAGTAGAGGAGTTATTGTTGCTATGATTACGAATACTATCCACAACGGGGTTTTTCTGGAAATTAAAACCAATAGTATGGCTATCGACAGTATTATTGCTAGGCAGGGATTCAGCAATGGATACACCATTAATAGGGGATTATGGATAGATTCTGCCACGGAATCTCGGGAATGGTATAGCGTCTCTAATATGGTCTAAGCCAGCTATCCACATAACAACGCGCTCTATTCCTAGCCCAAAACCACTATGTGGTACAGACCCGTACTTCCTTAGATCAAGATACCACTTGTAATCATCAGGGTTTAATCCATTCTCAATAATTCTCTTTAATAACTTGTCGTAATCGTCTTCACGCTCACTACCACCGATTATTTCACCATAACCCTCTGGTGCTAAGAGGTCAAATCCCAGTACAACTCTCTCGTTACTAGGGTCTAGTTTCATATAGAAACTCTTAATCTCTTTGGGAAAGTGTGTTATAAAGAATGGTTGTTCAAACTCCATAGTAAGTACGCGTTCTTCATCAGCGCCAAGATCAGCGCCCCACTCTATATTAACACCCTTTTCCTGGAGAATCTCGATAGCCTCGTCATACTTGATCCTCGGATATGGAGTTTGAAGAGCAGGTTTTAACTTATCGACATCACGTCCCAGATCTCTTAACTCGCTCTTCCTCTCCTCGAGTGTTTTCTCGACGATATGTGCTACTAGTTCCTCGGCTACTCTCATCATATCCTCCATGTTGTACCATGCAGCTTCAGCTTCGAGATGCCAGTATTCTGCGAGGTGTCTACGTGTACGCGACTTCTCGGCTCTAAAACTCGGTGTGAGGCTCCACACCTTCTCTAAACTATAAATTAGTACTTCGAGGTAGAGCTGAGCACTCTGGCTAAGATAAGCTGTTTTATCAAAGTACTTTACAGGGAATAGTGTAGCACCGCCTTCACAAGCTGATGCTGTTAGTATTGGTGGTGTGACTTCCCACCATCCATTCTCTAAGAAGTACTCGCGCCCGGCTTTTAGCACTGTGTGTTTGATTTTCATGATCTTGGCATAGCGGGGGCTACGTAGTACTAAGTGGCGGTTATCAAGCAGGTATTCAATACCCTCACCGCCCTTGATCGGGAAGTCACGGCTATAACCAATTATTCTGAAGTAGTCAGCATGTACTTCATAACCACCTGGTGCACGAGGCTGTTTAACAACAACACCACAGGCCTCGACACTTGCTTCAAGCCCTATATCTTTAAGCTCTCTCACAATATTTTCTCCTAGAACCTCGCGGTCAACAACAACTTGTATGACGCCGGTAGAGTCTCTTATGCGAACAAAAGCTTTACCACCAACAACGCTACGCCTATAAATCCAGCCCCTAATACAAACTCTTTTACCAATAAACTCATCACTCATGACACTAGCAATACTACTCCACATTACAGACACACTAAACACACCAGAGTAAACCAAGTACTACCTAGATAGATAAGGTAGATAAAGGCAACCTAATTAGTATTAACCCCTAAGCTATAAAAAGAGCTTATTCAGGGACTTGGATTGAGCTTTCCAGCGGAGTCAATGGGTTTCGATATGTTGCATGTGTAACGCTTACTTATAAATAAGTGTTACAGTTGTATACAAACCCTCATTATTAACAGTGTTTATCCATATTCTTAGGTGAATAAGACCTTGAATAAAGCTATAATACCCATACTAGCCATAGTAGCTATTCTAGCTCTAATAGGCTCAGCACTAGCAATGTGGTATGATGTACTAAAGATCGCTGTAACTGTAAACACTGGTGACGTAGATGTAGAATTCGATACCACAACTACCGTGTCCGAAGAGGAACATGGTAAGCCTTGGGTTGCAAACTGTACAGCAGTAGTTGAAGAAATCGAAGACGAAGATCCTGATAACCCGTTTGGAAACAATGATCTAGACTTGAATATTACAATAGTTAATGGATACCCAAGCTATTGGTGCAACGTAACATTTACCGTGAAAAACGTTGGAACAATCCCAGTAAAAGGACCCTATATGATGGTTGCTGGACAACTAGTAGCATTTCCAACGGGAGCAGTAGACATGGATTTAGATGGTGATAAGACAGCCGATATTAACGTATACTATGATATGAGTCCAGTACAAATAGATGAAGACGAAAACGCAACATTCACTATAAGTATTCACATTAAACAAGACGCTCCTGAAGACTTCACGGATAGCTTCCAAATACGCATGTACTTCGTACAGTGGAACGAAGCACCAACGTAAACATGGAACTGATTACTGGTGAACCTAAATGAAAAAGGCGCTAGTTTTTCCGGCTCTCATTATCCTATTAACATTAACAGGATCTGTATTAGCTATGTGGTACGATGTATTAAAAGCTAGAGTAACAATTGATACTGGCGAAGTTGATATAGAGTATGGTAAACAGGTCAGGGTCTGGGAAGAAGAGCATGGTAAGCCTTGGGTTGCAAACTGTACAGCAGAATTCGTGGAAGTCGAAAATGAGGATCTTAATAACCCGTTTGGAAACAATGATCTAGACTTGAATATTACAATAGTTAATGGATACCCAAGTTATATGTGTAAAGTCCAGGATCTACAAATATTTAACAGAGGTACAATACCCGTAAAACTTAATGTATCAAGTGTAAAAGCGAAAGTACTCGGCGGAGACTGGAGAGTATGTGTTAAAACAACTGATAGATCAGGGAGGACTATATACGAGTGTGATGCGGATGGAGATGGTAAATACGATATTAACTTATGGGGATGCTTTACAACAACTGAGGGTTATCAATTAGAACCAGGAGAGTGGACGTCATTTACTGTTGAAACCCACATTAAACAAGATGCAACAGAAGGCACCACTTATATCATACAGATATTAATAAGAGGCATTCAGTGGAACGAGTATCCACCAGAGGAGTAAAGATCACATGGGTGGCATAAGTGCATGTATTCAAACCTGTTTTCTTTTCCCCTTCATCTTCTTACTTCTAATCTTAGCTTTTACATATGCTTCTTGGACAGATTCATTGAAGCTTAGTGCTATCGTAAATATAGGCTTTGGCTATGACTGTGTTTCTTTTGTAAGATGGAGTTGTAGCGATCTAGGTCCTGATCCGCAGAGTCCAGGCTATAGTAATTCCGAGTACAAAGACGTTGGTTCGTGTTCGATCCGGGTACTGGAAGTTGATAATAGGGGTAATAATATTGTTTTATCGCTTGCTCTTACGAATACTTACCCCGGTTATAGTGTAAAAACAGATATTATCGTAAGAAATACTGGAACAGTTCCAGTTAAGCTAGCTAATTATACTATAGAACCTCCGGGTCTTCCTCTCGATATATACTTAGAGTTACCCAGTAACACGTACATGTCTCCTGGAGAAGAATCGATGTATTCTCTCTACATAAGCGTTGAACAAGATGCTGATGAGAATACCATATACTATTTTAACGTAAGCTTAGGGTTTAGACCATGGAATAATATACCGCCACTAAGATTCACTAGTTGGAAAGCCCACGCATATGCTGGTGAAAAATCTAGTAAAGATTGTGAATGCATAAAGTGCATAAAAGAGGAGGGCTTAGTATCGATAAGAGATAATGGAGTGGAAGCTGTAGTAGTCTTCAGTGAGTTTAATAAGGGATGGGGTTGGATAGGCCTCGTAATATCAAATGAATATGACCACAGCATTACTCTCAACAAAGATCAGATCATGGTACAGGCCAGCAGAGAACTAAATAACGCAATAGTATATCTATATGGAGGTTTCAGAAATGTCGGGAACTCGGGAGTATGGAGAAGCATAGATATATGTGAAATGAAAGAGAATATGAATGAACAGAGCAATCCATTTCCTAGCATTAATAGTAGAGATCAGGTTATTCTAGGTAAGAATGAAAAAGCCATTGTCTGGATCTACATTGAAAGCGCTGAAGGATCACTAGAGGTTACAATCAGGTTAAATACTCGTATTTAAAATAATTGAATAGTTGGTGCTGATTTGAAGACATACTACGTCTAAAGATGAGTGGGATTGATACATAAGATCAATACTATAGCAGTAATACTTCTTCTCATATTCCTATTCTTTGTCCCTAATATAGCTATTATAGTGGGTGAGGTATTCGGTACTTATTTAACGTATACTATTTGGAGTATAGCTATAGTGTTTGCATTAAGGATAATTTATAATCGAAGGAGTTTTGGAGCACTAGATCTATATAAATCACTTTACATAGCACTCTTTCTTGTCTTCATATACACTTTTATGGGTTTCTTTTGGGGGTTTTCTCTAAAGGTCTATCCTAAAATAGGTGCTCTGTTACCCAGTATTGCTCTATTCCTAGTAGAGCTGGTTGGAATCGAGGTTTCTAGAGTAATTGCTATGGGTCTAGTTAGGAATAGGCTGTTTAAAGTAATAATTGGTGTTATGATAGGTTTTTTCTATGGTAAAACTATTCATGTAGTATTCGATCGTGTGTTGATTCTATTAACAAACCCTATAGCTAGTATTCCTGGTACTCTATATAATATTGTCTTATCTCTAGTCTATCTTCAGGGCGGGTTTTCCTCGCTACTTGTATTTCGTGTCTTGGTTGATGGTTATTGGAGGTTCTCTCCCCTCGTACTAGATACTAAGAGTGTAGGTTATGCATGGTCTGGTATTTCCTCGCTGGTATATTATGCCTTATCAGCATATCTTTTGAGTCTAGGTCCTTCTCTTAAAGGCGTTTCGAAGAGACTATTTAAGCCTAACACTTTTCGTAGAAAAGTACTAGAAAACATTCCGATGGTCATCACAGCATGTGTTTCGATACTACTGCTTACTATGGTAATGAATAGTATAGTACCACTCGTGGTTATAAGTGGTAGTATGAGACCTTTATACGATATAGGCGATGTTGTATTTATCAAGATACAGCCCGAGTATTCTGCGAGTATCGGAGATATAGTTGCTTATAAAATGGAGAATGGTGCTGTCGTTATTCATAGGGTGATCAAGGTTTTAGAAAAAGGGTATATTACAAAGGGGGATGCTAACCCGGATCCTGATCCCTTTATCGTTACCAAGAGACAAATTATTGGTAAAGCTATTTGGAGTATTCCTAGAATAGGATGGATAACGATATTTTTAAGAGAAGGTATTAGAAGCATTAATACTACATACTCAGTAGTGATCCTAGCGATAATAATGCCCTCTATAGGCTTAGCTATTTGGTGGAAGAAGAGGCATAGTATAGTCAAAAGAGTGTTTTCACGTGGTGCTTATTATGCATAGTTTAAAAAAGCTTTATAACACTACGTATCTCGGCATATTATTAGTTACTGCTATAACACTAACCACTATAGGCTTAGTATTCAGTGTTTTATCACTAACGAGAGAACCATATGTCTCAGAGGAAGTCGTGCTATACAAAACTAGGCTTTCCTCTAATTACTGGGTAGGTTTTCTACTATTTCCAAACGATCTCTTTGAAAAACCTATTATACAGGCTCTACCCAATAAGCCGATGTATCTCCACCTCGTGAGAGAAATATTCATAAACCATACATATAGCGTTTCGAGTGGTGTCTTAACTGGTACCTATAACTTAACAATTACCCTCGTACACCCAGATGGTTGGGGTAAAGTCTATGAACTATACTCGATAAGTGTCTCTGGTAATAGGACTATTAAGAAAGATATAGTATTGAATACTAGTCAAATCATAGAATTTATGAACCACCTATGTAAGCAAGCTTCTATTAGACTCACAGAATTCGATATTAAGGTAACTAGCATCCTCGACCCGGTCTTAACCATAGACTCATATACTAAGAAGTTATCACAAATAACCCATAATGTAACGATCCACGTAGACGTATCAAGTAACAGACTATTAGTTCGCGGCGAATTACTGCGGTCTATTAACATCGAGGAAAAGAAAAGTATTAATAAGCCCCAATATATATTGGGGCTTCCAATCGGTTTAACGAGAATTGTTTCCCCATTAATCACTACTGTAGGTATATCGTGTCTACTAGGTTATACTCTGCTATACATTAGGCAAAGAAGTAGAGACATCATAAAAGACTTTGAATCAAAATATTCAGAGCTAATAGTTGAATCTAAAACAATCCGGGGCAGTACTGGTAGAGTTAAAGTACTTGTATCTAATCCTGAAGAACTCGTTAAAATAGCTAGGTTATTGGAAAAACCCATTCTAAAACTAGTTAGTGGTGAAGAGTATAGCTATGTAGTTATTGATAGTGAGACAGTGTATACATATGCTATTAGGAAAAAACAGGAAAAAGAATCATAGCACTCGCTTTAAAACTTCTTTCACATCATCTCTTAGTTTATAGAACTTGTAGACTTTATGTTCTGAAACATTAACAAATATAATCTCAATTAACCCGTTTTCTACGAGGTTATTTAGTGTCTTATCTAAGCGTTTATAATTTACTCTCAATCTCCTAGCTAAGGCTCTAAAACTAAGAGTATCGCCACCTATTAGCTCAATGATTACGCTAAGCTCTAAACTATTCTCGGTCGCAGAAACTAGTCTTTTTATGAGATCTAGGTATTTTTCCGCCCTATTTACAGAAACCTCTTTAT
>JBEVCI010000054.1:0-60455 GCA_040514375.1 Thermoprotei archaeon
ATATATCTAATATTTTCCATATAACGGTTATGTTTTGTGAAAGATATTTCTCTATTAACCTGAGTTTAATAGCGGACCGGTTAATTTTAGCTAACCCAATTAATCCCTCATCTTCTGCGTATACTGAGTACTTGAAGTACACACCTGGTCTCAACCAATAGTACCTAGCACTAACATCATGGTTTGTATTGCCACTATTCACTACCGGTACAGCTAGTGAAACAAGTACTAATGTGAATACTAGGCATGGTACTGCATCAAGAAACCAATATGAAAACCTAGCCATACGACCAAACACCCCGTTCAACATATGAATACCTTGTAATTAAGAGGTAAAATTCAATTAACGAATATTTGTGATAGAAGGGAAATTCTGTTTTGAAATGGGTATAGTTATATTATCTAGGGTAGACGATGTGTTTTTGTAGTTATTCCTACGTATGCTTCTGTAGTTTTCCCGATATTAGGGCTATTTTTCTACGTGTTTAAGGAGGGGTGTGGATACCTACTTGTATAGGAGTTATTGTGTAGGAGCTGTTGTTTTTAAAACACCTACTTTTTTGAGGTATCTTCTGTATTCGAGGATTTTGGCTAGACTAGTTACGGCTCTCTCGGGTGATGGGTATGCTGGTATACCGCTGCGGTTGAGTATCTTTATTGCTTCAGCTGTTTCTACTCCACCTACGAATCCTGCTACGAGTGGTTTACCTGTGTCACGGTATTCGTTCCATAGCTCTATAACTGCTTTAGCGAGGTCTCTCGGGTCTAGTATCGCTGTTCTACAGTATAGTAGTACTATGTTATCTATCTCTGGTGATTCGAATGCTACTCGGAGAGCTTTTACATAGTTATCAACGACTGCTTGACCTGTGAGATCAACGGGGTTTTTCGGACTACCAAACCATGGCATTGTCTTGCGGAATTCCTCGATTAGCTTGGGACTAGGCTCTACTAGTGGAACACCGTGTTCCTCAGCAGTATCAGTAGCTAGTACTCCAATACCACCACCATTCGTGATAATAACTGTGCGTTCACCGCGTGGAATAGGCTGTGTTGCGAGTGCACGTGCCCAATCAAACATTTCCTCGATAGTATAGGCTCTTAGTATACCAGCTTGTTTAAACGCAGCACTATATAACTGGTCGCTACCAGCAAGACTACCGGTGTGGCTAGCAGCAGCACGAGCACCTCTCTCGCTACGCCCGGCTTTAATCACTATAACTGGTTTCTTCTTAGTAACTTCTCTCATACGCTCTATAAAGGCTCTACCAGTACCTGTTTTTAGGCCTTCTAGGTAGATCGTTATGACTCTCGTGTTGGGGTCGTCGGCGAGGTATTCCGATACTTCTATAGCATCTATATCAGCCATGTTACCAATACTAACAACAGCTGATACTCCTATCTCCTGCATTATAGTCCAACCCATGAGAGCAATACCGAGTGCTCCGCTCTGCGAGATAAACGCTATGGGTCCTTCAAGCATATCGCGTGGTCCAAACGTAGCGTTTAGCTTGATCGGCGTGTAGACATAGCCGAATATGTTTGGTCCAAGTATTCTCATTCCGTATTTACGACCGATCTCTACTAGCTTCTTCTCAGCTTCTACGTTACCTACCTCGGCAAAACCAGCAGCTATTACGACAAGGACTTTAACACCTTTTTCACCGCACTCCTCTGCTACATCGAGTACTTTCTGAGTAGGAACAGTGATTACCGCAACATCAACTTCGTCTGGGATCTCCTTGACAGACTTATACGCTTTAAGTCCAAGGATCTCGTCGGCATGCGGGTTAACCGGGTATATCTTGCCCTTATACCCATATTCGATAATATTTTTCAAGAGGTCATGTCCGATTTTACCAGGAGTTCTACTAGCACCAATAACAGCTATACTACGTGGTTTAAATAGTGCTTCAAGCCCGCTTTTACTCGTTCGGAACCACCTCGCGCTAGACGGATATGTAGTTACCCATTAACATGGATGTATATCAAGAGTAAATAAAATCAACTATCCAGCATCACTAGTACTTATAGTTGTTACTGGGTTTAACACTAATAACGAGGTTTTCGCCGACTAGGTCAACTACTATCTCGGGGTATCCGCCTAAACTATTATGATCCATTGCTAAGCTATCCTGGTAAGCACCTGTGTCGAGAAATACCACATAGTAATTCTCGCCTGGACGCGGGAGATGTAAAGGAATACCGCGTAGTCTTAGTATCTTACCCGGTATTTCAATAGGTTTATCATCTAGTTTTGTAAAGAGGAGTTTTTCACCACGTGTTATAAAGTATCCATACTCACCCATACTATCACAGGTCAGATCACTGAGTACTGCTAGAACTTCTGGTTCCTCGTTCAGTCTCTGAGCGGGTATTACTTGGAAATACTGGTTTACAACAATAGTATCTGGTATGTGTGCAAAAATTGAGTATGCTGTGAAAAACCTATAACTGGGCTTAACGAGGAAATCCCTTAAAACCCTGTTCTCGAGCAGATCAGCGAGAATAGCGTGATTATTACCAGCTAATTCTCTAACTTTTCGGGGAACGATCTTGTTAAAAGCACCATAGAGTTTCTCTATATCGATTCTCTCACTAAAACTATAGCTGTGACTATTCTCTGCTAGTTTCTTAACCTTGCCTAGCTTCTCGATAACCCATTTTTCGAGTTCGTCAATACTCTTGATACCCGCTACTTCTCTCGAGATGCTACTGAGTGATTCATCGTCTAGGTAGACATCATAGGGTTTAACCTCGATAACTCTAGATACTACGAGTCGGTGAAGCGCAGTAATGTATCTACCGCCTTCAAAGACTATACTCGGATGATCAGTGTTTTCGGTAAAAACTTTTACAAGGCTACGGGCATATTCTTCTAAGCCGTAATCCGGCGCTTCTAGTACTCCGAGTGGGTATTCGTAGTAGGGATATGCTAATCCACCACCAAAATCAACTAGTTCTAGCTTATTAAACCCCGTTTCGCGTAGCTGATTATACATGTTAGCTGCTTCACGGAAATACCCATATATCTCCTTGAAACTGTGTATCTGAGAGCCGGGGTGTACGTGTAGTAGTACGGTTCTAGAATATATCCAATCGTGTTTCTTGAGTATTCTATATAGGCTTGTTAATGATAAACCAAACTTCGAATCTAACCCGACAGATTCTCTCCATGGGCCCTCTCCGCCAGATAAATACTTGATCCTTATACCGGTTTCAAAGTCATAGTTCTCTAATAACTCAGCGTCTCTCTCACCCTCGATATCAACAACTACTCTCCAACCATGTTTTCTAAACTTTTCGAGCTTATCCAGTATAGCGGTACTCTTAACTCCATCAACAACTATTAGCCGTGGATCACTCTCTAGAAACCTCTCTATAATCTCTACTTCTCTCAGCGTGTTTAGGTTGAATCCCCATTTATACCGAGAACCGTGTCTATAGATTGTCTCGACTACGAGTACGTTGTTATTAGCTTTAAGCGGGTAAACCGGTGTAAATCCTCCTCTATACCCGTATTCTTTCAGTGTTTTCGTGAAGACGCTGTAGACGCGATCCATGAGATAGCGTATATATGGTAGTACGCGTATATACGCACCAACTAAGCCGTGTTTCTCCAATAGCTCTTTTACACGAATACTATGGTTACCCACCCTAATTACAAAATACCCATCATCATCAATGTCTAGGAATCTACGCTTTAGAGCACCATTAATACCATACAATCTACGCGAATCATCAATACTCCATTTACTCATTTCTCCCATCCGCTATCATGATAAAACTACTGCTACATAGGTATAAAATATACTTAGACATATGAGTATTAGCATAAAGACTAATAACTTTACCAATACCCTAAACACTATAACTATGTATTAGGGAGCTATTGCGTGGCTTAGTTAATAACCCCTAAACCAGCACAATAACACTACTGGGTGTCTTCTGTAATGCAGCCAAGTATTAGTGAGAGAGTTAAAGCATACATTACTAGTGTCGAGAAAGCGCTAGAGCTCATAAAACCCGATGAATTAGATACTAGTGCACACAAAGTATATGAGCTAGCTAGGAGTTATCTCAGCGACTCGAAGTACTATTACGAGAAAGGCGATTACGAGACTGCTTTAGCCTGTATAGCATATGCAGAAGGATTGTTAGATGCGTTAAACCACATGGGTATCGTACACATAGACTGGAAACCCTATACAGCTTATCTCAAGAGACCGAGAGTACTAGTAGCTGGTGCATTCGAGATCATACATCCCGGTCACCTATACTTGTTTAAGAAAGCATGGGAACTCGGAGAAGTATATGTTATCGTAGCACGTGATAAGAATTTCGAGAAATTCAAGAAGCGCAAACCAGCTGTACCTGAGGAGCAGAGAAGAACTGTTGTTGAAAGCATTAAATACGTTACTAAAGCAGTACTCGGCGATGAGAAGGACATCTATAGGCCTATCGTCGAATTAAAACCCGATATAATACTATTGGGCCCAGACCAGGGAATAAATGAGGATAAGCTCATTAACGAGCTCAGTAAACGAGGTTTAAACAACGTTAAAGTCCTAAGACTTAAGCAGAGAATCGGGAATTACAGCGTATCACGCATTATCGAGAAGATTATAGAGTTGTCTAAATCGAGTATTACCTAACACGGTTTCTAACCCCCTACTAATCCCGGTGCTAGAAGCGTGTTGATAAAGTAGTTTATCATGTAAGTGCTTACATACATTCCCGCACCGGTAAGGATTAGGAGTATTGCTAAGAAGTAGTATAGCGAGTATCTTGATCCCACACTAGTAGTATATAGAGTTAGAGCGTTTGCAAAAACCACAACTATTAGTAATATGTTTGTTAGTAGTGAAACATCTTCTTTACTAATATTGAAGAATGCGAGAATATCAGCGAATTCCGGTGGCACCGATCCAGCGAATGCCGATATTACGTCACTAAATAGGGTTATAAAGCCAGTAATAAGCATTAGTATAATTATTGTTGCTATGTGCATAATGTATAGAGTTGCTTCAAATGTTTTGAAAACCTGTATATAGTTAACCCGTATTCTATATAGTTCGTTCAAGTGATCTGATAACAAAGCACCCGCTTCTGCGGTATTTCCACCCACTTCAACAGTATCAAGGAATATAGTAGTTGCTCTCGTTATAAACTCGCTAGCAGACTCTTCGGTAAAGTGGTTCCAAGCAATTCTAGGCTCAATCCTATTCACGAGTCTTGCAAAAACTCTCTGTATTAACCCCTTAAGCTTCCCTAACTCAGCTACGAGAAGAGGTTTTAGAGATTCAATAAAGTTAGGGACAACGCTCATGTGTTCTCCATAGCTTCGTATAAATGCAGGATAGAACATGTCATACTCATTAATTCTCCCTTCATGTATCTTTACAAGTACAGCAACCGGTAGAAATGCTATACCTGATATTATTAAGCACTTCGAAACTTCCATTAGATCCATTATCTTAAGGGTTAGTGAGAGATACAGCATTATTCCCGCAAATACCGTTGTCGAAGCTAATCCACCTATACTCACAATTCTGAGAATCAGAGGTTTACGCTTAACTTTTGCTTCAAATAAGGGCTTTTTTGAAAATACCCAGAGTAAAACCGCCATAGCAGTGAGAGTAAATGCCATAGCAGACATAGCGGTGATCATGAGTTCTCTTATACCACCAAATATCAGTCCCAATAACATTAGGTTAGCTACCATGAATACTAGGGCGCCCAAGAGAGTTACATAGACTCCTAGAATAACTCTGAGTGTTCCAATTAATCTATTGTATGCAGATACGTATTCGCTGAAAAGGGTATTATATTCGATTCTAAGATATTCCTTTAGATCAGCCCCTGTAGCAACTATTGCTGAAAGCCTTTGTAGAAGCATTTCATCAACTTTACTCCTTGTTTCACGTGAAACTAGCCTGAGCGCGTCTGGAGCGCTATAACCCCAGTTACGTATTAAACCATATAGTTTAGCAAACAAGTTTCTATAGTATTTGCTGTAGAATTTTGCACTACTTACGAGTTTAAACATTTGCGTTAATGGTGGATTACCTGTTACCGCGCACCTTAGGTGTACAAGTATAAATGTTAGATCATCCGTAACGGGTATTAAACCTAATCGCTTAACTGACCTATAATAATAAGCAAATAAGAATGAGATAAATACTATCGAAACACTAGCGGCTACATTCAAGTAATATGGTAGATTCGTCATTAAGAAGTACACTAAAATGGAATCGATAACTAGTATTATTGTAACTAATAACTTATGGGTTAAAATTACATCTAATATAGTGCGTAAAACGCTTAAAACCCGAACCAGTGATTTTACGACACTCATGCTATAACCGCTGGATACTCCTATAACAGATCTCCACGTATTAGTCTCTTATACGCCTCTTCTAAGCCAAGCTCGTAAGTCTTTATCACAGCTTTATATACGTCGTAGTAGTTTAGCACGTTATTTGCAACTAGTTCTCGGAGAAACCTTGCTCTAAGATCTAGCTCTTCATATATTAGCTTGATGTCCCTACGTGGAATACCACGCATTACAGCTATTTTCTCTTCCAGAAGATAACTAGCTCCACGACCGGCGAATCTGTGTGTATCCGTTGCTGGATCCCATGTAAAGACTGGTATAGCTACTATTGAGTCACTTCGCGGATCATAGCCTACGATCTCGTAGGTGGCTATCATTCTACGGACTAGTAGTCCCGTTTTACTATATACTGATGACTGGAACCACGCAATGTTTAAATTATCGAGGTTAGTCTTTGGAACATTAATAGGGGGATTAGTTATCCTCTGGAGAAGTCTCTCGAGATTTGCTGCGTGAAAAGTCGATAGTACTGGATGCCCGGTTTGCATTGCTTGAAACGCTATGTTTCCCTCAGCACCACGTATTTCTCCTACTATGATATAGTTAGGTCTCTGTCTCAGAGCTGCTTTTAACAAGTCAAACATCGTAACACTACTCTCTGGTTTTCCCGTATCTCTTGTTAGTTCTCTAACCCAGTTGGGATGCGGTAGTACGACTTCGGCGGTGTCCTCTATTGATACGATCTTTGCATTGGGTCTAATGAATACAGCTAGTGCGTTTAGCGTGGTAGTCTTACCGCTTGCTGTTTCTCCACATATGAATGCGCTCATGCCCTCACTAAGCATTATCCACATATACGCGGCGGCATACTCGTTGAACGTACCCCATTTAATTAGCTGTGTTACACTAATAGGTATCTTAGCGACTCTACGTATGGTGAAATTACTACCAAATAGGCTCACATCCGAACCATATACAATGTTTATTCTACTACCATCGGGTAGTGTAGCATCTACAATCGGTCTAGCCCTAGATATGGGTTTTCCTATCTTCTCGCCTAGTTTTATAATAAAGTCGTCGAGTTCTTCCTCACTCTTAAAACCAACATTGGACTCTAATGCTCCAAAGATCTTGTGGACTACGTAGATGTTTCCTAAGCCCTTACAGCTTATATCCTCTAGATAAGGGTCACGAAGAAAAGGTTCAAGTATACCTACTCCTACTTTATCTCTTATCAAGTGGTACTTTATGTAGTCTACATCCTCCTTGTATACAGTTATACTCGTGTTTCTAGCTCTGATGTTGTTATAATCTACAGGTTTATCCACAGGCTTTAGTATTTCCTCAAGCAGCTCTAGCAAGATCTCCTTCTGCTTCTCAGCGGACTCAGCAATATGCTCAGGCTTTATTTTCAGTGCTAGTACTTCTTCTATAGCTTTCAATAAACGTGTCGGGGGTCTTGGTGGTTCTATAATTATATAGCGTGGATACCCGGTTTCGGATAAGACTATGTTGGTAATGTGTATAAATACTCCTCCACCCACAGGGTATATTATGTTAAATGTTTTCCAAGTCTTCATATCACCCGATAGTCTGTCAACTAGCTGTGGTTCCTGACCATATTTTTCACGGAAAGACTCCATATACTCCTGTAAGTACTTAGGTTTTTCGCCAAAATCGGGTTCTCTTACCTCTTTCCTCTTTCTCCGTCGTGAAAGGCTAATTTTTAGCTTGCTAAGCATGCTAAAACACCGTCTCTAAACTTTTGCTAAAGCCATTGGAACGAGTTTTATACCAAAAGCCGGATCCACATCAAACGTGATTGCTTTCTCAAAAGCGGTGGGAGCACCCTTTAGCTTAACTATTCTCATGACCTTGAGGCTTCTACCACCCATATCAACGTTTTTCAGCTCAATATATCCATCAGCAATAGCTCTCAAAGTAGTATATACTTTCTCCGCTAGCTTACCCGGGTGTATAGTTAGTGCTATCATCTTACCCTTATCAACTAGTCGCTTCGCTATAGTCAGAAAGTTTATTATATCTTCTACCTTGGAACCCCTAACCAGTATCGTGAAGGAATCAATAACGTATACATCATACCTATCTACACTCCTCACCATGTGATCTAGAGTTAATCCGAGTAAGTCTCTTGCTGTAGAACTAACCCATTTAACTCTGGGAATCTGTGAAGAATATATTACAAGCTTTCCAGCTAGATAGTAATCGAGTACGTTAAAACCAACATTCACCATTTGTCTAAGATAACCAACAGTAGTTGTTTCAGTAGCTATAACTACCACTCTTAAACCCGATTTAAGAGCACCAAATATAAATTGTTGCATTAAAACAGATTTACCCGTACCATGTCCTCCCTCTATCACTAAAAGAGCTGGAAAAGGTATACCACCAGCTAGTTTAATATCAAGTTCTTCATTACCTGTTGATATGGTTTTCACCTTAAGCACGTATATCCACCCACACGCTATCTCGTGTACCATATTGGGAAATAAACAAGAGCCTTACAGGTTCGCTAAGATTATCATAATCGCTTTTCTCCATAGTAAACCATGCCTCTATAATAGCTATTTCATTAGATTCTATAATAGGTTTGGCACTAAAATCTATAGAATAGCTCTCTGTAAGAAATACCTGCTTTATATACCAATTCTCTCCATAGACTAGCATCTTCGAAATAGTCTCATTATATGAGTTCTTGTAAACTACTAGTATATCCGTGTGGTTAAAATCGTAGAGAGGTAGGGGTCCTTCGTTACGAACTTCTATTCTGAGAGTAATATTAACCATTATATTATCGATAAAAACCACTTGTATAACAGTGGCATTCACTATTTCTACTCTGGTAGACGTCTCTACTATGTAGTCTCTCTTAGCTTCATAGAGTTCTGCGAAAACCCTAGTGGATGTTACATACACTCCTATAAAGCTAATAATAGCTAGTAATAAAACTAGCATAGACGTTATCGCGGGAATCAATGTCTCAGACGGCACTAGACTATCACCCCGCTAGCTTGTAACATAGGACGTCTTATAACCTGTTGCAAGTACTACGGTGATCTCTAGCGGTTTCACATATGTTTTGTTAACAGTTAACTCGATGTATACGGTCTCACCTGGCTCAAGAATGTTATCTTGCCTATTATACTCTGTAATGTTTGCTCTTCCAGCCGAGATCTCGTTTTTTAAGTTGTAATAGTCAATACTGCCTTCATAGTCTTTTACGAATATGTCAATTGTATTGTTTAAGCTCGAGTAAGGCAGATCTCCCGTGTTTTTGAGGAAAATCCCTATTTTATTACTCGATTCATCGTAATAAGCGTATATTATGTTTACGTTTATCCTATACGAGTCGGACCTAGACTTTATTGATATCGTTAGACTGTTTACTAAGTTGTTGAGCTGACTAATAACTGCGATTACAAATAATGAAGCCATAATTATAGCAGCAATCGTCAGTAATCCGTGCGTTATTGTTGTTGATACTCCCATTTATTGCTATCACCCTTTCTCGTTTCATCGCTACTCTCTTCTCTTCTACTCCCTCTTCTGCGCATTAGTGCTAGTGTTCTAAGCATGCTCTTGGTGACTTCTTCTTCTAACTTCTCGTCTCTAACTCCTAGGTTCTTCAAGATCATGTATAGTAGCATAATGTTTTCTTCGGGCGAAGTACTTGTTTTTAGAGACTCTTCTACTACTTCCATCGAAGCCTTTAACAGTTCAAGCTCTCTACTAGAAACTATGTTCATTTTTTCGAGTAGTTTTACCAAGCCCTCAATACTACTACGCGGATACAGTTTCCTAAGCTCGTATAGCGTCTTAATAATAGTAACCACTCTATCTAAACTCGTTGAAACCACTCTCTCCCTCTCCTCCATAATAGCTTCTTGAACACCCCTAAGAAGAGGGAGAAACTCTTCACGAGCCTCACGAGCCTCGGTTCTAGCCTCGGCAGGTTTCTCGATCTCTCTCCGTTCCTCTCCTCTAACCTCCTCTCTACTCACCTCTTCCTCCCTCTCCTTCTCAACTGATTTTTCAATTGAAGTAGGAGCAGTTGTTTCACCCCCTCTCTCAACACCAACTATTTCTCCCGGTTTTACCCTCTTCTCGGTCTCTACGGGTGGTTTATAGTAACTATAAGGCCCCGTGAGATCAGATAACGTAGCTTTAACTTCAGCAAGAGCTCTTTTAAGCTCTTCTAACTCACTCCTCAAACCCTTAATCTCCTTCAAAAGATCTACCTCTTCACCCATTTTTCTCCCCTCCTCAGAGATGGGGATGTATTTAATTCCTCCTCTCCTGATAAAGTATCTGAGAACCCTACGTGTAAAGATTCTGCAAAACCAGCACTTACAAGGCCATATATAGTCGAGTAATCTATCAACACTGTTAAACCCGGACACATATCTCTAACCCCCTATTCGCTCTCACTCTGTAGAGTTGTACAAAACTATCTACTCCAACATGTAATAGGTAAACACCAATGTAACTCACTAGAGCAGATAAGGAGGATACAGCAACAGAGGCAAACAGCGGAACAAATACGTTGATAAACCATAGAATCAGCTCGACATAAGCCAGTAATAGTATAGCTAGTGATACGAATCCCACAAAACCAGTAACCAGTAAACCTCTCCTCACACTCTTGTATGAGGTACACACGCTCATGTATACCACCACGCCGAGCAATAGGGTAATGAAGGGAACAAGTATAGTTAAAAAAAGATATGTATTTCTACTAAGACATTCTACTCGGCTCTAACCCCCTAGCCTAGACTGACTAGCTCTCCAGCAGTTAGTGTTGGTGGTATTGTTCTCTCGACAACTAGTGGTGCTCCCTGTAGAGGCCTTATTTCGACAGTGAACTTCTCATACTGGCTTAATGCTAGATCGCTTGGTAGCTTTATAACTAGTAAGAATTTCTCGCCAACCTCGAGCACGGTATCATTATCGCCGGTTACTATATAAACAGCTGCTTTAGGCGCTGTAGTAACGTTAATACTCTCTCCTAACGCTGTGTAGTTATAGCTATCGGGCCTCTCTGGGTCTGCTTCGCTATTTATTCGTCCAAATGTACCGCCCGGAATAGTGATTACTACGTCGAGCTTGCCTTTAGCAAAATCTACTGCTAACTGGCCAGGCGATATTTTTAGTGGAATATAAATAGTGTCGACTGTACTGTTTCCATTTACATATCCTAGTACTGAGCCGTCTACTTCTAGTGCTGAACTAGCCTCGTTGAGTCCTTGTTGCATGACATCTTTGCTTCTCTGTGTGGTGTACATACCCATGTTTAGTACTACGAATGCTAGTGCAGCAGCGACTATGACAAACGCTATTAGTACAATAGCTGCTTCTATACCTACTATACCCTTCACGATCCCAGCCCTCCACTATACCTTTCATTACTAAGATCTTTCCGCAATATACGTGGGTTAGGGTTATTAGATCTCCATTTCTAGAAGTAATACTTGTTAAGAGAAGCGTTGAGGAGAGGCGGAGGTTATTGAGTAGTAGTGTGTTTATCTATGATTCGGCGAATAATAGTGCCAACCCCTTTTTATCCTCTATACTGGAGCTGGTAGTTGATGGACTTGTTGTTAAAGCATCTGTAATAGCGAGTTTTAGAGAAGGTGTTCTAGCTTATTGGCCTCCAGATATAGATAATGAAATAGTATGGTTAGCTGAGAATATCTACATTCCCAGTATTAAAGTAGGGTATACCATCATTAACAGTCCTAGTCTGAAATACAAATACCTACTAATCCAGTTCCAAGAAAAGATTCTACTGCTAGCTTTAGATAAACGTGTAGACGGGGAAGAACTGGGTGAGAAGATAAGTAGAGTATTTGAACGCGCTATGTATAAGAGGTTTTTATAATGCTCTAGAATATCTTGTATTTCCTAGTTATACGGGATAGTTCTGTGTTTAACCATATATGCAGAGCTAGCACAAGCGCGAGTAATCCTATACCAAGTGGTAATATTGGTAGAATCCTCAGTATGGTTAGAGCTACCAATACCGCGTATACAGTAGCAAATACTATATTGATCCTAAGGCTTATCTCGGCAACCCATGGTGTTCTGAATACCCTACATAGCGTTCTAAAAACCCTACTACCCATGTATGCTCTATAGTGTGGTGTCTTCTCTAGCAATGCGTATCCCTGTTTATCTAGCTTTAGCTTCTTTTGACCCTCTTTTTTATCAAGTAATCTGAAAACTCTTGAGGGATTCTGCGAAAACGAGGCAATCATGATCCCAGCAGTCTTAGTATCACAACCAGTTATTTCTACTACGTTTTCTTGGTTACAAATACTTTTACCGGATAAGCCGAGGAAAACTATTAATCTATACAGGAACAAACCTAGTAGTAACTCGTTAACTACATTAAGCCTAGTAGCTGCTTTCAATAGTGTTTTATTCTCTGTTTCTTCCTCGGGTTCTAGCACCGATAATAGTGTATCCATGTACTGTTTACCATAGGGGCTGAGCTCGACGTAGAGCTCTCTATTATACTCTCTCTTAACAACTAGGCTTTTTTTCTCGAGTTTCCTAATAGAATCGAGTATGGATTTTCTCGAGTAACCCGTTAGCTTTGATAGTTCTCTAATAGATATAGGCCTTTCCAGAGAATAGAGGTAGAGAATTATTACGAGTTGATTACTAGCTTTAGAAAAGTCTATTATACTATCTAGTTCTTTGAGCATGAGAAGCCTCTTAACATACCTATCAGCGCTATCAGCACTCCCGATCATAGTAAACATGATACTATCGCCTACCCCAATATAATAGGGTATCCTCTTAAAACGAATGAATCTAGGAGTTACACTAGTATTAACTAGGATATTGTAAACGAGTATACTCCAGTAATAGTAATTATAACTATCCCAAATAGCGTAGAACCTTGTTAAGAGAAATGATAAGGTAGTGTTGTAGATACTAGGCTTTACTAAGCTTATTGAATAGTTTTTCCCTCTCTTTCTTCTGTTCAGAGAACTTCTCTGTGTACTCTATTGCTTTCTTGACTAGGATATCGAGGTTTTTCTTGGGATTATACCATGCTCCAGCCTCATGTAGAAGAGTAGCTGCTTTAGCTACTATATAACCCGCGTTATACGCATCGATAACTGCTTGTTTATCCTCTAGCACTTCCTTCATATGACTATATGCTAGTGCCCAGGGCGGTATGTGTATACCCATGCTATTAGCGACAGCCATTAGGTATGCTATAGTGTGTAGTGCTCCAACATCGTTACCAACAGCTATGAAGCCCGCGATCTTCCCCTCGAGCAGGCTCTTACCCGTGTGGTGTATCATATTCTCCATACTAGTTAATCTATCAATAAAGTTCTTTACAGGACCAGGAACACTGTACCAGTACACTGGTGTTGCTAGTATGAATCCGTGTGCTTCTAATAGCTTTTCCCCGATCTTGTTGAAATCATCATCTCTGATAATACACGGAAACCTACAAACCAGTACATCATCTGATACGCACCCGATACACTCTTTTATTTTATAATCATATAAGTGGATATACTCCGCGTCTCCACCAGCATCTCTAACTCCCTCTTCAGCTATAGCTAGTAGTTTAGCTGATGAACCATATTTTCTCGGAGATCCGTTGATCAGTAGTATTTTAACTCTCATGATGTGTCACCGCGTAGATTGCTACGGAGTTATAGATATGTAGGGGTTCTCCTATATAAGGCGTTTCCACTCTATGCAGTAGTACACGCTATAGTGTTTATGACTTGTAGAGAACACGGGGATCAGTAACGCCGACCCTCTTCATAGCGGGAAATGCTCTGTCACGGGTTCGCTCATCACCACGTACATAGTATGTAGCAATAGCAGTAAAATAAATTGCTCGAAAAACTATTAGCTAGGCTTATCAGTGAGTTATAACAAATATTCTAAGTGGTGATTACTACGCTATGATATTTCGTAGAAAGATTCAAGACCCCCTCGAGATCGTTAGGAAAGAAGCCGGTGAAGTTATACGCGTAGAATCCGTGTTTAAGAATGGCGAGAGAATCCCAGTTAAATACACTTGTGAAGGCAGCGATGTTTCGCCGCCGCTAAGACTCAGTAATATACCGAGTGGTACAGTAGAACTAGCACTAGTAATGTATGACCCAGATGCACCAATAGGTACGTTTTATCACTGGCTCCTATACGGTATTTCACCAGATAAAACCGAGTTGCCGGAGGGTATTCTAAAAGAACCCGAAACATCCTATGGACTACAGGGTATTAATGATTTTGGAGACTACGGATACGGTGGTCCCTGTCCACCACCTGGTCACGGTACACATCGCTACTACTTCCTAGTAGTTGCTCTAAAAGAGAAAACTGGGCTAAAACCCGGTGTTAGGATCAACGATTTAATGGATAGAGTTAAGGGTAAGATATTGGGTTACGGCGTATTAATGGGTACTTATAGTAGGTAGTACTAAGGGGATCTCGGAGAGACTGGTAACACAAGGCTGTGGATCAGCGGCTCTACACATAGTTCTCCACCCATAATATATTGTTTTTAAACCAGCTCTCCTTGCTGATATTATATCGTGTTCTAGCGAATCACCGATATGCACTATTCTATAGGGTTCAACGCCCAATAGGTCTACGAGTTCTCGGTAGAAATCGGGGTTTTCCTTGGGAATACCCACTAACTGAGTACTATAGACTAAGTCAAAATACTCGATATAGCCATACTTCTCTAGAACCCTTATTATGAAGTCGTGCGATGCAGTAGCAGTAGTAAGCACTACTGTGTATCCCATACCCTTCAAGTACTCTAGTAAACTACGAGAATCCCGCATAGGCATAAAACACTCTACGCGCTTATCAATAAACCACTCATAGAGATCATCAAGTTCGTGGGGTTTGATCCTAACATTAAGTCCATAGAGTAATTTCAACAATATGTACTTATACCATACTTCACGGGAAGACCCCCTCTTCTCAACCCGGGTTCTTATCTTCTTATAAAATTCGTATAAGTCACCCATATGAATACGGTGAGGACTATAGCCCATTTTCCTAGCTTTCTCTAATAGTTTCTCGAGCAGATCCGCTATACAGCGGGGTGTATAGCGGGGGTCACAGCCTGGCTCCCAGAATAGTGTGCAAGCAAAATCTATGCTAATAACTAATCCATTTCTCAACATGCTTGTTTCACCGCTAGTCTTGACTATAACCGGTAGTACAGGGCAAGTAGATAAAATAGGGTGACGTTAGGAACTATGTAGGGTTAGTAGAGCTTGTCGTAATAAATACACGAAGTGTAGTGGTTTTTGTCTACCTCTACTAATTTTGGTTCTTTCTTTGCACATTCGCTTGTTGCGAAGGGGCATCTGGGGTGTAGTCTACAACCCTTGGGCGCTCTTGAGGGGTCTGGTATTTCTCCACTCAATATAACCTCTCTCCTAGGCTTAAACTCGTCTATTTTTGGAATAGCTGTTAGTAGTGCTAGTGTGTATGGGTGAAGCGGTTCTGATAAGACCTTGTCTGCAGGACCCATTTCAACTATTTTCCCCAGATACATCACCGCTATTCTATCAGATACTAGCTTTGCCAGAGCCAGATCATGTGTAATAAACACCATTCCCTGTTTCAGCCTCTCTTTAAATTCTTTTAGAAGTTCTAGTATGGATGCTCGAATAGACACGTCTAAACTAGAGGTTGGTTCATCAGCTACAACAAACTCTGGTTCAAGTAGCATAGCTCTGGCTATAGCTATTCTCTGGAGTTGTCCACCGCTGAATTGATAGGGTTTCTTGTTAAAGTGTTCTTCAGGGGGTACTAGCCCTACTCTCTCGAGCATTTTAAGCGCTTTTTCTCTGGCTTCTACCGGATCAGCTATATTGTGTTCTATGAGCGGCTCTACTAGTGCTTCTCCAACCGACTTCAACGGATTAAAGCTAGCATAGGGGTCTTGAGGTATTAGCTGCATTTTCCTCCTCAAATACCTAAGCTTTGATTCAGGCATACCAGTTATATCTACTCCCTTAAAGATCACCCTACCAGCCGTAGGCTTATATATCCTTAGGAGAACCTTACCCAGCGTCGATTTCCCCGACCCACTCTCACCGACTAAGCCGAGAGTTTCTCCTCTATTAACATGAACAGTCACATCATCAACAGCTTTTACAATCCTCTTTCTACCAAATGCTCCTACTTCGAAGTACATCTTAATACCTATACCCTCTATAATCCGCTCCTCACTCATCTACTGATCACCACGCTCTCCCGCGTATAACCAGCACTTAACACTATGTATCTCACTGATTTTGTACATAGGTGGTTCTTCGAGTTTACACCGCTCTTCTGCATAGGGGCATCTCGGGTGAAATCTACAACCGGGAGGAGGATTTCTTAAATCTGGTGGTTGACCTGGTATGGGTTTTGGCCATTCTTTCCTAGCTAGGCTTGGAACCGATGAGAGTAGTGCTTTAGTATAGGGATGTAGAGGGTTTGTAAGTACTTCTCTCTTATCTCCTATCTCAACTATTTTACCAGCATACATTACCGCTATCTTATCAGCTCTCTCTGCAGCTAGTGCTATATCGTGTGTTATCAAGATAATAGTGGTCCCTGTTTTCTTAATGCTATCAAGTAGATCCATTATTTGTTTTTGAACAACAACATCCAAAGCAGTAGTTGGTTCATCAGCAACTAGTACTTTTGGTTTGAGAGCTATCGCAGCAGCTATCGATACTCTTTGTCTCTGTCCTCCGGAGAGCTGATGTGGATACGATTTAGCTATTCTCTCGGAAAGCCCCACGGATTTTAACAACTCGATAACTCTTTCTTCGGCTGTTTTCCGATCAATACCGTGCTCGGTAAATACCTCGACAAGCTGATCTCCAACTCTTCTTACAGGGTCTAGTGTTGTAAATGGGTCTTGGAAAACCATTGAAACAAGTTTACCTCTTATCATTCTAAGCTCTTTAGGGTTAAGTCTTGTTATATCTAAGCCATCTATTATAATAGATCCCTTCACAATTTTCCCGGGATAAGGGACTAAGTTGAGTAGTGCATATCCTAGAGTGGATTTACCTGATCCGCTTTCACCAACTATTGCTATGAGTTCTCCTGAATACCCGGTGAGTGAGACGTCGTCAACAGCTCTAACTACACCTTTTCCCGTAAAATAGTATACAGCGATGTTTCTAACTTCTAGAACAGGCTTCAAGCTACTCAACCTCTCTCCTAACTATTTCGCTAAGACCCTCACCTATTAACGCAAATCCAGCTGCGAGTAGCGTGATCATGAGGCCTGGGAAGAAGATTAACCACCAGTAACCCGCGAGAACAAATCCCTTACCCTTATATAAGTCGTATCCCCAGTCTGGTGTAGGGAATTGCACGGAGAGACCTAAATAGCTAAGAGCAGCTTCTGTTAGTACAGCATCAGCCGCACTTAGGCTGAACACAACCATAATCGTGGGTAATAGGTGCGGTAGTATGTGTTTAAACATGATTGTTCCAGTTTTCAAGCCCAATACTCTAGTCATCTCTATAAATAGCTCCTCCTTAATACTGAGTACTTGGCCTCTAATCATTCTAAAATATGTTGGAACATAGACTACTGCAATAGCTATAGCAGCATTAACTAAGCTAGGACCTAGTGCAACAGCGAGAGATATAGCTAGTACTAGGCTTGGAAAAGCATATATAGCATCCATAACCATGCTTATAGCTCTATCAATCCTTCCTCCAAAATAACCACTCACAAGCCCTAGTGGAATACCTATAGACATACTCAAAGCAATAGCAATAACTACTACGTAGAGAATTGTTCGAGCTCCATAAACTATTCTAGCCCATATATCCATTCCTATGTGGTTAGTTCCCATGGGATGCTCTAGACTTGGTGGCTGGAATGGTTTCCCAACCCTCTTAGTTGGGTCATATGGTGTTAGAACGGGTGCTAGTATAGCCATAAACACTACTGCTAATACTATTGCTAATCCACTATATACCATTATTTTTCCTCTCTCTGGAACAGCGGGTAAGATTCTTCGAAAGATCTTTCGAAGAATACCTGCCCACGCCTCCACCTAGTATCACCTAGTATCTTATGCGTGGATCGAGTAGCGCGTAGATCAGGTCTACTATAAGGCTGATCAAGCCTACGAAGAACGCAAAGACTATAACAACTGCTTGTACAGCGGGGTAATCTCTATAGTTAACTTTTTCTACGAGATATGTTCCGATTCCAGGCCAGTCGAAAGTAGTTTCGGTTAGAACAGCACCACCCAGTAGTAGTGCGAATTGTAAGCCAGCATATGTTACTACGGGTATCAAGGCATTTCTAAAGGCATAATACTTTACTTTCCAGTCTCTCACACCTCTAGCCATGTAGGCGAGTATGTAGTTAGACTCTAGCTGTTTAATCATATTAGCTCTTACAAGCCTAACATAGGGACCACTAAGTACTAGTCCTAATGTGAGAGAGGGTAATACCAGGTGCTCTAAAGCGCTTATGAGAGCCTCTGTATTACCCGTTATTATCGAGTCTAAAATATAGAAACCCGTTACAGTTTCGAGCTCTATACCAGGATCTATTCTTCCACTAACCGGTAGTACTCCCAGCCACTTAGCGAATACTAATTGGAATAGTAAACCAAGCCATGGTATGAATAAGGTATAAGTTATAGCGCCGAAAATCCTCATACTAGTATCGATTTTCGTATCTTTTTTAACAGCTACTCCAAAACCTGCAATAATACCTATTACTAAGCTAACAATAAGGCTTGATACAGACAACTCTATGGTAGCCGGCAGCCTCTCCAAAATATCTAACGTAATACTCCTTCCTCGTATAATCATGCTTGTTCCAAAATCTCCTCTCAAAACATTGAATAAATACTCGAAATACTGTACATACAGGGGTTTATCAAGCCCTAACTCTCTCATTAAAGCTTCTAATTGTTCTTGTGGAATGTTCTTAGTACCAATCGCAGCTATAACCGGGTTTCCCGGGAGAATTCTCAATACGATGAAGACAAGCGTATACAGTATGAGAATAGTGGGGATAATTAGTAAGGCTCTAACTGCTATGTACCTAAGTAATCCCACGCCCCTAGCCCCCACTCTAGTGTTACCTTTCTCGGGCTATAGAGAAAGACTTATTTAACAAAAAAAATCTTTAGGCTTACATAACTAAAGCTAGGTACACATATGTGGGATGGTGTGTATAATGCCCGAACCCAAGGTCTTATACCCTATCTTCATAATCCTACTAATAATTGTTGGCATAGCAGGGTATTTCGCTGGATCGGCTGGTGCACCAACAGCAACTGTTACGCAAACTGTGACAGAGACTAGAACAGTAACCACTACTGTAATAAAAACTCTGTCTCCAACACCGTCTCCTTCACCCGGTCCAAGTCCCAGTCCATCTCCTAGTCCAAGTCCAACCCCCACGCCTACAACTACACCAACATATGTGACTGAGGAGCTGAGGATCGGTACAACTGATAAGATAACCGATATGGATCCGGCTAATGCCTATGACTTCTTCACTTGGGAGGTATTACACAATGTTATGGAAGGACTGGTAAGGTATAAGCCTGGAACAGACCAAATAGTACCAGCAATTGCAGAGTCCTGGGAAGTACAAGAAGGTGGTAGGGTCTGGATCTTCTACCTAAAGAAGAATGTAAGGTTCTGTGATGGTACACCAGTAACTGCTCACGATGTTGTTAGGAGTATTAAGAGAGTTATGAGAATACAGGGAGATCCCTCTTGGCTAGTTACAGAATTTGTTGAGGATGTTGAAGCTCTAGATGATTACACAGTTAAGTTCACACTACACAAGCCCGTAAGCTTCTTCTTATCAGTAGTAGCAACTATACCATACTATGTAGTTCATCCGAATTACCCCGAAGACGAGATAGCAAGTGATGCTACTTGGGGAGGAGCAGGTCCATACTGTATAAAAGAGTTTAGAAGAGACCAGTACCTAGTACTCGAAGCTAATCCATATTATCACGGAGATCCCCCCAAGACTAAGAGGATCATTATAAGATTCTACAAAGACGCTGCTACGCTTAGATTAGCATTTGAGAATAGAGAAGTTGATATTGCATGGAGAACTCTAAGGCCGGTAGACTACAAAGACCTTGCCGCTAACCCGAACTACAAGCTAATAGAAGTACCCGGATCCTTTATCAGATACCTAGTTATAAATGTGAAAATGGAGCCTACGAATAACAAGCTAGTTAGGCAAGCTATAGCTGCTGCTATAGATAGACAAGAGCTAGCAGACGTGGTATTCCTAGGAACTATGGAGCCTCTCTACAGCATGGTTCCTAAGGGGTTATGGAGCCATGTTGACGTGTTTAAGGAGAAGTACGGCGATGGCAATATAGAGCTAGCTAGACAACTACTAGCTCAAGCCGGCTATAGCGAGCAGAATAAGTTAAAGATAGAGCTATGGTATACTCCAACACACTATGGAGATACAGAGGCTGATCTAGCCCAGCTGATTAAGGAGCAGTTAGAGAGAACTGGGATGATCGAGGTAGAGGTTAAATCTGCTGAGTGGGCAACATATGTTGACCAGCTTAGAAAAGGTATGATGATGGTTAGCTTACTAGGCTGGTATCCAGACTATGTAGATCCCGATAACTTCCTAACACCATTCCTACACAGTGAAGCTAACGCGTGGACTGGTACCGGATATAACAATACACAAGTAAATGAACTACTTGATCAAGCTGCTGTGGAGATCGACCAGAATAAGAGAGCAGAACTATACAAAGAAGTCCAAGAAATACTCGCTGAAGACTGTCCATTCATACCAATACTACAAGGCAAGCTAATAGTCGTAACCTACACAGATATCGAGGGAGTCCTAATAGGACCAGTCATGTTAATGCCGTACTGGACACTCTATAGCACAGCTAGCTAAACTCCTTAAAATCTAGCCTTTTTTTAACCTCTAAATCTAATCCTTCCGCATCTAAACCCTAATAACGCTAGTAGGCTGGTAGAGCTGTTTTCACATTTTATGGCGTATTGTTTTGTGCTTCTAGGATAGTATGGTATATTAGCTTATTTAACAAAGTTGTAGTGTGAAGCCTAGGACGGTGTGTTAGAGTGACTAGTAGTAGGCAGATTAGCTGGAGAGAAGTAGAGAGGATCCGCGAGGATTTCTGGAGTAGTAGTCCTGTTTATAGGCTTATATATGAGCGTATGAAGAGACAGGGGTACCATTTCATTGGTAGAACTGGTGCTGTTAAGCGTTGTTATTGGACTAAGGAAGCTATACTGAGACATAGGTTTTGCTATAAGTGTCTCTGGTACGGTATTGAGAGTCACCGTTGTATACAGATGACACCAGTGGCTATCTGGTGCTGGAATAGGTGTCAACACTGTTGGAGAATACAGCCCGAGGATATCGGTGTTCACTGGGATGAAACACGTGTACCAGTAGTTGATGATCCAGAGATACTAGTCGAGGAGAGTATTAGGGTTCATCGCCAAATAGTAGCTGGTTTTAAGGGTAACCCCAAAGCCGATCAGAAAATGGTTGAGGAAGCAATGAGCCCAAGACACGCAGCTATAAGCTTAACTGGTGAACCACTACTATATCCTCGCCTTGGAGAGCTCATCCGAGAGTATCATAAGCGTGGAATCACGACATTCCTGGTAACACATGGTGTTAGACCAGATATACTAGCTAGTCTCGAAGAAGAACCAAGCCAGCTCTACATCAGTATCGAAGCTTGGAATAAGGAGAAGTACCTAGAGTTTAACCGTCCAATAGTACCACGTGCATGGGAGTTGTTAATGGAGACGCTAAAATTACTACCTAGCTTCAAATCGCCAACAGTATACAGGATCACGTTGATAAGGGGATTCAATGATAGCGAGGAAGCACTAAAAGGATTCAAGAAACTAGTCGAGATCGGAAACCCGACCTATATCGAGGTAAAAGCGTATATGTACATGGGCTATAGTAGGGGTAGGTTAAAGCCGGAGAACATGCCTAGCCACGAAGAAGTCAGGAGATTCGCTAAGAGACTAGCCGAGGAAACAGGGTATATGTATCTAAGCGAGAGCATACCAAGTAGAGCAATACTACTAAGCAGGATCGAGAAACCAATTAGACACGGCAAAGGATGCCCCGATGGTGTTAAACACCCCGAAAAATACGCACCACCACTAACACACGAATACGAAGAAGCAAGTGAAGAATACTAACCACACTATCACCTCTACACCTAAGCCTCTAAACCACTACGTTATAAAAACATATCTAAGCACTAATACTACATAGTTCCTACCCCAAGAGCATAAAAATACTGGTCACCCCTATGGGGGTTTTAACAAGGGTTTAATAGGGGGGTCTGGTTGTTTTTAGTTTCGGAAAACCCCCTGAAACCGGGGAGTTTCACCAAGTACATTTAAACACACAATGTAAACCCCCGCCAAAACCCTTACTCCATAGGAAGAGCTATCTCTTTATATGGAAACTAGTCAAGACTACATATTGAGACCAAGTTCTTGACAGTGTTATTGGGAGAATTCTAGGGGCATGATCTGGTGAAAGGCGATACCTTGTAAGTGGTGATTAGAAGAACTGTGGTTTTTCAGTCTTAAAACCGGTATTAACTAAGGCTGCTACTTCGGCTTTCTTGTTATTTTGTACTACTCTTATCCTGATCCTTACTCTCACCGCCATGATATTTACTAATTACTCCTCTTGTATGGATTCTACCGATTTTCCTCCTCAGGTAGATGTGTCCGATTCTCCCGATTCTCTTTACGGAGTTCAACCCTATTACTCCCCATAGTATATGGATTTAGCTATACACCGTTAATAGTCCGTTAATAGTATAACCGGGGTGTTTTACTCGATTGATATCAGTATAGCCGCTACTATAGCTAGTATTACTCCTATTAACTGGTACATACTCGGTTTCTCACCGAGTAGTACTAGGGATAGTATTACCGTTATTGCTGGGTATAGTGCTGTTAGTGGTACCACTACTGAGGCTTTTCCCTTTTCCAGTGCTTTTACGAAGAAGATATAGCCTAGGCCGCCGAGTAGTCCCGATAATAGCGCATAATAAGCCGGTGTCTCTATCCGCGGCACTACTCCGCGTGTTGCTAGTAGATATACTGTTAGTGCTAGTGTGAACGATGCTAATGAGCTTAGGAAGTATACGTTGATCCAGTCAAGCCCCTTATACGCGTATTTTATCGCGAAACCCCATAAACCCCAGACTATTAAACATAAAAGCGAGTATGTGAGCCAAGAACTCATAGTATCACCTATAAATCCCTACGAGTAGTACATGGTTAAACTATTCTCGTATAAATTAGTTAGTGATGTACTTAGCAATACTATATCCGTATATATCCCAAATAATACCTAGCTAATGAGATCTCCTGGTAACTTTACCGATTTCGTCTTTAAAACACCATTATCCCTCAGCGAAATCAAGAGCTACTATACCTAGTTTTCCAGCGAGTTTATCACTAATCAGTACCTCGTCAGCTCTATCGCTAATAACTATACTAGCTTCAACATCACTAACTACCCTATCTTCTTCAATAACGCTAACTTTTACAGCCTTATGGATTTTTACCAATCTGGTAATACTACCATCGGCTAATATGTACTCTTTAACCATACTACCCGGTGGTAATACCGGGAGCAATCCTAGCTCCTCAGCTATTCTAGAAGGTACTAGGAGTTCGGGTTCAAGTGTTTCATAACCACTATTAACAAGCGCTACTACATCGATACTCTTACTGTTTCTTCTCAGCCTCAGCCTTAACCTTATAGCCATACTCCATAGCCTCGTCCTTAGGATAAATTCTACCGATCTTTTCTCTGGAGACTTCTCGTATGCGTCCAATTTTCTCTCTCAAAACATATTCACCGACATAACAATGTATGTAAGCCATCTAATTAAGTAAATCTGGGAGCATACTTATTTCACAGTATCGGTAATTACTTCGTAACTAGCAAATCAGATATAGCCTATATCTAGTATTATCCCAATCTCGTGTGAGGTGTTAGCGTGCTTATCAAGCCTTATTTAGTGCTTGTTGCTGGCGGTCCTGGTACTGGTAAGACTACTCTTGCTTATGGCTTAGCGAATAGGCTTAAGAAACTTAGCTATAGCGTTTACGTGATCAGGGATTGGGCTCGCGAGATAATTGCTCGCGAGAAACCAAAGGGAGATAGAGGGATTCTCCCCTGGACTAACCGCGTACTATTCGAGTATCTCGTTGTTAAACACCATTTAGAGGAGTATAAGCGTGTTCTCAGTAGTGATTACGATATCGTTATTGAGGATGGTGGAGGTTTTGCTGCGAAAGCCTATTGTGTGGTTGATGGTGTTGAACTACCTAGTAACTATTCTGAGCTCTTAGAGTATAGTGATAGAGTTTCACTCGTATTACTGACTACCTATACTAGGGAGATCTATTCTACTGATGATGTTAGGTGGGAAAACCCAGTTTATGCTGAGAGGATACACGAGGCTATAACTCGTGTACACTATGAGCTATTTCGTGACAGGGTTGTTACGATACCGTTTATGCCTAGGATAGGTGATCGGGTAGAGTACGCATTAGGGGTTATTCGCGAAAGACTTGGTTTAAAATAAAGTATTCTCGATTAGGGGTTTAGTAATAGTATTGGTTACGGCTTTTAAACAAACTATTTATAAGGGGTGCCCTACCGTAGTAGTTGTGTAGAAGGGTGTACTTTTATGAGAGGTATTGCTAGATCGACTCTTGCAGTCATAGTAACTGTAATAGTTATAGTAGTTGGTCTTGGTATCTACTATGCTCTAGCACCATACACTGGTCCAACACCCACACCAACACCAACTCCTACAAAGCCTATTCCAAAGAAGATCGCGGTTGTATACGATATTGGTGGTAGGGGAGACCTAAGCTTTAACGATATGGCATACCTAGGTGCTAGTAGAGCTGCTAAAGACTTTGGATTAGAGCTTGTGGAGGTTCAGAGCAAGACAGAAGCTGACTATCTACCTAATCTCAGGACACTAGCTCAGAGTGGTGAATACCTAGTTATTATTGCTGTTGGATTCTTAATGACTGATGCTGTTACACAAGTTGCTGACGAGTATCCGGATCAGCTATTTGCTATAATTGATGGCTATATACCAGATAAACCCAATGTGTTAAGCGTACTGTTCAAAGAACACGAGGGTAGTGCTCTAGTTGGTGCATTGGCTGGTATGGTTGCACACTACTATGGCTGTAAAGCTGTAGGCGTAGTACTTGGTATGGAGATACCAGTACTCTACAAGTTCGAAGCAGGCTATTACTGGGGTATCAGGTACGGCGAGGAAGTATATAAGAGCAAGACTGGAGAGGAAGTAGAGCCATTAACTATTCTATGGACATACACTGGTGCGTTCAACGACCCCGCAAGAGGTAAGACTGCTACTGAAGCACAGCTTGCACAAGGTGCTTGTATAGTCTATAACGTTGCTGGTGCTACTGGTTTAGGTATATTCGAGGCTGTCGAAGAAGCCGGTAAGGCGCAGGGCAAGGATATGGGTCCACCATTCGCTATTGGTGTTGATAGTGACCAGGACTGGATCAAGCCCGGTTTCATAATTGCTAGTATGATGAAGAGAGTAGATGTTGGTGTCTACACAGCAGTCGAGAGAGCGTTGAAGTATTATCGCGGAGAGATCGAGCAGTTCGGCGGCGTGTTAGAGCTTGGTCTTAAAGAAGGCGGTGTTGGTATCAGTAAATTAGAGGATCTAGAGACTTTCCTTGAGATCGCTGTACAGGCTGGTAGAGAAGTTAATAAAGAGGAGATAATCGCGAAAGTAAAAGCTATGCGCGAGAGCATACCGAGTTGGATGTGGGAAGAAGTTGATAAACTAGCTGAAACACTAAAGACGAATCCGGATATCGAGGTTTGGGGATTAAAGTTCTCGGACATAGCTGCTATGATACCACTAGATGCTGATGAAATAGCACAGATTAGACAACAACTAGGTGCAGCAGCTGGAGGTTAACCTAGAAGCTCCTCTAGAGCATACTCACTATAAATTTTTTTAGCTCAATCCCTACATATTATTTCTCCACAAAGAAGCTATAGTAGACTATACTCGCTATTGGTGTTTCGTTTGAGTAGTGAGCCAGTTATACATATGAAGAATATCGTCAAGATATACCCGGATGGTACAGTTGCTTTACGTGGTGTTGATTTCGAAGCTAGGCGTGGAGAAATACACGGTCTTCTGGGCGAAAATGGTGCTGGTAAAACTACTCTTATGAGGATTTTATCCGGTGTTCTTCGCCCAACACGTGGTGAGATATACGTTAGGGGTAAAAGAGTCTCGTTTAAGAGTGCTGCTGAAGCTTTGAAAATGGGTATTGGTATGGTTCATCAACACTTAGCTCTTGTGCCAGTATTTACAGCATATGAAAACATTGTACTCGGTTTACCACGCAGTATGGCTAGTAAGGAAAAAGTCAAAGAGCTTATGGAGAAGACAAAGCTACACGTACCACTAGATGCTATTGTAGAGGATTTACCCCTAGGTATTAAGCAGAGGATCGAGATCCTTAAAATGCTGTATAGGAACGTTGACGTACTAATACTAGATGAGCCAACAACTAATTTAACGCCGACAGAGACTAGGGAGCTTTTCAAAGTACTCCGCATACTGAAGGAGCAGGGTAAAACGATCATATTCATTACACACAAGCTTAGAGAAGTATTAGAGGTAACTGATCGTATAACCGTTCTTAGAAAGGGTAAGGTTGTCGGTGTTGTAGAGACTAGTAAAGCTACTCCTGAAATGCTTGCTCGTATGATGGTTGGTCGTGAAGTAGTGTTTAGGATCGAGAAGAAACCAGCTAAACCTGGTGGTGTTAAGCTTAGTGTCGAGGATCTGTGGGTTATGGGTGATCTGGGCGAGTGGGCTGTTAAGGGTATTAGTTTCGAAGTTAGAGCTGGAGAGATATTCGGTATTGCTGGTGTTGAGGGTAATGGACAGAAAGAGCTTGTTGAAGCATTAACAGGTCTTCGTAGAGTATCCCGCGGTAAAGTAGTACTGCTTGGACGCGACGTTACTAATAAGACTCCGCTCGAGCTATACCGTATGGGTCTTGCACACATACCCGAAGATAGGCAGAGACTTGGTCTTGTACTCGATATGAGTGTTGCTGAGAACAGTATACTGGGTATTCAGAGAAATAAGCCGTTCATAGGTAGACTCGGTGTTCTCCTCTGGAAAAACATATTCAAACACGCCGAGGAAATTATACGCGAGTTCGACGTATTGGTTCCCGGGCTTAGAGCACCAGTACGCTATCTAAGTGGTGGTAATCAACAAAAACTAGTTGTTGGTAGAGAGATCATGAAGAAACCAGACGTTATAATTGCCGCACAACCCACTCGCGGACTCGATGTTGCAGCTACTGAGTACATTCGTAAGCTCCTGCTGAAACTGAGAGATACGGGTAAAGCTATTCTCCTAGTATCAACGGATCTCGACGAAATACTGCAATTGAGTGATCGCGTAGCAGTTATTTATGAGGGAGAGTTTATGGGTATTGCTAAGCCAGAAGAGCTTACAGAAGAGGAGATCGGGCTTATGATGGGCGGTTATCGTTTAGAAGAGATTAGGAAGGGGAGAAAATGAGTAGCATGTCAAGGATTTTGCCTAGTTTTATTGCTCGGTATAAGGATATCCTAATATATGTTGGCGAGGTATTAGTAGCTGTTCTCATAGGTTTTATTATAGCTGGTTTACTCATGGCTTGGGGAGGCTTCGACCCGATCAAGGCATATGCTTCTCTCTTCAAGTACTCGTTTACAAGCGTATATGCTATCTCAATGACGCTCAGCTTTGCTACACCACTAATGCTTACAGCACTAACATTCGCTATCGGTGTTCGCGCCGGTCTATTCAACATTGGTGCTGAGGGACAAATGTACATGGGTGCTCTCGGAGCAATAATTGTTGCTTCATGGGCTTTACCAGCACATCTATACCTACCACTAGAGTTCCTAATCGGTATAGGGCTTGGAGTACTATGGGGTCTCATAGCTGGAGTTCTAAAAATGATTAGAGGCGTTAACGAGGTCGTATCAACGATAATGCTTAACTGGATAGCATTTTGGATTGTCGAGTATTCCCGTGTCTACGTCTACCCTGATCCACATGACCCCTCTAAGACGATCAAAGTGCCGCCAGCAGGTAGGCTACCCCTTCTAGTTAAGGGTACTGAGCTCTCTGCATCGATTATAGTAGCAGTTATCATAGTAGCACTTATCTACTACTTGTTATGGCATACCGTTATGGGGTATGAGCTAAGAGCTTCTGGTATGAGTCCTTACGCTGCTTCCTATGGCGGCATTAATGTTAAGAAAACAATACTCTACGCTTTCCTCCTGGGAGGTGTTACAGCATCCATAGCTGGTATCGGCGAAGTTGCTGGTAGACCACCAAGTTACTGTATAACAACTGGTCTCTCAAACATATTCGGATTAGGGTTTGATGGTATAGCGGTATCGCTTATTGGTGGAAACCACCCAATAGGTATTATCCCAGCAGCTATATTTGTTGGTGCTCTAACAGCTGGTTCGCGTGGTATGCAGATCGAGGCTGGCGTCCCCCTTGAAATGGTTAAAGCTGTACAGGGCATCATAGTAGTAGCGCTTGCTCTACCCGGTTTGATCAGGATGATTAGGCAGATTAGAATAGCGCGTAGAGGTGTAGAAGAGTGATTGACTGGAGCATGGTATTAGAAGTAGTTAGGTTAACCACGTTCTCCATGACTCCACTACTACTAGCTGCACTAGGAGAAATCCTAACCGAGAGAGCCGGTATTGTCAATATTGGTTTAGAGGGTATACTACTTATAGCTGGATTCGTAGCTGTTATGTTTGCTGAAGCCTATACATCTCCTCTAGCTGGTTTACTAGCTGGTACGCTAATAGGTGCTTTTATAGGATTAATACACGGCTATATCTCGGCTTATCTAAAGGGTAATCAGATAATTAGTGGTCTCGGTGTCAACTTATTCGCATACGGTTTTGTAGCATTTGGTATAGAGGCTGTATGGGGTGTTAGAGGATACTACACGCCTCCACCATCTGCTAAAGTACCCCGAATCCCGGGTATTGATATATCACCAGTATTTGTAATCGCAGTGATACTATCTATTATCATGTACTATGTCTTCGAGAAAACCGGTATAGGGCTTACTATTAAAGCTGTTGGCGAGAACCCACACGCAGCTGATGTGGTGGGTATACATGTTGAGCGAGTACAGCTATTGGCAACGGTTATTGGGAGTGCTTTAACAGGACTCGGAGGAGCTTTTCTCAGTATTGACTGGCTTGCGGCTATTACTAAAGAACTACCAGCTGGTAGAGGCTTTATAGCATTAGCTATAGTAAACTTTGCTAACTGGAACCCATTACTAGCACTAGGTGGTAGTGTTCTCTTCGGTTTCTTCTGGACACTTGGTGAGTGGATTAAAAACCTAGCAGTAGTTAAAGCAGTAATACCTGTTACGCTAATAAATACTATACCCTATATAGCAACACTAGCTGTAACAGCTGGGCTTATTGGAAGGTCTAGACCACCTAGACACGTGGGAGTACCGTATAAGCGCGAGTAATCAGTAAAGGGTGGGTTCGTCACAGAAAAGTTTCTCGGACCCCGCAGTCTCATCACTACTTTAAACCATTACTAACAAGTCTCTTAAAACCATACTACTAGCTACTAGCATATATCATGTATACTTCAAAGTTAGTCACGAGTCGTAGTTGTTTAATAGCATTAAGTATTTCAGGGGAATACATTGAAAGCCCAATAGGTGGTTTATGTGATACTCAGAACTTTAAAATACATTGATTTCTCGGATAAGCTATTAACAGTATTATACAGGTTACTCGTAGAAGCCAAGGGTAGTGTTAGTTGAGCATTATAGCTCGTCTAGTTATTGAGTGGTATAGATCTAGTGGTTCACGCGAACTACCGTGGAGGAAGAGTAGGGATCCCTGGCACGTGCTATTAGCGGAATTACTCCTTTGCAGAACAACTACTAGGCAGGTAGAGAAAATATATGAAGAACTAATAGCTAGGTATCCTTCGCCAGTAGAATTATCTAAGGCTTCCGTTAACGAGTTATACAACTTGCTAAAACCCCTAGGACTACATAGTAGAGCTAAGCAATTAGTAGAGTTAGCAAAGATACTAGTAGAGAAGTATAATGGAAAACCACCATGTATCAAGGAAGAACTAATAAGACTACCGGGTATCGGTGAGTATTCTGCATCTCTATACCTGCTAATAGTGTGTCGTAAAGAAAGTTATCCTATCGATTCTAACATAGCTAGAGTACTATCAAGAATTTACTGTGTTTTTGAGGAATATGAGTTGCTAAAGAGTATTCTCAAGAGAATAGCACCGAGAAATCATAACGAGTTTGTAGAGCTTATCCTAGGTCTGATCGATCTTGGCAGAATAGTGTGTAAACCACGTAAGCCAAGATGTGGAATATGTCCATTAAAGAATATTTGTATGAAGTGTACTTGATCCTCTAACACTTCTTAAGTAATTACTAGCACATACGCCAGTACTAAGAATGGATACTGGAAAACAACAGCTTCGAACAAGTATTCTTGTTTTTCGAAAGAATAGGTATTAGGCGAAACAATATATAGACTAGTATAGATATAGAGACTGGAAAATAGAATGTTTGAATAAATGGTGTCTGAGAGATTGTTTAAAACCGGGCTTCATTATTTAAAAGAACCGTATAAGACTATAGTAGCTAAATTACTCGATGCTTTACACAAAGTTTATGGAGATAAACTAGTCTCTCTCGTAGTATATGGTAGTGTAGCTCGTGGTGATGCTCGTAGAGATAGCGATCTAGACGTATTAATAATAGTTGACAATAACTTGCCGCGCTCAAGGTTTGAGAGGATAAGGACTTATCTCAAAGCCGAGGATATGATCATTGATTTTCTAGACAAATTAATTGATGAGGGATATGCAGTCGTGATCTCGCCGGTCATAAAGACTGTTGAAGAAGCTAAGCATGTCTCACCGCTATATCTCGATATGGTTGAAGATGCAGTAATAGTGTATGATAAGAATAACTTCTTTCAGCAAATACTGTTAAAGCTTAAAGAGAAACTCGATAAACAGGGTGCTGAGAGGGTATGGATAGGTAGGAAATGGTATTGGAGACTCAAGAAAGACTATAGGTTTGGAGAGGTGATAGAAATCTGAACAACATTAGGCTTGCGAGATCACATATTCGGCAAGCCCGCGAAAGATTAAAACATGCACGTGAAGCTTTTGAATCAGAAAACTACCCATACGTTGTAAGGCAATGCCAAGAAGCCGTTGAACTAGCGTTAAAAGCTGCTCTAAGAATAGTGGGTATAGAACCACCAAAATGGCATGACGTATCACCTATTCTCCGAAGAGAAAAGAATCGTTTTCCACAATGGTTTCAAGAACACCTTGACGAACTAGTATCTATATCGCGGTCTCTCAGAAAAGAAAGAGAACTAGCTATGTATGGTGACGAAGAACTCGGTGTTCCACCAGAAGAGCTATATACTAGGATTGACGGTGAAAACGCTATAAGATCAGCTGAAAAGGTATTAACTCTTGTTGAGAAGTTATTTGAAGAAGCAGTTCACGAAAAACCATAGCTCCCAGTAGCGAGACTATGTAATCAAGCATTATTTCCTGATCTTATCCAGGGGATAATCTCTTCGTTATAAACCATATAATTAATGATTGCTAGCGAAGTGTTTTGGGCTATGTGAAAGCTATTACAAGGGCTATTAGTACTAAAAGAAATCCAACAAGGAATTCGAGTACATCGCTGTGTTTTTTCAACCAATTAGCAATTCTCTTTTCCCTACCCATGAAGTAGATCATCGTAAACACCAGTATGAGTGGTAGAATAAATATCGCATTATACAGCAGTAGCGCCGGAATATAGATGTTATTTGGGTAATCTCGAAGTACAGCGATAAAAAGGAGAAGTGGTCCAGCAGTACATGGTAATAGGAATACTACCGAAAATAGTGCTAGAAAGCCTGCTAATACGTACTTACTACTGAGGAAACTACTCACTCTACCCATTTTCTCGCACCAGGTACACTTAAACTCGGGTGTATGGGCTTTACCAGAACTTAGAATAGTATATATACCGATAACTAGAGCTAATAACGCGAATACTTGTTTAGGTATATAGCTAGCAATGTATAGTAAACCTAGTGCTAGTAATAAGTAGCCGATATATATTATTGCCATGAATAGTACTGGCGGACCCCAAGACTTTCTAGAGCTACTAATACATGAAACTGTAAATGTGAAGTACATCGTAATAGTACATGGATTCACCGAGTCAAGTAGTGCTAGTACTAGTAGAGCCGGCAGTATCGATACAAGGATAGAGACTAAACCAGTACTGCCTGGTGATACTGCAGTAGCGTTTTCTACGCTTTCCAGCTCTTCTCTCTCCACGAACTTAACGAGAGGTTTAGTAATAATACCCTCTATTACACAGTATTTACTAGTATTTAGATAGTAATTTATGAAGTCTAGGTGATTACCGTTTTCCAGTTTCAAGTAACCGTATAGCTCGAGTTTAGTATATCCCGGTACATATACTGGTATTAAAGTATTGTTATTTACCTGTAGTAGCTTATCAAATACCGTCTTATCCCTATACTCGCCGATTACTAATGCTGACACTGTACAATTATATACTATGAACGTTTGTGGTACAGCAGCTGGTAGACCCACACTAGCTAGTTCGAGGAACTTAGAATTACACGCTGTATTGCCCTGTACTTCACAGAAAAATACGTGTTCGTCTCCATAAACGTTTGTAAGGAAAGACTCCATTGCCCGACAGTGTGGACAAGTATGTGTACCATAGATATAGAAGTAATACTCGGCATTGGGCTGTGTATCTACAGCTATACTTGTAATAACTAGTGTGTATAACAGTACAGCTAAAACCGTGAACACTACTAACTTGTTCTTCCCAAGTACTATCCTCATTAGCAAGCCCTATAGCACTAATTCTCAGAAGTATTTATGCTATTTACAAGGTAATAAGGACTATACTCTCTCCTCCAATGATAAGCCCGCCACTAGTATTGCTGACGAGACTAGTAGTATCCATAGAGATATTGGTAATCCAAGTATTGTCTGTATAAATGCTTTCCTAGGACCATATACTAGTGCTGCGTAAACCCCTATACCAAATCCTATAGTAATTGCTGTGAGAGCTGATCTATACCTATCCCTTACTTTTTCTGGAGTAATCCACGCAGTTATAGTTACCGGTGCTAGTGGTAAGAGTAATACACTCGAGAGCACTGAAAGCTCTACTACAAACCCTGGTCTCAGTAGTGCTACAATACTCGTTATCGCAACGAGGACAACTATAACGATGTATCCAACTATGAGTTCTCTCCGCGAATCACCTCTGCCGCGATATACATCTCTCTGTATACAACTAGCTAGTGTTAATATGATCGAGTCTAGTGTTGATATAGCTGCTGCTACAATGCTCGTAAATACTATAGCGCTTAGCAGGGGATGCGCCATACTGAGTAGAGTTGGTGTAGTTAAATCCCTATTCTCTAGGTTTGGAAACACACCAGTTATTGTTAGTGCTCTTGCGAAAAGACCGATAAGTGTTACTATAACTGTATAGACTAGCCCGAATACAGCGAAATACCTGATCATCGCGTTGAGCGCTTTTTCGTCGCGTGGCATGTATAGCCTCTGGACAACCTGTGGATTTGTTACTGCGAAGAAGATCCACGGCAGCGTAAACGCTAAGAACACGCTTGGAGCCCAGAAACTCGTTATTCCTAGATAACCCTCTCCACCCAGTACTTCAAATGCTTTGCCGACATCTAACCCGTTAGAGGGTAGTAGATAGCCTGTAATCCACACTATGAAACCGAGTGCAGCTGCGATCATCCATATTCCTTGATAAGCATCTGTTGTTGCAACACTCCATATACCAGCAAGGTAGATCCACAGAAATACTATGAAAGCACCAGCTATAACCCCTGTTAAATACCCTAGTCCTAGTCCCTCGAATAAATTGCCTATACCAACTAATTGTGCAGTACTATACGGTATTAGCGCTACTAGGTATACAACCGCAATAACTGCTGCTAATAGCTTCGATCCATAGAGATCCCCGATCATTTCCGCGGGACTAATCCATTTCCTCTCACGAGCCATACGCCATACTTTGTGAGCAAATAGTGCTAGTAAGAAGACTGTTGCTAATAGGTATAGGTTCTCGAAACCAAAAGCACCAATACCAGTTGCGTATGCAAACCCTACCAGCCCGATCATCATGAAAGCACTATATGTTGTAGCTGCATAAGTCATAGCAGCTAATAAGCCACCGAGTCTATAACCAGCAACATAGTAGTCAAAAGTACTCTTAATACCAGCTCTCCTAGATATAACCGCTATTAGACTACCTACAACGAAGTATAGAGCCAATACTATTACAGCTATTACCATTTCCTAACCCCTCTTAGACAAATATAATAATGCAACAATGATCTCAGTAATAGTGAGAACTAGCCAGAAAAGAAATAAACCTAGATCAGCAGCATTACGCATAATAGTATATGGCACTATATATGCTGTAAGCAATAGCAATATACTAACTACTACGAATAGCTTAGTATCCATAATCCCGTACCCAAGTATACTGTATGATAAATGAATAGTATCTGTGATAGTGTTAAAAGAGAAAAAATATAATTATTTTGTGATACCTAGGTATAGTTTAGCGAATTGTGGATGTTCTAGTAAGTCTTCGGGTTTTCCTTCGAATCTTATTGTACCACTAACTAATAGGTATGCCCAGTCACCTATTTCTAATGCTCTCTTAGCATGTTGTTCTACAAGAACTATTGTTAATCCCAGTCTATCTCTTAGCTCAACTACTTTTTCAAGTACTTTCTTAACAAGTATTGGTGCTAAGTCTGTAGTCATTTCATCGAGTAATAGTATCTTTGGTCTCCTCATCAACGCCATGGCTATTGCTAGCATTCTTCTCTCACCACCACTAAGTGTACCAGCTTTTCTCTTCAAGAACTCCCTTAATTTGGGAAATAGGTCGAGAACTTCGTCTATTCTATCCTTTACTTCTCTCTCATCAAGCAAGTATCCAGCTATTCTTAGATTTTCTTCGACAGTTAGTTCAGCAAATACGTTATTTAGTTGTGGTAAGTATGCTATACCTAGCTTAGCTATTTTATGTGGAGGCATACCCGTTATTTCTTTTCCCTCGAATACTATCTTGCCTCCATGTATGTCTGCTAAGCCGCAGATACTATTCATTAACGTTGTTTTCCCCGCACCATTAGGACCAACAACAACCGTTATCTCCTTCTCTCTAGCTCTGAAGTTTATATCGAAGAGAACTCTGAGTTTACCATAACCCGAGTACAGGTTTATGGTTTGTAGCATTACCATTTATACTCACCTACTTACCTATATACACTTCTATTACTTTGGGGTCGTTCTCTACTACTTTGGGTGGTCCTTCAGCTATAACTCTTCCTCTATCCATTACGTAAACATAGTCAGCAAAGGGTAGTGCTATATCTATTCTATGTTCAACTATTAAGAATGTTACATCCCAGGTATCCTTTAGGCTTCTTATATACTTAAAGATCTCGCTAGCATAAGCGGGATCAGTACCGCCTATGGGCTCGTCAAGAGCTATTAGTTTCGCTCCAGTAGCTAGAGCCCTCGCAACTTCTAGCATCTTTAATTGTCCACCGCCAAGTCTATAGGCTTGCCAATCCCAGTACTGATCGAGTCCTACTTTCTTCAAGATCTCGAATGCTCTCTTGATCTTTTCTTCTTCTTCCTCTACCCATAGCTTCTTTATAGGTGCTATTAACGGGTTTTCTCCTCTATTACCTAGTGCTACCAAGACGTTTTCTAAAACAGTAAGAGATAGGAATGGTTGTGGTATTTGGAAAGTTCTCACAAAACCCGCTCTATAAACTTTATGAGGAGGCCATCCAGTAATATCCTTACCATCAAATATGACTCTACCTTCATCGGGTTTTAGTACTCCCGTACATACGTTAATGAATGTCGATTTTCCTGCACCATTAGGACCTATCAACAGCGTTAATGTGTTTCTCTCTACCTTAATGTTTACTCTATTAACTGCTACTAAACCACCGAATCTCTTAGTTAAGTTCTCCGTTATAAGTATGTATTTATCAGCCCCTCTCTCCATTAATTACACCCGATAACCAGGCTATGTATGGGATAAAAACAACTAATCATTTGTTTCTAACAAAGACCAAATTCGGTATAGCCGTGAGGGCTACTATCGAGAACCCTGATCTAGCAAGTGTATTGGGTATTAACCCCGAGAGCGTATATGTGACTGCATGGTTTATAGGCGGCGCACTAGCAGGATTATCAGGTGCGCTACTTTCAATGGTTGTAAGTGGTTATCCCGCAGTAGGTATGACTCTGATAGTTACATTCTTCTGTGGCGCTATTGTAGGAGGACTTTACAGTATATTTGGTAGTCTCTTAGGAGGATTACTTATAGGTCTCAGCGAATACCTAGGGATATATTCGCTTTCAGCATCACTGGGTGGCTGGGTACTAGCCTATAGACCAATGATACCGTTGCTAATAATGGTAGCTACACTACTCATCTATCCTAAGGGATTAGCAGGTATCAATTGGGATAGAGTCAAGCAGAGTCTTTTAGGTTTCGTTAAAGGAGGGGTAGGAGGTAGATAACCATGTTCGAAATGCCTCCTCTGCTTCTAAATATATTGATAAACTTTGCTGTAGGACTCATAGTAACATTAAGCTTAAACATAGAGGTAGGCTATTCGGGTATACCTCAATTTGGTAGAGTATTAGCAGTACTTGTTGGTGCAATTGTTGCTGGTGCTATACCTGGTAGAATACTAGCTGCTATGATGGGACAACCATATGGTGCCGAGTATGCCTACCACCTAGTAAACTATAAGCTAGTAGCTCAGATAAACAGCATGTTAGCTACTAATCCACTGCTATCTATAGGCATATTTCTCTTCACGCTAATAGTCGCCGCAGTATTTGGCGCATTAGTCGGTTATATAACAGCGTATCCGGCAATAAGGCTTAGAGAAGCATACTTGGGTATAACGCTATTAGCATTTGGTGACGCGCTACAGGTTATTGCGTGGAACTATGAGCCGCTAGTTGGAGCAACACAAGGCGTACTGGTACCAGATCCGTTCAGATGGATAGGTGCTGGTACCGCGAGATTTATTGGTGCAACATTCATAATACTAGGCATAGCTATACTAGTATTCCTTTACGTCGAAAGACTAGGGAAATCTCCATTTGGTAGAACACTAAAAGCTATGAGAGATGCGGAAATAGCGGCTAGAGTCTATGGTAAAGACATACCTAGACTAAGAGCTCAAGCCCTGATAACGGGTTCAGCATTAGCTGCTATTGGAGGTGCTCTTTGGGCATTCTATGTAGGTAGTATGAAAGCTGTAACATACAATAGGCTAGTATGGACGTTCTGGCCATGGGCATACATGATGCTTGGTGGAACAGGTAACAACGTAGGTGTACTAGTAGGAGTTCTAGTATTCTCAACAGTAAGATCACTAATATACTCATATAAGGGAGTATTATCAGCAATTATACCAATAAGTCCAAGCTGGCTAGAATACATACTCGTAGGATTAGCAATAGTACTAATAGCTCTCTTCAGACCACAAGGAATAATACCAGAAAAACCAGCACTAACGCTACCAAGAGAGAAAATAGAGGAAATAAGAAAAGAAGCAGAAAAGATAGCTAGTAAATAGATGGAGTATAATTATTTTTAGCTAGAAAAACGCTTATTTACCTCTCAGATCCTTATCTATTTCTTCAGCAACTTTTTTACCACTAAGTAGCATGCCACTGAATATTGGGCCCATGCGTGGTAATCCATAGAGTGCTGCTACAGCCATACCGGTTGCATATAGTCCAGGTATTACGCGGCCAGTTTTCTCGACTACTAGTTCTTCTCCCTTAACAGAGTAGGCTGATTTTTCTCCCTTGAGCTCAATACCCGCTTCTGGTACTTTTCGCGAAACAATACGTAGTACTTCTGCATCGTGCCCAGTAGCATCGACTACAGCGCGTGAAACAATAAACAAGGGGTCTACGTGTAGACCAGCTAGTGGTACAGCACTCCATTGTATAACAACACCTGTTATCCTCAATGGGTCATCTCTATAGATAACGTCTTCAACGGTAACACCGTGTATGATCTTAGCACCAGCATCTAGCGCTGAAGAAGCTAGCTTAGCCATTAACTCCGAGGAGTCCATGACGATGAAATCATCATCAATAACATACTTTACTCCGATCTCGTCGAGAATATCCTTAGTACGCTTATCAGCAACTATTTTATGGAAAAGCATACCACCACCACCAATACCACCGCCAAAACTGAGTCTACGCTCAAATACAACTACTCTGTATCCCTTCTTAGCTAGGTAGTAAGCTGCTGTAAGACCGGATGGACCAGCACCAACAATTGCGACATCAACGCTAGATAACCTGATCCAGTCCTCCATAGTGTGCTTAACAATATACCTCGTGATCATGTATTCCATGTCGCGAGTACTCATACCACGAACACCTCCGAGAGACTGCCAATAGATAACCGGAATATAAATCAATCGATAACCAAGTTATAAAGTAGATCAGCTGGATCCAAGCAGAGTATTCGAGTAAAAACTAGCCGACTAATTAGTCTTGTTTCGAGTCATAGAGGGGTTAGCCGGGTTTTACATCGGGTTTACAAGGTTCTATTCTTAGGATTCCCTTTTCACGCAATATCTTCTCGAGCTCTGGTGCTACTTCCTTAATAGATCTATTAGCATCAATTACTACTAGTAACCCCTTTTCGCGGTAATACTCTATTATTGGTTTGAATGTCTCGTGGAAAACCCTATAGCGTGTTCTAACAACTTCTGGTTTATCATCTTCTCTTTGTATCAACTTTGCTCCGTCATAATCGCATTTCTCGTCTTCTCTTGGTTTGGGCTCGTAGTATATGTTATATACGCGTCCACACACTGGGCATATTCTTCTACCACTAATACGCTTAACAGCAACATCTTCGGATACGTCTAGGTATACTACCGCATCTATGCTGGTGATCTGGTCTAGTGCTTTAGCCTGGTTAAGTGTACGTGGAAAACCGTCTAGTATGAATCCTCTCTGAGCATCTGGTTGGCTAAGCCTATTCTTAACGACCTCTATAACGATCTCGTCTGGAACGAGTAATCCTTTATCAATATACTCTTTAACACGCTTACCCAGCTCGGTACCCTTAGCTATTTCTTCACGGAATATATCACCAGTAGCTATATGGGGAATACAGTATTTTTCGCGTAGATACTGTGCATAAGTACCTTTACCAGCTCCCGGAGGACCGATAAAAACTATCTTCACTGAGAACCACCCATTAATACTTTCACAGAGAGACCGCGGTATAAAAAATGTTATTTCTATTTCGTAGGGATAAGCAAATACTTCTCTATGTGCTATGTGATCGGGATGGGGAGGTTTTTAAATCAAGAACTAAATCTTCATAACACCAAGTGACCGGTATGGTGCTGGAACATATCATAAACTACTTCTATGGCTTGCTCTATGGTTTTTCATTAGCAATACCACCTGGTCCTATGAATGCTCTCATAGCTAGTAGGTCTCTAAACTCGTATAGAGAAGGATTCTTTACCGGTTTTGGAGCTTTAACGGCCGACCTGATATTCATGTTTATTACTTACCTGGCATACAGCCTTGTAGTGGAATGGGATTTGACCGCATTTTACCTAATTGGTTCAACTTATATGTTTATACTAGCATATCTAGTCTACGAGTCCAAGCCCCAGATGAGAAGCCGGGATCATGCTCGTGGAGTACTGTTTTCATACTTCTCCGCGTTATTTCTAGGACTAACTAATCCTTACCAGATACTATGGTGGGTAACCGTGGGTTTATCCTTCTTATCGCTGTTCGGCTTATCCTCTATAATCGGCTTATTCACAGCAATACTTGTGTGGATAACCATATTTCCGCATATAATTAGGCTAGGGTACAGTTTTAGCGCTAAAAAGACAGTATATGTGGTTAAAGCATTCTCTGTGATAGTACTAGTAATCTTTGCTGCGATTCTCTTATACAATGCATTAACCAGAATTACTACGTTATTTCAATTCCCAGCGCCTTAAACACATTATCGAATCACTAAGTAACAAAGTACTCTGTTCTACCTGTACATGCGCTAAAGACTTTAATTACTTCCGAGACTATAGCTACTAAGTGTCTCCTATAATACTAAGGTGTTTAGCATGAAACTTAGCTATGTTCATACGTTGTTCTTGTTGTTTCTCGTATCCCTATTTCTATCGAGTAATGCGGTAGTCTTCAACGCTACAACTACTCATGGAGACCAGCTATATTATTATAGAGTCGAGGAATTCGTAGAGAAATACCAGATCCCAGATTATGTCTAAGAGTAGCTCTGAGATCAAGGGCTTTTGTTGAAAGCATTGGAGTCGAACAAGACAAGGTTTATACCCATGTACCACCGCAACCTCTCTTCGAGGCTGAAAGGGGATTAATCGAATGGGCTGTTACAACCACAATGATGACTACGATCGCTAGAACATATACGATCACGGAAACACGTGTTTTGGAAACAACAAAAACTCTCATTACTACAACTACGCGTACTGAGACAGAAACAGTAGAGAGTACAACAACTGTAACTAAGCCTATAGAGGTTAGAGAAACCGATTGGAGCGCTATCGCTTCAGTTCTAGTCCTGGTAGCAATAGTAGCATTTGCTACAGGATACGTTGTGAAGGGCTTGAAGCTGAAATAGAGTTTTTATCTATCTTACCCGCTACTCTGTTTGAGGGATAAGAGTTAATGATTAGCAGAAAATTATTTCTAGTTTCATCAACTACTGCATCTTTTGTGACACCATTTACACTAACAGCCGTTAATATCGCGTTACCCTCCATAGCTAGAACGCTTAACATTGATATAGCTAGTATTAACTGGTTTGCTAATGTATTTTTGATAACAATGGCTTCAACCATACTACTGTTCGGCATTATTGCTGACTGGATTGGGAGAGAACGCGTATTCCTCGTGGGCACAGTGATCTACGCGACCTTATCTCTACTAATACCTTTTCTCAAAGACTTTCGAATCCTATTAATACTGAGGTGTTTTCAAGGACTCGGTTCCTCAATGGTATCTGGCACAGCTGTAGCAATTTTAGCTACTCTATTCCCCGAGAAGAAGGGCTTTGTTATTGGAATAAATACTGCAGCTGTCTATATTGGGATTCTACTAGGTCCTAGTCTGGGAGGCTTCTTTGCTAACTACGTGGGTTGGGAAGCGATATTCGTATTTACAGGTATTACTATGTTGGTAAGCTCTACTCTAGCACTATTATCGCTTGATTTAACGAGAAGAGCTAGTGGTAGGAAACCCTATCTCGAAACACTAGTCTTATTCATAGTGTCAATGATCCTGATCACTACGGGATCCGCCTACGTAGTTAGCATATACGGTATTTCAGCTCTGCTAATAGGTTTAACTACGTTTATAGCGACAATGTATATTGAGTATAGGAAAAGCTTCAACCTCGTCAAACAGATCTTTGAGAAAGCCGTCTTTCTCGCTTACCTAGTAGCATTATTTAGTTATGCCGCAACTTTTAGCTTCTCAATACTATATAGTAAGTATCTTCAATTATTCCTCGGTTTTACGCCATTCCAAGCAGGCCTACTACTAATGGTTCAACCAGTATTCCAAGTACTCTTATCTCCATTAGCGGGTTTTCTAGCTGATAAAAAGAATCCCGGAGTACTCGTAGTCCTCGGAGTATCGTTGATCACATGTGGACTCGGAATATCACTTCTAACGTATAGAGAGCCTATTCTCCAAACAATTCCATTAGCTTTAATGGGAGTGGGATTTGCGTTTTTCGCGTCTCCCAATACGACACAGATCATTAGAAGAATGCCTAGAGAAGCATATGCATCAGCATCTGCGTTTTTAGGTTCAATGAGATTTACGGGGCAATCTCTAAGCACATCTATATTGACAACTCTTGAAACCATGTATAGAGCTTCGATACTCGTGAATACTGCTTTGACAACGTATCTAGTATTAGCTCTGACTGGATTAGTACTGGCAATAGCCTCTGTATATTCGAGGAAATAGCGAGTCGTAAGTAATATTTCGTGTTAAACCAAGTATATGGATTACACATGTTTGAGTACGGAGTTCCTGGGTGGTTTCTGTGAAGCGATTTAGTGGGAAAACATGTATTGTAACTGGTGGTGCTCGTGGTATTGGTGCTGCTATAGCGTATAGACTTGGATCCGAAGGCTGTAGGGTTGCCATAATAGATATCGATAAAGAGACTGGGGAGTATAGGGTTAGGGATTTCAAGTCTAGGGGTATCGAAGCGATCTACCTATATGATGACGTTTCTAACGAAGAACACGTGCAGAAGGCTATGGATCAAGTATATGAAACATGTGGATCAATAAATGTCCTAATTAATAACGCTGGAATAGGGTTTTCGGGGAAGAGCTTAGAAGAGCAAACCTTAGAGGAGTGGAGGAGAGTAATTGATGTTAATCTTACTGGTGCGTGGCTTTGTGCTAAATACGCTGTTAAGTACATGAAGAAAACGGGAGGTGTTATAATAAATATTGCTTCAACAAGAGCTTTTCAATCAGAACCAAATACAGAGCCGTACTCGGCTTCTAAGGGAGGACTAGTAGCACTTACTCACGCGCTCGCGATATCGCTTGCAAAGTACGGTATTAGGGTATTGTCCGTATCACCTGGATGGATAGATACCTCGGCTTGGCAAATACCTCCTAGAAAACCGGATCTAACACCCCTTGATCACAAGTGGCACCCTGCCGGTAGAGCTGGAAAACCAGAAGATGTTGCTGCACTAGTAGCTTTTCTAGCATCGGACGAGGCGTCGTGGATAACGGGTGTAAACATAATCATTGATGGAGGTATAACAGCTAAAATGGTATATCTCGACGAAGATATTATCGAAAAAGCGTTATCCACGCTTTTCCAAGACAGAGAACTGGGTAGGCTGTTTAGAGAAATAATAGAGAAAACCATGAAATACGAGAACAGGGAATACATTAAGAGCAAATTAGTAAATATATTACAGAACCTGTCACAGTGAATTATCCTCCCGATTTAATAATCAATTTTTAACTCAGTTCTATTCACAATAATAGCACATAACGCATCTCTCCACAATACGTTATAGAGTGTGTGCTAAAACCCCTATCATATCATTCATAGACATTAACACTTACTCTTGCACAGCACTTTAATTAATAGGAAAGATCTGGAAAAATCTTTTCCGGGCCAGGATAGATACCGATATTTACGTGGGCAAACATGATAGTATGTCTTTAGGTGTGATTTCCTTGGTTTTTAGATTTGGTGTTAAAGGGCTTGATGAACTATATGGCGAAGTCCTTGTAGAGAAGTCTGCAGTAGTTATTGCTGGTCATCCAGGCACAGGTAAGACTATATTAGCAACTACTATGTGCTACTCAAACGCGTTGAATGGATACAAGTGCCTATATATAACTGTGCAAGAAGATAAAGAGAAGATCTACAGGGTCTTTAGAAACTTTAACGTAGATCTCAATGAGCTCGAAGCCGAGGGGTTATTAAAAATTGTTAAACTACCGCTTACCACTAAATTTAGTGAAACAGCATCCTGGATCATGGATCTCGTTGGAAAATATAAGCCAAACATACTCGTAATTGATTCCATTAGTGCTCTTCTCAGAGGAGAAGACCCTGCTACACTGCGTGGATGGTTTCAAAACTTCTTCTACGAATTATCAAAGAATGTTAATGGACTAGTAGTACTGATTGCTGAGATACCGGTTGGCTCCGAAACCATAGGTATTAGTGATATAGAGTTTGTAGCTGATATCTTGATAATATTAAAGTATCGTATTAAGCGAGGACTTATGGCTAGATTCATGGAGTTTAGAAAAATACGTGGTTTTGGTACACCGCTTGTTGAAATACCCTTTACGATTACTAGTGGAAAAGGCATAGTTGCTTATCCACCACCGATCCTAGCAGAAATACCTCCCGAGAAAGGTTTTCTCAAAATACCGTGTAAATCCCTAGATCTACCGGGTCTGGACATTAATATGGGTAGCGGTAAAGTAGTAACTATTTCCTATGACCCACAAGCGCGTCCTACCGAAATATTACCATTGACTATGCTATTTGCGGCATATAATAGTAAGAAAGTATTATTTATCAGTTATAGAATATCGCCTAGTTCTCTTAGAAAAAACCATTATTGATAGACTAGTTCGTCTCGGAGCTGATGAGCAAACAGTTGATAAACTAGTAAATGAATATGCCGAATTCATTAGTATAAACCCATTTGCTTATCCACCCTCAGAACTATACGCGTATGAGCTCGAGCTGTTAAATAAAACAAAAGCAGACCTAGTTGTTTTCCACGCAACAGATCTCTGCGCATATGCTCTGGGAAGTTCTTTCCTACCACTCCTATACAATAAGATCAACTATGCTAAGAAACTCAGAAAAACACTATTTTTAATGATACCTAGAATAGATGAACATATATACAAACTTTGTGCTAGATTTGCTGACGTAGTTATAGATTACTACTCTGAAGAACGAGAAACGCTAAGAATAGGAGTTCGTCTATGGATTCGTGGATACAAACCCGTTAAACTAGATAGTGATATTGTTGAGAAATGCATTATGGAAGCCTATTCCATCGTGTCTGGTAAACACTAGCATAGAGATATCTAGTTTAGAGCGTATTAGCTGTAGGAGAACTTGTTGTAACATGCTATATAATAAGTAGTGATAGGCTAGCTGGTTATGTACTAATCCTGGTTTGCCTCATAAATGCTTCGATACTGTCTTCGTATCCACATCTTGGACATTTAACATATCTACAATTACCGAATGTTACGTAGGGGCAACCGCCACACGCCATTGCACGTGAATATGATATATCGAATTCGAATCCACAGCGTGGACACCTGAGTAGCGGCATATCTATAGTCCCATGTATTATTGCTAGTCTAGGTATCCGAGTGCTCTAAGCCTCTCTTTAACTTTTTCCTCCTCCTCGGGAGTTAGCTCAACAGACTCAGTAGTCTCTTCAACAACTTGTTCTATGAGGAATTCCACGAATTCTCCAAAGTTGCCAAATCCAGCTTCTCTAGCTTTAGCTAATGCTTTCTCGTATAGCTCCTTAGACAGGCTAATCTCTACCTTAATCTTTTCATCACCCATAGGGAACACCCCTAACGATATATTTGATTTACTCTATAAATGGATTACCGCTCTCTATTACAGCTTTTGCAACCTCTGGCCTCATCATATAGCTTGGTGGTATTTCTCCGTGTCTCAGCATTTCCCTTATTTTAGTGCCACTAATTCTAACCCTGTACTCCTCGCTGTGCGGGCAGATCTTCTCATTAACCATTCCACCGCACTTTTTGCAATAGAATGCTTCGCGTATGAATAGCGGTGTTATACCAAGGTCTGGAAACTCGTTGAAAATATCCCATGCTTCGTATGGTCCATAGTAGTTGCCAACACCAGCGTGGTCTCTACCAATAATGATGTGTGTACACCCAAAATTCTTCCGAACAATAGCGTGGTGTATTGCTTCGCGTGGTCCAGCATAGTGCATATTCATGAGCAGACCAGCTAGTACTACGGTATTCTTTGGATAGTAGTGCTCTACCAGTACCTCGTACGCTTTGAATATTACTTCGTCACGGTAATCACCCGGCTTCTTCCAACCTATGAGGGGATGTATTAAGAGCCCATCAACAAACGTTAATGCGGCTTTCTGTACGTATTCGTGTCCTAGGTGTGGTACATTGCGTGTTTGGAAAGCAACAACTCGTTTCCACTTCTTTTCTTTGAATAATACACGGGTTTCTATAGGCCATAATACTCTATTCTTAAGTGGGTAATCGATCTCGTTCAATAAGTCTATAGAGCCGCCGATCAGCAGTTCTTTTCTCTCAAAGGTCTTAGCTACACCGGGGTGATTAGGATCTGCTGTTTTGTATACTCTCTTAGCATGTTCTTTCTTATCCCATTCATAGATCTCCTCGATCTTCATAATAGCTATGACTTCTCCTCTATAGCGTAGTGCTATATCATCACTTTCTTTAACACCAGTGATTTCACTACGATTAACATCTAGTACTATTGGTATAGTCCACGGAAGATCGTTGGATAACCTCATATCGTGTAACACGTTTTCATAGTCTTCTCTCGTGAGAAAGCCTTCGAGTGGGCTGAAAACCCCATGTGCTATATCCATTACATCAACAGCTCTCTCGTAACTAATGTCTATACTAGGTAATTCCCTAGCTTCTTCGAGTAAGTGTTCTCTCCTCTTACCAGTAACTACTCTATTTACGAGTTTACCACCGTGTGGTCGGGGTAGCATAGGCGATCACCTATAGGTATCCTAGTCTACGGAGTTTCTCTATAATCTTCTCCTTATCCTCTTCAGTAAAGGGTTCGCTAGCATGTGCTTCTTCGTGAGCAGCTACTACTTCGCGTAAAACATACGTAACATACTGTGAAACACTAGTAAAGCCAGTGCCTTCGATCAACTTTTTAATCCTATTGTATAAGCTAACGGGTATAGATACAGTAGTATATTTGCTCTTCTTTTCTTCCTTCTCCAAGGAAAACACCTCGTTAATTAAATGTAATTAACGGCGGGAAATAAATGGTTTTACCCGATATTAAAATCACGTGCTATAAGCTCCAAGACTTTGTTTACACACTCTTCTACGGATTTGCGATGGGTTTCAAGGACTAGATCTGGGTTTTCTGGGGGTTCGTACGGATCACTAATACCCGTGAAATGCTTAATCTCTCCCTGAAGAGCCTTCTTATATAAACCCTTTGGATCCCTCCGAATACACTCTTCTAGCGGACAATACACGTAGATCTCCCTATAGGGTACCTCTTCTTCGATAATCTCTCTAACGATTTTGCGTGCTTCACGATATGGTGATACAAAGCTACAGAGTACTATAACCCCGTTACGAGCTAGGAGACGAGCTATCCACGCTATTCTCTTCAAGTGGATCATTCTCTCTTCACGTGTAAAACCCGAGCCAGCACTAACTGTTTGACGGGCCCAATCACCGTCTAGGACTTCTACACGATAACCCCTACTCCTCAGTATCTCGGCTACACGCGTAGCAATAGTTGTTTTACCACTACCTGGTAAACCCGTAAACCAGAGTACAAAACCCTTGTCAAGACATATCTTGTTCAATGTGTTTAAACACCACTGGCTATACTGTTTACCAGTGCCTAATTTATAGGTTAGACTACTAAATGTGTAAATAGGTGTTGCTCTCCATGGCTGGCGGAGTAGCTACTGGTGCTTTATTGACTTTTATACTCCTGATAGTATTTGAGGCATTCCTAGTTCCTTTCATGGGGTTTGGTGGGGGTTTGCTAGGGGCTTTTCTAGCAGGATTTATAAGTGGTCTTGTAACAAAGAGCGCTTATCGCGGTTTTCTAGCTGGGTTTTTGGGTGGATTATTGGGTGGTATAATAATAGCAATACTACTGATGATGCTGGGTTCTCTTCTAGCGGGAATATTTGGTGCTTTGATTGCTTCATTAGCGGGTGTTCTCGTTATCATAGTGTTTCTCTTTATAGCTTTTATAACAGGGGTTGGAGGATTAGTTGGAGGAGCTATTAGTGAGTAAGAGAGGCTAGATACTATATCCTCTACTAGCTAGGAATTCTATCACGGTCTCGTGATCTGGGATGTTGTGGCTGCCGAGTTTCGTAACTTTAAGTGCTGCAACGGCGTTACCGTATAGAATTGCCTTTTCATAGCTATATCCACGGGATAATGCTAATAAGAAACCAGCAGCAAAAGCATCACCGGCACCCGTCGTATCAACGACTCTATCAACTGGGAAGGCTGGTAACTCGTACTCTTCTTTACCTGCGAGTACGTATACACCCTTACTACCCATTTTAACGACGACGATGCGTGGACCATACCTAGCTATTTCGTGTGCTGCGTCACGATAATTGTCTATACCAGTTAGATTACGTGCTTCAATTCTATTAACGAGGACTATACTCGTATAGCTCAGTAGTTCCTTGAAGTAATCAATACCCTTTTCTGATAACCTTCTACCGGGATCCCATGATACGGTAACACCATATTTACTTGCTTCACGTGCTGCATATAGTGAAGTATCTGGTCTAAGACTAGCGATGTGTAAGTACTTAGCTCTACTAATGAGATCCGAGTCGATGTCTCTCTCGGATAATTCCTCGGATGCTCCTTTATAGCCATACATTGTTATACTCCCGTTTCTATCGATCATTACTATAGTAAACCCTGTACCACCTAGTGATACCTTAATTCCCGATACATCGACACGTTCGCGCATGAGCTCGTCAACTATGAGGCGGCCAAAACCATCCAGCCCTATCTTGGCAATGATAGCGCTACGACCACCGAGTCTAGCTACATCGATAGCGACATTAGCTGCAGAACCACCGGTACCAATAGACCTCTCTAAGATTGCTGCTTCTTCATCTGGTCCCGCGAATCTCGATACAATAAACCTGATATCAACTAGAGCATGACCAATAGTTACGACATCATATAGCTTCTCCAATAAAATCCCCGTTTAGTAGGTAGTTATTTCTCTAGGTATTTCAGAGCTTCTTCGGGAGTTTTATCTTCGTGTACAATAGCGTTTATAGCTTTAAGCATTTCTTGGGGGCGTGGGTGTTGAAATACGTTGCGACCAACAACTACGCCTTTACCACCAGCTTGTATAACATTCCACACATCTCTGAGGAAATCAATATCCTTCTCTCTACGCGGACCTCCACTCATGAGCACTGGTACGCCAGAAGCAGCTTTTACTACTTCACGGAAGGTCTCAAGACTACCAGTATAGTACGTCTTGATCAGATCAGCGCCTGATTCAGCAGCCGCACGTGCACCATACCTAACGATCTCGACGTCGTACATATTCTTTATAGCTGGTCCCCTAGGATAAGCTAGTTGTAGACAGGGTAATCCATACTGATCAGCCGCGTATCTTATACTAAACCATGTATCGAGCATAGCTCCCTCATACGGACTACCCCAGTAAACAGTAGCTGCTACAGCATCAGCACCTAGTGCTACAGCGTCTTCAACATAACCAAATACGGATTGGAGCAGTCTTTCCTCTTCTGGCCTGAGGTTTGTTTTACTCGTAATCTTTACTATGAGGCTCGTTTTATTACCCCAAATATCCCAAGTAAGCCTAGCCATACCGGGTAACATCATAATAGCGTCAACACCAGCTTCTACAACTTTAGATAGTATGACGCGTGGATCAACGTGTTCTGGTGGAAAATCGCTAGGACCGTGTTCAACACCGTGATCAAAAGCGAATATTACTGCACGATCATCGCGTAGAATACGAGAAAGCCTAATCCTCTTACCAACATAGCTAAATGGTAAACTACCCATCTAAACCACCTCTACAACGCTATGGTGGAAGCTGTATTAAAATCTAGCTATTCAGTCGCTAGGGATAGTGTTATCGAAAGTGCGTTTTCCGAGTTTTAGCGTATTTGTAGAATACAGTATTATTAGCTCATCTACACCTTTTCTTAGATATCGATGTGGATATGTGGTTTCAGAGACTCTTCGATCCGGGTCTCATGAAGAGGGTTTTCCGCATAAGTGCTCCGATGATAGTTACTGAGCTAGCTCATAGTATATATTCTATAACTGATACTTACTTCGTGAGTGGTCTTGGCCGAGAAGCACTTGCTGGAGTAGGTCTTGCTGGTTATTTGTTCTGGCTCTTTATGGTTCCACTCGTAATGTTTAATGGCGGGTTATCAGTGTTCGTTGCTCAAGCATATGGTGCACGCGAATACGATAAAGCAAGACGTGGTGCTGGCGAAGTACTAGTCTATGAGCTTGTAGCTTCTATGGGGCTTGCGTTATTCGGAGTATATATGGGATACGCTATTCTAGGTATTATGAGTAACTGGGAAGAAGGAGTACTTAGTAATGCTTATGAATACTTTAAGTGGAGGGTTATCGGTATTGTCTTAGCCGGTGTTGTATGGGGTTTTGACACAGTATTAGTCGCTACCGGACACACGCGTGAATCGATGATCGCCAACATAGCCGGTGTCTCTGCAAATATAGTTCTTGATCCTATCCTCATATACGGCTATTTCGGATTACCAGCAATGGGTGTAGCTGGAGCTGCACTAGCAACTATATTCTCCAACGCCATAACGGGTGTGATCAACTACTACTGGCTAGGAGTTATCAATATGAGGCCACATCTATCCCTAAACCGCGTATACCTACCACGAATATTAGAGCTAGGATTACCAATGGCTGGTGAAAGAGCAGTCTTTAGTTTCGGCAATAATATCTACATATCAATAATAGCTAGGTGCGGCGAAACAGCACTAGCAGCACACACTATTGGTATTAGGATCGAGAGCCTCATATACATGCCTGGATTCGCATTCATGGTAGCAGCATCAACGCTCGTGGGACAAGGTGTTGGTGCTGGTGATTACGAGTATGCTAAACGAATTGGTCGTGAAGCGATCAAGCTCGGAACAATACTAATGGCGGTATTAGGCGTATTAGTAGCTTTACTAGCCAGGTATATTGCTAAGCCATTCTCACCATCAGAAGACGTACTCGAGTTAGCAACACTATACCTAATACTAGCAGGTCTTAGTGAACCAGGCCTAGCACTTGCAATGACAAGTGGTGGGGGTATACGTGGTGCAGGAAATCCCCGGATACCACTGATCGTGAATGTTGCCGGTCTCTATACTGTTAGGGTAATTCCATCACTAATACTTGTTAACTACTTGGGAGTACTGGGTCCATGGCTTGCAATGTTCATAGATGTCTATGTACGTGGAATAACTCTATATGTGATCTATGAGAAATGGTTTACAAAGTTCGTTCGTAGAGTAGTCTAAACCTTTCTAATTCCTATAACCCTCTAGCAGGCTTTATTTAAACAATCATTTAAAAATAGAAACGTAGTGAAAAGTTATTCATCATCAAATTTTAAACCTCCATGTAAAAATATTTACTGGCGCCCTGTCGTGGTAAAGCTAGAACTCGTTACGCAACTGTTTAAAGATATGATTGAAGTAAAAGAGGGTATTCCCGATTTCAAGGCATATGGTGCTGGCGAGCGGATTACTAGTACTAAGTTCACCGAAGTTAGATCGCCTATCGATTTAAGCGTTATTGCTAGAGTTCCTAAACTTGAATGGGATATTGTTGATCGAGTTCTCAAGGGTTTACGAAGAGGGTCGCTGGAGTATATGTGATACTCCCGGCTGAAAGCGCGTTGATCTCCTTAACGAAATAGCTGATCTCATGGAGAAATACAAAGAGCTTTCGTAGAATCACTAATACTTAGTTCTGGTAAGACCAAACACCCGGTACCTAGGAGCGTTGGTGGTTGTAGCTAATAGTCTCTTCTAGCGGGGTTGATGCATTATTGCTTGTCGAGAGATTTATTATTTAATCTTGTGTCTCTACAGTATTCTTCGAGGGAGATTAACTTACCTCTATTTTCATATAGTAGTAAGAGTTCTTGGGTTATAACGTGTATTTCGAAAGGGTCTTCGATACCGTTTTTCCAAAGATAAGAAATTACTTGGCCTGGTTTAAGGTTTGTTACAACTAGTATGTCTATATCACTACTATACACGTATCTGTTTTCGGCAACAGATCCAAACAAATAGTCTTTTATAAAAGGATCTAGTTTAACGAGTAGCTTGTGTATTCTGCAGAGGTATTTGTCAAGATTATCAAAGATCTCTCTACGTTTGAGAGCTTCTCTCACCAAGTATTCCAACTAGATTAAGCACCTCTTTAACAACTTTCAATAATCTATCTACTTCTTCTCTCGAATACTCGCGAACAATATATCGTGCAGTTATATATGCATCTTCTAAACTACCGATCTCGACCGCATATTTCTCCAGGATCTCGCTAATTCTCTGCTTTACATTAGGGTTTTTCTCAACCTCGATTATGAGTTTTAAGAGTTTTCTTATACTATACGTTCTGGGATAGTCAACTCCTAATTTTAACAAACAAGCCTTTAAACCGAGTTGAAGAGCTTGCTCGAGGCTAAAAGCAGCTAAGTCGTAGAATCCGCGCTCAATACTATAGAGTGCTATTTCTAAAAACTCCTTAGATCTCCTAGCTAAATGGGTGTATTCATCATACTTAGTCAAAGTCGTCACATCTACAAGTGTTGTGAAATAATATCGAGTATTTTCTACTAAAGAAATAGTATTGCTTGATCTATCATATAGTTTTTGATTCGGTCTGTGATTTCTTCTCCTAATAGGTATTTGCTCAACAAAATTCTGTGTCAATAATTCCAGTTTAAACGTGTCCCTATCTATTGGAACGTATCACATGTGAGATATGGGTATGTAGTGTTTTAGGGATCTATTTGAACCATTTATCTAGGGTTATCTCGTTGCCGTGTATGAAGTTTATCACTTGTTTGATAAGCTCCTCCGGTATTCCTGTCTTGGATTTGATTATCTCTACTAGTTCTCCTATCGTGGGGTTTACTGCGAGTGGTTTACTTGATAATGCGTGTTTTACCGTTAACCTGATCTGCCAATTACCAACCGGGTATATGTACTGGGGCTCAATCCTACGAATAATAACTACGCGTGCTTGTCTTCCAATGCTGTAGAGATACTCTAAAACACTAGTTCGTGCAGCATAATAACCACCATCCATCTCTGATACTCTTCCTCTCCAATCTTCGTAGACTATAGCGTATGATGGTTTATCACCGGGGTTCCACAAGCTACTGGGCATCCATGCTTCAACCCACATAGCAGAATAGGTACCAGGTGCTAGTATCACCAAGTACTTGTTATAGAGATACTCACCATAGTATACCCTGGTATTATTGATTACAGGGTTTCTCCGTATTTGCTTTAATAGAGTGTTACCAACGATCGAGTCAACAGCTGTAATAGCCCATCTAGTAGGTACTAGTCTACGCCTACCCTTACCACCGAGGAAACCAATAGAAAACGCTCTAACAATAGTATAGAAGTCAACCCGGTCTCTATAGAGACTCCAAACAGCATCTCCAGCTCTAACATCATCCCACAAGAGCTTCTCGAGCTTACGTGGGAGCACCGGGTTATCTGATACACGTATGTTCTCAGCCCTAGCAGCTGGTCCGCGTGGTGGTGTAAAGGGATCGAATACTATGCGCGGTTCCGGCTTATCTCTTAACAATGCCTCTGTATCAACGGGTTTAATGGATACAACTGCAAGCCCGATCTCCTTCTCATACAACTCGTAGGGATTATATACACGTGTATCGAGAACCAGGTTTAATAAGTTACTGCGAAGACTAATGATATCCGTTAAATCGTATCGCAGAAACCACTTATTGGGGTCATCGTATATCTTGGCTTTCTCGCCGTGTATATCCGGTGGAACCCCATAATACAGTCTTACGCGTGGATAGCCATATTCGCCAACAACTAGTGATGGTGGTGTAGAACCAGCAACACTATCTCCACGAATACCCATATAAGCACGCAACCTATAACGTAGACTACCGAGTAGGGGACAATAAGAAAGACCACATAAACGCCTAGCACCCTTACACACAATACAGATCTCAGGCCTTGGCTTCCCAGGCAAACCACATACCCTACTCTACTTCATCTAATAATATTCCTTTTTATAGAAGTTGTACCGGACTATGCTAGGTTAGCTGAGAATAAGAAGCAGAGAAGTACAACTATATATAGCCGGTGAATCTAAAACTTATTATTCTAGCAGGCATATTGTATATACGTGTATACGTATAGGTGTATACACGTATGGGTAAGCGAAAACTTACACTCAGTATATCTGAGGATCTACTTAATGAGGTTAAGAAGATCCTAGCTATTGAAGGTCGAAGTTTAAGCAGTGTTGTTGAAGAATACCTTGAGTATCTAGTTTTTGAAAAATGGATAGAAGAACTCAGTAGGGAATTAGGATTAGATATCTTAGAACCAACTACTGAGAATGAAATCCCCTCTAGAAGACCGCGTGGATACGACTCCGCCAAAATTGTTAAGGAATTGAGAAACAAGCGTTTAGAAGAGGGTTCATTGTGACTTTTGTTGAGAAAAACTATTATCTCGATACCAGTGCTTTTGTTAAAAGATATGTAACAGAGCGCGGTAGTGATGTAGTAGATGGTATTTTTAGAGATGCTTATAGAGGAATAGTTATGATAAGTACTTCATACTGGAACCTGGGCGAAGCAGTTGCTGTATTCGATAAATACGAGAGGAGACTCGGAGTAAATGCTAGGGAACTTATGAAAAATATGTTGAGAGAAGTTAGAACTCTTAGGAGACTAGGAAAGTTCTTAGTAATCGGTATAACACCCTCGATCCTGCGTAAATCCCTAGAACTTATACTAAAACACCATATATACGTAGCTGATGCTATTCAGATAATAACTGCTAAAATGGTAAAGAGAGCAATATTTGTTACAGCTGATAAAGAACTAGCTAATATAGCTAAGATGGAAGACCTAGAGACGCTAGTCATCTAAGTACTATCAATCCTCTATAACTCCCCTACCCTACTAGACATGTATTCTCTTAAGCATAGTTCCATACACTAGATATATAAAGAATGGGATCCGGGTTAATAGTTAGAAATGGGTTTTAGAGGGATTACAACAGTCTTATCATCAATATTGATTAGTGATACTTCTACACCATAGATTTTCTCAATAATATCTTTTCTCAAGACTTCCCCAGGTTTTCCCGCTGCAGCGATTCTACCCTTATCTAAGACGATTATCTTATCTGCGTAGATAGATGCTAGGTAGATATCATGTATAGCTATTATAGAGACGAGCATGTTTTCACGTGTAGTTCTCTTCACATACTCTAGTACTTCAAGCTTATATCTGAGATCAAGGAATGCCGAGGGCTCATCTAGTAGTAATATTCTCGGTTCTTGTGCAAATGCTCTAGCTAGTAATACTCTCTGGAACTCGCCACTACTTAGCTGGTCAAGCCTTCGGTCTAGAAGGCGTTGGATATTGAACTGTCTGGAAACCCTGTCGATTACTTCGAGGTCTTTAGGAGAAACTCTTAACTCAAAGGGGTTTCTGTGTGGATACCTAGCTGTTAATAGAAACTCGAGAACAGTAGCTGGTAAACTACGTGATATATGGGGGTCCACGTATGATAGTATCTTACCAAGTTCTCGTGAAGAATAACTTGATAACTCTCTACCATCTAGGTATATGGCTCCACCACGCGGTTTTATGATCGACGCGATGGTCTTTAATAGCGTTGTTTTACCAGCACCATTAGGTCCTATAACAAATGTTACCTCGCCAGCCTCCGTCTCTAACGAGACGTTTTCGAGAGCTCTAATCGAATCATAGTATACTGTAATACCATTAATTATGAGCTTCAATCTCTCTCCCTCCTTACAACGAGATATGCGAGAAAGGGAGCACCAATAATAGAAGTTATAACGCCAAGTGGTAATTCTCCAATACCACTAGAGTATATCGATACTAGCCTAGCAACAATATCTGAAAACGTAGTTAAAACTCCACCCACGAGGATAGTTATTGGTATTGTAAACCTGTGATCAGAGCCTACTAGAAACCTCGCGATATGTGGTGAAGCAAGTCCTATAAAACCAATTATTCCTACAAAAGAAATCGTTAACGCTGTAGAGAATGCTGCAATCGCTGAAGCTACTACAGCAGTGATCCTAGGGTTATAACCCAGTTGTCTAGAATACTCATCCCCGTATAGATACACGTTCAGCGGCTTATACAGTATCATTGAAACCACTGTAAGCGGTATTAATGGATACGTGAGAAACGCGAGATCTCCGGCTAAAACAGTACTCGCTGAACCCATGAGGAAATATACGAATGGAGCTCTCAGAACACTCTGTACCAGGTATAATAGTACAAAGGATAACCCGGAGAAGAGAGATGCAATAGCAATACCAGCTAGTACTAGTGCTAAACTACTGCCACCAGCTAATCGTGCTAGAATAAGTGTAAACACATACCCAGTCATAGCACCTATAAACGCGATTAATACTAAAGCATACCTACTAGTAACCAGTACTGGAGATATCAATGCAGCCAAGGCTATGAATGTGAGTGCTGTTGATGATAAACCAAAAATGTAGGGATCAGCTAGCGGATTTCTAGTAGTTGTCTGCATAAGTAGACCGGCAAGTGCTAATGCTATACCACACGAGAATGCCGCTATAGTTCTTGTCACTCTCAATGTAGCAATAACGTATACCTGTCCCGAGATACCATAACCGAATGGTTTCAAAAACACTGCTTTAAAAACCTCAAAGGGGCTAATCATCGACGAACCGATTGACAGCGAGAGGATAATTACAATTACAGCTAGTACTAATAGAGTAGCGAGTGATAAGAAAAAGCGCTTAACTCTGCTCCGGTAAAGCTCTATAGTATTTCCCATAAAAACACCCTTGATTAAGCACTATTTGAAATTCCCCGCTATACCAGTTTTATGACATCGGGTCTCTCAATTTCGCCAAAAACCTCTGGGTGTATAATACTAGCTAGTATTTCAAGAGCCAGGCCTATCCGGGGACTAGGTCTATTGAGTATATCATTTGCTTCACCAACTACTAGGTATACTCTACCGTTTCTCCAAGCACTAGTATTTACCAATGGCGTTTGCTCTAGCTCGCTCCTAATACTATCGGGATCAATATTCATAGCTGTAATAATGATAACCTCGGGATCGCGTGCTAGTATATACTCATAACTTAATTGTGGCCAACCGCTATAAGTTGACGCGATGTTGTCTCCACCAGCACTACTTATAAGCCATCCGAGAAAAGTATCGCCACCAACACTCCAAAGACCCCATGACGGGGGTCCAAGTAGTAATAATACGCGGGGTTTTGAGGCATTAACTAGCTTATTTGTAACACTACTTATCTTATCCTGGATAGAGTTTATGAGGTTCTCGGCTCTATCCCTAATATCGAATACTTGTCCTACTAGCCTGATATCGTAGAATATATCGTAATGATCCCTAGCAGCATTACAGCGTAGAAAGAATGTCTTAATACCGGCTTCTTCGAGCTTGGCTCTATAGTCTTTTTCTTGTTGAAGAATACCCTTACACATAAATACAACGTCTGGGTTTAGAGAGACGATCTTCTCGATATCGAGTGACCACGGACCACCTACCCTCGCGATCTTGCCCTGTTCTACCAGATCAATGACTTCGGGTGGATAGTTAGAGTAATCATCAACGCCAATAACTCTGTTACCAACACCTAGCATAAACAGTATCTCCGTAATACTCGGTGCTGTTGAAACAACACGTTCTGGTGGAGCTTCAAACACTATCTCTCTGCTAAGAGCATCAACCAGTTCCCTAGGCCACTCCACGCTAGTTGTTATACTACTAGTTACTACAGCAGTAGTGGTGTAGATAGCGACACTAGTTTTTACCACAGTAGTGATATAGGTAGTAGCGCTAGTCTCTATTATGGTAGTTGTAATAATACTAGTAGCAGGTACTACAGGTGCTTGAAGTGTGTTCGGTAAATACCCTATCAGAATACCTATTATTAATGCTACTACGATGCCGACAATGTATTTGGTGTTCACGTTGGACACCTTGTCCAATAATGAGGAACCCTAGCTAATAAGCTTTACTCGTATACTCAGCGCTATAAATAGAGAGCTACAGAGCCTATACTTCACCGAATAGATGTTTACTCTAGATAGGATTAGTAGGTATAAGGCTGTTCGGACAACTCGAATACGCGTTCAAGAAATTCTCCGAGTTTATTGAATAGGGGTTTTAGTTTGTCTATTACTTCTTTACAACCGTATTTACAATAGAATACTGTGTATGTGGTATCACCTATTCTCTCGCTATTAGTAAATACTACTCTCTGGTCATAGTAGTAGTCACTAGTGTGTCCGATAGCGAGTAGTAGGGGTTCTATATCTGCGTATTTCTCTTCTCCCGCTCTCTTTATAAGCTCTATAACGTCTTCATCTATGATACCGCTTCTCGCTAGTTCTTCTAACTCGTTTTCTCGTAGACAGTGGTATAGTAGGGATTTATAGAGTACTGGCTTATCAATACTAATACCGCTATCACTAACTAGTTCGATCACTACTTGGAGAGACTTAGAAGCGTGCAGATACTCACGTTTACCCATATCATATAATTTCTTAACATGTATATCCAGGCTATTAGCTAATACAGTATATAGTTCGTGATAATCCTCGAGTATTCTTAGCTGAGCCTCGTTCTCAGCAGCGCCTGGTCTCTTTTCACGAACACTTGTTACTGCTTTGTAGAAATCCATACCCCTATATATCAAGTAAGCTATTGCTACCATACCACTTCTACCAATACCTCCATGGCAGTGAACTAGTACTCGATAACCCTTCTCTAGCTTTTCGTTGATCCACATATTTATCCGGTGTAGCTCTAGCAGCTCTGCTGGGTGGAAATCGGGTATTGGAGCATATAGTGTTTCTACGCCATAACTGTGCCATGCGCTGAGATACTGATCTACGAGACCCATTAATTCATGGGGTTCAACGAGAACTACTACTGCGTCGAATACACGAGCTAGTTCTGGTATATCGCTACGACGCGGTAGTGGAGATATTGCTAGCTTATCTTCGAGTATCCACACGTACAAGGAGCTTAGAACCCACAAACTACTTCTCGCCAGTAACGGGGATCATGCATAGAAATACCAGGTCTTTATCACCGCGATTTCGATACTCATGCTCTACGTTAGGCGGTATGTATATATAGAATCCGCGTGATACTCTGTAAACCACGTCGCCTATCCTGATCTCGCCTACGCCCTCTAGCACGAATATCTCGTGTTCCCACGGGTGTTTATGAGCTTTTATATAACCCCCGGGTTTAACGCGGAACATTCTCATAGCAAAAGTCGGTACACCATCCCGCTTATTGCTGAGAAGCCACCTAATAGTAGTATTATGAGCCGTATCTTCTGGAACCCTCTCTTCCTCTGCAAATTCGTAGTGATTAACAATCTCCCCGTTAGGACCCGGTTTAACCATTGTTCTCAACCAGTAAGGAAATATGAGTCGCGTAGAATAAATAGATGAGTCTCTCTAGCTACTCTTCAGAATAGCCTGTTATAACCGGGACTATAGTAGTACCGTGCTCTATAATGTGTTTTACGAGTCTACGCGTAGTACCAGTAACATCTCTGCGCTCTACTACTTCTCTTAATTTAAACCACGATACATCAACTGCATCACCACCTGGTCTCGGTTCTCCCTTAATAGTCTCCGGGTTGAATAATACGTCTGTTATTACATAGCGAAACCTAATACCCTGATCACCGCGGACGGTTACATCAGCTATTGCTAATACACCATAGGGTTCACCACTAAGCCCCGTTTCCTCGTAGAGTTCTCTCTTAGCTGCATCGTAGAGTGACTCATCAGCTTCAACAACACCACCCGGTACTGACCAATAGCCTTTCCGCGGCGGATATCCGCGCTTTACGAGAAGAATCTCGTCGCCACGGATAACAATACATCCAACAGCGGCAATAGCATAACCGGGGTATTCTCTACTCATAAAACACCCTCCCACTAACAGTTATCTCACAGACACGACAAAGCTATAGATAACGCGTATAATACGCTTTGAAATATAAGCCTACTAAAGACTAAATACAGTAATCTCTATACAATTATCCTAACCTGTATATTTAAGCGGGAATTCTGCTTGAAAACCACTTGAGCATATT
>JBEVCI010000055.1:0-19527 GCA_040514375.1 Thermoprotei archaeon
GGGATACCCGGCCAAGGGGGTTGATACCGGGACACGGTGGGTGTCTGCGGGGGCCGTGTCCCGGGGCGGGCTAGGCTTCTTTTAAATCATTCGTAAAATAATAGTGGTCTAGAACTTATCACGGGGTTATCGTTATCCTTGGTAAAGGACAAGCATAGAACCAGAATTACTAGGGGTAGGCATAGATCCATACTTGACTTCATATCAAGTGGGGGAGAAGCTAAGGGTAATGAAGCTACTCCTAATACCGATCGATCTATTTCCGAACCTGGTCCTGTAGAGCGTGGTAGAGACAATACAGGTGTTGCTGCAGCTGTACTAGAGGATTTTCTCAAAGAATTAAAGAAGAGGAGAACTACCAGCAAGCCTGAAAAAGAAGAAGAGAAGAGTATACGGGGTATTGAAGAAGTTATACTGAGCAAAACACCTGTTCCTAGTGGTAAGGTTTTAGACGAGATTTTAGAGAGAGGGCTTGGCATTGATGATGTTAGGTGTGATAATACTGGTAGGTGTAGCGACGGACATAATATTGGAGACGTTTTTACCGATTCCTATGGATTTAAGCGTCAGCGTGGATTTGTAAATACTACTAGGTTACCTGTATTTCTAGACTGGATCGTTGAGGAAGCGGTTGTCCAGAAAGTGCTACCGCGCGCATATAGTGTTAAAACTAGCAGAGGCTCTATAGCACTAATACCCGAGGATTTCTTATGTGAGTTACATACCAGGTATGGTGTCATACTTAAGAACTACGATAAGTGTGTTAACTACAAACCAGTTATAGGAAGGGAAACTGTGAAATCGAGGAGAAAGAGGTAAAAAAGGTTATTTAAAAAGTTCTAGTACAAGTTTATGTTTCTTTAGCTTTCTGGTGATATGTAATAAGTCTTTGGTGTACTCATTTCACTCATTAGTCTCGGTGTTCGCTTTCTCTTACGCTTTCTACTTCTTCTTGGATGCCATTCCATACCAGGTAAGCCTAGACTTCCATCGGGGTATTCTTTTAGTTTGCCGAGGGCTAATAGGTGATTAACCGCTTTTCTAAGCCTATCCTCACCAGCTATACCACTAAATTCTTTAACAATTTCATCAAAGAATAACGGATATCCTTTTTCTTTTATAGTTTCTAATACTAAGTCTGGTAATTCCTCATCACGTGGTGCTAAAGCAACAACTATTTCCTGGTCCTCATAAATAACCTTCTTCTCTTTCTTAACCATTTTTCTCCACCCGCTTTTCTAACATTATATAAGTGGGACTGGTTCTTTTAAAAATTTTTGGTGGAACGGTCCCACTCCATTAAATTAAACTACAGATTCACTTTTTATCCTATTCCCTAATAGTTTATCTTGGTCGTTATTTGTATAAAGTATGCTACGGGCTGAAGCATATGTCTAAAGACTATTTATTAGCACCGTGTGGTTCAAGGGTATTGTTAATGGGTAATGAAGCCATTGCGAGAGGAGCTGTGGAAGCTGGTATATGTTTTGCTGCAGCGTATCCTGGTACGCCCTCAACCGAGATCGTTGAAACACTAGCTGAAATGGCTCCCAAGGTAGGTTTTCATGTTGAGTGGAGTACTAATGAGAAAGTTGCTTTTGAAGCAGCCTATGCAGCTGCTATAGCCGGTGTTAAGAGTTTAACTGCTATGAAACACGTCGGTCTCAATGTCGCTGCTGATATATTAATGAGTAGTGCTTATGCCGGTGTTAATGCAGGCTTCGTGGTTGTATCAGCTGATGATCCCGGGCAACATAGTAGTCAAAATGAACAGGATAATAGATGGTATGGATTACTAGCTCATGTTCCAGTGGTTGAACCTAGTAGTCCTCGTGATGCTTATAAACTTATAAAGAAATCCTATGAGCTTAGCGAGAAATACATGCATCCAATCATTCTAAGGTCTACGACTCGCATCAGCCATACTAGGCAGTTTATAGAACTAGAGCAGGACATACCTAGCGAGAGAAAGTGTAAAGGCATGTTCGAGCGCAATGTTGAGAGATGGGTTCTCGTGCCAGCTCATGGTAGGAAACAAAAACAGAGAATGATGAACATATGGAAGAGTATTATGGAAAATGAGGGTAAGCCACCATTTATCACGGTGATTAATCCGGGTAGGAAAAAAGTAGTGATAGCGTCTGGTATAGCTTATACATATGTTGATGAAGTATTAGAGCATATGGGTAAGCGTGACGAGTATACGATCGTTAAGGTGAATTTACCGGTACCGCTACCATATAAGCCTATTGTAGAAGTATTAAGCGATGCTAGATCGGCTATTGTAGTCGAAGAACTAGATCCTGTTGTGGAAACACAAGTTAAGAAAATCGCTTATGAGCATGGATTAAGCGTTGATCTCCATGGAAAAGACTTCGTACCAGAAAATGGAGAATTAAACCTAGACTTAGTATATGATGCAATAGCTAGTTTCGAGGGAACTACTCCAGCTAAGCCGTGGAAATCTGTTGAAGAAGTAAAGACCGAGCCACCAGTTCCTTCAAGACCTCCAGTATTGTGTGCAGGATGTCCACATAGAAACACCTTCTATATATTAAAAATCGCAGCTAATAAGGCTGGTCTCAGAAACCCGGTATTCACTGGAGATATTGGTTGCTATACACTAGGTTATCAGAAACCATTTGAAACCCAGATGACGAGTTTTGAAATGGGTGGTGGAATAGGTATAGCTTATGGTTTAAGCAAAGTTATTGATGATCCTGTTATAGGCGTTGTTGGGGACTCAACATTTTATCACGCATGTATTCCCCAATCTATTAACATAGTCTATAATAAGGGTAGAGCAATGGTCGTAGTACTAGATAATTACTACACAGCAATGACAGGACACCAACCTCACCCGGGTACGGGCGTAACAGCCACTGGTGAGAAAGCTCCCAGAATATCAGCGGAGAAGATCTTAGAGTCTATAGGGTTTAAAACATATGTGATAAACCCGATGAATGTTAAAGAATCTATAGAAGTAGTTACAAAAGCTTATGAGGAGTTTAAGGAAGGTAAACCCGTAGCTATAGTCTCTAGGCTTAAGTGTGCTCTTCAAACACTACGTGATGCTCGTAGAATGGGTATACAGCTACCAGTATATACAATACTAGAGGATAAGTGTACCGGATGTATGGCATGTATAAATCTAGCTGCTTGTCCAGCAATAGTTGTTCCACCAGGTTCTAAGAAACCAGTGATACTAAATGACATATGTGTAGGATGTGGGTTATGTGCACATATATGTCCATTCGACGCGATAGTCGTGGGTAAAGAGGGGTCTCCGGACTGGATCAAGGCTTGGATGTAGGGTGAGCTGGTATGCCACGTTATAATATATTCATAGCGGGTGTTGGTGGTCAAGGATTATTAACCTTAGGTAGAATACTCGGCAATGCAGCTATAGAGGCAGGACACGATGTTACAGTTGCAGAAGTACACGGTCTAGCTCAGCGTGGTGGTACACTAAATGTACAGGTTAGAATAGGTCCCGGCGAGGCACCACAAATACCAATAGGAGGAGCTGATCTCTTCATTGCACTTGAAGCCCTCGAGTGTATTAGGTATATTAAGTACGCGAACGAAAACACGCGGATAGTTATGAATAAATTCGTGTGGCCACCGCCACTAGCTAAGTATCCCTCGCTTGATAGCATTATTGATACATTACGTAGTAAGGGCTTGAAGATCTACTTAGTAGATGCCAATGATATTTCTAAGAAGATACTTGGTACTATAATATCAGCTAATATAGCAATACTCGGGTTCTCGTATGCAGTCGATGAGGGATTACAAAAACTGTTAGAATACGAGCATTTAGAAAAAGGACTTGAGCGAGTATTTCGCGGTAAGGTACTTGAGTTAAACAAAAAGGTTTTGAAAACCGGTTATGAAGAAGGATTAAAAAGCTTGTGATCTAAATCAAATTTTTATCTAATATTTCATTCCATGTCATAGAGTTCCCAAAAAACTTATATTTAATATTTGACTAGATTCTATCGGGCACACTATAATTATATGGTGAGCGTTATTGGTACAGGATATTGGGTAGATCGATTCTTTGTTGAACGTGGTGAGCTATTTTTAAAGATAATGGAGAATATGTGGAAAAAAGCCGAAGAAGACGTTGAATGGCTAGTAAAGATATTTAGTAAATATGGGTTGAACAGGGGCTCTCGCATTCTTGATCTAGGATGTGGTATTGGTAGAATTGCTGTTAATTTAGCACGTAAAGGGTATTATGTAACGGGAATAGATATCTCTGAGAAGTACATTGAGATCGCGCGTAGAAAAGCTAGAGAATATAATGTAGCAGACAGCATCGAGTTTATTGTTGGGGATGCTCGTCAATTAACTAAGTACCTAGGCAAAGAATATGATGCAGTATTAATGTACTGGTCGACTATAATAGGGTATTACGATGAGGAAACAGATCTAGTGATTATGAAGCAATGTCATGAAATAACGCGTGATAATGGATACATGTTTGTACTAAACACAGTTAACCGCGATCGGGTCGTCATGACATACTCGTTGATAGGAAATCCCTCCTATTACAGTGAGATAGGAGATCTAGTGGTCATTGAGAAACCAGAGTTTGATCTAACGACGTCAAGGTTGAACAGTAAATGGGTATTTTACGCTAAGAAAGGCAATAATTTATACTACATTGATGAATTGGAGATGAGCCTTAGATTATACTCGCTACACGAGATCGTAGAATTAGGACGTAGAGCTGGTTGGGAGTTTGTAGAAGTATATGGTGATCTAAAAATGTCGCCATTTAAACCAGTATTAGGTGGGTTAAACATAGTATTTAAGAAAATAGAGTGATTTACTACGTGGTGATTAGGTATGCCTAAGTGTCGTATTTGTGGCCGGGAGGCATGGGTTAAGCTTCCATGGACTAATACGTGGTTTTGTCGTGAACACTTTATAGAATATTTTGAGAGAAAAGTCTACAAGACTTTCAAGAAATACGTACCCCGTATTCATAGAAAACTATTATTTGCTGTTAGCGGCGGTAAAGATAGTATGGCTATGTTATATAGCTTGGCACCAAGACTAGTTAATGAGGGGTTTGAAGTAGCTATTCTCTTTATAGACTTGGGTATTAGGGGATATAGTGAATATGCTAGAAAAGTAGTTGAAAAAGCTTCTAAAGAATTAGGACTAGAACTACACGTACTAGACCTCGGTAAGGAGTACGGTTTTACAATAGATTATGTAGCACAGCTTACACGTAGCAAAAAACTGGGTAAGCCTGTGTGTAGTGTTTGTGGTGTTGTTAAGAGATATCTGTATAATTATTATGCATATAGACATGGATTCGATCTGGTTTTAACAGGGCATACTTTAAACGATATCTATGCATTTATACAATCAGATCTTACAACAGGAGGTTTAGAAGAACTTATTAAGCTAAAACCATATATACCGGCTAGTAATGGTTTTGTAGCTAAAGCTAGACCTCTATACTTTAACTATGATTACGAGAATAGACTATACACTATTGCTAAGGATATAGACGTAGTGTTACATAATTGTCCACACGCGCCCGTGAGAGAATCTTCACTAGTAACTAGTTATAAGAAAACACTTATTGAATTGGAGCGAAAGCATCCTGGTATAGGTGTTATGTATGTCAAGAATACATTAAAAAACATCATTGATAAACTCGAGTTAAAAGAAGAATCAAAAACTATTACACGTTGTAGTATATGCGGTATGCCTTCATCCAGCGATCCGTGTAGTTTCTGCAAACTTAGGATAAGTATAACTGGTAAAACAGAGGTAAAGACCAACAAACTGTCTTATAATCTATAAAGTAATTTACTACCTATACTGTACTGGGGGCATCTAAATGAACGGTATTGTTAAAAAACTCGAAGAAGCTATAGACCTCATAGACAAGATTGAGACGTTTATAAACAGAGTTAAACCTAATGAAAAAATAAGTAGTGGTCTAGTATTCCAGATCTACCAGAACCTAGTGCTACTCAGAGAAAAAATTATCGAAGCACGTATGGAAGCGGTTAATAAGTGCTCCGATTAATCGCTAATAACCCCCCTCCCTATCTAATACTTATTATTGACGCCCCTACGACTCCCTGTCTTACAGGGTGGATGAATAGGGGTCTCTTCCCCGGGGTTCATTCCTTTCCTAATTCTCTTTCGATATCTTTTCTAAGAGATTCGCGTAATCTTTTGATTTCTTCAGCTTTTTCGAGAGCCTTACTGATCCACTCATGTAAAGCTTCAATACCCTTATGCGTGAAAAATGCTACTGCCTCGCTTCTACTCTTGAATATACCAGCATCTATTAGCTTATCAATAATGTCTAAATCTCTCTTACGTAGTCTAACAGATACTACATAACTCGAGAACTCGCCGATAAGTTCTCGTAGAGATTCGTTAACGTCTTTGCGTATATCTTCTATTATCTTAATAGTATTCCTCAACACATCCCTTATACCATGTTGAATCATGCTAGTTAAGTCTATAGGGGGTTGCAGTATTGACTTCTTCTCTACACCTAATTGTTCAGCTATTTCCTCGCGTAACTCGTTTAACTTATCAGTTATTTCTCTAACCTTATCCCTGACGATCAAAGATATATCTTCTAATTCGGTTAAACGCCCTCTCTCTAAGAGTTCTTCTACGCCTCTGATCTGATCCTTCAATTCTCTTAGTATTCTTCTACTTTCTTGTCTCCATTCTCTATAAGCTTCGCGTACACTACCCTTTTCAAGTAATTCTTCTACTCTACTAACTAGTCTGCTTAGCTCGGCATCGAGTTTTTCAAATAACTCGTTGATCTTCCTCCTAACTTCTTCTGTACTCATATTCTCACCAAATAGATTGTAAGAGAAATTACATGTAATAAAAATTACGTTTTTAGATAGTACGCTCTTCCTTAAAGAACGGTTTTCCTAAGCTCTTTGGAGGCGCTAATCTCCTCCTCAGAGGGGTTGCCATGTAAATTATCATTGCAATTATAGCTGTAGCGAATGGTAATGCTTCGGCAAACTCTCTCGGTATACCATAAGCTAGTAAGCTGAATTTGTATTGATAGAGCACAGCGAATACGCTGGCGGTAAAGATTCCTAATAAGGGGTGTCTACCACTACTGAGTGCTATGGCGAATGCGATCCATCCCTGTCCAATCCCAGCTCCTTCTCTCCATAGCTTAGTATAGAATAACTCGAATGCACCAGCTCCTAAGCCTATTAGGGTGAACCCTATTACGCCTGCTATAAGCCTTGTTATAACAACATTAACTCCGAGCGCTTCAGCTGATAAGGGGTCTTCACCACAAGCTCTGATCATGGCGCCAAATTTAGTTTTCTCATCAAGGTAATAAAATAGTAGTCCTAGTATCACGATCATTACCACAGTTAGTATAGCATCATTTATTGAATATGAATATCCTATATCCTGGCCTGTTAAACCTTGTATCGTTCTAGCAGGTATACCTATTACACCCGCTAGTCCATAGCCAAGAAACATTAAAGACAAGCCAACCGCGCCGTGGCTTACCGGGAGTTTTGTAGTAGTATATACTAGGATTAAACCTATAATTAGTGATCCTATGGCAGCCGTTATCATAGAGTATACTATGTTATTTTCAGAGTATATGGCGGTAGCGAATGCTAGTGATACACCAAGTACGAATGCTCCATCAATTGCTAGGTTTAGTACACCGCTTTTTTCAACTATTGAATGGCCTAATGCTGCTAGATAATAAGCTAGTAATAAGGGACTTACCGTTATGAGGCCTTGGACCAGTATATTGAACACCGTTTCTCACCTCATTTAATAACGAGTCTAACGCGGTATTCAGTTAATATTACGAATATTGAGTACATTAACAGAATCGTACCTATAAAAACATCTACTACAGAAGCTCCACCTGCACCAGCTATTTGTATGTTTATACCGGCATTAATCAGAGCACTCACAATATAGGCTGCTACCGGGATATAGACTATTTCTAGCATGGATAGCCATGCAACGAGAATTCCAGTATATCCTAACATAGGAGTTCTCTCTTCAGCAGGAATAGTTATCAAGTGTGCTTCTCCAGCTAGGTATGATACACCCGCGAATCCTATAACCATACCACTTATAACTAGTGCTGCTACAACGATTTGTTCTGGTCTTACACCAACTACGCGCAGGACGTGCGGATTACTACCCATAACACTGATCATTAAACCTAGCCTAGTATTCCTTAGAAGGTACCATGCACCAATAATTACAACTACCATTAACACGAGTAATTCTATAGTTGCTGTAGTACCGGGTATATGTATAAACCACGATTCAACCGGTATAGTAGAAGTCCTAGCGTATTTATAAACGGGTTCTCGCCAAGGACCGAAGACTAGGTAGTCTACAATATAGTATGCTATGTAGTTCATAAGTAGCGTAACCGGGACTTCGTCGACGCCTAAATATCCACGTGGCGCAGCGGCTATTAGAGCCCATACACCGGCTAGTACTATACCTAGTATAAGCATTGCGAGCTTATTTATAATGAGAATTGTTCCCAGCCCGCTATAGAGAGCAACCCATGTAGCAGCTATTATAGCGAAGTAGAACTGTCCCTCGCCACCAATATTGAATACTGCGGCTTTGAAGCTTATTAATAGACCTATACCAACAATTGTTAGTAATGCGAAGTTTTTAAGCAATAGATTCGGTGACGCTAGTGCTCTACCAATACTTGCAAGTATTACTAGTGGGTCAGCCCTACCACCTGTTAGTACATAGAGAAGAGCAATAGCTAGTAGCGTGCCTATAATAAATGATAATACAGGAGCTGTCCATCGAGGTAGGGGTTTTATTCTCCTAGTTACTATGAGGCTAATCCGCACTTTACATCACCATAAGTTCTTCTACTTTTTCACGCTCAGCTTCTTCGCGTTTAAACAATCCTACTATTTTGCCAGAGTTTATAACTGCTATGGTATCACTTAACTCAAAGATCTCGTCTAGATCTTCGCTTGCAAAAATTACTGCGACATTCTCCCTCCTAGCTTTCCTCTTAATAATTTGTCTGACCTTAGTAGCAGTGTATTCGTCTAATCCCCTAGTCGGGTTATAAGCTACTAATAACCTTGTAGAATACTCTAGTTCTCTAGATACTAGTGTTTTCATAAGATTACCTCCACTAAGAAGCTTTACTGGTGTGTAGATATTGGGGGTTACAATACCATATTCGCGAACTAGCTTCTCAGCATCTCTCTTTATAGTGTTCCAGTCTAGAATAAAGCTAGAGTACTTTGGACTTATAGCAACATTTTCAACAAGCGTGTGTTCCGTACTAAGTCCGTATCTTAATGGGTTATCGGGAATATAGCCTACACCTAGGCTCCTAATATATGCTGTATCTTTGTTAGCTACATCAATACCATTGATTCTTACAGATCCTTTTTCAACTCTTCTTAAACCCATTATAGCTTCGAAAAGCTCTGCTTGACCATTACCAGTAATACCAGCTATGCCAAGTATTTCACCACTTCTAACACTAATGGTGACTCCCTGTACTCTAAAATCGCCTAGATCTCCTCTAACCCATAAGTTATCTACTTCAAGTACAACGTCTCCAAACTTCCTTTCTTCATGTTTAACCGTTGTTGACGTATATGCTTCTTCTCCAAACATCATTTTTCTTATAGTATTAATATCTGCTCTACTCTTCTCAACAGTACCCACCACTCTACCTCTTCGAAGAACAGTTATTCTATCAGATATCTCTAGTGCTAGCGGTAGTTTATGTGTTATAACTACAGCCGAGTTTCCTTCGCTAACAAATTTCTTTAGAAATTCGAAGATTTTTCTTCTCTCAATAACTGGGAGATAAGTTAGTGCTTCATCAAGTAGTAATACACGTGCTTTAAGTAAGAGTGCACGAGCTATTTCAACTAGTTGTTTCTGAGTATAAGACAGTCTATAAACTTCCTCGTTAGGATCGATCTTTGTGCCAAGCTCTTCGAGTACTCTGTTTAACTCACGATAAACCTTTCGTGTACTAGTCAGTAATTTGTAGTGTTTAAGACTAAGTATTATATTCTCAGCGACTGTTAATCTCTCAATAAGAACTGGTGATTGAGATACTAGTACAATACCATTAGCTACGGCATCACGTGGTGATAGGATGAGTACTTTGCGTCCATTAACTATTATTTCTCCTTCATCCGGTGTATATATTCCGTAAAGTATCTTTACGAGAGTAGATTTCCCAGCACCATTTTCTCCTAGTAAGGCGTGGATTTCACCGCGTTTTATCCCTAAGTTAACATGATCGAGGGCGATTACACCGGGGAATCTCTTGGATAGATTCCTAACTATAATTATATTATCCTTACTATTCCTTTCCCCAACCCCGGTTTTAATCGATACAGCCAAGCACTACACCCTTAGCATCCTACGTAGGGCTAAAGACTTGATTATAGAAGATTTTTATGAAAGGAAGGGAAAAAAGTTATGGGTCATCTTTTAATAGGGAATTGGTCTACTTCTTTCCTACGTATTCAACATAATCAAGGAACCAGTCCATAGTCCATAGGTCATCGTGTGTTAATCTCTTACCAGCTTCTATTGTAACCTTTTGATCAGGGTTTGCTAGTTTGTATCCAGATAGTGGTCCTGTGAATGGTTCGAACGTGGTACCGATCCAGTAATCTACTTTTGATTGTGGATCTGGTGATGCTGGATTTACTGGTGGTATTCTAATCTTATCTATTGATTCGTACTGGTGCGTTACAGCAGTTAATTGTAGTGGCGTTAATAATGGTGCGCTCTTAAACATTTCGTATCTCCGCATTACTAATTCATATACACTAACTTTTTCTCCCGTTAGCTTGTCTGTTACAGTAATTTCCTTTAGTATTGGGACAAACTTTGGATTAATATGCATTACACTGCCATTCTCGTAAATGTGTGCACCTAAGTCTACAGCACCTGTGTTTAATAAGTACCAGTAGTCAACGTTTGCAAGGTTGTATGGTGTGTAGATCCCAGCTTTGATCTTCGCTAATATATCGATATAGATCACCTCCCATCTAACGAGCTGTCCCGAGACTACGGCGTCAGGGCCATAGACATAGCCTGGTGAATAGTGTGAGAACACGTATAATGGTCTATCAACTTCTCCTCTTAGATACTTCTCGGTGATTTCTTGTGCGTATTCAATAATAGCTGTACTATCCTCTGTGAAAGCAATTACATCCACATTGTATTGTTCATAGAGAGTTCTAGCTGCTTCTCTAGCCTTCTCCGGGTTAAACCATGCACCGATTTCGATAACATGGATCTTTATATCTTTACCTAGTTGTTCGCCCACCTCTTTAGCACCAATAGCGAATGCGTTAATGTGTCGTACGACTTCAGGGATGGTGTGTGCAGCTACATATCCTATGTGTCCTGTTTTAGTCAATGCTCCAGCCATGAGCCCGTTCAAATAGTATACTTGGTATAGATCTGCAAAGTACGTTGCCATATTATCTCTCCGCATATATCCGGAGCAGTGGAAGAACATTATGTTTGGATATTGTTGTGCCTTCTCGTATGTTTTCTCCATGTGGTCGAAACTAGTAGTGAATATTACTTGATAGCCTTGTGCAACAAGAGTGTCAATTACTTCAGCAACCTTGTTTTCATCAACATTCTCTACATAGGTTGTTTCTAGCCAATCGCTAAAGAGTGTAGCGGCTACACGCCTACCTACATCATGTGCGTATGTCCAGCCAAAGTCACCAATAGGACCAACATATACCCATGCAGCTTTGATCTTCTCGGGAGGAGTCCACTTCTGTTGTGCACCTGCAGGTGTAGGTGCTCCTCCGCCATACATCATTCCAGCATAGAATGCGCCAACACCAACAATTACTAGTATAATAATGAATATGCCAGTAAGTAGTTTTACATTCATACAACCGACCCCTAACGGGTAGTTATTTAGTACTCAATAGACTCGAAGTTTAAATATTTAATGCCTTATAAAACGTAGCATATGGAGCGTTTATGCTTTATTCCGGGTATAGGGTATTGTGTATGCGTATGTGATCTTCTTCGGCTTAACTAGGAGATCCTCGATCCACACGTGTGGATCCATAAATACTAAGTCTTCACAGCTACTTAGTCTCCTAACACCTACCCTCTCGCCAACGACGAATTTCTTTGAGTCAACAGATCCTAGTAGCGAATTAGTAACATATAGCTCGGCGGATCTTACTCTCTGAACAATAACAGGTCTTCTTATACCAGCAATTACTAGTTTTTCACAGAAAATATTTTCAAGTACTAATGGTTTTTTCGAACTACTCATACCCAGTATAATTCCCTCGCTACATGTTAATATGTTAATACGTCCACTACCAATAACTAGTATTTTATCTACTACAGCTAATCCCTTTATACGTGTATAACCTATTATAGCTAGTTCTTTACATCGAAGCGTATTGAAAACACTATTGCCAGCTAATACTACGTACTCATCGGTACACTCGTATATATCCTCGCGTATATATCGCATAATACACCACATAAGCATAATATAAGGATGGATATTATTCCACAATAAATTAGTAATAATGTTGTCCCCAAATATATTGGTGGTGATTACTAGTGGAAGTAATAGGGATAGATACACGGATGATCGAAAGAATTGCTAGGATACTGTCAAGACACAGTAATGCGGTAAAACCTCTAGATGTATTCGATGAGAAGTACTATCCAAGTAAAGATATGGATCGCGAGACTACTCTTAGATACTTCCTCGTAATGGTTGCAATGGATCACAGATTAAGCAGGCCAGGAAAACCTTATGAAGCATGTCTCGAAGATGGTTGCTACCATGGTGCAGACCTACTATATAGACTGGGTAAGAAAAAGCTTGATGAAAACCCCGAATTTTTCTCTCCTGAGACCCTCTCTAAAATAACTATAGAAGATGTTGTTAAGTGGCTTAGAGTAGGTAATGCGGAACCACCTGATCCCGAAGTTAGAGCTTATTTATTAAGAGATCTTGGTGTGAAGCTATTAAAGCTGTATAATGGCTCTGCCGAATCCCTCATAGAATCTAGTAAAAACAGAGTACGTGGAAGTGGGGTATCTCCTGGTTTAACTGATTTACTACGTGTTTTCAGAGCATACGAAGATCCGGCTGAGAAAAAACCACTACTTCTCATAAAGTTTCTAAAAGCTCGTGGATTGTTTAACCCAGTAGATCACGTTGATATTCCCGTTGATAATCACTTGTCAAGAATTGCTTATCGACTTGGAATAGTAATGGTTTCTGGAAGACTATGGGACAAGATCAAGAGTGGAGCAGGAGTTACGCGAGAAGAAGATATACTCTTGCGTATGCATATTAGGAGAGCTTATAGGATCTTAGCCGAAAAAGCTAATATCGACCTCTTCTTATTAGACGATTACCTATGGGATATGGGACGTAGAATATGTATTAGGGATACCCCTTATTGTGATAAGTGTTTATTCAAGAATGTTTGTCTAGCACGTAATAACCCTAAGTTTGTGGTTAACGAACACGTATTTTATAATACATGGTATTACTAGGGGTAATATATGAGCGAGAAACCAGATTTTAAGGATATACTAAGTCTTAACAAGCTCGAGAGATTAATAATGGAGTACTTCTTGAAACACATAAGTGTCGGTGAGATCATCGCGGTAATAGAGTTACGCGAAGAAGTTAAGAGAAGGCGCGATCCTGAGCTTGTACCAGAATTTGATGATGCTATTATAGAGATCGAAATTAATAAAGCACTAGCTAGACTTGTTGAGAAAGGGTTTTTAGAACATATTGGGGGATGCTATAACCTCGCTGAACACCTTCGTAAAAAACTAATTGAGAAACTAGGCAGTCTTAATCCGGGTATATCAAAAGACTTGAATAAACTAATATCTGAATAGCTTATTCGGCTAGGAGTGGAATATATTTAACGAAATTAGAGCTTTTATCGAGCTTGCTATGTAATCTAGATATTCTCCGCGAGTCCCCCTCTACAATGTACAGTTCGATACACAAGTCTCTAACATGTATGTGGTTATAGCTTTTAATAATATCTCGGAACTCTTCAACAAACTCCATAGACTTGGTTTTACCTATTGGTTTAGTACATATTATTACTCCTAGGCAGTGGTGTGGTTTACCATAGTGTTTGTACTCGCTAATAATACTCCTTAGAGCATGTGTTACTAAGCGAGACCTATCACACGCTAAGATATTTGCAAGTTTATCTAATTCCTCTGCCAACTCTATTGGTATTGAAACACCAAATCTCTTCTTCCTCACGTTCTACGCCTCATAAACGCTAATATGTAAAGGAATAGGAGTATTAAACCGGTTAATCCCGTAGGAGAAATATCAAGCAATACGCCAAAATGTAATCCTAATAAAGAAGATACCAGCGCGGTCACTATAGTTAGGTAAAGTGCTTCCCATGCACTTCTAGACCTTATCACAGCTATACTTGGCGGTAATAGTACTAGTACATGTGCTAGTATAAAACCGACGATTTTGAGTAAACCAACAACTACGAGGCCGATAAGAGTATAGAGTAATAAGTCGTAAACCCAGATCCTAAGACCCAATAGCTCAGCCATGTTTCTATCGATACCTATAGCTAGCTGTTCCCTATAAGTTAGTAAAACTAGTATAAATGTGAATAATGCAATAACGAATGCTACCATAGCATCGTAAATACCTACTAGTAGGGGATCTCCCGTTATAATTGCTGATATGCTAAAGTATATGGGGTATCTGGTCAAAACGTAATATATCACAATAACACTTAATGACGCAGTTGATGCGACTACCATAGCAGTTGCTATATCAGATTCTATCCCTCTATAGATCATATAGCCAGCAATATAGACTAGGAGAATACCTCCTATTATCGAGTATAAGTATTCGCTTCCACCGAGTACTACTGATAAAGGTATAGAGAGTGCTACTGCTAATAATGCTATGTGAGGACTCGCGCCTGCTAAGAAGTATAGTTTTCTAATAGCTATGATCGAGCCTAACGATCCAAAAGCTAAGCCTGCAGATACCATTACAATAATCCATAGGGGATTTAGTACTAGAGATAAAAGAGCTACGTATATAACGAGTAATACTATGAGTACTAGTTGTAAAAACTTCATTCTCTCCTCATCACCATAATGGCTGTGACTGTCAGGAGAATAAAACCTATTATCAACGATGACGTAGATAATACGCGAGACAGGTAATTGTTCGCTACAATGGTTTCTCCTAAGGGATTAGTCTCACTAACTAGTTTTATAGAGTTTATCTGTGCTACAACATATAGTAGTTTTTCGATAGTACTCATATTCAGGAGCGGAGACTTAACTCTAATAATCGGTATGTTGTATTCTTCTGCTTTAGCTAATAGCCATTGACTATAACTTGTTTTTGGAGGATCAGTTATAACTGCGTATTTAATTGTTTTCTCGCTGAGCAGCTTGTCTATACTCTCTAATTTTGGACTACCACTTATTTCGTGTTCCTGTGCGATTAGATAAACTATTTCTATACCGATCCACTCGATAGCGTACTGTACAAAAGGATGATCTGCGATAGCTGTTGCGTTAATATGTGGGGTTTCTTTGATAATGCTCTGTACTCTTTCTACTACACTACTTGCTCTCTCCATGTAAACCGTACTACAAGAAGGATTTATATGGGATAGTTCTTTAGCAATATGTTCTATAAATGCGATATAGTTATATGGATCATATATTGGCATATGATAATTGATTGTATGTGTAACAGGGTTTTCTTTCAACACTATACCGGGTATATGTGGGATCTCTATCAATATAGCGTTAAAAACTCCTCTTTCTCTTAACTCTCGAATACGATATTCAAATGGTGTGTGACCAGTTGAAATTACTATGTCGACTCTTCTTAACTTCTCTATATCGCTTGGCTTTAGAGTGTATGTATGGGGATCTACGCCGGGAGGAGCTATGTAGTCTATCTTATCGTATGGACATAATAGTTGAAGTATATCTGGTACCAGGTTAGAAAAAGTCACTATAACGTAAACTCCCGTATTCTCGGAAAAAGTACTTGTTTCGGGCACTATCATTATAATTAATTGTACTAAGATAAGCAATGCTAGTAGTTTTCTCGTAAAAATCACCTGTGCACAGTCTTAAATATTTACCCCTTTAGACTATGCATAACTGGGGGGTATTATATGTATTCGCTAGTTTTAGAGGATATCACTGTGAAGCTAGGTGGCGAAATTATACTTAAGGATCTATCTATTGAATTTAGGGGATACGGTTTAATACAGGTTCTAGGACCTAATGGTGCTGGTAAAACAACACTGCTAAGAACTATAGCAGGGTTTATTAAACCAGTTAGAGGAAATGTTTTCATTAACGGAGTAAACGTTACTGGTGACCCTCATAAAGCGGGTAAGTTTGTTGGATATGTGCCCCAGATAACTAATATCCATGAGATCAACTACCCGGTTACACTATACGAAATGGTATCTTGCTGTTACATATTAAAGAGTAAGTGGCCACGCTTACCCGTATCAAGAAGTCTACGTAAACACATCGAGAGAGTTTTATTAGAGCTCGGTCTTTCTCCCGATAAATGGTCCAAGAACGTAGCTGAGCTAAGCGGTGGTGAACGGCAAAGAGGTTATATTGCTAGAGCACTAGTTCTTGATCCCCCTGTGCTCGTTATGGATGAACCCTTCAGCAATATCGATCCCGAAGGAAGGGTTGAGATAGCGAAGCTTATCGCCGATCTCAGTATAAAGAAAATAGTTATAGTTTCTAGCCATGATCCAACAATTCTCTTACCATATACGAGCAAGATCTTGTTACTCAATAGACAAGTATACTACTATGGTAACCCCGAGGAGGTAATGCGTAGAGAAGTCCTCGAAAAAATCTATGGTAAGGCGATTACTAGTATTACTGAAAAACACTATCACATACACGATTCGCACATCTAATAATCTATAACCGGTACTTTACCGAATTTGTCAAGATCAATATCTGTACCAACACTATCCGAGACAGGTATTGCTCTAAGAGCTTGTGCTTTATTCTTAACATACCAAATACTCATCAAATCTAATACTAAGTTTGCTAATTTATCAATCGATTCCGGCACTACAACCATATCAACACCAGCTACACACGTTGAAGCATAAAGCAAGAAATCACGTACCCTTATTAGGCCCTCTTTACCAGCTTCTATAAGTAATAAGTCCTCTGCATATGGCAACATTACTTCATTAAAACCGCTTGCATTACCACTAGTTTTAGCTAGTTCGCCTATAAAACTATTCAAAGTATATATGCCGTAGTTGAACCCCGGAGATAATAGCTTATAGCCAAGCACTTCAAGTAGTTTTACAACACTATTATTCATCCACGGAGAAATACTATAATCGACTACTATGCGTTTAATCCCAGTAATGCTAGTTAGTAGTTCTTCTAATTGCTTGGTGTAAGTTAGTAGCTCTTTAGGGAAATTCTCTAACTTATTTCCTCTTTGAATATACTCTATAATAGCATTGGGTAATAGAAATGATATTCCTAAACCGGGATAGCCGCTGCTTGTTGAATCCGGAAAATACGGTGTTTCAAGTATGTCCTCGTGAAAAGCAACTGCGATACGCGTAGCATATACGGGGTTAACGTTGCTTACTCTATGTATTATTTCTGATACCCTTTTTGAATACTCGATTGGATTATTCCAAACACCATGTATAGCCATGTAATAGCCATTACTAACCACATATTCTACATACTCATAGTCTATACTAGGTTTATGAATACCGAGTGATACTAAAGTATTATGTGGTTCTAGTTTTTCTACAATCTTAGCACGCATACTATTATCTAGTATGGGTAGTGATAGCCTCTTTGTAAATACTCGATAATTCCTTCTAATTAGTTCTCGCTCTATATCACTTAGTATTCGTATGTATTCCTGCAACTTATCAGTATAGTGTGTGATATCACTTGCTGGTTTTTCAGCAAATAGTGTAATAGACCTTATGACTAGTTTTTCGAATATAGTATCCATCAAGACACCACTCCTTATACTAACTAAGTCTAACTTAGTAGAACTCCTCATTTATATAGTGAACGAAAAGTACGAAACAAGTTTTGACTTAAACGTAGTTTTTGCGTGAAACCCCCTTTGTCGAGGAAAAGCACTGTATGCGATATTATTGCGATATTATTGAAAAAGAGAAATAGAATTAATAAAATCGTATCTGGTTATTACTTGTGAAGAATCGTTTTGTGCGTGATCACATGGTTGTGAACGTTAAGATAACCATACGTGGTAAGCCCTGTTACGAGAAATGGAGTATTTATCAATGGATACTAGATTACAAGGATATACTTGAACGAGAATACGGTGTAGTGATTGATATAGACCTAGTCGATAGTTCCGAAGAGTATCCCATAATAATTATTAATAACAGGGTTATTGGCGAACCTCCATTTGAGGAAGGATATGTTATAGAGTTTTTGAAAAAAGCCCTAGACGAGATATTAAAGAAGTGATCTAAGTTGAGGTTTTTAGAAGGTGAGCCTTTAGAATATATGGGTTTTATATGGATTGTTAAGGGTTATCAACACCCCCCAGGTAAAGTTTTTGCTTTTCCGCGGTATAACATAATTTCTCGTTCAAAATCTATCATAATGAGGCATAGGGATAGCCTATACTACTGGGACTGTCTAAAACTGGAAGCACCAGCTATCAATGCCGAAAAAGCCATACTCTATAAACCCAATTTATCGCACCCTATATCATCCATAATAAAGTCCGTAGAATCACTGCTAGACCTTGATGAAGAAGAATATGTGGTAACGGGATCTATATTGATAGGTGCTAATCGAGATATAGACATAGTTGTATATGGGGTCAGTGATTTCCTTATAGATAAGATTCGAGATCTAGTGAATAAAGGGGTTTTTGAAAAAGCTGATCTCTATACGCTGTATAAAGAGTATTTGGCTAAACATAAAGGAAGAGTAGATCTCGATACGTATCTAAGCGTTAAAAAAGATACACTATTGCATCTACGTTATCGTGGTTATCACTTAAACCTGCGGCTCGTTAGGTTTAAACAGGGAGTTCAAAAATGTGTAGATCCCGTGTTTAAGCGGGTTTTCTTTATTGATGAGATAACTATTGTTAAACCTTTAGATTACAGAGTTATCCCCTCGAGGTATCTTGTTGAGGTTAGAGGTCGAGAACTATATCTGGAAACATATAGAGAGCTATATGCAGAGCTGAAACCGGGTAAGTACTATGTGGAGGGTTTTTTAGAGTATAGGAGAGGCGGTGGATACATAGTTCCCGATCACGGATTATTAAAACTTATTAACATCAAGGACTAAGTAGTGAGAAAAACAAGTTTGTAAAACCTAGAGCTTGATTCAATGGATAATATGGTATGAATAGGGTAAAAAGAATTAAAAAGAGGATTGTATGTCTAGGGT
>JBEVCI010000056.1:0-5351 GCA_040514375.1 Thermoprotei archaeon
TTAATATTGTTTACCGTATCACATAGTTTATTAGAAAATATGCCCATTTCACAATAGCTGTTAAATTGCTCCAGATCGACTAACGCGGGTTTTTCGCCAGGTTTTATAACTACGTCCAGTAATAAGTCGTGATACTTGATCATGTTTGGTAAGAGCTCTGGCGGAGTATTTATATTGATATAGCTACCAATCCATTTTCCCTCTCTGTGATAGTTATGGCTAATTGCCCATTTATCACTCCATACAACCATGTAGTCTAGATCACCGGGTTTCTTCTCAATATTTAATCCGTCGTAAATACCCTCGCTTCTAATAGTACGAACTACTATAATGCGATAACTATTACCTATTTTATCAACACTATAGAGGTATCCTGGATTAAGTTCTACAGTTTTACCATCGGGTTTTTTATGAATAATTCTAATACGTGGCATGTTCTTATATTTCTCGATAACATAATCCATTATAGCACCTTGCAGTACTTCTTTTAATTCATGCTTATAGGCTAGGATCTTCTCTACTATATCTACTAACTCGCTAAAAACCCCGCCCACAGTCTTAAAGCTATGGTGTCTAGGCATAGTTGGTACTACGAGATCCCTGTAATGATCTAGCCTTTCTTTAGCAGTACTAGTGAGGCCAATTATACCAATAAATTCTCCCTCATAAATTTGTTGTGGAGCGTCACCACTTTGTAAATTGCTTAGTATTTCTTTGAGCTTATTCTTCAGTAAATCTATTTCTCGCTCTATGTCTTCTCGTGTAGCATACATGCTACTACTACGAAAATGTATACCAAGCCCGCTACCAGCTAGTTTAGGAGCGGCTACTGCGAGTAGGAATTCTCGCTTACTTTTATCGCGAATATGCTCAGAGAAAGTGATGCTAGAAGAACCATATACGAGCGATAGATATTCGCCAACGATCCTCAGCCTATAGCTTAAACGTGGAGTTTCTCCAGGTTTGATCGCAGCTCTTTCAACACTAACAAGGACTTTATCTCCAGGTCTATTTCTACAATTAGGTAAAACTCCCTTTAGAACCCCAATGTCAACTATACACTCACTGTTTCTCTTCTCCCTAACAAAGCCTCTATGAATAGAATAGAGGCCTACTGGTGAGATCCAGCTGTAAACATACTCTAGTGCGTCAACTAGGTCTTCGTAAATTCTATCAGCTTTTCCATAAAATCCCAATACTAATAACTCATCTTCACCAGCATCTTTAACAGTAACATCAGCGGGTGCGGTATTGTTTTCAAGACCAAATCTCTCTCTAATAATACTACTAGCTTGTACTATTCGATGCCCCTTATCAATCAATATTTTTGACACAGCTGTTGCTGCAATACCTCTGACTCTAACTCTAATCAATACGTGGTGAACCCCTTTAGTCACGAACAGTTTCTAGTAAAGCTATTATCTGTAAGATCCTGGTAAACGTGTGTCTAGGCATATTGGGATCTTGTACGATAGAGTCTAGAATACTAATGGCATTAGCGGCTCTAACACCAGGTGATAGTCTCTCGTCTCTGAGCTGGTTTAATGCTTCTGTGGCTGCTCTTCTGATATTTCTCGGTACACCAGCGTCGTTTATGATCGTTAACAACATATACATGGCATTTTTAATCTTAGCTTCATTATCCATCGGTACAGTCATGCTTACACCCCCATATTAAGACTATATAACCCAGTATTACTGATAATATAAGTTACTAATATAGTTCTGAGGGTCTTGAATAAAATTAGTACTTTAACGAGGGTTTGGAAGTGTCTAGTACTAATCCAGTAAAGAGAATGGCTGAGTTACTAAAAAGCGGTGCTGTAATGTTAGCTGAGACTTGTCCTGTGAAAGGATGCAACTTACCTCTATTTAAGCTAAAAAGCGGTGAAATAATTTGCCCGGTCCACGGTAAGGTCTATCTAGTTAGAACTGAAGAGGAAGAGAAGAGGGTTAGAGAAGAAGTTACGCTTAAAACGGTACTCGATAAAATAGAGAATAGAGTGATAAATGTATTAAATACCTCTATAGAGAAAAACGAAATAGAGCCTTCTTATTTAATTGAATGGCTTGAAGTACTCGAAAGAATATATAGAGTTAAGCGCGCTATACGTGAGAAGTAGTTTTTCTAAGATACGCTAAGACGAGGTTTTTAACATCTTTGTATACACTATCAAAATCCCTTCTAGCATCTACCAAGATCATATAGCCTCGTCTAACAAGCTCTAAGTATATTTCACGTACTCTATATAAGAGGTCGAGCTCTTCATACTCTGGAAACCTAGATCTAAGTCTTTGTCTCCTCCGCAGACCGGTTAAAGGATCGACGTCTAGGTATATAGCGAGGTCAGGATTTAATACATACTTATTTATTTCGAGTACCCACTCAAGATCGGCTCCTTGTGCAGACTGATATGCAACACTACTATAGTAATACCTATCGCATATCACTAAGAATCCTCGCTCTAGATAGGGCTTAATAAATAAGCGTATGTGTATAAGACGATCAGCAGCATAAGTTAAAGCATCTAATGCAGCATCTCTAACAAAACTATAATGTTCTTTTAAGATCTTTATATAATAGGAATCCCATGGTTCATAAGTGTAAACTACTTTGTAACCCATGCCGGTTAGCTCTTCGACGAGTTTATTAGCAATAGATGTTTTTCCAGAACCATCAATACCTTCAAGTACTAGGAAAAATCCGTTATTTATAGACTCTGACAATACGCTTACCCCTATCATATTCTAGCTTATATCCATCACAAACATTCACTATAAAATCATTATATTCTCTGATAACTAGGAGAGGAATATCGGCAAGTATACTCCCAGCAACTACCACAGGATCTGGTTTTTCGACGATAAAACATCTTGGAGACACATTATTTTTCCTCAAAGCATAGATTATATATGAACCAACTGTAGATCCTCTTCCTCCTCTAAAAACCAATACTTTATCGGCGATATGCTTACCACTCGGTGTATGTACTCCTTTATAAGGATCAACTTCTCCAAAGAAACTAATATAATCATTTATAACTACTAATATGCCGCCACAATCACCATCGTTTAGAGGCTTTACACTATACTCTAATTTAATCCCTAAACACCTCATTTAACACATCAGTAGTCGATGATACATAGGTTTTTATGCCATGTCTTCTACTCATGTAAAACGCTGCTTTACCACTGTCTGTTACAATATAGTCAAATGCACTAGTAAGTTTCGAAACAATTGGACAAGTACCAGCTGCAACATCTACACCAATTTTTCTCAGTATATTAATTTCTTCAAAATACATTTTAGCGACTAATGGTGGTATCGTCAGTAGTAATTTTCTTCCCCGCTTAAATCCTTTTGAAGCTCTTCTAACGATCAGATTATAGAGATCGACAAATTCGGTAGGATCTAGATGAGGACAACCAATATATCCTAATACCTCATCCCCCTCACTAGGTGGTGAACCTTTTATATCTTCTAAGTCCCTCTGAGTAACACTTATGCGTTCACAGCTATCACAACCAGTATAGCTGTCTCTAGGGGTAATACCATCTAGTACTATTAGTGCATGATCTCCGCTGGCCGCCGCTGCTGCGAGCAATAACTTGTACTCGTAAAGTGAAGTTTTTAGACCCCTGATCATCGGTATCTCCTTGATATTGTACCCGATCCATAGACCAAGAGCGCCATATGCTCCGTCTCTGATACTGGGAGCAATAACTACATTTACTACTCTATTCTCGTCTAGATGAAGACCTGCGAAGTAGGTATAACCTGTTAGTGCAGCTGCTAATGCTATGGGGCCTCCTTCTCTATTGGTTCTGGCGCCAAAAATGCTATTAGATACTATAACAGCACTGCTTTCGCCCCATGCAAGATGTTCTCCAGTAAAGGGTCTTCTGTAGAGGTAAGGTATACAGGTATATGTTGGCTTAAAATCCATACCTTCAAGGAACCTGTTAATCTCTAATTGTTTATCTGCATATTCTCTACTAATAAGTGTAGATTGCATTAGCACATCTATGCATGTGGGATTAACAGTTGTATAAATTCGAGCCTCTGCCCCCTCCACGTAAAAATCACGTATAAATTCTAGACCCGGATACCCTATGTTAGAGAAGGAAACACCCGATACATGTGCGTGTCTAATTTTAACTAGTTTTTCAGCACCAAGAGCTTCGCCAACTTTAACTATTAGTTTTAAAGCCTTAGCGTAAATCCATCCATATTCTCCGTTAAGCATTCTCTCTTGCTCGCGCGTAAGGTACACCTAAGGAACACCAACTCTACGGTATTTATCCCAAGGCTCATTGAAGGGCTTTGTAGCATCTATTATAACTTTATCTCCGATCCCATTCACACTCCGGGGGTCTAATGTCGATCCGCGGACACCTCTTAATATTATAATATCTTCACTACCCTTGACACGAGTAGCTATAGCCCATTCAACCATGTGCGGATTATCGATATCGATATCATCATCAACTACGACTACATGTTTAACACTCGGATGAGCCGTTATAACTGCTAAACCAACATTTCTAGCCTCACCAGGTTTGCTTTGATTAATTGATACAATAGCATGTAACCAACCACCACTACCAGGTGTCAATCTAACGCTCTTGACTCCAGGCGCTACTGATCTGACAATACCGTATATCTGAGCTTCACGTGGAAAACCCATAAGCAATACATGTTCTGAGAAACTAGGTATTATTGCATGATATTGTAGTGGAAACTTCTTGCTAACATATACGCTGTGGAGCTCGAATACAGGTTGTTTACGCTGAATATCGGGTAATCCAAGTATGTCTGTAAATGGGCCTTCGATACTCTCTCTTCTTGATAAAATGCCTTCGAGAATAATAGACGCTTCAACAGGGACAGGTATTTTATAAAGAGGAGTTTTAACAACAATACCACTAGAGCCCAAGGCCTTAGCTATACCTAGCTCGAATATACCATATGGAGGAGAGGACGAAGCCGCCACTTCTATAAGGGGGTGTGCGCCCAATACTATTGCTACAGGCGTATCTCTGTTATGGGACAGGTTTTCTCTATAAATATGATATAAGTGACGGGGAACTATTCTAACAGCTGCTGAGCTGGAATCTAGTAGCATCATTCTATGAATGCTAGCATTGCAGACACTATTTAAACATGCTATTATAATCGAACTGGTTAGGTAAAAACCACCATCTTCTTTAAAGTATTTAATAAAGGGGATCTTGTCTAAGTCTAAATCTGTTTTGGTAAAGTATTTATTGAAATCCTCCAAACTAAGTTCGCCTGGGTTTTTCATAGCTTTTTCTAATTTTTCATATGCTTCTATATCGTTGGATACACC
>JBEVCI010000057.1:0-19456 GCA_040514375.1 Thermoprotei archaeon
CTCCTATACATCCTATACTCCTTTGAAAAAATCCTATTATATCCATTAATAATTATTGAGGAAACCGGTAATGGCTCTGTCATAGCGATTGATTATGGACAATTAATCGTGCTGGGACTCCTATATGTATGGAGGCGTAGAGTAATACGCTGTATACGGTTAATAAGTAGGAGAATCCTATTATATCCTGGTAAGAAGTAATATATAGGGGGTTGATAACCCATGCTTTCTAAGAACCCTCTCGAGCTAACTCCTCATGATCAAAAATTTACGGAGGGAAGGGTTGCTGAAGCCTTAAGGCTAAGTATAATCGCTGAATTGGATGCCATAAACCTATACCTGCAACTAGCTGAGAAGATCGAGGATGAGAGGTTTAAGAAGGTATTCCTAGATATTGCACGTGAAGAAAAGACCCATGTTGGAGAATTCCTGGCACTCCTAAAACAGGTTGACCCGGAACAGGTCGTGGAACTCGAGAAGGGTGCTAAAGAGGTTGAGGAATTAACGGGTATAAGAACGCCTAGGGATCCCGAACCGGTTAAGGAGAATACCCCGATACGTGGCGATCAGGTTGAAGGAGTATTTACTGATGCGGAATGGAGGAGTATAATGGAGATGTTTAATAAGAGATTAAACGAGTTAAGGGTTCTCCGCCGGGAACTACCGGAAACTAATCTTGGTATTGGGACAGATTATGCATTAATATATGATCCATCTACGGGGGAGACACGTTATAAGAAGCTATGCGATATAGGGTTATCGTTTAAGATACCACAGAAACTCATAGATTCTGCTCGAAGGATGGGTGAGCTCCCAGCACTAAATATATTCCTCGATAAAGCAGTTGAGCTTAGCATTATCGAGAATAAAGTATTGTTGGAGGGGTGTAGGGGTTCTGAAGGGATCATGAATACCAGTGGTGTATTAAAGGCTACAATGACTACCTGGGAGATACCGGGATCAGCTGTTGAGGATCTAGGCAGAGCACTCGCATTATATAGTGAAAAGAATATTGCACCACCATATAAGTTATTCGTTAATCCGCGTAGATATGTTAAACTCTTAAAAGTCCATGAAAAAACAGGTATCGTAGAGCTTGAAAGGATTATGAGAATGGTTGAGAAAGTGGTAATACTGCCACAACTACCAGATGATACAGCATTGTTGATCGCTGCAAGCCCAGAATACATAGACATAGTTATTGGGAGAGATACAACAACCCGATACATTGGTCCGGAGGATGGAAACCACATATTCTATATCAACGAGAACTTAACGATAAGGATCAAGAAGCCTGAATCAGTAATAATATTAAAGGAGGAGAAGAGAGGAGAAACACAGTAAAATTAATAAAGACTATATAAATGTTTTATTTTTCGAGAAGCCGCCGTAGTATAGCCCGGCCAAGTATGCGGGCCTCTCGAGCCCGTGTCCTCAGGCCCTAGGAGGGCCGAGCGCGGGAGACCCGGGTTCAAATCCCGGCGGCGGCATTTCCTCCTTCTTACTGCGCATCAGGCTTCGGAAGCGTAACTCCTCTTTGTTTCTGGTATTTTCCAGTATATGGTTTATAAACCGGGCTACTTGTACGTGCAAATATTATGTGTAGAAATCTCTGTTTTGGATAAACTTTAACGGGCACGCTTCCACCAATGATCTCAATGGTCACTTGGCCTTTGAAACCAGCATCTATAATAGTAGGAGGTATGTAGAGCGAGTATCTCGCGAAAGTGCTACGAAGATTAACGAATCCCACGAGATCATGCGGTAACTCGATCCACTCTAATGTAGTTGCTAAGACGTGTTCTAGAGGCTGTATAATAAATCCCTCATTATCACTAACTTCGTAACATTCTACAACGTGTTCAACCGGATCTCTACTACTATCAATAACTATGTTGTAGTGTTTTTTGAATCTACAAAACTCGTTTCCAAATCTAAGATCTACTCCATTCTCTCTAATAGTATCTTCGAATAATGGCTCTATAACTAGTAGTTTCTTCTCTATATATACGCGTATATCCCAATCACTGAGAATCATGCTATAATCACCGGAAGTACTATGAATTTAGGAAGAGATTTAAAGAAAGAGGTTTAAACTAGATAAGAGATTCCCACGGATCCTTTGAAGCGTATGCTAAGCAGTTAAGTATACCATTGCTATCGACTAGCTCAGGACATCTAGTTATAACCGGCTTACACCTCGAATCCAAGTAGTCTCTTAACCTACACGGTTTCTCCCTTATCCTATTATCAATCAATATACAGCGTGGACCAGCATATTCGAAGAGCTCGCCATGAATACGGGCTAATAGTCTCCATAGATTCCATGCGATGTACCTTATCTCCCATTGAGCTTTACTACACATTCTTAATGGGAGAAAACTTTCAAACAATTCTCTTGCATTCATTGAAACAATTAAGCGAGTCTTAACCGCTTGTGGTAAGATATAGCGGGCATCTTCAGGCTTTATCCCCTGCGAGAGCATTTCATAATACTTTGCCGTATTTTCTACGAGCTTTGCGAGGAATTCTTTGTCTTGTTTTCTTACAATACTTGGTGGTATAATGAAAGCCTCAGATACAATATCTAATAGTTCATCAAAGTCTATATTGGTATTAACTATCTCTGAGAGTATTTTAGAATACTCTCTATAGTCATCCTTACTCTTTGGTTTCAAAGGAATATTTTTGTTCAAATAATTAGCAGCCCTCCTAATCATGCCTCTTAAATACTTATCACTATATCTCTGGCTTAATTGTGTATAACTTGCTATTCTATGTCTAACAAGTTGGTGACTTGCAGCACGGCTACATATTACTTCATAGATATAGATACTGTGTTCCATAGGCGAGCCATGTCCCCTTTTTATTAATTCGGTTAACCACTCTTTTACAAGTGCTTCATCCATTTCGGAAAGTATATTATCAATATTTTTGGGAGAAAGCGTTGATTTACCAGCAGAAGCTATTAAACGTGTTGTATCTGGAAGATACGCTATTATCTTCACAAACGGTTTATACTTATTTTCTAAAATCTCATTCTGGCCCAACACGTAGATCACCTAGAGGATTCTTTGTATAAACCCTTCTAAACCCGAGTTCGATCAAGCGATTCTTAATTCTTATTAACTCATTTTGAGAAGGGTTGCAGTATTTTTTACACCAATCATTACTTCTTGGAGTTGTTATCGGTTCTCCAAGCAAAGGCTCTATTATGACATAATATTTGCTGTAATGGTTAAGTATATTGAGCACTTCTCGAAGCTCTACCAGATGATCTAGCATTTTTATTAATAAGTATGAAACGGGTATGCGGAGTTCTAGGGGTATGTTATAATCTACTATAAGTCTTAGCGATTTAAGGTATTGTCTCCAAAGAGTATTAGCAATATCTGTATTGTATCCGATTAGTTCTTTAAATGGGATCTTTAGGTCTGTTGCAACGTGATCTAGGAGCTCTTTTTCTAAGAGCCTTTTAAATGGTTTAAAAAGCGTTAAGTTAGTATTAAGACTTATTTTAACATCAACACCGTTTTTTATATATTGTAGAAATTCTTCTAATGCGCGATATTGTACTAGAGGTTCGCCGCCTGTTATGTGTAAGTAATCTATGAAAGATATCGAGGAGAACAGTTCATCAATTAGTAGCTCGATATTTAATGGTTTACACATGCTTTTGTCGTTAGTAGCTAATCTCCAGTTATGACAGAATGGGCATTTGAGATTACACCCACAAAGCCATAGTGTAAAAGTTACTGATCCATATACATCAACTAAGCTTATGCTCTTCCAACCAGTTCCTATCAAGGGTTTTGATAGAGAGATTTTATGTAAAAAAATGGGAGTAGAGGTAGAAGACAATCGTTTACACCTAGATAGGTGTTTATGGTTTAAAACAAGGGTGTGTCTACAATTTGTAGTGGTATCTACTCCAGAATTCCCGCCTCCTATATGGGTTCCAGTTTCTTAGAGGTCTATAGTAGCCAATGATTCTACTCCAGATATCTACTTTTTCACTACCACAGGCTGGGCATCTAGTATAAAGCCCTGTGAACGTTCTATTGCATTCATTACAGTGTGTTACAGCGGGTGTATAGCTCCAGTATACGAGATCGGTGTTGGTTAGTCTTCTTGTTAGTTTAGCTAGTGCTTCATAATCAGGTTCTTCTCCAATAAATATATGCATCATAACACCGCCAGTGAATATCTTCTGTATCATAGATTCTATTTCGATTCTATGAGGTAATTCCAATGCGCCATAATAGGGCGCGATACTCGTACTATATATCGGGTTCTGCGGATCTCCGAGATATTCAACTACTTCAGGATATAGTTTAACATCCTTAAGTGCTAGTTTTGCTGCAGCCGATTCACCGGGCACTTCTTCTACGTTCCATGGTACTCCAGTAGCAGTCATCCACTCACGAGCTTTCTCAACAGCATATTCAACCATTTTCTTCATAATACTTGCTGCTCTTAACCAGTCTCTCCTGGAGCCCTCTTTCCATATATAGGGATCCTGTAAGTATATAGCAGCGGCTTCCGGCAGTCCTAGTAATCCTATAGTATTAAAGTGGCTTGATGGGAACTCGTATAGGTAAGTCTTAATCATGTAGTAGAGAGCGGGATATTTGGACATTAAGCTAACATATCTTCTGCGGAACCAATCTTCGCTTAGTCTTACTAGGTTGAGAACCTTATCATATATTTCCCAGAATACCTCGTCGTTTCCCTTAGCCTCTAAAGCGATACGAGGTAGGTTGATCGTTGTAACATTTATGGATCCGGTCACATCCGGAAGTGCCCATAAACCACCAAATCTTTGTCTTTCTATTTTCTTTAGTGTTTCTTCACGAGTTTCTTCGAGGTCTTTTCTTGATAAGGAGAAACCAGAATTCTTATATGCGTGGAGTAATTCATTTCTATCAATTGTTAATCTACAACACATAGCATAAGCTGCATCTGGGTCTACGACGCGCGTGTTCAACCAATAGAAACTACCGCGTTTCGCAGCGGCTTGGAAAATAGCCTCAAATAATTCTGGCTCGTTCCATAACATATCGGCTGTGGTCATGAGTGTTGGTATGGGAAACGTGAATGGTTGCCCATAGGCATCTCCTTCTCTTAATAACTCAGTTAGTGCTAACAAGAACGTTTTTGCTTCGTTATAGTATTCTCCAAGAGGTTCGAGCTTAGTACCACCTAGTATAGCATAGTCTCCTTCAAGCATTTTCTTGGGGGCATCAAGTGTGACAGTAAAGTTCGTGAAGGGAGTTTGTAATCCAACCCTTGTTGGATAATTAAGGTTAAACAGTAATCTCTGGATATCCTGTTTAACTCGCTTATAATCAAGTTTATCCTTTCTTATGAAAGGTCCAGCGTACCACTCTACGCTTGAGAATGCTTGTGCTCCTGTGAAGTAATGTTGTAGAGTTATCAAATAGTTTGCTATGTGGTCAACGTATGTATCAAAGTGTTTAGCGGATTTAGAAGTAACAGTTGGTGTTTTAAGACCTATTTCTAAGAGTCTAGCAACACTGTGTCCGGTACAATAGGGTATATATAGGCTATAAGGTAATTTATGTACATATATATACCCTTCTATATGTGCCTTTAGTACTGGCTTTGGAAGCATGTCTACTAGTTTCATCATATGTGTTTCTAACAAATAGCTAAAATACCCTGTGGGACCCATATACTTGTTAGCGTTTTCATTAACATCTAAACTGTTCCACTTAGCGTATTCCTCTAGCGGGTCTTTTATCTCTTCGTGTTTTATAATCTCCACTACTACTCCACCTTGAAAAATGGAGTATCTGGCTTCAGAATAATATCACCTTATAAAGCTCTATCGAAACTTTTACCTCACTACTATATTACCTCATAATAAGGTATAGTAAGTAGGACTGTATAGTACTGCATTATATAGTATAACTAAGAGTATTCATCTATTGAAGCATAACCACTAATAATATTTACTTAGCACAAAACTTTATACAATTAATACGGAACTTTATATAATACCGTAATACTGCTCCGTTGCTGTAATAATTCTTGATACAACTATCCAAGTGGTTAGTGGTTTATCGTATATAGAGTATTGTTTACTGCTTAACTTTAGTACATATTCGCTAAAATCACCATGCGGGAATCCACCAATTCCTACAGCAAGGTTTTCGCGAAGAGCTTCTTCGACTATTTCAATAGGTTTCTTACGTGGCGCGTTTTCGCGCAATATTATTAGTCCATTTACTCTAAGGCTATTTAGTACGTCTTCCAATGGAATAGTCTTAACATACATTAGGGGATCATCTGAATCAGGGGGTACTTTACCCGTGGTCAGCAACTGTTCCATTAAACCAACAAATCTATTATAATTACGCGGAAGCCTAGTCTCTGGTTTTATAAAGATCACGTGTCCGGGATATGTGTGGACAACTATTTTCAGCAATCCTTCTTTATTTAAAGGGCTTTCGAGAGCTTCTAGTAGCGATACGTGAACTATATCCGGTCTACCGCGCTTTTCTCTATCTCTAAGATTCTTCATGGCATGATAATGGAGTGAGGTATCGAGAAGTGTTTCAAGAGGCTTCTTCTTTCTCCTTACAGCATTTTTTATAACAGCAGGATGATTAACTATTTCTACAGGTACCAGCTCTAGTGCTGATTCTAGTAATATTATCGTTAAAGGTTTTTTAGCCATGCTTAATACCCTAATACCTAACTTAATTATATTGAGTAAATTTAATGCTAGCACCTCTAAGTATGAAACGGAGTGTTAAATAATGAAAAGTCCTAGAGAAGTATTGAGAGATTTAGCTCTTCAGAGGATTAGGTATCTCTATAACTTAGCTCTTGATGAAACCCGTAGAAAGAGATATTGGTTTGCTAGAAGATATGTGGAGTTGATCATAAAGTACGCACATAAAGCTAGAATTAAACCCCCAAAGTATATTAGGAGGGGTTACTGTAGAAGATGTAAAATTCCCCTTATACCAGGTCTTACTTCGAGGGTTAGGATTCAAAGTGAAGGTAGAGGCTCTAGGGTTGTGGTAACATGTCTCCTATGTGGATGGAAGAGGAGGTATATGATAAAAACCTCGCAAAAGAAATAAAGAAGCGAGTTGCAGGTAAAGTGGATGTACAGCTGGGTAAAAAGGGTATTACTGAGCAATTTATTAAAGAAGTTAAGAATAGGCTTGAAAAACACGGCGTTGTTAAAGTCAAGATCTTAAAGTCTTTTAGAAGAGCAAGCGAGCTTGATAGAAGAGAAATAGCCAGGATTGTAGCTGAGAAGGCTGGTGCTAAGCTATTGGAAGTTCGTGGATATACCTTTATACTGGTGAAGAGCAAGGATAAGGTTAAAGGGTAGTTTTAAACATTTACACATAGGCTGGAAGAGCGGTGATAAAAGTGGTTACAGCACTGGAAGTACCAGCTGATAGGCTGATCGAGAAGCTTGCAAAGTATTTGAAAGAACATGTTCCAGGAGTTAAACCGCCTAGTTGGGCATATTTTGTCAAGACAGGGGCACACAAAGAGAGGCCACCCGAAGATCCAGATTGGTGGTATTACAGAGCTGCTAGTATTCTTAGAAAGCTCTATAAATCAAGCGAACCAATAGGTATAAAAACCTTTAGGACGATTTATGGTGGAAGGAAAAACTATGGCTCTGCTCCAGAACACTTCGTTAAAGGTAGTGGTAGTATCGTTAGAAAGATCCTACAGCAGTTAGAAAGAGAAAGACTTGTTACAACTATTAAGGGTAAGGGACGTGTATTAACACCGCAGGGTAGAGCATTACTAGATAGGCTGGCCTTCGAGGTTATGCTTGAGCTAGTTAAAGAAAAACCGGAGCTTATTAAGTACTTGCCGCCTAATTATCGTAAAAAATTAGCGAAAACAACTAGTTCCTAATAACAAGATATTAATAACATGGAGCGTGATTTGATATGATTATTGCGGAGGAGTATCCTTATGACGAGGAGCTCGAGGAAATTAAGCGTAGAAAACTACTAGAACTGCAGAAAAGGCTTGAAGAAGAGAGAAAGAGGCGGGAGCAGATTGAGGCTTACCTTAGGCAAATACTGACCCCTGAGGCTAGAGCTAGACTTGCTAATCTTAGACTTGTTAAACCCGAACTTGTAGATATGATTGAACAACAACTCATAAACCTGGCAAGAACTGGGCGTATACCAATACCTATTACTGACGAGTTTTTGAAAAAATTGCTAGCACAAATATATGAACAAACACACCGTGAAACTAGGATTAGGTTTTTGAGAAAGTAGTGGTGAGTGTTTATGGCTAGGTATATACATGTGGCTAGGAAATTAAGACTAGCTTCAGCACTCAAATCAAATAAGCCTATACCAATCTGGGTTACTATAAAGACTAGACTACGTGTTCGCAGAGCTATAAGGCTTAGACATTGGAGGAGGACAAAGCTCAAAGTCTAGGGTGAGGAAGTTGAGCGAATCAGGGATTATAAAAGTTATACATGTTATTCCCTTAAAGCGGGTGTATTTTGGGAGGAGAACTAATAGAGCCGATAGAGCTATAAGACTCATACGCAAATACGTTATGAGACATTTCAAGGAAGTCGAGCGTGTAATAATAGATCCTCGCGTTAACGAATATGTGTGGAGCAGGGGTAGGGAAAAACCACCGAGAAGAGTTGTTGTAGAAATAAGAGTTGATCGTGAGGCTAAAACAGCTAAGGTATTATTCGTTAGAAAACAGAATAAGCGATAATGCGTTGTAAGGGTACTAGAAGTTGGAAATCGATCGTATCAGGATTTTTGGAACACCACATATAGGTGTATACATATTTGCAAATAACTCTATAGCATTAGTTCCCCCTGGTTTAGAGAGAAAAATTCTAGAAACTATTAGTGACGTACTCAAAGTAGATATTATAGAAACTAAAATTGCCGGCTCTATCCTAGTAGGTGTACTGGTTACCGGAAATGATAATGGAGTAATACTTCCAAGAAACATCCGTGAAGAGGAATACACCTATCTTCGTAAGACGCTTAGTAAGTACGGAATAAATGTATACATAACTCGATCATATAATACAGCGCTAGGAAACCTATTCTTAGTAAACAATAGGGCGGGTATTGTGGGTACGGATTTTGAGAGAGACGAAGTATCTAAAGTATCAGATACTCTTGGCATCGATATTATTGTTAAGAATATAATGGAGCTAACTATTCCTGGTAGTCTCGCTGTTATTAATGATCACGGTGGAGTAGTGCATCCAGATATAAGTGATAAAGAGCTAGAGGAGTTGAGAAACTTGCTGGGAATTTTTATCGAAAGAGCAACTGTTAATTCAGGGATACCATTTATAAAGAGTGGTTTAGTAGCTAATAATAAGGGTATACTTGTAGGTGAAGCAACAACAGGTCCAGAAATATTACGTATTAGAAGAGGATTTGAGGGGAAGGGTAGTGAGCGAGGTTAAGACCTATAGGATTGAGGGATATATGCTTATTAGTCACGATAGACTCCCTACATGGCAAAAATTTGTTAAAGAAGTTAGGGCTCTTAATAAAGAACAAGCACTTGAATACGTATACTCTGTACTGGGGAGTAACCATAAAGTGAGACGTAAGCACATAAAAATAACGAGTATAATCGAGATTAAACCGGAGGAGGCACGAGATAGGAGGATTCTAGAACTAACTAGGATTGAGAGGTTTGTAAGGATTTGAGTAAAAAAACTCCAGAGGAGAAAAGAGTAATAACGGTAGGAGAGCTTATAACGCGTGCAAACCAGTTAAGAGACTATATAGCATCTCTCTCGTCCTACCTAGAAACACTAGCATTACAAATAAACGAGTTAGAAACAGCGAGGAGCGCGTTGAATGCAATGCCCTCACAAGACTTCGCAAGCTTATTGTCGATAGATAAGCTGAACGCTATACTAATACAAGCTCTTATACCGCGTGATTGGCATACACAAGTCTTAGTGAATATTGGACGTAACTACTACTTAAAAACGAGTAGAGAAAAGGCAATTGATATCATTAATAAAAGGCTTAGTAATCTTCGAAGAATAGCCAATGAGGTTCAAAGACAATATCAATTAGCTCTTAACGAATACAATGCTATTCAGCAAATACTAGCATCTATATATGCTAGGTTAGAACAGCAACGTCAAAAAACAGAAAGCGGGCAAAAAACGACCTAGCTCTAAATTCCCTTTATCTATACGGTGTTTAGCCTTGTTTAGAAAAATCAGGGCTATTTTTAGCGACTTCGTAGAACGATTTACACGTGTTTTATCAACCGGTAAAATTGATGAGTTAATCGAGGAATTCAAGTTAGATTTAGTATCTAGCGACGTTGCTTTTGAAGTTGCTGAAGAGATCTGTAATAAGCTTAAGATAGCTATTAGGGAAAAGCCTGTTAGAGATCGTAAGGGTTTAGCGCTATTGTTGAGGGAGATCATTAGATCGTATTTTACGGGTTTAGGTTTTTTTGACCCTTTAGAAGAAGCGCGTAAATATGATTTATATAGGGTAGTTTTTCTGGGAGTGAATGGTGTTGGCAAGACAACTACCATAGCGAAATTAGCTTTATTGTTTAAAGAAAATGGGTTTAGGCCATTAATGGTTGCTGGAGATACCTTTAGAGCTGGTGCACAGGAGCAACTCAGGATACATGGCGAGCGTATAGGAGTGCCCGTTTTCACCGGTAAATATGGCTCTGATCCAGCAGCTCTAGTATTTGACGCTATTAATTATGCTCGTAAAAGAGGGTTCAACGTATTATTGGTTGATACTGCGGGCAGAATCCATATAGATGTTGATCTTGTTGAGGAGCTGAAAAAAATTGTTAGGGTATGTAGACCGCATAGAAAAATACTTGTAGTAGATGCTCTAACCGGTAATGACGCGGTTGAACAGGCTAAATTCTTCCATGAAGCTGTGGGCGTTGATGGTGTTATAGTTGCTAAGGTCGATGCATATGAAGAGGGTGGCGTTCCCCTCAGCATAGTCTATGCTATTAATAAGCCTATTATAATGATTGGCGTGGGACAGGGGTATAGGGATATAAGGTATTTTAATGTTGATGAGTTTCTAGATAAGATTATAAGTCTAAATTAGATTGTTTAAATGAGGTGTTTTAAATGGGTTTTAGAGAGCTTATCGATTCGTGGAGGAGAATAATAAAGTTAGCTGGAAAACCTAGTAAAGAAGACTATTTAAATAACTTAAAGATTAGTTTACTAGGCCTACTACTGGTTGGTTTAATCGCGTTCATTATAAGGTTCGTGTTAATAGTCTATGTTTTTCCTCAACAACCCTAAGGTGATAGTATGAGTGAGAATAGTAGAACTAAATACTATGCTGTTAGAACAACGATGGGTAAGGAGCAGGATGTTGCATTAATAATGGAAAATAGAGGCTTAAGCATGGTAAAACACGGTAAAAACCCTGGTATATACTCCATAATAATACCTCCCGGTATGCGGGGCTATGTGTTTCTTGAAGCATTAAGCTTATCAAATGTTCTTACACTGATGAGCAATATAAAATATGTTAAGACAACGCAACCAGTAGTCGTATCTGAGGAGGAGATCGATAGGTTAGTAAAGCCGAAACCCGTCATAGAATCTCTCTCTGTAGGCGATATCGTTGAAATCATACGTGGGCCTTTCCGTGGTATGAAAGCGCGGGTAACAGCTATTAATAAGAGTAAAAACAGTGTTACAGTAAGTATACTTGAGGCTGCGTTTGCAGTCCCTATCGAGGTCCCGAGTGATTATGTTAAACCGGTTAAGAGTGGTGGTTGATTATGGGTAAGAAGAAGACTATAAGGGTAATGGTTGAGGGGGGTAGAGCTAATCCAGGTCCACCACTTGGTCCTACCTTAGCCCCTCTACGGGTTAACGTTATGGATGTTGTAAAGGCTATTAATGAAGCAACTAAGGATTTTGAGGGATTAACTGTACCCGTCGAAATAGTAGTTGATATGGAAACACGGAAATTTGAAGTCAAAGTTGGGGTTCCAACCACGACAGCGTTGTTATTAAAAGAAGTTGGTGCAAAAGAGCCCTCTGGTGATCCGGCACATAAGAAGATAGGTGATTTACCTTTCGAGAAAATCGTTAAAGTAGCACTTATTAAGAAAGAGCAATTAACCGCGAAAACATTAAAAGCAGCTGTTAAAACTATACTTGGTTCAGCAAGGAGTATCGGGATAACAGTCGATGGGAAAGACCCAAAGGTTGTTCAAAAAGAGGTTGATGAAGGTAAGTACGATGATATATTAGCTAAATACGAGGAAGAGTGGGAGCGTGACTAGCTATGCCTATGCCCACCACTGAACAGCTCCGTAAGGCCATTAAGAAGGCGATTGAAAGCAGTCCTAGGAGGAATTTTAAACAATCCGTTGAACTTATAGTAGTGTTTAAAGATGTTGATCCCAAGTCGCCTGAGGGCAGAATTAGGGAAACAATAGTATTACCGCGGGGTAGGGGTAAGGATCTAAATATATGTGTTGTAGCTGATGGTGAAATGGCTATTAAAGCGCGCGAGCTCGGGGCTGCACGAGTTATTTCCGGTGACGAACTAAGAAATATGAGTAAAAAAGATGCTAAGAAAGTAGCAGAAACATGTGATTGGGTTCTCGTTAAAGCAGACCTTATGGCACTAGCTGGACGTGTACTCGGACCTGCTTTGGGTCCGCGCGGTAAAATACCTGTACCAGTCCCTCCAACAGCCGATATAAGCGTGTTTATCAAGAGATACAAGTCAGCCGTGCTGGCTAGGACTAAGGACCAGCCTCAAGTAATGGTTCCGATCGGGACCGAGGATATGTCTCTAGAAGATCTCGTTGAAAACGCACAGGCAGTTTTATCTACACTTGAGACTAAACTTCCTAATGGAGCACATAATATCGGTAAAGTAATTGTTAAAACTACTATGGGTCCCCCAATACCTGTTGTAGGGTGATGTTTAATGTGTGCAACAATAACTCGTGCTCGTAAAATACCTCAGTGGAAGATAGAAGAAGTAGAAGAGCTTTCAAAACTATTTAGAGAATACCCTGTTTTCCTAATAGCTGATCTCCAGGGATTTCCTACTAATCAGTTACAAAGACTACGTAAAAAACTGAGAAAGTATGCTATATTTAGAGTATCTAAAAATAAGTTAATACTATTAGCTATGAAGAAAGCAGGGCTAGATACGTCTAAGTTCGAGGATATACTTACGGGACAGAACCTATTAATATTTACAAAACTGAATGCTTTTGAAATAGCTGATTTAATTGACAAGCATAGGTCTAAAACCTATTACAAACCCGGAGATATAGCTGAACAGGAAATAGTCATACCTGAGGGTAATACTGGCTTACCTCCAGGACCTATACTTAGCACTTTTGGTAAACTAAAAATACCTACGCGTGTACAGGGTAACACAATAGTTGTTGCACGTGATACTGTCGTAGCCAAACCCGGTGATGTTATTTCAGAGGAGCTTGCCAGCTTATTACAAAAACTCGATATGCCACTAAAAGATGTTATTCTAAAGATAAAAGTAGCGTATGATAACGGGATACTAATTCCCGGTGATAAGCTTAAACTAGATATTAATGAATACAAGGATATGATTGCTAAGGCAGTACAAGAAGCGCTTGCACTTGGAGTCGAGATTGTATGGCCCGAACCGGCTATCTTAGAGAGAGCTATAGTCAAAGCCTATAGAGAAGCAAAAGCGCTGGTTGTTGAAGCAGGATTTATAACTCCAGAGACAGCTGAGGATGTCATTAGAGGCGCTATTTCCAAAGCATACGCGTTAGCTATAGAGCTATCAAAGCAAGGCGTAGATTTAGGTGTTGTAACACCTGCTGCTAAACCAGCCGAAGAGGAGAAGGGAAAGGAGGAAAAAGAGGAGGAGAAAGAAGAGGAAGAGAAAGAGGAAGAAGGAGTTAGCGAAGAGGAATTAGCTGAGGGATTAGGTGCCCTATTTGGTTAAACCTTTTAAACCCCTATTAAAAGTCTTATATGGTTTAGCAGAATAAATGTATGGGGTGTTGTGCGATCGAGTACGTATATGCATCACTATTACTATACAAGGCTGGTAAAGAAATTAATGAAGAGAATTTGAAAAAGGTTTTAGAAGCAGCCGGCATTGATGTTGATGAAGTCAAAGTAAAATCGCTTGTAGCAGCTTTAAAGAACATTGATATAGCCAAGGTTATAGAGCAAGCCACAGCAGCACCTGTAGTAGCCGCTCCAGCAGCTGTACCAGCAGAGTCGAAACCTGCTGAGGAGGAGAAGAAAGAGGAAGAGAAAAAGGAAGAAGAGGAAGAGAAAGAAGGAGTTAGTGAGGAAGAACTCGCTGAAGGCCTTGGTGCTCTATTCGGCTAGCCTTATCAAGTAATTATCGAAAATAAAAGCTAACAATATAGAAATGTGAAATACGCATATAGCCAACTCATTAATTTTTAGTATTTAGAGAGCAACTAAGCAATGTATAATAATGTGTAGTACCAGCAAGTCTCTATGATAGCAAAAGGTGTAGTGATTGAATATTAGTGAAGAGTTCAGGGGATTTACCCTTAGTGATAGAGGCTATGGTAAATATAAGTGTAGTAAGTGTGGATTATGGTTCTGGAGTAGAGTAGAACGCGGTGTCTGTCCCGATAGACCGTGTAGCAAGTACGACTTCTTATATAAAGAGTATAAGACTGTTAAAAAACTGGAATTAGATGAAGCTCGTAAAGAGTTTATCGACTTTTTTGTATCTAAGGGACACGGATACATGGATCCCTACCCAGTACTTGCTAGATGGAGAAACGATCTCTACTTAACAATTGCTTCAATAGTAGTTTTTCAACCAATGGTTACTAATGGATTAATTGAACCACCACATAATCCACTGGTAATAGTACAGCCCAGTATAAGACTTGAAGATATTGATAATGTTGGATTCACTTTTGGAAGGCATCTTACCAGCTTTGAAATGGGGGGTCACCACGCTTTTAATTATAAGGATAAACGCGTTTATTGGATTAAAGAAACCGTTGAGTATGCTATAGAATTCTTTACCAGGAGAATAGGCATACCCGAGGACGATATTGTATTAAAAGAGTCGTGGTGGGAAGGAGGAGGTAATGCCGGCCCGGCTTTTGAGGTATTAGTTGATGGTATGGAGCTTGCCACACTGGTATTTATGAAATATCGGGTTGTTAATGGAAAATACGAACCTAATCCCGTTCTAGTGGTTGATACGGGTTATGGTATTGAGAGAATAGCTTGGTTTACACAAAAAACTCCTACAGCATATCATGCTATATTCAAGGATCTCGTGAAGAAATATAACAATGTGTTCGGTGTTGAAGAACTAGAACACGATGTTTTAAGAAAAATAGCATATCTTTTAAGTGATGTAGATATACAGGGAGTAGGCGATTTAGAGAAAAAGCTTAGCGAGCATGGATTACGGGAATATTTAGAGGAACTAGTTAAGAGTATAAGGGTATACACTGTTTTAGATCATGTTAAAACACTGTTATTAATGCTATCTAATGGCATAGTGCCATCTAATAGTGGCGAGGGTTATCTAGCAAGACTTGTATTAAGACGCCTCTTAAGAACTATGTTAAACCTTGGTGTGGAAATACACAAGCTAGAAGATGTTTTATTACAGCTTATAGACATGCAGATCCAGTATTGGAAAGGCAGATATGTCTACGACTCCTTCCATAAACACAGAGACTATATAGTAGAAGTATCTAGCATTGAAACTCGAAAATTCATTGACAATATAACAAGGGGTATTTCAGTAGTAGACAGATATATACGCAAGAAAAAGACCAGCATTACTGTAGATGACCTGATTAAGCTATATGATGCACACGGAATACCACCAGAAATAGTTGCTGAAAGAGCTCGTAAATACGGTATAGAAGTAAATGTACCGCCAGATTTCTATGCTAGAGTAGCATCTCTTCATGGAAGCTCCGGATCTCTGGTTAAAGAAAAAGAGTACGAAGTATCCAGTGATGTTGTTGCATGGGCCAGTAAGCTGCCGGGAACAAAAACACTATTCCATAAAAGCCCCTATCAGAAAACAGCAAAAGCCACTGTAGTGGGTGTTTATGATAAGTATGTAGTTTTTGATCAGACTATATTTTATCCACGCGCTGGTGGTCAAGACAATGATACCGGATACATTATTACAGGAGATACTAGGTACAGGGTTGTAAACGTCTACAAGATCGGTGACGTTATAGTTCACGAGTTAGACCAAAAGCCTAGATTAAATCCGGGTAGCGAAGTAGTACTCAGTATCGACTGGACTAGGAGATACAGACTTATGAGACATCATACAGCTACACATATATTATTGGGAGTAGCTCGTAAAATCCTAGGAGATCATGTGTGGCAAGCTGGCGTAGAGAAAACTGTTGAAAAAGCACGTCTTGATATTACTCATTATAAGCCGCTTACTGAAGAGGAGATCGAAGCTATAGAGAGAGAGGCCAATAGAATCGTAGACGAACACCTTAATGTAGAGTTTCATTACTTGAATAAATTCGATGCTGAGAAAAAATACGGTATAAAAATATACCAGGGAGGAGCTATTTACTCACCTATTTTAAGGATCGTGGAAATACCGGGTATTGATGCGGAAGCCTGTTTTGGCACTCATGTATATAATACGGCGGAAGTGGGCGGAATCAAGATTCTCAGAACCGAAAAGATACAAGACGGCGTTATTAGGATAGAATTTACCGTTGCAACTCGCTTAGCCGAGTACCTATCAGATCTACTATCCAAAGAGAAAGAGGCATTAAAACTGCTAGGTGGTAGCGGAGACCTGGTTGTTACAGCTACTCGTGTTAAGAATAGACTTGAGGAACTAGAAAAACTTTTATCAAGCTATAGAAAAGCTCTTCGCGACCTCATCATCGAGAAGGCTACCAAAGACTCTACAGATATTTGTGGTGTAAACACTATAATATTAGAAACCATTATAGATGATGAGCAGTTATATAAAAGCGTCGTCGAGGAATTTTCTCTAAAACGTAGATACCTAGTAGTACTCTTAACAGATAAGTATGTCGAGCTTGCAGTTGATCCAAGTATAGCTCGTGATAAGAGCATAGATCTTAGAAAAGCCGTTAAAATAATGCAGAATTTTGTTCCAGAAGTTAAGGGTGGGGGCAAGCCGGACCACGTATTTATAAGGGTATCGAGGAAAAAACTAAAACGTGAACAACTAATGAATGTTCTAAGAGAAATAATCTGTGGTAAAGAAAAATAAACCCAAACACAATAATCCTATAAGTGATAGTGGGCCCGTGGCCTAGCCTGGATAGGGCGCCGGCCTTCTAAGCCGGAGGCCCGGGGTTCGAATCCCCGCGGGCCCGCCACATTTTGATTCGACTTACTTAAATTCTTATTCGTAATTCTCTCTGATATCTTAGTCTCCAAAGAGCTTCACAGAGCATCTATATTATCGAGACAGGAGATTAGAAGAGCATTTATCACTAATAGAGTTTTGAATGTATAAGCGTCATGAAAAGGAAAGCAGCGTAGCAAGTTATCTAATAGGTATAGTAATGGAGAGTAAAGAGAGCAGGCTCTAACAGATACAAGGGCTATTAATATTAGTAGAACTGTAGAGATAAATATGGATACTTAGGTTCTAAAGGAATAATAGTAGTTAGCAGGTATTATTTCCTCATTAATCCCACTAGTAATCCTAGTATAAATCCTAGTGTAACTGGTCCTGCGGCTAGTATTCCGAGTGTTATCAGAAAGTCTTTTACAAGCGGAATTACTTGTTGTAGTTCGGAAGATATATTTAGTATTGTTTCTTCTACGGATTCTCCCAGACTCCATACAGAGAGTATAGCGCCAAGTACTAGAATACCGATAAATGCTAATATGTACTTAGCCACTTTAACAGTAAGGTATCCAAGAGCAAATCCCATTATTAACTGGATAACTACTGCTACTAATACTTTGGGATTTGATAGAGAGCTCAATAGTACATCCGTAACAGTTGTTGTAGCGTTTATTGTGGAAGCCATATTAAAAATCAGCATCATGTTAAACCCACCCAAAATATGTTATATTATGATCTTAGGATAAAAACGATTAAAAATAGTTTCCATAATTCCTTTTTGATATAGATTGCAGTATTCCACCGTCATAGCGTTATTTTATGCTTAACCAGGGGCTTTAGATGAAGTGGAGAAGTATTTTAAAAACTATTGGTTCACTCGAGATAGTTGTTGGTTTACTGATGCTCAGTGTTCCTTTAATTGACCTATTAACGGGTATGGGGATAACTCTGCCCTTCCTATACACTGCTCTAATATTGTTACTTATAGGCTTTATCTTATCAAAAATAAAGTCTGAACCACTTGAGCTCTTAGAGGGCATTGTAACTACCGTGCTTGCATGGATCATTATATCGCTTGAAGCCTCTATACCACTAATGCTTAGTCTAAGAATTAGTTTTGTAGATGCATGGTTTGAGTCTATCTCGGGCTTCACAGGTACAGGCTTTACTGTACTAACAGGGATAGATTATATGAAGCCCTCCATAGTTACGTGGAGAAGTATTATGCAATGGAGTGGTGAACTGGGCGTTGTTGTTTTCGCTATGTTGCTCTTCCCATACTTTTACAGATACGGCTCTAGAGCTTATGGTGTTGAAAGGCCTCTTAAAATCGAGGCTTCATTCTATAGAACCGCACAGAGATTAATGAGCGTTTATCTTATACTAACACTTGTTGGTATAATATCGTATATGTATACTGGTATGAATCTCTATGAAGCGTTTAATCACGTTTTAACAACAATTGCTACTGGTGGTATGTCTACCTATGATCGTGGATATCAAGTTATATTCGAGAGAGCACCATACACATATGTTCCTGTAATGGTTCTAATGTTCTTGGGTGGTATGAACTTTATACTACTTGATAAGTTATTACGTGGCGATCTTGGTAGTATTATTAAAAGTGAAGAGTTTAAAACATATGCTTATTCCATGCTAATACTAGGTATTATAGCAGTTCTATCATACATATACGTAGAAGGGTATTCGCCCATCTATAGCTTAGTAGCAGGGTTTTTCAATTTCGTATCAGGCATGACTACAACAGGTTTCAGTATTGGATCTATAGCTGATTTAAAACCATTTACTAAGTTAGTAATAATATTTGGCATGTTTATCGGCGGTATGACATTTTCCACAGCTGGTGGTATTAAGGCTTATAGATTACTCATAATTATTAAGAAATTAAAGTATGTTGCCATATCTAATATAACGATTGGTAGATTTGAGAAAACTATACGAGTTGATGGAAGTCCTATAGATGAAGAAGAAGTCTCATCAACACTAATATTCCCACTAGTACATGGTTTTGCGGTTGTAATAGGTGCTGGCTTAATAACGATATATGGATACAGTTTTAT
>JBEVCI010000058.1:0-8927 GCA_040514375.1 Thermoprotei archaeon
CAATGACCCCCGCCCCATGGGGTCGGCGGTGACGGAGCCCCCTCTGGAGAGAGGGGGAGAACCGTCTTAACCGGGGGAACCAGGTCAGGCCCGGAAGGGAGCAGCCTAACCCCGGCCGTCGACGTTCATGGGTCACCGGGGTTGAGAGGGATGTGGTAGGGCTCTGGTAGGGGTTGGTATAACGCCGGGTGGGGCCGCGGTGCGCGGGCTTTTACTCGCTTGTAATTTTAAGTCCTGATCCCGTGAGTGGAAGTAGCACCACTTTATTCTGTATTTTTTCTCTAAGTCTCCTGAACACAGCCCATACTACTGCGGATGTAGGCTCAACAATGAATCCTAACTCATACAATTCTCTTAGAGCCTCGATTATCTCTTTATTACCAACAAGCTCTACTATTCCACCAGATTCTCGGATAACACTAACTAATTCATTGAGTCTTGGAGGATTAGAAACCATTATTCCATCAGCTAAGCTGGAATCACCCTCAACACTATGCCCTGCTAGAGCTTTATAAACTGGGTGGACACTATATCCCTGTACACCTATAAATTTTGGAAACTTATCAGTGAGACCAAGTTCTACGAGCTTCTTAAAACCATAGAATAATCCTAAAAAGAGTCCTCCAGAGCCTATGGGGGCTATTACGTAATCCGGTATACCGTATTCTTCAAAAACTTCATAAGCTATAGTAGAACTGCCTATTATATAAAAGTAACTCCACGTATGTGCAACATAGAATCTATCATGTACCATTTTAGTTACGATTTGAGATGCCTCTGTTCTATCACGCGCCTCTACTATGGTACCACCGAGTTTTTTGATAATTAGTTTTTTCCCATACGGCGCGGTCCTGGGCATTACAATAAGTGGTTTTAAACCATAGACCTTGGAGTATAAAGTAACCGATATACCCGTATTACCGCTTGTATCTTCTACTACTTCTTTAAACCCCATTTTATAAGCATAGTATATTGCTAACGAGGTACCTCTATCCTTGAAGCTACCAGAAGGGTTTAAGTACTCGAGTTTAAACAGAATAGTCGCGCTATTGCTCTTCTCTATAACTAACGGAGTACTACCTTCACCACGTGTTTTTTCTGGTTTAAATGGGAGCATACCTTCATATCTTAGTATACCTCTGCCACTGGTATCAAATTCTATTTGGTAATCAAGATCTAGCGGATTACCGCATAGTGGGCATTTCCAATAATATTTTTTCCAAATATTTTCTCTAAAACCGCACTTACTACAGTACCAGTAAGCATCTTTTCTCAAACCGAACCCACCTATTTTATTTAATGCAAATACTTAACTATAATGCTATTTATGTTCCTTAATGTGTTTTCCAGTAACGATAGTTGGTTTTTCAATATATTATTACTCTTTAATCGGCTAAGTGTTGGCAATATTATGGATAAGCCGATCTCTACCTTGTTAATAAAGTTTTGAGCTATTTGTATAAATTCGTTAATACCTTTATCAGTCGCTTTATAGACTCTTATCTTTCTGCGATTCTTAGTCATGATCTCCTTATCCTCGATCAATCCCTCTTCACGAAGTTTATGTAACGTCCTATACAGACTTCCTATTGAGGGCTTCCAATTCTCCATACCCATATCGGTTAATTCACGATAGATCCCATAACCATGTAGTTCTCCACGTCTTATAATAGTGCTTAGAACGAGTACCTTTAATATACTCCTCTTTTTATGCTTCGATATTTTAAACACCTCAATATCAGTGTTAAATATCAATTCTATATTGATTTTAGTAGTACGTATTTTTATCTAAATGTGCTAGAAAATATATCTTTTACAAATAAGTGTAATATGTGTGAAGGGGATTGATATAATGGCTGGTATAGAAGAGTTGATCTACGATTTATTACTTGCATTTGCAACAGCATTAATTGTTGGTAAGCTCTTCGAAGAACTTGTACTTAGGCTTAACCTGCCCCCCGTTATAGGGGATTTAATAGCTGGTTTAATACTGGGCGCGTCCTTTCTCTCTATATTTCCCGTTAATGATACCATAGAATCTGTTGCATGGCTTGGTGTCATAATTCTCTTATTCTATGCTGGTTTGGAGACGCGCTATAGAGAATTTATGAGAAATCTCGGGATCTATGGTATTATCACACTGGGTGAAGCTCTTTCAGCGTTTATAATTGGTTATATTATAGGTATACTATTTGGTTACGAACCTCTTTCAGCATTTTTCATGGGTGCGGTATTAGAGGCGACCAGCATTAGTGTAACAGTCAAAACACTGTTAGATATAGGTAAACTCGCTACACCCGAAGGCTACGCCATACTGGGTGTTGCTGTTCTTGACGACTTAGCGGCTTTGATCACCATTATTGTCGGAAAAAACCTTATTGCGCGAGGTGCAGTATCAGTAGCTAATATTATAGAGATATTCTTTGTAGCACTAGCTTTTTGGTTATTAACAGTTATATTAATTCACAGAATTTCAAACACGATTCTACGCAATGCGATGAAATTGCATGTTAGCGAGGGCGCGGTTTCTATCATATTAGGTGTGTTTATGTTGGTGGGATTCATTACAAAATATATTGGTTTATCACCACTGATAGCCGCATATGCTGTTGGATTAGCTCTCTCGGAAGCTAGAGGTATAGGTAGAATTGCTGAAAAGATTAGACCAATAGCACTTACTTTATCAACACTATATTTTGTAGCTGTTACAGCTAGTTTAGATATAAAAACTGTTCTTAAACCCGAATTAATTCCCTTTTACATAATATTCGTACTCGGCGCCTTTGCCGGAAAACTGATGGGTGCAGGTCTTACCTCGTATCTCATAGGTTTTCCCCGGATATCCGCTCTACGAATCGCTACCGGACTCTTCCCACGAGCAGAATTCTGTATTATAGCAGCTTATATAGGGTATTCAAACAACTTGTTTGGAGCAGAAGTTTACCTAGCAGCCGTACTTGTCGTATTAATAACAAACCTATTTACACCACTAGTTGTTAAAATAGTTTTTACAAGGGGTCCAGAGATAACACATATTAAGATTAGGGGGTTGCGTAGATAATGGTTAAGCCCAAGGATTTTCATAGAGTTTTGAGCGAGATACTTCAATTAAAACTTAGCGAGTTTATCAAGAAATACGGTGTACTACTTCCAAAGCTCACGATACTACATGAAGATGAATCTGTTTCAAAAATTTTCGAACTAGTTGGTAAAGGATACGACTATATAGTTGTAACTGATGATAAAAATAGACTCGTTGGAGTTATAACCTACTTAGATATACTTGGCTTACTGAGCAAGAGATCTATAATACGTGAAACAGCTTTTGGTGGGACAGTACATGTAACAATGGTTAGAAGAGGGAGAGTCCCCGTTAATACACTAGCTAAACTGAGAGTGCATAGAATTTCTAAAAGAATGCCGCCACACATTACTAGTGATCATACCGTCGAAGAAGCATATAATCTAATGGAGGAAACAGGTAGTAATTTCCTAATAGTAGTGGATAATCAGGATAAGCCAATTGGCGTAATAACACTACACTCTATATTCAGAGCTGTTATGTACTCTCTTAAACAAAAACAATCTAATTAACTTAGAGAACACATAGAGGGTTTTAAGGAAATACTATTTAGCGCCGGGGGCGGGATTTGAACCCGCGCGGGGACACACCCCACCGGCTTAGCAGGCCGGCGCCCTACCAGGCTAGGCGACCCCGGCTCTACTTATTTCATGAATATAATAAGTCTTTATTAACCTATCCTCTAGTGGGCTTATTTGATAATCTCTCTAGGCTCTCCTTTATATAGTGTTGAACTCGGGTTCTTGGTATTTTGCCAATTCTAAATATTCGTGTGAAAGCACTAGTAACATGGTCAAGATTATGATGTTTCTTATTTGAGCAATCCACTGTATGGGAGACTCTAGAGAGAAGGGATTGTACTCCAGTCTTAGTCCTAGAATAGATAGTGATCTTCTGATTTCTACGTCGTGAAACCATAGTATTATTATGAGCGAATTACATACGTCCGTGATTATGTGTGGTATTACTGGTCTATAATCCTTATAAATCCCATATAGAGGTGGTAAGAGAGTTAGTACTAATAGAAGTGATTGAGGTGTAAACACTAAGCTTAACGATATAGTAAATCCCAGTAGTAAGGCTAAGTAGCTATAAGTACTCATTTCCTCATTAACTATAGTCTTTCTCGGGATAAGTACTAGATAAATTGTAGTAAATATAACATACGTGGCGACGAAGAGTGCGGGATTAATCTGTGAACCATGATTCTGTGTTATTAAGAGGTATATGCAGTTGTTACAATTGTTCCACATAAACCAGGTAAAAATTTTGATAAACGATTCTTTACTTAAAACACCCTGTATAACATATGGTAGAAGTCCCGCCATCATATAAGCTACTTGTTTACCACATCTTATCCTTAAAAATCCACCTGCTACGGTATGATATGCCATTATAAATATTATTACAAAACCTAATGGGTTAAAAGACGATAGTAATCCTAAGTAAAATAATGCTTTCTGCACACTACCCTCTATTACATGGTATAAGAATTTAAGAACTAATAATAGGGTATAACCTGTCCACGAGTATATACTATATATTAATAATGTAGGAGACAGTGTTACTAGTACATATATGAGTTTTTTCCTGGCTCCAAGTATTTGGTATATCCTATACAATGTATTATAGGCACCTAATAGTATGAGTCCTGTGACAAAGCTATAGAGTAAGTAGAAAATCGTTAGAGTATAAACAGGAAAGGGTTTTAATGATAAAGTCACGGTAATTCCATGAGATATCATTGTCAAAATCCACCAAACACCCGCAACAAGAGGCGCGTGTTCATACTGATAATCTACGTAGGGGTAAGCTAGTACAAACTCTCCGTTGCAAATTTTCTCGAGTTTTTCCTCATTATACCATATACTTTGTTGTATAGAACGACAAGGATCCACAAATATTAACCTATATTCGCTAATAACATCTACATATACGGGCTCTTCTATGACAACTTTTTTGAATATAACCTTTTGCACCTCGATCGGCATGTGAACGAGGAACGATAGGAAAAGTAAAAATAATAATACTAGTGTATACTTTCTATATTCCATTGTTTAACACCACTATACAGACACTAATTATTACGTGTAAATATCAAAACCACTAGTTACAAAAATATTAGTACAGTATTTATCTATATTCTTAGACGCTTTGAAACCCACTTACATGTGTCGAGGCATAAGGAATTGAGCAAAATATCGCTACTAATAATAGCATTAGCTCTTACTATTTTGTTCGCGTACATATATTATGATCAAGCGTCTAGACTCTATATTAGTGAAATCGAGAGATCAGGAAAAGGATACGTTTCGGATGAGGTCTGGTACGTATCAAGCGCCCGGAATATACTCGAGAAAATATTTGGTTTTAGGCCGAAAATGCCTGGTTCCTATGGGGCATCTATTATTGTGAATAAAAGCATAGATAAGCAATCCCTAGAAAAACTTATATCGAAGTATGGACTGAACATCAAAGTTGTTGATACAACCTACAATAAAATAAAGGCTATTTACGTTGAATTCAATAACGTTAACGAAGTACAAGCATTTGTTAAATACTTAGAAAAAGAAACCGGAATTCACGTCATTGACGTAATATATGGCTGGAGAATACCTGACGCTGAGAATATAAATAACTACTTAAACACGGAACACCCGCCTTTAGCTAAATACCTAGTAGCCCTATCCATCGCCTTATTGGGAGATTACCCGATCGCTTGGAGGATACCTTCGATAATTGCAGGAGCGCTCACAGTACTGATATCTTTCCTAATAGTCTTGAAGATTACGGGTTCAGAGACCCTAGCTTTTATCGTTGCATTATTTGTTGGCATTGATCCCATGATGCGCAGCCTATCTAGTATTGCTTTACTTGATGTATTCGTAGCATTGTTTACAGTACTAGCACTATATTTTATCGTCCTTAGAAAGTACTATACAGCTCTTATAGTAGCCATAATTGGTTCTCTTTTCAAATTCTCGGCACTCTTCATATTGATACCAGTTACACTATATATTGTCAGGACAGAGCTCCGCAATAATCCTACATTTCACGGAGCTTTAAGCGGTCTTATTAGAGTATTTAGTGTTTCGATACTCTTATTTATAGGAGTGCAGGTTATTTCCTCGGTTCCCCTAATACAGCATCTTGGATTCGGAATATGGTTTCAACAAGCTATACTTGGAGCGTTTAAGTGGCATATGAGCTCTAAATGTGTTGGTGCTAGTTGCCCTATAAGTTCTTCGCCGTGGGATTGGTTTATGGGAGTTAATGGCTTTCCTCTATATTACTTCTCAGCAGACGAGTATATCGTCGCCACGGGTTTCTGGCCTTTCTGGCTAATAGCACTGATTTATTCGTATCTCGTGTTTCCGATATATACGCGAGATAGGGATTTGGGTAAGATCTTGGTATTTTTCCACGGGGTCTTTCTAGGTTACGTGCTACTATGGATTCTAGGTAATAAGACTCAATATAGTTTTTATGCTGTTCAATTTACCCCTTTGGTATATCTAATTCTTGTTCTTGTATTTGTTAAAGTGATTATTAAGAAAGAGATGCTAATCTATGTAATCAATATGTGGATTAGTGTAGGGCGTTTTATTTGGAAAACATTATTGAAAATACTGCTTATTACTTAGGGAAAGGTTTATAAAGATTGGCCATGAATTATTGCATTCCCTCCTTTATAAATCTTTGTTTTATCAATTTACTCCCTAGGTGATATGTATGGCCGGAACAATTGCAGCTAGGATGAGACTTGTTACCGTGAAATTACCCGAGATCTACGTAGAGGGATTAGACGAATTAGTCAGAATAGGTAGGTATAGTAGTAGGAGCGAAGTTATTAGAGTAGCTATTAGAGATTTATTGAAGAAAGAGCTATGGATTAAAGAAGCAGATTTTAGGTAAGCCCCTTTCCTAGAGCCCTAAATGTATATTCACGAGCTTTTCTAATAATTAATTCGTAGAGAGGCTCATCTCTATTAAGTTCTCGAAAACTTAATGGTGGACTAAATCCGGGTATAATATTCTTTATCTCTTTTAGCGTTATAGGTTTAACATACAGTATCGGATCTAGTATTTCAAGAGCTAATGCATATTTAGAGCCACGTATATATTGGTAATCCTCTAAACCAACACCACTATCCTCTATTGTTGAGAGGTAATCCCATATATCAGTTGGCTTAGCAAATACCACTTTACCAACCCTAAATTCGCCCACTATAGCCTTAACATTGCCACTTGCGTAAACAACTATAGTAGAACCTGTGGGTGGTTTTAATCCTATCCATTTACGTAACTCAAACTTCTTGATACCAGTAAATATTCTGTAAACGTACTTGGGCCTTATACTAGCTAGATACATTTTTTCTTCAGTCAGTATTGGTCACCCCGGATAGCTTAAATTTTATTAGAACTAGTTTAAATAGATATGTTAAATTAGATGTGGAGGGTTGGTATTACTGAGAATCCTATGATGAGTGACACCAGCGCCGAAGAGGAATATTCTCATGTTAGATGAACGGCTAAGATACGGTTCTATAGTTTCGATCTATATTGATGATAAGAGAAAATTTGTAATAAAACTTGGAGAAAGAGGCATTTTAGGTACCGATAAGGGTTTTGTTAAGCATGATGATATTGTTGGTAAAAAATATGGTGATTATGTTTTAACTAGCCAAGGCTATAAGGCTTTTTTATTAAGACCACTGCCCCAGGATTATCAGTACGGTATAAAGCGTATAACGCAGATCATATATCCTAAGGACGCTTCGCTCATGATATATCTATCTGGTATATCGTGTGGCTCAAGGGTTTTGGAAGCGGGTGTGGGTACAGGGTTTTTAACGATCAATCTAGCTCGAAGCGTTTGTACTAACGGGAGAGTATATGGATATGATATTGTTCCCGAGCATTTAGAAGTTGCCAAGGAGAATCTAGAGAAAACCGGGTATATTGATAGGGTTGAGCTTAAATTACAAGATGTCAGGAAGGGTGTTAAACTATCAGATATCGATGCTGTTTTCTACGACTTGCCTGACCCGTGGAATGCTATAGATACAGCATATACTGTTTTAAAACCTTCTTCGCCGATCCTGATATATGTGCCCACCGTTAATCAAGTAGAGAAGACAGTAATTAGTCTTAGAGAACATGGTGGCTTTATTGATATACACGTATACGAGACTTTTGTTAGAGAGTATGAGGTTAGTCCCGGGGCGACTCGTCCTAAAACAACTATGATAGGACATACAGGCTACATAATTTTTGCTAGAAAAGTTTTGCTATGATATCTATTTATGTTTACCTTTTATATAGAGGTAGACCGTATGTGTTAATCCATTATCGTCCTTTACGTCTACTACTTTATAGGGTTTCCATCCCGGTATTCGGAATTCGTGGCTAACGATGCGTGCTCCGTCTTTTAATTCTCTTTCAAATTTTGGACGTAAGGCCTCATTTACAACTGTTAAGAGAAATAGTGTTACTATGCTTGCCTCACTTATATCTGTGTTAAAGAAATCATCGTTAATTAAGACAACGCGATCGGATATACCATGTCTCTTAATATTCTCTAGTGCCTCATTGTATCTATCAGGATCTTTTTCGATACCTACTGCTTTCTTAACATTAAATTCCTTCACAGCAACAACTAGTATTCTTCCATCACCGCATCCTAGATCATATACTATATCATCTGGGCCGGCATTTGCTAACTTAAGCATTGCTCTAACGACAGGTATTGGTGTGGGTACGTAGGGAACGTGATAAGGCATATTATGTAAAACCCTCTTTCGTATCCAGCTATAAAGGTTTAATATACTATTTGCTTTCAATC
>JBEVCI010000058.1:8937-19423 GCA_040514375.1 Thermoprotei archaeon
CTTTTATTTTATTCATCATTATTTCTAAGGCTTTGGTAGGATCCGGTTTTAGCGTGTTATCTAGTGGTAATTGTGAAAGTAAGACTGTGATAGTTCCATCCTCTGTTTCTGCTAGTATTTGTGGAACCCAAGCCATACCGTATTCATCTGTATCTCCGTGTTCTATTAAGAATACGTAGTCTTCGTACTTTATCTCTAGTTCTACACCAAGTTTTTCTGCTAGTTCCTTGGCTAGTTTAGTCCATAATTCGTGGTATGGGTGATGCGTGGCTGTTACAAGGTATATCTTTTTTACTTTAGGCAAACAAACACCCCTCTGGTAACTCCTCCTTATTTAAGAAGTATTAGTAGTTTAAAATGTGTTACTATCTATTATAAACTCGAGTATAGGGATAAGTGCTGATGCAATATAGGGTATATTGGATAACCTCACATAAGAACACTTGTAAGTACTACAAATTTTCTTAATTACTTCTGTTGGAGGATCTGTGTGTAAACCGGCTAGATAGCACTTAGCACATCTAGCAAGCGCATAGTTTACGGCACCATTTTCATGTAATACTGCTATATTATTGCATTTCATCAGACTGATTACTTCGTTGATACCACTTACTCTATACTCTTTAGCAGTCTTATTATTTAATGAGAAGACTAAGTAATTTTCATTCAACGAACGTAATATTATGAGTGCTTCTTTAATATATCTTGCTCGTCTTAGTTGTATAGAGATTCGTTCAATTATATCATACCTTGTAAAATAAGGATTTGATTCTATAAATACAACTTTTTTAGTCAGCTCATATACCCCTGTTCTTAAACGGGTTGGGGTTTCGCTTTACGTTCTGCTTCAGGTCTTACTTTTATAATACCGAGGAAAATAGCGCATGATATACAATAGCATTTAGTGACAGGATACTTCATTATAATAGCGCCCTTCTTCTCGAGCTCGCGTGCAAGTTGTGGGTTAACTGGACTATACATCCTCGTTACACACACTGCTTTATCAGCTGGTACGAGTCTACCACACTGATCACATTGTATAGTGCCTACCCTACCCTTATCGCCTTTTCTTCTGCCTCTATTTTCTCGTTTTTTGGGCAATTTCTTCCCCCATATCACTTTTTACTCCAAGACTAGTATGGTGTTACTGTTTAAAATATTATTTGCTCTTATGTGTGTGGTCAATGTTAAAATAAGGTTAGTTCGCTTATTTTTTTAATGCCTGTGATGTCTTCCCATTCAATACCTAAAGCTCCCAGTAATTGACTCAGCGCGCTATTTATTATTTCAATATATTTATCCGGATCTACTTCGTACAGTTTTGCTAATTGTACTGCTTTATAACCCTCCCTACCCTTAACCTTGATATACGGGATTATATCACCTTCTTGGACGTGATAACCATAGTTTCTGAGTTGTAATGCAGCTTTAATGTGCGGTGGTTTAGTCTTTTTATACTCTTCTAGTCTCTTGGTTAAACCTACTTTAAAAGCTAGTTTGTCAAGTGTAATTTCTTTCTTTTTCAAGCTTTTATAAAGCTTCTTAACCTCGTCCTCAAGCCAGTTTTTAAGGTTAACAAAGTCCTCGGGTGTTTCAGCTGCTTTTAATTTCTCTATTAACTCTTCGAATAGTATTTTAAGAAACTCGGGTGTATTCCTTTTCTTCGCCAAAAGACCCTTGATCTCTATACCGCCATCAGTGTATCTCCCAATATAGTTCTTTTTTAACCCTGTAAAGAGCACGTATGTAAATTCTTTATCAATCTCTATTTCTAGACCGAGTTTTTTGGAGACCCATTCCTGAAGCTTTACTAACTGCTCTTCAGTGGGATTCCATAAGAATATAGAATCGGTATCGCCGTAGATCACTTTAACACCTATTTCAGCTGCTTTTCTCAATATAGTATATAGGGATTTACGTCCTAGTGCTGTAACACTCTCAGCTACTGCTGGCGAGTATAATGGGAAGTTTTCAGCGCCAAATACTCCATAACTAGCATTAATGAATACCTTCATGGCTTTTTGCACTACGTCATACCATGTGGTTAATTCCTCGGGTAGATCTTTTGCTTTAGCCTTTTTCTTGTAGATCTTTACTCTGAAGTCTCTAAGTAAACCGACTATTTGAGACGTTAAACCTTGTTTCTCTATGCACACGAAATGTATCTTGTTCCCGGTTTCATCTGTAATGTCTACTCTCATATCGCTTCGACAATTTCGCTGATCAACTGTTTCATAGCTTAGGTTATATCTCTTCATAACACTTGGATATAGTGATGCTATATCGAGAACGACGACATTGAATAAAATACCTCGTGGCGGCTCTATTACTAGTGCTCCAGCATATTTTTTACCTTCTATAACAGCTCGTGTAGCACTAGATTTAGCATACTTTTTAATATCATCGGGTTCGGGTATTAGGAAGTTATTTCTCCTGTGTTCCCAGTAAAGGAGGTTTTGTATCCATTTAGAAATACTTTTTCTACAGATGTCTTCTATGCTGGTTTTAGATACTCGTGCTAAGAGTATCATTAAATTCCATACAAGCTCGTTATTAAAAGTTACGAGTTTAAGTGTTATTTCAGCGTCTCTAAAGTTATATGCTACAAGTTTTGGTATCGGGAGTTCGCTAATGTTTTCGGTATATGATAGCTTTGATACTCCCAGTAGAGCTGTTGCTATAGAGTCTAGATTTTCTTCTTGATACTTGCCACCGAAAGCATACACTTTGATCGCTCTGTTCTTAAAGAACTTGTAGAGATCTATATGTATACCGGTTATGACTCGGATAATGTCTTCACCTATTCTAAAAGGCAAGTATACTCGCGGTATTCCTAGTTTTTGTGCACGCATGTATATATATTGTAAGTCGAAGTTATCACCATTAAAAGTTATTACTATTGGGTACTTAGTAATAATTCTAATAGTTTCGAGAAGAAGCGCTTCTTCACTATCAAATATTTCGACAATAGCATCTCCTGGATATTCTTCGGGTATTTCATTCCATGTCGAGTCTCTAGCTAGTACTAGTACTTTTTTAAAACCATCATCAGATACTAAGGCTACACTTATTATAGGGTATTCCGCGCTTCTAGCACTTGGCACTCTTCCCCTGAATGGTGTATATACCTCGATATCGATAGCTATTTTCTTCGCTTTTGGCGGTGGTTCCTCGAATAACGGAAGCCAATCCTTTATTATTTTATCTATTATGTCGGTTTCTTCTCTGAACGCTTCTTTTACCTCCTTTATGGTTTTATCGCTTATACGTGATTTAACTAATAGGAGCTTCCTACCATTAATGTGATCGCCACTAATAGTATACTTCATTCCGGGTATCAGTGAGTTATCATATATATAGTTATCGTGATACTTTATCTTGGCCTCCCACGCCTTTGATACGTATCCGCGTAGTTTAGCCACATCCGTAGGCGTTTTAGTAACTATTTTAGTTAGTTCTACTTCTTTCATACTCAGAGGATCTATTTTCTTAACTACCTCTATTTTTTCGAATCCCTCTATCTTACTAAGCTTTTTCTCTATTTCGTTCAGGGAGTCCTTGGCTAAGAAGTATGGTTTGTGATTTACAGGATCTGGTACTAGTATAATACTTTCTGAATCAGTATAGAGGATTTGAAGAACAGCTTTTTTCAAATCTCCATCATAATATACTCCGAGTAGATAGCCCGGTTTATCTAATCTTTTCTTTAAATTGTTAGTAATCAGTGTTGGTATATTACCTATTCTGTCGAGTTTTACCAGCACGAGTTACACCCTATTCTCTTTTATTAAGAGGATAGCTTCAGCGATATCGCCTCCGGCTTTGATGAGCGCTTCTCTAGCTTTTTCCCTAGAAACACCCGTTTGCGAAACTACAAACTCGACGTCTTCGTCGGAAATACTAATCTCCTTACTTTCTTCTATGATTTTAGAAGTGCCTACAACCTGGTATATTTCCTGAGACCCGGTCTTAATAACTAGTACCTGGGGTTTTTCGATTAAGATCTTCTTATTAGCTAAACTAATTTCAACTTTATTAACATCCTTTAATTCTTCTACATTAATACCGAATTTCTTTAACATTCTCTTTAATTCACGTGGACTAAATCCGGGTATCAATACTATATATCCCCCTAGAGCTCTTTACCAAATCATTATAATTGTTAGTTAAAAATTAGTTATTAAACTGGTTTACACATACCAAGTGGACGGGAGTTAGGTAAAATGCCATTACTAAGGATACTAGGTGGTGGTAGGGAAGTAGGACGTGCAGCTTATTTACTGATTGATAAAAAGCATGGCCTGTTGCTAGACTATGGTATAAACTTTGACGAAGAGGATCATCCACGATTCCCCCTACACGTAAGACCACTAGATTTAGCTGGCCTTATCATATCTCATGCGCATTTAGACCATGTGGGTGCTGCACCACTGCTATACATTACGGGAAAATTACCAGTATATGTTACTAAACCCACACTAGACATTGCTAGATTACTTATAAATGATTTTCTAAAGATAAGTGGATACTACATAGACTACGATATTACTGAATTCGAGAATATGGCATCACATGCTATAATGGTTGATTATGGCGTTGAGTATAACATAGAAGACTATACGGTACTAATGACGAGTGCAGGGCACATACTTGGTAGTATGATGACCTATATCGAGACTCCTAGCGGACACTCATTACTATATACCGGTGACGTTAACACAATTAATACATGGACTCTTTCTGCGGCCGAACTTTGGCCTAAGAAAGTGTATACTATAATAATAGAGTCCACATACGGATCCCGTAAGCATCCCCCTCGTTACCTCGTCGAGAAACAACTAGTTGAAGCTATTGATGAAGTAATTAGTAGTGGCGGTACCGTATTAATTCCCGCTTTTAGCGTAGGTAGGAGTCAGGAAATACTATCACTAGTACAAGTTGAGCTCCCACACGTTGAAGTATATATTGATGGAATGTCGCGCGAGATAACGAATATATACCTCAAATATAGAAATTTATTGAGAGATCCGACGCTCTTTGAGCGCGTTGTTGAAAACACATACTTTGTCCGCGGATGGAGTGATAGGAGAAGGATTTGGAAAAAGGAGTGTGTTATAATATCCTCTGCTGGAATGCTCAAAGGCGGTCCAAGCCTTTACTACTTAAAAAAGCTCGGTTCCTCGAGTAAGAACGCCGTGTTTCTCGTTAGTTATCAAGCACCAAACACTCCCGGACACAGGATCCTTGAATCCGGCTTTCTCGAAGAGCTTGGATTAGAAAAAATTAAAGCTAGGCTTCAGTGGTTTGACTTATCCAGTCATGCCGGCAGGGATGGATTACTAGCCCTTATCGAGAGATATAAATCCTCTCTGAAGAATGTTGTTATAATACATGGCGAACCAGATTCTGTAGAGTTTTTAGCTAATGTTATTACCGATAGGCTTGGGGAAGACGTTAGAGTATTCACTCCTAGCAATGGCGTAGAAGTAGAATTAATTGATTAACGTTAAAATACAATTATTTAATTTCGATGATCTTCGGACAGTTTATTTCTTTCAAAAAGGCATCGAGCTCGTCTAACGGTATCTTAATTGTTACTAATTTACGCTTAGTTCTAGCTTTAACTTTAGCTATTCCTCGCTTGACGTCTCTGTAGACTCTGCACTCCTCAGCTATTTCAACATATTTCTTAAACTCTTCTTTACTAAATACTTCCATTGGCAAATTAAGGCACTCCCTTTTAATCATTTATCTGGCGATTAAGGCTTGTAGTGAGCGCCGGGGCGGGGACTCGAACCCCGGACCACCGGGTTTCTATCCCCGGGCTACAAGTATTTAGGGGTTAACAGCCCGGCGCTCTACCACGCTGAGCTACCCCGGCGCTCGTGAATATTTTATATTATGAAGGTTTTTAATTCTTACTTCATTAGCTTCTATGCTTGTGATCCATGTTTATGAATAGTTTCAGTTATGACTCGGTTCTTTATATATCACTGAATGATCACTGGTGATAAATTATGGCTAAGTATACAATTAATGTAACTATAGATTTGAGATTACTGGCTATGAGGCTTAGAGAACGTGGTAAGAAATTCATACGTGTACATGAGATTGCTTATGAACTCGGTGTTAGCCCTAAAACAGCTGGTAAGATAATGGTTTCACTTGCTAAACTAGGTTATGTTGTTAAATGGAGTGAAGGTGTATACATGATACTTGATGATAAATCTAGTAGGTTTAAAATAGCGTTGAGAGATGTTAATAATTTCAGAGAGCTATGAGCTCTTTATAAGTTCTTAGCGTTCTTAAAATCCTATGAAGTCTTCTGGTTTTGGTGGTTCTGGTTTTAATCCCTTTCTAGTTCTAATCTTGGCAATGAGGTCTAGCAGCATAGAATCTGGAACTGGTGCCCATCTGCTGAATTCTTGGCCCCATATAGCTTTACCGGCTGTTGCTCCTCTTAGCTGTTCTGCCAGATCAAATGACTCTGCTACTGGTATTTCTGCGATAATTCTAGCTATAACACCCTGTTGTATAACTTGTAGTAATTTGCCGCGTTTACGAGTTATTACAGATGAAACGCTTCCAATATACTCCATTGGTATTTTAATATCGAGTTTTTGTATTGGCTCTAGAAGTGTAGGCTTTGCGGTTAGCATGCCAGCATATATAGCGTTTCTAACAGCAGGATATATCTGTGCTGGTCCACGATGTGCCGGGTCCTCGTGTATTATTGCGTCATGTAAAATCACCTTAACACCACGTACTGGTTCGAGTGCTAATGGTCCCTCACGCATTGCCAGTCTAAATCCTTGTATTATAGTATCTCTTACCTCACGTAGGTGTTGTACACCAGTTGTTAAGTCTACTAGGACGTTAATATTTTCATCAATAGCCCATATTCTCCTAGCTTCATCGCTCTCCCATCCAGCCTCTTCTCTCAAGATCTTAGCTCTCTCCCTCGGATCCATGTCTTCGGTGATAATACCCTCGCTGATCAGTTGTACCGTCTTCTCGTCTAGCGGTTCTACGCTAATATATAATTTATTGTGTTTGTTTGGAGATTTACCTTCAAAGATCTTGCTTTTATCTCGAATGCTTTCTCTATAGACAATTATTGGCTGTGACGCAATTACTTCTAATCCATAATTTTCTTTGAGTAATGTTAAAGCTATTTCAATGTGTAATGGTCCCATACCGCTTAATAGGTATTCTCCTGTTTCTTCGTTGATTTTTACAACAAGGCTTGGATCTTCGATTGTTAGTTTGTGTAATGCGTCTATGAGTTTAGTTAGTTCGCGTGGATCCTTCGGTTCTACGGCGACTGTGACAACGGGTTCGCTTATCATTCTAAGCTTTTCGAATGGTACCATTTGATCCCTGTATTCGACTGCAACAACCGTTTCACCTGCTCTAGCTTTATCTAGTCCGAGGACGGCTGCTATATTACCGGCTATGATCTCATCAGCTAGTTCTCTATAGGGTCCCATGTATAGGCTTACTTGGAGTATTTTCTGCTTCATTCTCGCGTTTACAAGCCATACTTCTTCTCCGGCTTTAACTGTTCCAGAGAATATCCTACCAGTGGCTACTAGTCCAGCGTGTGGGTCTATTCTAATATCATTTATAAGCATAACGAGTGGTCCATTAGGATCTGCTTCCATCATAGCTTTAGCTATTTCACTATCTAGCCGTCCACGCCATATTTTTCTAATTCTATACTTTTGTGCTTCTCGCGGATTTGGTATGAACTTAACAACCATGTCGAGAACAGCTTCGTGTACAGGGATTAATTTCTGTAGTTCTAAAACGCCCTCTTCTCCACGTTGATAAGCAGCTATTATATCGCTGAACTTTATTCCTTTCTGTTGTGCCATAGGAACCGTGAAGCCCCACTTATCACGTGCTGATCCAAAGGCCACTTGGCCTTTAGCTGGGTCTAGTTGCCATTTAGTTTTATATTCTTTATCAGCATACATGGCTATTAATTGGTTAACTTCTTTTATGATTTGTATAAATCTTTGTTGTATTTCGCTTGGTGTTAATCTAAGCTCTTTTATCAGTCTATCGACTTTATTTATAAAGAGTACTGGTCTTACACCCTCTTCTAAAGCAGCTCGCAAATACATCTCTGTCTGAGTCATGACACCCTCTACAGCGTCTACTACTAGGATAGCTCCATCAATTACTCTCATAGCTCTTGTAGTTTTTGCTGAAAAGTCGACGTGGCCGGGTGTATCTATTAAGTTAATAACGTACGGTCTTCCTTTATACTCGTGATAGAGGCTTATGTTTGCAGATTTAACTGTAATTCCACGTCTCTGTTCTACGTCGAGATAGTCAAGTGCTAGTGCTTCACCAGCTATTTTCTCGGATATGATTCCGGCCGCAGCTAATAAACTATCTGATAAAGTAGTTTTGCCGTGATCGACGTGCGCAGTAATGCCTATGTTTCTAACTTGTCCTATATTTCTCATTATTCTTAATATTTCAGCGGTTTGTTTATACCTAACCATGTTAACTCAACTCGTGCTTGTTAATTAACTGGTTAAATCACCTAATTGGGAAATATCTATAAGGAGATATAAACCTTATTATCCTACGACTCTTCGCAGTTTGCCGATCCGCTCTTCCAGTAAACGTGTAATAGTTTTAGCTAGTTCATCAAATTCCCTATTATTTTTCATTTCAACAACAGCTGCCGCATCATGACCCCCACCACTGCCACTCAAGATCTCTGCCAGTTTAGGCATTATATAAGATCCGAGGCTAAGCCCTGTTTTTTCGATGAATTCTTTTTTGGCTCTACTAACTATCCTTGTAATGCCGTCTTTATTGGATACTACAAACGCTATATCGGTACCAAGTTCTAGTAATGCATTTGCCACACTCGATTCATGAGCACTCACGTATGTGATAGCAACTATGTAGTTATTCGCTCTATAAAAACGAGCTCTAATAATACCCTTTATTCTCGCTATTTTCTCCGATAAATCTGGTTCTCGTCTCAATATTTTCCTAGCGACATAGTAGTCTCCCTTATATACATTGATGAGTAGATCTAGGGTTTTGAAAGTATACTGGTCTACGATATTTAAGTGTTTAGTATCATAGAGCATGCCTGATATTAGTAATGTAGCATACTTAGCTGGTATATGCCATATTCTATAAAGTATTAAAGCAATTAACTCGCTTGTACTCGTTATGTTACTAAATACGATTGGATATTTGGCTAACCTATATAATTCTCCTGGCTTGTGATGGTCTATTATAATTAACCTATTGCTATTAATCAGCTTATCATACTTTCCAAGTTGCACTAGGTTATTTGTATCAACGACTATGTAGTAATCGTATGTTCCAGAGATAACGGCTAATTCGATAGTATGATATAAACCGAGCTTATTAAGGAGTTCTTTGGATAAAAGACTCAATCCTTCGGGAAAAGCTACGTGAACAGTGTTTTTTAAATCTTCTAGGTAAACTTTAAGTGTAAGTATTGATGCAACTGCATCTGGATCTGCATTACGATGTGTTAATAAGAGTATCTTATAACCTCTTATACTAGCTAGTATTCTTGCTGCTCCCTCTATACTCTTTAATTCTCTCTTCAAATACTCTCCTAGCGACATTTACTGCATCCCGAGCTATTGATTCATAATCAATAATGTCTTCGTAAACACCTATAATACCTATATCAATTAATAATGTGATCTTGTCGTTTTTCTCAACACTCAGAATAAGATCATAATCGGCTTTATGTGGCAGTTTCTCGGTTAAATACCTGCGTACTGCTCTCTCTATCTCTGTGAGTATTTCAACAAGTTTATTATGGTCTATGTTTTCTAACTTAATTCCTATTTCCTTTATCTTCTTAGCCAACGGTTATCCCGTATTTTGAGAGTAATTCTCTAAGTTTTGCTTCTAATTCCTTGATCTGTTTCTCTAACAACGTCATTTGGTTGCGGTATTTATCACGTTTAACTATTAATAGTTCTTTTCGTTCTTCGAGTTCTTTGATAATATCGCTTTTACTTCTCTTTATTAATATGTGTCCAACCATTTTGTAGATTTCAGGCTCGCCCTCGATGCTCTTGAGTAAACTCAGTATGTTCTCTATGTCTGCAAGCTCGGCTTCAATAACCTTTAGCTCCGCATCTAATCTGGCATAGTTATCTCTTAGTGTTTGATACTGTGCTAAAGTCTGTTGTACTTCTGGAGGTAGTGTTTGTTGGCTCATGATTCAAGCTCCTCCGTTAAATGTAGTATCATAGACACTATACTATAAAAGCTATTAAAGAGTGCTCTTAAATCATTTATTTCTCTACACTCTATTATAAGCTCTGCTGATTCGTTAAATAGTGTAATTTCTGCTTTGCAGGTATGTGGTAGGTTATGTATGTCCGGTTCTAGGCTTTTCGCTAATGCTCTTAGAAAACCAGCATCTTTATTTTCTATAGCTAATTTGAGTACATATTTATTCAAT
>JBEVCI010000059.1:0-5316 GCA_040514375.1 Thermoprotei archaeon
GCCGAGATGATGTCGTCAATTTTTAGTATTGTTGTAGCTGCTTCTGTTCCGCTCTTTATAATATTCTTAACAACTAGAACTGGGTCTACTACGTTGATTCTCGTCATATCCTCCTCGATCTTACTATTAATTACATCGATACCAGCTGTTATCTTACCCTCACTGTGTAGTTTTCTAAGCTCCATTAGCGCCTCTAAGGGGTCTAGTCCTGCAGTCTCTGCTAGAATCATTGGTATTTCTTCTAATGCATTAGCAAATGCTTCAATAGCTAGTTGTTCTTTACCACCAATCTTAGCTGCGTAGTCTCTAAGCCTCATCGCAAGCTCTACTTCTATAGCACCACCGCCAGGTACTACTTTGGGTTCTCTCATGACATTCCTTAAGACATTTAATGCATCCTTGAGGCTTCTCTCAACCTCATCTAGGATCATGTCATTAGCTCCGCGCACTAGTATAGTGACAGCTTTCGGGTTCTTGCATCCTTCGATAAATACCATTTTATCACTGCCAACTCTACGCTCTTCTACTAGTTCCGCTTCTCCTAGATCCTCAGGTCTTAGATCTCTAACACTGCTTACTATTCTTCCTCCTGTTGCTCTTTCTAGTTTTTCCATATCGGATCTCTTTACTCTCCTAACAGCAAGAATACCCTTCTTAGCAAGGAAATGCTGAGCAACCTCATCAATACCCTTCTGACAAATAACAACGTTTGCTCCAGTACTAGCTATTTTCTCTACCATTTCCTTTAGGATGTTGGCTTCCTCGTCTAGGAAGGCCTTCATTAGTTCTGGGCTTGTAATGTTGATCTTAGCCGTTATCTCTGGTTTCTCAACCTCGAGTGGAGCATCTAATAGTGCGATCTTGGCGTTCTCGACTCTTCTAGGCATACCTGGATGTACTACTTCTTTATCTAGAACAATACCTTTGATTAACTGTGTATCAGCTACATGTCCGCCTTTCTTCTTTTCAATCTTAACATCATCTACTCTAAAGTCGAGTGTACCATCCGGTTTCTTCTCTGCAATTGTTAGAGCGGCTTCGATTGCCATATCAGCTAATTTATCGGCAATAGTTCCTCTACCAATATATTTGCTGGAAATAGCTGTGTTAACTACTTTTCTTAAAACATCTTTATCGGTAGGATCGATCTTTATGGCTACCTCATCTAGGAGCCTCAGTGCTTCTCTCATGGCCTTAATGTATCCTTCGATAATAATGGTTGGATGAATGTTCTGTTCGAGTAGCTCTTCTGCCTTCTCTAAGAGGGCGCCAGCAAATACTACTGCACTAGTAGTTCCATCACCGACTTCGGCATCTTGTGCTTTAGCCACCTCTACTAAGAGCTTAGCAGCTGGATGTTGTACCTCCATTTCCTTAACGATAGTGGCTCCGTCATTAGTTACAGTAATGTCTCCAAAGCTGTCTACAAGCATTTTATCTAATCCACGTGGTCCTAATGATGTTTTCAAGACTTCTGCTAATGCTCTAGCAGCCATGATGTTTGCTCTTAATGCATCTCTACCAGTAGTTCTCTGTGTTCCCTCCTTGAGTATTAGTACAGGTACACTATAGAGAGCCATATCTCTACACCCCATTTAAAACGGGAATCCATATTATTGCGATATACAATATCCGATATTTGCTAGATTAAACCGCTTCTATATAAGCTTTTCTCCCACAGAAATCATATCCTATATTTCAGATTCCTATCATAAAAAACTGATCTAATACTCCTTCTAAGAACATATACATCAAGCTCAACGTTACCGAAGTATCCTTGTTGCTCAAAAATTAGCTCGCCACGATAATAAACTCTTAGACACGGTATAGTTGAAACATCACTGCTAAGTTCTGGTGCTCTCTTAACATTAACTCTAAGAACCAGTATCCTCGGATCAATATACTTAACGAGCTCTTTAATTACAAAGTTAAATTCACGGCTCTTCTTAGATTCGGGATCATAATACTCGATCATTACAATATCATTAGCTCTTAAAGCCCTATTGAGTTCTTCGCGACTACTTACTTCTAGCATTTTCTTCAACACCTATTTTCTGTGAAATCCTATAAATAGTGTTTAACGCTTTATATGCTTCCTTAATAATCTCTAAAAAGAACCTATTATTAACTTTCTCGCCGTTATCCACGGTTCTGTAGAAACCATGAGATGCAAAAAGCATTATCTTCTTAAGTTTTCTCCTAATATAGGCTAATTCGTTATCTATGCCAGCACTATCCATTAGCACCACCATTAAATCTCTATCTTCCTATTAGACATAGCTTCACTAATAATTAGGCGATCACGAGATTTAAGCGATACGGGATAAAAGATCTTTTTCTCGAAAGAGAGTTTATGCCTGTATCTAGGACTATATATTCCATCCTCGCTAAGTAGTACATAACCTAGTTCTAGTACATCTCTCAATTCTGCAACACTAGCTGATTCAACGTATGTTTTCAGTTTCTCTTCAAAATTAAGCTCTTTTCTGATATATTCCTCGGTAACCACGTAACCACATATGTAGCACGAGAAGTCAGGCATAATAGCTCTAAAACCACACTTAGGACATTTAACTGGTGATGGAAAACCGTGTTTTTCCCAAATAGCTTCTAGATAAGGCAGTAGATCTCTTCTTCCACGTTTAATTATTAGCTTGTATATACGCGAAATCTCTGGTATAATAGCTCTACCACCACTCTGTACCAAGAATTCTAGTTGTACATCATTTGGTTCCTTAATCCTTTCCAGAATCTTAGAAGCAATTATATAGTCGACGTGCTCTCTGAACCTCTTAATCTTTTTAAGAATAGCGTCTATCTTAGGTTTCGAGGACGCTTCACCATATAGTGTATCTATAACCTCGTATACTATTTCACGAGAAATATCATCAGGTAATCCAAGCATATCTAATCCTAGAAATGTTTTCACATCATCGTATACTTGTGAAGCGAGTTTATGAGTATCTAAGCGTTTGACCTTATACTTCCTTCTACTTTTCTTACCTGTAGTTTTCTTGGCTACAGTACCAGTTTCTTCACCTTGTTTCTCCACCGTTTTTTCAGCAGTCTTCCGTTTTCTCCTCCTAGGTATTGTCACTCACCAATTTGTATCTAGGGAGTTAATTTACTTAATAAAATACCTAAAATGATGAAAATAGAAAATTAGATAAAGCCTCTAATAATCAGTCTCAGACGCAGATTCAATATATTTAGCTACTAGATAACTTATAATTAGTTTACCAATACTCTTTCTTCTAATAAGCTTGTATAACAGTTTCTCAAATTTGTCGATATTCTCGAAATCCCTATTTTTACCTGCAAGTTTCTCGGTGATATATCTTAATAGATCCTCATACTCAGCCTCTATATCTATTTTATCGGCATAGTATTCGTCTATAACCTCATCAATAAGATCTCCTAGGTGCTGCTCAACAAGATCTAAGAGATATTCATACATTGTTACACGACTCACTCCCATTCACCGAAACTATTCAAGACTGAGTTCTGAATAGTTTTACCACCCTTATAAAGTGATTCCGTAAACGATTAAAACTATTTGCATATGCAAAGGCATATCGGGTATAAATACTTATTGTATATACTGAGGCGAATAGTTTTGGCAACCTCCCTGAGTCTACTAAGATACAATATCTCACTACTCACATATGACGTTGTATATAGAAAATGGAACAGAGTACGCATACTAGTATTTATTGATGGACATGTAGACGAGATTAGTATAAAAGCTAGTGGTAAAAACATCACAGTATATGCTTTAAACAGTGAGACTAAAGAGTACGCTAAGCTCTTAATACCGATTAACTTTCGTATTAAGAAATACAAATATATCATGAAAAACGGTGTTTTAGTAATTGATGTATTCAGGAAAATACTGCCCTTTTTATAGCAATAATCAAATAGTATTTATACAGCAAGATATTATATCGTCTAACGGTTTGTCCTTAGTAATATGTAGATAGCCTGCACGATCTAGTCCATATGGCATTTTAGAGCTAAAGATAGTAATAACTATGCCCTCATGTGCTGTACTATACCCATTTACTGCCTCGTGCCCCCTCACAATATATTGTACATTAGCTAACTCAATTGTTTTCCGTGAAAGCTCTTCACCAAAGACAATGCCTGCGCCACGAGGTGAAACACCTATAGGCTCTTCAACTCCATCTATGGGATCGCTCCATATAATATCTTCTAACACCTGATCATCCACGCACGGCTGTCCTATGCTAAATGCCTCTTCGAAAGACTTAGAGTACAGTACTCGTCTCGGGGGACCTCCGTGTAGTAAGAGAATCTTATCAGGGATTCTAGACGCGTATGGTAATTTCTGGAATATTGATAAAAACACAGAGTACAGCACTGAAGCCCTATTACCAAACCTGAGGTATAGCTGTTCCGGAAAATCATGCGGATAAGGAATTAAGTCTGGTGGCGGTTCGTGATTACCCCTAAGTAGAATTACTTTATCTGGATACATCGTCTTAAGTAATAAAACGGCTACTAGCGTCTCTAATTGTTCGCCACCTCTATCAATATAATCTCCTAGAAATACCAGCTTGGTATTAGAATTTTCAAGCTTCTCTAACACTTTTGTATTACTCATGAAATCTATTAGCGTATTAAAATCTCCATGTAGATCCCCTAGAACAAATACTTCATCAAAATCGAGAATTTCGTAGAAACCAGGTAACCTATATTTCAAGCTGGAATAACTGGTGTTAAGGGTTTTAGCAACGTTTCTTACAATATTAACTATTTCTTCCAAGCTAGATGAGATCCTATATACTTTATTGATGAATTCTCTTAACTCCAGTTTAATTCACCTGGGTTAATTGGCTCGACGGTATAGATCCCGTAATCTAAATACTTAACTGGTTCATGATTAAAATTGTATTGTTTTAAATATTTCTTCGAGATCCATACATGAGCTATCACTAAGAATGGATCATTACTAAGAATATTTATCTGATCGACGCCCGTCAGTATACCGTTTCTATAGAGCTGTTCAAGAGTATTAATAGCAGAAGTCGTACTGTGCGAGCGAATTATTATAACGCTATAAGTGCTCTCGTACACATTCCTATATATTAGCCTCGGTATAATTATTTTACCATATAAATGCCTATAATAGTGATTCCTCGCCACACTATATGGTATTATATCCGAGAACCTGTGGAGCAACTGCTTAATACTGCCATAATGGTTACTTGGCGGATTACTATATATGTATAACAACCTAGCTAGTGTAGCATCAAAATCGTCTATTTCAATACTTAGCTTCTTATTTCTTAACTC
>JBEVCI010000060.1:0-19354 GCA_040514375.1 Thermoprotei archaeon
GATTTTAAAGTATGTAATTCTATCCTTGTTCTAGCAGATAATGCTTCAAGCTCTATACTCTTATCCTCTGATAGAACTCTGAGTATATTGATTGCTTCATCGGGTATTTCAAGTATACTTTTATAATCCCTAATTATTCTGAGTCCATACGCATTTATTTTTGCAAAGAACCCATTGACACCATCTATTAATAAGTCCCCCTCAATAACCTCGGCGCTTCCCCGTATCTCCTCGCTAATAGGTAACTCGATTGATAGCTTTATGAGCGGGTAGAAGACTAGTGCCAGCTTTTCTAAAACACACTTGGTTGGTCGAAGTAGTGATGGTTTTGTTTTATCCTTTACAAACTTTATGATATAGTTAACATCAACAATTGGTTTTATGAATAAGACCTTCTCATGAGTTTCTTCATATGTGGGCGTTTTAGCAAATACTTCATATGGTGGCTTCAGTATATCTATACCATATCTTGTAGCAAGTAAGTGTGCTTGCGGATCAACATTATCTAAAGCAATAATTATTATCTTTAGAGACCTATACTCGTCAAACCATCCTAATAGTTTTTCTACTAACTCTACATTAACCTTATCGCTAACTAGTATAAATCCTAACCTTATCTTAATGCCTGGTAAAATCTCCTTCTCAGCGATGAGGTCGAATTTATGTTTAATACCCTCGCTATCGAGTAGCACATTTTGTGAGACACGATATCCTTGTTTTACAAGCTCTCTCTTTAACCACGCGATAGTAGATTTTGCGTATGTTTCTTCCGATTCCACAAAAATCCCCGAAAAACTTATTCACCATAATAATATCTATTAAGCTTTTTAAAGTAGGCATATTTGTTAATATCTGGATATTGACTCATTTATTCTTATAGTTATGTGAGTAGTGCAGGTGCCCATATGACTCTATATAATGAGTTCTCTACATACGGCTTCTTATCTACAAATACTAGGTCATATTTTAAAAGCCGTTCACCACTTATATGATAATTCGTTATTTTATCAAGCGGAAGCTTCTCTATCTTAACTTCATAGTTCTTGCTAATAAATTCTACTAGATCCTGATACCGGTCAACATCTCCGATCAATGCTACTCTAAGCATTTTATCTAATAAGGGGTCGCAATGTGATGTGTAAACTACTACAGGTTTCTCGATCTTCAATATTAGTTTCTTAAAATTTCTATTAAGTTGTTCAATACCTTGTCTAGTTTCGGTAGTTACTGCAACAAGGTCTATATCGTTTTTCTTTATATACCATATGAGTGTATCAGGTATTTTGCCGACCAGTATTTCGCTGTGAATGCTTCCTATATCGCTACTCTTTAACAAGTATGTAATATTTTCGTGAACTTGTTTAAGCACAGTAATCATGTGGTCTTTGTATAATTTGGTAAAAACCGTTCTGTGAAATATTTGTCTAATAACAGAGACAATATGGTAGTTAGCATCTTTGAAAAGATGCGCTAAGAATTTTGATAAACGATAAACAACATCATTATTTAAAGCACATATTAGGATTTTCAAGGCAATCTACCAACCCTAGTCTAATGATATTACTGTATATCAAGATAATTAAGTTTTAATAGCAGAGTAGTAAGTAAAGTGTCGCTGTTCCCACTGTAATTAACATTATTGGTAATCCTACCTTAGTGAAACTATTAAATGAGATGTAGTATCCATATTTCTCAGAAATACTAGCTACAACTACATTAGCACTAGCACCAATAAGTGTTCCGTTCCCACCTAAACATCCTCCAAGACTTAAAGCCCAGTAGAGAATAGGCGTATTTATGTTGAGTGCTGTGTTAAGATGTTTTATAACAGGGATCATTGCCATAACAAAAGGTATATTGTCAATAAATGCTGATAATATTGCTGAAACCCATACAATGACTATTACGATCAAATCGACGCTTATGCTTAAGCTTGAGATAGTATCAGCGATATATTTTATAACGCCCAGTACTTCAATTCCCTTTATAATTATGAACATGAATATAAAGAACACTAGTGTTGACCACTCAATCCCCTCTAAAACAGTATGTAAGGATATAGTACGACCACTCATAGCTAGTAATAAACCAGCACCAATTACCGCTGGTATTGCGGGGGGATAGCCGATTATATCTTCCAGGAAGAATAATATAATGGTTATAGTGAAAGATATTATCGACTTAACAGCTAAGTTTTTATCAAGTTCAATTGTATGTGTACTAATGAATTTTGCCCTTTCTTTCCAGCTACGTAGGTATTTCCTGTAGATTAACTTAAGCAGTAATAGTGTAAGGATAGAGTCTATAACTACTATTGGTCCAAGGTTAAGTATAAAGTCGTTAAAGCCGAGATCAGCGGCTGTTCCTATCAATATATTTGGGGGATCACCTATTAGAGTAGCAGTGCCTCCGATATTAGACATTAATACTATCGTTATTAATAGGGGTCTTGGATCGACTCTTAATTCCCTAGCGATATTTATTATTATTGGTGTTACAATAACGACTGTCGTTACATTATCTATAAACGCGGAAATAGCTCCGGTGATAACACCAAAAAGTACTAGTAATAAATATGGTTTGTTATAGGTCTTCTTTATAATTTCGATAGCGATATATGAGAATATCCCGGATCTAGCCATAATAGATACCATGGTCATCATTGCCATTAAAAGTAAAATAGTATCTATATCAATACCCTCAAGTACTTCAACATAGTTGTGTTTTCCAAGCAATATTAATACGAGTAATGTAATAGAAGCGATAATACCAGCAGCTACAACACGGTGGTAAATCTCCTTTACGAGCAATATGTATAGTGCTACTAATAACGCAAATCCTAGCAGTATTTCTATCGACGTTCCTGGTCACCACGTATTTATTCAAAAGATATGGTGGGTTTTAAATTGGCTATCTGCGTCTCACTTTGGAGTCATAATTGCTATTTTACATAGTCTCGACGACACGTCTAAGTATTATAGGCGACAATATTGTTGTTAATAGGATCATCACTATGTATGCGGCATAAAGATCGCTAGCTATAAGTTCTAGTTCGTATGCGGCTGTTGCAGCCACCATCGCAACCTCCGATCTCGGGATCATTCCTATGCCTATAATCAGCGAGCTTTTATGATTATAACCTACCGCTCTAGCAGCTATATAGCATCCAATAAATTTTGATAGGAATCCCAATACTGTGATGACAGTGACAACATATACTATTGTAAATAGATCGAGTGATAGTAAATACTCGAAATCCAGCCTATAACCAACATATATGAAAAATAGTGGTGCGAATATAGCTGATAGCATTCTAGCATATTCTTCTACTTTACGTGCGAAGTATCTGTGTGTTGCTAATCCTATTCCATAAGCATAAGCTAATAGTATAGATGCTAGCCCTATTTTCTCGGCTATAAATGCGAGTATCAATAATATGGAGAACGAGAATGCTTCAATACCTTTAATAGCCCCGATTTTGAGCACTTTCTTTAGCAATATGTCCATATAACGACTAGCTAATATAGCTGTACTATACCATATGATAAACGCTATAAACGGTATAGAGAACATTACTAAGGGATTTACAGTACTGCCCGTACCACTAAGAAAACTTAGTAATATGAGGCCTATAACATCATCAACTACAGCAGCTTCTACAATAGTTGTTGCCTCGGGAAGGTCTAGTTTTCCCAGTTCTTCAAAAACGCTTACCGTAACTGATACTGAGGTAGCGGCTAAAACAACACCTATTAAGAACGCCTCATATAGGGTCATATTTAGCAATGGGATAGCTAGGAGAGCAAAACCTAAAGCGCCTAAAACACCGCCAATAGCAACTATACCAGCATGTTTTAACCCCCTTACGAAGTATTTAAGAGAGCTCTCTAATCCTGCGAGAAATAACAATGATATTATACCTAGAGTAGCAAACACCCCGAGAATTTCGCTAAGAATGTAGTTTGATATAAACCCGATAAACGAGATCATAACCCCTAGTAATGTAAAAAATACTACGCGCGGAATACCTGTACGAATAGATATTCCCTCAAGTAGCTTTGCCGCAATAATGAGCACAGCGATCTCGAATAACCAGATCTCAACCTCTTGCAATACTTAGCATCTCCTTAATTAGTACACGTATCAGCTATTATTTCCACTACGCGATAATACTCCGATATTCTCAAAGTTTTTATAATTTTTTCTAAAGTATATCCCTTCCTGTACTTTACTATGACATTATAACCTACGATCTTAACGCTGATAACGCTAGGATGTTTGAACAGGTGTATTTTGATCGGCTCTATACAGCTAGCACAACCGATACCAGCAACTCTGAATACAGCGGTACAATCGGTTTCCGGCTTTTCCTCATTCTTCATCGTCGGAGACTCCCTTTCTCCTCATCGTAGTATATTAATTTTTTAGGATAGCATAAAATTAACTAAAGCATTTATTTAATTTGCCGGAGGTACTAGAATTGAAGGCACTATCCGTTAATAGGGTTCTAGCTATTAAGGTGCCGCGGGGCAGTGATCTTGGGAAGTATATTACAAAACTAGCTATTGAACAAGGTATAAAGACGGGAATAGTAACTGTTATTGGTAGTCTCGTAGACCCGGTTATAGGCTATTATGATAAGGAACAGGACAAGTACCTTGAGATTGAGCTTAAAGGAGTTTACGAGCTAGTATCCGGTTTGGGGAATATATCTCTTAAGAACGGGTCGCCTATGCTACACTTACACGTAGCATTGGGAGATCGCGGTGGTAGGCTTTATGGAGGGCATTTTATTCGTGGCGCAGTATTTGTTGCCGAAGCATTCATTATGGAGTTAAAGGGCGAACCTATTAGCAGGAAACAAGTTAGTAATACGCTATGGCTATGGGATCTATAGGTATTCCGTATAGCACTTATAGTATCTATATTCATGGTTTAAAGAGATGGTAGGTTTAAAAGCAGTGAATGACCCTCTATGCTAGGGATCGATGATTAATGAGTAGGGATAGCAGTCTTCAAATAATAAGTAGGATCCTGAAATACGTATTGAAAAGGTGGGCATACCTACTTGTTAGTATAGTTCTTCTAATAACAATGTCCAATATGGCTAGCTTAGTACCAGTTTATATTAAATTAGCTCTCGATACGGGTATTCAGAATAGAGATTTTGATACTACGCTATACTATTCTCTCCTAATACTACTGGTGACAAGTATTAATGGTGTTGCTAGCTTCGTATCTAGATATTTTATTACTAGAGTTTCTCAGGAAACTGTTTATCGCATAAGACTAGAAGCATTCCAATCGATTCAGAGACAGTCAATGGAATTCTTTGATAAAGCTTCCATCGGGCAGCTTATTTCAAGAATAACTAATGATACTGAGAGAATAGCTCGCTTTCTATCATGGAGGCTACGTATGCTAGTATATTCGGTCACGTTATTGATCCTATCCCTATACTATATGCTTGGTATAAATGCGTTCTTATCACTAATAGTGTTTGTAGTAATTGTAGTTCTGCTAGCTATAAATATCAGGTTTGCTTGCTTAATAAGACCCTTATATGAAATACTCAGACAACAACTAGGTGTTTTAGCTTCTATTAGTGCAGCTGATCTCGGTGGTATAAAGACTATCAAGAGTTTAGCGATAGAAAAACACGAGTACAAGCGTTTCGAGAAAGAGAACAAAAAATTCCTAGAAACAAGTGTCAGAGCAGCTAAGACTAGGGCGTTATATGGTAATGTATCAATCCTCGTAACCGGAATTGCTATGTCTATAATGCTGTATTATGGGGGACACGCAATAGCTACCGGGGAATTAACTATTGGTGGATTAGCGGCCTTCTTATCATACACGGTTATGCTAATATGGCCTCTTCGAGCAATGGGCTTCATAATAGGTGATCTACAAAGGACAGTAGCCGCTGCCAAGAGAGTATTCGAGATAATAGATGCTTCTCCCAACATAGCAGATGATCCCGACGCGGTTGAGCTAGATAATCCAAGTGGCGAGATAGTGTTTGAAAATGTTTCGTTCATATACCCTTCAACAGGTAAACGGGTGTTAAATAACATTAGTTTCCGCGTTAGAGCAGGTGAGAAAATAGTTATCGTGGGACCCCCTGGATCCGGTAAATCAACGATATTAAAGCTCATTATGAGGTTCTATGAACCGGATAGTGGTAGAATACTCATTGATGGAATTGATCTCAGGAAGATCAAGCTAAGTTCTCTGAGGAAACACATAGGATACGTTCCTCAAGAACCATTTATATTCAACAGAACGATACGTGAAAATATAGCTATCGGTAAACCCGATGCATCACTGGATGAGATCCGAGAAGCTGCAAAGATTGCAAAAATACACGATTTTATAGAAAGCCTCCCGAACGGGTATGATACAGTTGTTGGTGAGCGTGGAATAGATTTATCTGGTGGTCAGAGACAAAGAATAGCGATCGCCCGCGCTCTCTTATCGAAACCAAAAATCCTATTACTAGATGATCCTGTATCTAATCTCGATGCTGATACTGAGAAGAGACTAGTTGACGATCTCAAGGAGATATTGAGAGATAAAACAGCAATTATTGTTACTCAGAGGTTTTCACTGGCGAGGATAGCTGATAGAATATTAGTTCTTGTAGATGGCCGTATAATTGAAGAAGGATCTCACGAGGAATTGTTGAGTAAACGTGGTGTATACTATAAGCTTTATCTAAAAGCTATGGGTGGTACTAGTGAAAAAGAGTAACTCGGTCTCCTTACTATTAAGGTTTTTAGCAGAGATAACTCGACAACGCAAGCTTCTAGTGCTTACACTAATTGCTATCATAGGCTCTACTATTACAACGCTACTAGCCCCCTATATTTTACGCGTAGCAATAGATTTCTACATATTACCCGGTAAATACACGGAATTATCGCTTGTGGTACTACTATATTTCGCTGTATTAGCAGGGCAATGGGGGTTCCAGACGCTTAGAAGTGCTACGATAGTGATTTACGGTCAGAAAATACTATACGATATGCGTAATAATATGTTTAACAAACTACTGAGCGTTAAGATAAGTTGCTATAAAGATAGACAGATAGGAGATCTTGTATCAAGAATAATTAATGATACATCAACATTAAACGAGGTACTAGTATCAGGTTTACTTAGTACGATTGGCGATATCCTGTCACTAATAGGTATTCTCGTTGTAATGATCATGCTTAGCCCCTCTCTAACGCTAGTATCCCTCGTTAGCATACCCTTAATGGTTTTCACGGCAAAGTACTTTGGCGGCAGGTTGAGAACTGCTTATAAAGAAACACGTGAAAGAGTTGCAAAACTATCTAGTATTGTTAATGAGAGCATAGCTGGTATTGAAGTGATTAAGTCTTTTGGCCAAGAAAATAGGGTTTTAAACGAATTCGAAGACGCATCGATAAACACGCTGAAATCATATATGAGAATCGCTATTGTAATGGGGGTTTTCTGGCCGTTAATGAATTTATCGTCAACCCTATCCATAGTAGCTGTCCTACTTTACGGAGGCTACTTAGTTATAAATGGCGTTTTAAGCATTGGTGTTCTCATAGCATTCGTACAGTATGTTAATAGGTTTACACAGCCAATAAACGGTCTAGTATCAATGTATGATTCGCTACAATCAGCTCTAGCAGCTCTCGAGAGGATATATGAGGTAATAGATACTGGTGATGTAGAGCACGATGAGGGAGCTATTGTCGAGAAATTACGTGGTGAAATCGTCTTTAAAAATGTATGGTTCGAGTACGAACCCGGTAAGCCTGTTCTGAAGAATATTAACCTGGTGATTAAACCGGGTGAGTTAGTAGCTATAGTTGGTCACACAGGTGCTGGTAAGACAACTTTTGCTAATCTCCTTGTAAGACTATATGAACCAACGCATGGCGAAATACTAGTAGATGGACGCGATATCAGGTCTTATAAACTAAGCTTTATACGTAGTAGGATAAGCTATGTTCCGCAGGAAACATATCTATTTCCGGGTACTATAGTTGATAATATTAGGATAGGTAAGCCGGAAGCTAGTGAACAAGAGGTTATAGAGGTTTGTAAAAAACTCGGTATACACGAATTTATCGAGAAACTACCACAGGGATACTATACTGATGCCGGTGAAGCCGGTAAGAGATTATCACTTGGAGAAAAACAGTTAATAGCTATTGCACGTGCGATGCTTCGCGATCCAGATATAGTTATACTAGACGAGGCGTTATCAAGTGTAGATCCCGCTACCGAAGAAATCGTAAAAAACGCGATTAAGGCTCTAATGAAGGGTAGAACCGGTATAATAATAGCACATAGACTCAGTATAACGAGAGATTGTGATCGTGTAGTAGTCTTAGAGAATGGTGAGATAGTTGAGGAGGGTAAACCCGATCAACTGCTTAAGAGACGCGGCAGATTCTATGAGCTTTATAATTTACAGCTTTTGGGGCAAAAGAGTAGTGTCATGCCAGTTTGAATAGAGCTTTATACATAGTTTTAAGAGCGTTTCATCTCAATTAATTAATTTGGATGAAGAAGTGTGTCCTAAGCCGATGTTGTAGATGAGGTGTTTCGCCCCTCCTGACTCTCGGTTTCTCCTTTCTTTTCAGTCTCCTCTTTAACTTCTTTCTCGATTTTCTTAAGTTCTTCTTCAATCTCTTTTTCAATTTCCTCTATCGGCTTTGGTGGTGGTGTTGTTGCTAATGTATACCCTATCCATCCAACAATACCGAATAAAACAACTATGGCAGCACTACCCGTTAGTTTCAGCAATATGAGATCAACACCTTTCCATAGAGGAAACCACATTAGCCACAAATAGGCGATTATAACGACTATAGAGACTAATAAGAGTAAAATCCCGATCGCTTGATCCCTATTCAATCTCTACACCTCAGGAGTATATAGATCTTCGGCATCTGGTTAAAAAAGTTTTATACGTAAAATATAGTTTTCAGCTTGTTCACGCTCTTCATCCATACATATTTTGTCCGAGGAGGTGCATTTCATCATTAGCTATAGCTATTTCTAAATAAAATTCTATGTTCTACTTTATTATGACAACTGATCCTATTGCCTGACCCGGTATGTTAGGTTTGAATCTAGCTTCTACGACACCGTGTTTTCGAGAATGCACATGCACTATTTTACCTCTATATTCATTACCATGCTTATCAATTAGTAGCACTCTTCTCCCTATAAAATTATCTGGTTTAACACCTTCTGGCAAATTTAGTTTAACGAGTACAAAGTTAGAATATTGTGTATTAGGACCTCTTACATAGCCAACTATTATACCACGAACTTGTTTCTCTCCTTGCTCCTCCATATCTTTCTCCCATAACCATTGATTTTATTCTTTCTCGGTACCTATATGTTCCATAAGTTTCTCGATAACTTTATCCTTATTAAAATCTTTTACAAGCACTCTCTTAGTTTTACTCTTAATACCATATATAATTTCAAGCTTAGTTATCGGTAAACGGAGATTTCGAGCAAAATATCTTATAAGAGCAGCGTTTGCTCGCCCTTTTTCCATTGGTTCTACCGTGTAAAATACTAGCTCATCACCTTCAATAACCAACTTTTCCTCGCTAGATTCCGGTTTAACATAAATAGTTACTACTACCCCATCCATAACTTCTTCAACAAGCTTTTCCAACACATTTTTAATATTCTCTTTAGAACCTTCCATCTAGTTTCACCATTAACTTTTTGATAAGGCTTCGTTAATATTGCTATTCTACTACATAGTGTTTTATTGATTTGTGGCCTAATATTTCACTTCCTATTACTACTTTTATAAACCGGAGATGTTGATAGCGAAGATACAAGTACTATTACTGTCACGATAAACTTTATTATCATACTGTTCCAGTCTTCTTACGAATAGAAAAGTTTTTAAATAGATCCGACGACTATATAATAACAACCAAGATCGTTAGAGACGGGGTATAGAAGATCTTCATATGGTTCTGGGGATTAGTATGAAGATCTTAGATAAGATCCTAGCCCTCACATTAGTAGTTATCGTAGCAGCGAGTATTTCTCCATCGCTCATTAGAGCATATACTACTGTAAATACCAGTGGTGGTGTAAGAGTATTCTATGGACCAACCCCCATTAGCGAAGGCGATGCTATTAAACCAGGAGATCTTACCGTTATGAACGAGTACTTTGTAATAACATTTGGGTGGGAATCCACACCACCATGGGGTGTTCCCAGAGGACATATAATGGATGCTGCTCCAATCGAGAATGGTGTTATACTCCAGGATGTTCTTGCACAATTCAGTTTTCTAGTCAATAACTGGGGTAATTGGATTAAGGTTGAAGAATTAGAGATAGTAGAAAATACATCTGCTAGAGCAGTTATTAGAGCTAGTGGTTATTGGGAAGAGATCTACGGTGAGATCTACTATATTGTTGAATCTGGTAAGAACTATATGGAAATCATTGTTAAGCTTAGAAACACGGGTAGTAAAACCTACACATTAACTAGTGGATTCGCTATATCGTTTAAGAGAGGATGGACTTTTATTCCAGGAATTGGTACTGCGCGAACACGCTATGGTACTAAAGCTGAGAGAGGAGTATTAGATGAATGGGTTGCAGGATATCACGAGGATTTTGCTGTGGGATTACTATCACTAAACTATACCCACATAGTATCCTCGACTAGCTGGGTCGATCCATTAATGGAGCATACAATGAGTCCTGGTGAAGAAAAGATCTTCATAGGATACCTAATATTCGAGACAAGGAGCAATTTAGCTGGTATCGTTGACGTAGTAAACGATCTACTGGGCAGAAAGGTGGGGTATCTAAATGGTACAGTTACCTATATGGGCAAACCACTAGATGCTGCATATGCTGTTATAGAGAAAGAAGGTAGGGTTTACACATGGGCTACAGTATTGAATGGAGTATTTACGGCAGAATTACCAATTGGTACCTATACGGTACATGCGGAAGCTCGTGGCTTTGGACCGAGCTCGTCGCTAGAGGTAAATATTTCTGAAAATATTACTATGGCTGTAGAGCTAACCGATCTTAAGGAGCCAGGTATGGTTAGGCTCTATGTCTATGATAACGAGACCGGCGAACCGCTTGATGCACAAATATTAATAACCGGTGGTCCTGCATCACCAATAGCATTCTTGACGAGACCAGCCGAATATACCGACCCCATACAAATAGGACACGTAAACCTAACACTAGCACCAGCTAACTATACGCTCATAATTGGACATGGTAGAGGCTTTATATCGAAGCCGGTCGAGTTAACTATTAGTGTTGAATCCGGACAGGCCTATGAATACGAGGTACCGGTAAATATACTAATAAGACCTAGTGAGAGGTACTGGTACTCGGCCGATTTACATCATCACTCAAACATACTAGATGGTAGAACACCTCCTGAATACCTTGTCGTTGCACAATCAGCTGCTGGTTTAGACTTCATATTTGTAAGTGACCACGACTCTGTTGCTAATCACAAAATAATAAAGTATTATGCCGACCTACGTGGAATGCCCTTTATACCAAGTGTTGAGGTATCGCCTGACTGGGCACACTTTAACCCATACCCGATCCCGCTAGGACAAGACCTAGTATATCGCGGTACTGTACATGAAATATTTAGCGCGGCAAGAGCTGCTGGTGCTATTGTTATAAGAGTTAATCATCCATTTGTTAGAAGCGGGTATTTTGCAGCACTACTCGGTAACTACATACCCGGTGGATACTCTCCCGACTGGGATGTGGCAGAGATTAATGGTAGATGGAGTAGGGATGATCAGCAAACACTAGAGTTCATGTGGGAACTCTGGAACCGTGGAGCTAAGTATTACCTAACGGCGGGCTCTGATACACACGATATATTCTATAGTCCATATACAGGGTTCCCAAGAGTATACGCATATATACCAAAAGACAACCCAACACCTGAAGACTTTGCATGGGCCGAGAAAAACGGTAGGACCTTCATTTCATATGGTCCACTAGTATTCATTGATCCATTACCTGGTTCAACAATACCAGTCGACTCATTTGATGCTACGATAGAAATCTCGTTGGAACTATTCGCTGTAGACGGTCTTAGCAAGATTGAAGTCGTTAGTATGGGTGAAACTATTTACACAGAAATGATTAGTGGTTATCCAATGTGGTACAATACCACACTATCCTTTACGGCCAATGAAGTAATTGGTTCGCAAGGGCTCGGCTGGATCCAGGTAATAGTATATGATAGCGAGGATGATAGAGCAATAACTAACCCGATATGGGTAGTATTATCTGAGGAAGTACCTATAAGAGAAGTGACTGTTACAACAACGGAGACAACTACTGTTACAGAGACAACAACCATAGCTAGTACCATAACGGAAGTTAATACTATAACGCAGACAGAAACTCTTACAGAAACCGCAACATACACTACCACACAAATAACTACACAAACATCAATTACCACAACAACGACTACAAGAACAGTAGAAACAATAGGTGCTACAACCGGAGTAATAGCAGTAATAGCGTTCCTAATCGGTCTAGGCATATCATATGCGGTATTTAGCAAAAAGAAATGATTTTTTATTATTTTTTATAATTTATTACTCATCTTCAAACTACACTGTAATTAATTGCCTTATTCCTGTTGTACTTACAATGCTATTTCTAGTACTGGTGCGAATAATGAGTTAGTATTAAAAAAGAGAATGGTTAATGCTTTACGAATATAGCTATGGTATAATTACCTTCTCTTTATTACATACCCTATAGCAACGCCTATTATCAATAATATTACTGCTATTACTCCAGTTGTTGTCCAGTCTGTTACTGTCTGTGTAACTGTTGTAGGCGATATAGAAACGGTGGTAATAGTCCTTTCAATAGTCTGTGTCTTTGTCTGGGTTTCCGTAATAGTTTTTTCAAGGGTTTCGGTGAGTGTTTGTGTTAGAGTTTGTGTTGTTGTTTGTGTTTGAGTAACTGTTTGGGTTACAGTTACAGGAGCTAGTATTATTCCGGGTATGAATGCTGGTAGTCTTAGGTCTACATTATAACTGTCAAGCCAGTTGTATTGTTCATCAGCTGTTATACCGTTGGGGTAATCGGCTGAATATACTATTAAGTCCATTACTCTGGGTTCGATGCCTAACGTTATAGCTTGTGCTATTTTCTTAACTTTATCTGGTGTTGCATACGCTGTTCCGTTAATAACCCATTCGCCTCCAGTAGGTGATACGGGTCTTACACGCGCTGGCCCAAATCCATCATAGCTTGTTAGTGCAACGACTATTGTCCAGCTAGCAATATTTTCTACATCAGGGATCAAGTCTTTACTTACACGAGCAACTATAGCATTGTTTTCCGGCTCAGCATATACTTTAAACCCAGTATCTTGTACAACTACTTCTGTCGGCAGGTATAGTGCCGCTCTTTGCCCGAATGGTGTTGGGCTCTCCTCCCAACCAGGAGCTAGTAATAGGGCGAAGTGCCATGCATACTCTGGTCTAAACATTATGTTTAAACCAATAGTATCCATTCTAACTGGTAGAGGAGCCGTCGTCCTGACATATATATGTACATATTGTAGACAGAAGCCATTTGGCCCACTCCACGGATTACCTCCCAAGTTTTTAACGTATACTTTGAACACTACATCGTTATCTTCAACATATACTTCGAACTTAGTTAAATCGAATACACCTGGCACAAATACCTCGTTTCCAGGATATCCATAGTATCCTGGACCTCTGTCGTCTCCCTCGGGATCTGTTACAGATATAATCGCTTCTGAATGAACCATCGTCGATGGAGCTACTAGATACAATACCAGAAATATGGCAAGAGCCTTTAGCACGAGGGACTTCATGATACCCATCCCACCCACACATATGTGAGTTTAGATAATATTACATTTGTTGTGCATAAATAATACTTATTGCAGTAGCTGGAATAAAAACTGTAGTGTGAACTCCTTGGTTCAGTGAATTTTATTTTAAACTAGTAACGCCGAAGATATTTATTTTAGCCTGATCCTCCTTAGCTATGGAATGAAGGGGGTATCTTCATGAAGCTCTTTAAATCAGTTAAAAGGGGATTACTGACAATATCTACCTTATTATTGATGATCATGCTAATTAACACATTTTCTACAGCATTGTCAATATCTTCTCAACAGAGCGATAAGCCACTATACGTTATATTCATATGGCATTATCATCAGCCGTGGTACTACAGTAGTGATGAAACGTATTTTATACTTCCATGGGTTAGAATGCACTCTGTGGGAAACTATTACAAGATGGGTTATATACTGTCTAAACATCCTAGTATAAAAGTTACTTTCACATTTACAGGCTCGTTGCTAACCCAGCTTATGGATTATATTAATGGTAAGCAGGATATAAGACAGATTATTTCATGGAAGATCGTTAACGGGGAAAAGCTTAGTATAGACGAGAAGTTTTCTATGTTAAGTATACCAGGTGGGTTCTTTGATATAAATTGGAAAAGAATAGTAGATGTTGTACCCAGATATAGGGAGTTAAGGGATAAAACTGTTGAAGTATTAAACAAGTACAGGGGGTTACCTGAGGAAGTTTATAAAGAGAGAGTTGTTAGCGAATTTAATGATCAAGATTTCATAGACTTGGCTGTCCTCTTTAACCTCTTCTGGACGGATCCCATGGTATTGAATGAAGAATATCCCGACTTGTATAACTTATGGATTAAAGCATATAATGGCGAGATAAATCATTTCACAGTAGACGATCTAAGGAGAGTTCTTGAAGTACATATGGATATTATGAAGAAAATAGTCCCTCTATACGGAGATCTTGTGTCTAGGAACCAGGTAGAGCTCATACCAGTACCTTATAGTCATCCATTAGCACCTATACTAGCTGATTTTGGATGGGGTGAGGACTTAGAGATACACTTGAGGAAGAGCATAGAGGTCTTCAACGAATTATTCAACTATACACCTAGAGGCGTATGGCCTGCTGAACAAGCTGTTAACGAGTATGTTTTAAGAATTTTTGCTGAAAATGATATGATCTGGACTGTGACCGATGAAAGTATATTAGGTAAAACAGGTATGGATCTGAGCGATCCCAATGTGTCACTGAGACCATGGTATATAGATTTTGATGGAAGGAGGATCTATGTTTTCTTTAGAAACACCGAGTTAAGTAATCTTATAAGCTTTACATATAGTAACTGGGATTCTAAACAAGCAGCAGAAGATCTCGTTAATAGGCTCTTAGAGATAAAGAGCAAAAGCGATGGCACAAACGTGGTAGTTATAGCACTAGATGGGGAAAATCCATGGGAATGGTATGAATGGTTTGGAGATATCTTCTTAGATACGCTCTATACGCTTCTCGAGAAATATCAGAACCAAGGAGATTTAATAACTATTACTCCATCCGAATATTTAGAGCTATATGGTAATAAATCTAGTGAATTGCCTAAAAGGATCTATAGTTATCTAGATCTAGCTGGTAAAGACATATCTGATCTGCCGTACAGCTATACTGTTGATGCATACTCTGAACTCCCGAGAAAAGACGTTGAAGCAAAGATAGCTGAAGGTTCGTGGGCTGGCGGAGAATTGGCTATATGGATTGGACAGAGACAAGAGAACGCGGCATGGATGCTTCTGGCTAAGGCTAGAGAAGACGTGTTAAAGGCTCTAAATGTATCATCAATGAAAGAGGCTCTAGCAGTAAATTCTGATGCTGTCGAGTACTTGTTAAGAGCTGAAGCAAGCGATTGGTTCTGGTGGTATGGAGGCGATGGAGGAGGGACTTTTCCATCAAATCCACTATTTAAAGCATTTCTTAGAAAAGCCTACGAGCTAGCAGGACTAACACCTCCAAACTACTTAAAGGCATTATTCAATCCTGAAGCTACTCCTGTCGGAGTACTTAACACTGATGTACCGAAACCCGTTGAGAAACCTCCCGTAATAGATGGCTTGCTATCCGATGATGAATGGATTTCTCCACTAAATGTCAGTGTAGGTTTAAAATATGTGAGGTACGCTCTTGTAGAAGTAACTTCTAGAGAGCTCTACATAGCTTTCGTACCAGTCAATGAAGGTGTTTTAAACAAGGATGTATATATAGCCGTGTATATGACTACTCCGCGTAGAAGCGTTAGTCCCTATCATCCAGGATACAACGTGTTTCCCAGATACGGCGAAATAGATCTTGGTATGGGGCTATTTTATGAAATACTTGTAAAACCTAGCTGGAGTAAAGCCATTATTAGTGCTGCTGATGGCAGAGGAGGATGGGTTGAACTATTTAGAGTAAAAGCGTCTACTAATAAGGTGATCGAAGTAGCTGTACCATGGCTTTACTTAGGACTCGAGCCAGGAGATACCTCATACTTTACAATAGCGGTATATTATAATGACTCTCTAGTTGAAACCTCAACTATCCTTGGAATGACATATCAATTACAAGTACCTCGTATGGTCTTAACTGGGATGGGTAAAACAGTATTTGAAATGGATGATCCCATAGGTGACGACAAGGGTGCTGGAACTTATAGCTATCCCAAAGCAGATGTGTTTATACCAGGAGTATTTGATATGACCAAATTCAGGATAGTGGATCTGGGGGATAAGCTTATATTCGAAGTATATGTGAGGGATCTTGGAGGTAATCCGTGGAGTGGGCCAAATGGCTTCTGTCTACAATATGTACATATATATGTTCATACAACCCTTGATATACCTGGTAGGACGGATACGTTCGGCTTAAACGTTAATATAACTAATGAACACGCATGGCACTTTGCCCTATTACTAGCTCCCGGTTGGGGTAGCGATCCCGTTCCCGAGGGTGAGAGAGCAGCTCTATACTACTATAACAATACCGTTATCGCACAAGATGGGCCATTCAAAGTATATAGCGATCCCGCTAGAAACGCCATTATCGCGGAAGTTTCGAAAAACCTCCTCCTAGATACAGCTAATATAGATAAATGGGTTTACATAGTAGTTTTAACGAGTTACGACGGATACGGTCCCGCTAGGATAAGGCCTTTTGGCGTAGAATCTGATGTTTGGGTTGTAGGTGTTGGTAAAGAGCATGCTCTTGCCGTTCTATTCAATGTTATACCAAGGATAATGGATCTACTGGCTCCGACTCCTGATGAACAATATAGTATGCTTTCGTCTTACACAGTCGATAGAGAAAAGGGTACCGGCAAGCCAGCTATAATCCATGGCTATGGAGCAATCACTCCAGTATCACCCATAATAACCACAGTAACAGTCACTACGACGCAGACGCGTACCTCTACAGTCACAGAAACTAGTATTCTAACGCGAATAGAAACTATTGAAAAGCAAGTTACTACAACAATATATACTCCTACAACTACTACTATTACTAGCACTTCGCCAACAACAATTATAGAAACACGTTATCCCATGGAATACTCGGCTATAGCCTTGGTTATCGGTATCTTATTAGGATACCTAGTATCGGCGTTTATTAGGAAGAAATAAGGGAATAGAAAATAAACAACTATTTTTAATCCCTATAGTAGTAGAGGGGTTCTGGGGTTAACAATTTTGGCTAGAGTTAAACTGGTTAATGTGACTAAGAGATTCAAAAATGTTGTAGCAGTTGATAGGATCAACCTAGATATAAGAGATGGAGAATTCTTTGCTTTACTAGGGCCTTCTGGAAGCGGTAAAACGACTACGCTGAGGCTGATCGCCGGTCTAGAGATACCCGATGAGGGAGAAATATACATTGATGACGAGCTAGTTAACTATGTTCATCCAAAGAAACGTAACGTAGCAATGGTTTTCCAGAACTATGCATTATATCCTCACATGACCGTATACGACAACATAGCTTTCCCTCTAGAGATAAGGCGTAAAGAATTGGGTTTGTCCAAAGAAGATATTAGGAAACGTGTTGTAGAAATAGCTCGTTTGCTCGGTATAGAGAATCTCTTAGATAGGTATCCCAGCCAGCTCTCAGGCGGTCAGCAACAACGTGTAGCTCTTGCTAGAGCCCTTGTTAGAAGACCTAAGGTATGGCTTCTTGACGAGCCTCTAAGCAATCTTGATGCAAAGCTTCGTTTACAAATGAGAGTTGAGCTAAAAAAGCTTCAGAAACAGCTTGGAGTAACAACAGTTTATGTTACTCACGACCAAGTAGAGGCAATGAGCATGGCTGACCGTATAGCTGTTATGAATGAAGGAAAGGTTATGCAAATAGGAACTCCCGAAGAACTCTATTTTAAGCCCAGTAATACATTTGTTGCAACATTTATCGGAGCTCCTGCTATGAACCTTATACCATGTAATATGATTGAATCGAGTGAGAACTATCAGCTAGAGTGTCCCGGGATAAAGAGAGTTTTAGACAGCAAAATAGCTAAATACATTATAGAGAAAGGCTATGGCCCATCACTACTGCTGGGTATCAGACCCGAGTTCATTAAAGTATATAAGGCTATGGAGAAACCCGACCTAATAAAAGCAAAAGTTGTTGTAGAAGAACCTCTTGGTTCAGAAGTTATCGTAACCATAGACCTTGAAGGAGAGCTTATAAAAGCTAAGGCTCCTCCCGGAACAAGATATGGTATGGGTAAAGACGTGTACATAGAGGTTGATTGGGATAAAATACTACTATTTGATAAAAAGACTGGTAAAGCTATCGTTTAATTTTTACAAGTAGGAATCCATAAGGCTCCATAAATACTTCTCCATTCTTTATGACTGCCCCACGAGATAGTAAGACCCTATATTCTCCTTCATATAGAGTGGCTTTTACGTAGTCATGATACATATTGAAGTAGCCGTGTATTTCTTCGTTTTCAAAGAATCTCTTCACTAATAATATTTTATCCGACACATTATTGAGTATAGTAAAACCTTGTCTAAGTGATTGATACCTTTTCCTTAACTCTGTAAGCTCTTTTATGAATTCAAGAAGTTCTTTATCCCAATAGTCAGTATTCCATATCATGGGCTTCCTAGCCTGTATATCACTTCCATTTTCCATACCTATTTCATCACCATAGTATATTGCTGGTGAACCATAGAAAGCGAAGAGTATAGCATATAACAAATATAGTAGTCTCTTACACACATTTTTCTCTCCGCAGAATCTTTTCACTAAAGTCTTTATTCTAGGCGTATCATGGCTACCCAGCAACGTATATAAGGAGTTTGCTACGTATACGGGTAGCTTATAGTAGAGAGTGTACACCTCTTCTATAAATTCCTTTAGATCAATTTCTCTAGTTAATAGTAGTTTTAATAAGCTATTTCTAAGCGTATAGTTCATTGATG
>JBEVCI010000061.1:0-17456 GCA_040514375.1 Thermoprotei archaeon
ATATATTGTTGTATTCCATGATCCTCTCGTATGGAACACGAACACAGAGAAATACATTGAGTATAGCGGAGACATTATCCTAAACTGGACATTCCTAGTCGACATCGATACCCTAGATGTATATACGGTTAACCCAGATGGTAGTAGGGGTAGATGGGTTGGCGAGTGGCCATACCTAGTACACCCAGTAGTATCAAGCAAAAAGACACCAAAAATAATATGTATGAAAAATGCAACTACTGGTTTGCCTTATTCATGGTATGAGGAGTACCAGGAGATACGTGTTTTTGTCGAGGAAATAAACGAGACAGTACAGAGAATAACTAATGGTACAAAGACATTCAATCCATTCGAGGGGGATCGGGTAAATTATGCTAGAAAAGTATGGCTTGTCGCGATTTTAAACCCACCACCCGCAGAGAGGGTCTCTATGTTTAGAGTAGGCAATACTGTATTAACTCGTGATAGATTAATAGAGAATGGAAGAGAGGAATTTAACATTATCAGGGGAGAACAAGCTGATTATAACGTAATTTGGGAAACATTTAACATGATATATAATAGCGATAAGAGACCGGTTAAGTTCGTAGTATCTCAGCCAATAACATTTACTCATCCAGAGCAACCAAACCTAACTTTGGCTTATGTATTTGCTGTAGCGGTTGATCCCGAGGGAGACACGATAGGCTTAGCAGGTATTGGAGCAGAACAAGAGGTATTGTATGACTCGGTAACAGGCGTATTATTATTCGTCAGATCAGATATTCCTGGACTCCCCCTATGGCTTATAATTGGTTTAAAGAATCTCCTAGAAGAGTATATGGTAGCATCATGGAGTGGGAACTATATAGTGTTAAAACTTATTGAGACAAATATTTTCCAAGATATGTATACTAGTGGGGAAATCAAAGATACGAATCTCCAAGAAGACGAACAGGAGTTATGGGTAATAGCTATGGTATTAGCAGTCTTTATTGGTGTTTCCACATACATACTGTATAGGAGGAAACAATTAAGTAATAAAGGCTAAATGCATGAAGTACCCCGAGGCATGTACAGAAGTACTTGTTTAGAGCTGCTTTGTCTACAATACTGTTGTCGCTAGCTACTCTCCCTACGGCTGCATTAGCCGATCTACTCTAGCCTTTTTAGAGGATTACGTTTTAGCATAGCATAAGTTAAATAGGTTCCTCGCTATCTATGCGGGGGTTTAAAACAGTAGAGATCCGTGGAGAGTTAAGCTTATATATTGTGTCTGATTTATTTTTATTAGCTTTTTGTGTTTTTAGTATTTAATAGTGTTTATAGCTACGTTTACTGCGAATACATGTTATGTGTTTGGGTGTTTTGAATGGTGTATGGTCTTGTGAATTTGTTTAGAATACTTGGTCTTACTACGGTTGCAGCATATGCATTAGCTATTCTCATTATTGAGAATAGGGCTTTGACTCTCGAGGAGTTATCGCGTAAAACTGGTTATGCTAAGAGCTGTGTACATACTCACTTGAGAACACTAGTTGCTCGTGGACTTGTAGATAGTATTAGAAGAGGTAGGAGAGTGAAGTATAGAGCAAGAATTGATGGTATTAGAAAGCTTCTACACGATTATTTCGAGTCTTTAAAGAAACACCTCTCACTAGCTGCTAAGACAGAGTGTGAACCACGTACAAACGAGTTATTAAAACACGTTGCAGACGAGGTATCGAGTATGGTTGAGAGGATCAAGAACGTACTGGGTGAGTATAGTGAGTGATCTGCTCGGTGATAAGGCTGTACACGCTGTCATAGTTTATAGGGATACCGTGAATTCGGATAAGATCAGGGAAATTGATATGAGTATTAAGCAGAAAGCAATAATGAGGAGGAATCTGCGCATAATAATACACGTATTCAGTAATAAGGATAACCCCTTGTATTTCGAGGAGTTGAGAGACATCGTGTTAAACAATATATCTTTAACACTAGCTATAATGCACTACAACCTCTCAGTTAGCGAGTTTAAGAAACTACTTGAAAAACTACCGCGGGAAGACACGATTGTGTTTATACAGAAGAATCTCCCCGAATTTGTTGAGAAAACCCAGTTACTAGGCTATGAACCACACATCTTCTAGGGGTGTACCGGGTTGTATGAGATAGTATTAACTACTGATAGAACTATGATGAGTAATCACCATGGTAGAGAGTTCCTGGGATTCCTAGCTACGGGTCCCGCTATCAAGTTACCAGAGAAGATATGGCTTTGGCTCGCAGCACCGCCTATCAAAGTCGATGAGCTAGGTCGTCCGCGCGAAGCACCCTACGGTATGAGGAAGATCGAGGCTGTACTAGTAGATGCAGGGTTTAACGCAGCTATAATAGATCCCGATCACCTACACAAACACTTGAAAACCATGAAGATACTAATGATTGGACACCACGATTTCTTCGCTTATGGACCACCGAGTAGTGAGTGGTGGAGTATTACTGGTAAGGAACCAATTAATAGAGTTAGTTTTAAGAGACTGATGGAGAGCCCTGTGGTTAGGAAAGCTAGGGAGAAGGGAGTCAAGATCATTGTTGGAGGACCAGCTGCTTGGCAGTGGCTGTGGGAGCTCGAGCTCTGGAGGAAATGGGGTGTTGATACAGTTGTTGATGGTGAAGCAGAGAGGGTCATTGTAAAGCTAGTTGAAAAAGCACTAAATAATGAGCCTCTACCGAGCTATATCTATGTGGGTCCACGCGATTCTCCCAGTATAGAGGAGATCCCAGTGATAAAGGGTGCTAGTGTTAATGGACTTGTAGAGATTATGAGGGGTTGTCCACGTGGTTGTAAATTCTGTAGTGTTACTCTAAGACCGCTTAGATACATACCTATTGAGAAAATTCTCGAGGAGATCAGGATTAATCTAAGACATGGTGTTATGGGTGTTATTCTACACAGTGAAGACGTATTGTTATATGGCGGTGAAGGAATAAAACCAAAGCCAGAACCCCTGATTAAACTCCACGAAGCAGTTACACGCGAAATTGGTGAAAAAGGTAGTATTGCGTGGAGTCATGCAAGCCTCTCAGCAATAAAGTATGCTGAAGAGGAGTATAAACTAGTATCTAAACTCATGAACAACTACATACTAACTGGTGATAGGAAGTTCCTAGGAGTAGAAGTTGGTATAGAGACTGGTAGTCCGGAACTCGCTAAGAAGATCATGTATGCTAAATCACTACCCTATCCACCAGAGAAGTGGCCCGATGTGGTAGAAGATGCTTTTAGTATTATGCACGAGAACAAGATTATACCAGCAGCTACACTAATACTCGGATTACCCGAGGAAACACCAGATGATGTTGTTAAAACCGCTGAATTACTAGATAGGCTTAAACCATACCGTAGCGTCATAGTACCGATGTTCTTTGTACCAATGGGTGCTCTCAAAACCAATAAGTGGTTCTTAAGAGAACACGTTAAGCCAGAACACATAGAGGTACTCTACAAGTGTTTCCAACACACAGTATACTGGGCTGAGGAGATAATGAATAAGTTTTACTTGCGAGAACCATACTTGTTCCCGGTTAGGCTAGGGTTAAAGCTATTCCTGTGGTTTGTAAGGAGAGAGGTTAAGAAAGTCATTAGTAGGATAGAATATATGGTTAAAAAGTAGGATTATACTTAATAACGAGTAATCTATAGCTATTTTGAAGTATCAAGGACGAAGATGCGGTGGGAACCTAATGGGCGTAATATACATTACGACACCAATATACTACCCCAATGCACCACCACACATAGGGCACGCGTATACAACGATCTACGCGGATGTACTAGCACGTTATTATAGACTATGTGGAGACGAAGTATTCTTCATGACTGGTAACGATGAACATGGTCTTAAACTACAGAGAGCTGCTGAGGAAAAAGGCGTCGATCCAAAGAAATTCGTAGATGATATGGCTACGATATTTATAAACTATTGGAAAACACTAGATATTAGCTATGATTACTTCATAAGAACAACGTATCCAGAACACGAGGAAGTCGTTAAAAAAGCTATTACAGAACTCTACAAGAAGGGATATGTATACAAGGCTAGGTATAGTGGATGGTATTGTGTATACTGCGAGAAATTCTATAGTGAGAAAGAATACGAATTAGTAGATAATAAGCCATACTGTCCAATACATAAGAAACCACTAGAATGGCTTGAAGAAGAAACGTATTACTTCAAGCTAAGCGAGTTTAAAGACTATGTAATAGAGCTCCTCGAGAAACGCGATATAGTCTATCCGAGACACTACGCTCTAGAAGTTCTCAATAGGATCAGAGAAGAGGGTTTAAGAGACATATCTATTGCTAGACCACGCGGGAGAGTATGGTGGGGTATAGAAGTACCATTTGATAAAAACTATACAGTATATGTATGGTTCGATGCACTACTAAACTATATTAGTGGTATTGAATACCTGCGCAATAATGAAAAATTCGAGAAATACTGGAGTAATGTACACCACATCATTGGTAAGGATATTCTGTGGTTCCATACAGTAATATGGTTCTCGGTATTAAAAGCACTAGATATAGATCCCCCTAAGAAGCTAATAGTACACGCGTTCCTGATCAATAGGGGTTTGAAAATAGGTAAGAGCGCTGGCAACGTCATAGCTATAGATGATCTTGTAAACAGGTATAATGGTAGTGATGGAGTACGCTATATCCTAATGAGGATATTTAATCTCGAGAAGGACGTCGAGGTCTCAACAGAGTTATTCGATTCAATATATAACTCGGAGTTAGCAGATACGTATGGTAACCTAGTACGTAGAGTAGGTGTATTAGCTATTAAGAAAGCAGGTGGTATTATCTATAAACGTAGTCTAGACTCGAGAATAGAGTCTAAGATATTGGATACTATAGAGAAGTATAACAAAGCTATGAGCGAGTTCAACGTATCACAAGCAGTTAATGCTGCAATGGATCTTGCTCGTGAAGCAAATGCCTATATTAATGAGGTAAAGCCGTGGGAGAAGACACACCCAGATAAGGACTTGTACAACTTGCTAGAGACTATACGCGTAGTAACTAATCTATTAAACCCGGTAATACCGCGAGCAACTACTAGAGTTGCTAAGTTATTCAACTTCGAGATAACTAATCCACTAAAATTAGAACCAGCGAGTATTGAGAGATACGAGGTTAAAGAAGCGCCAATACTATTCAAGAAAGTGCGTTCTCAAAAGCCTTAAAATAAATGTTTAAAACAAAACCATTAAAATGGGGATAGATTCTTCATTAATTTTAAATACCTGTTTATTAAACCATACTTTATAATGGTGTCGTATAGTTGACTCCCGGTACATATAGGGTATTATTCATAGATACGGGTGCTAGAACTTACCATGTTAAGGAGTATAGCTATAATGTTGTCACGGGTCCTATTGATCTTGGTGTAAAACTTCATCTCTACGAGTACGAGACTTGGAAAAAACCAGTGTATAGCCCTGATAACGTATTGGTTATAGGTACTGGTTTACTAGCTGGTACTAAACTCTATGGTGTTCACAGACTAGTAGCTGTGTTTAAGAGCCCGCTTACAAGAGGATTACACGTAGCTGCTATGGGTGGCGCTGCTTACCAGTTTCGTGTAGGAGTTCATGCTCTAGCAATAACTGGTAAATCTAGTGAACCACTGATAATACGAGTATTCGACGAGGGCAATGGGAAACCTGTCGTTGAGTTTGACACTATTCGAGAAACCGAGTTACTGGATATTTGGAGAGAATATAGTGGGTTAAAGGGTATCTATGCTCTTCAAAAATACCTAAGCGAGAAATACCGGAGTTTCTACAGCGAATATGACGGTAGGTCTATACTAGTAGGCCCAGCATCCAAGTATACTGGTATGGGAGCACTAGCATCTATAACTCTACACCGCGGAGAAATTGACTGGGGTAGCGAAGACTTCGCTGCACGTGGTGGACCCGGTAGTGTACTCTACCGAGCACATGGTGTAGCAGCTATTATATACGGCGGTAAATACAATAGATCCAAAGACGTGCCGGAAGAATTGCTCGATACAAGGCCTATAAACGAGTTATTCACAAAGCTTACGGGTAAACCATACATTACACAGGTACTAGAACACGGCGTCAAGTATAGGTATGACTCGAAGATAGGTAGTGGTGGCACTTTTGGCGGTAATTATCCAACACTGAAGATCTACACGCCAATGTTTAACTGGAACATGATCTACTTACCAGCAGATCTCCGTGAAAAACTGCATGGACTCATTATGAAGTATATGTGGGAGCCATTCAACAAGGAGGCGATCGAGACCAAGTCTTGGAAAACATGTGGTGAACCTTGTCCACTAGCTTGTAAGAAAGTAAGACTTGAGAGGTATAAGTCCGACTACGAGCCCTATAACGGGCTTGGACCAATAATTGGTATATTCGATGTACACGAGATACAGCGTGTTGTAGAACTAGTTGATGCTTATGGATTCGACGCTATTGAGATGGGTAACGTAATAGGTTTCCTATTCGATGCTCTCCACAAGGGCTTGCTGAGGCCCGGTGAAATAGGAGTATCTGGTATACCCTACTTCGACCCGCACGAGTATAAGATCGAGTATAGCAAGTATAACGCTGATCTAGCGGTGCAGATCGTAGAGAGTATGGCTTGGGGGAGAAACCCATTACTGAGACTCATAGGCGAGAAAGGACTTAGATCTGCTGCTAAGATACTCAATATACTTTACGAAGACCGTGTTAAAACTACTGGTTATAGCTTCACCGATCTCCCAGTATATGCTGTATTTGGTGAGGAGGGACACATAACACCGAACTACTACTGGACACCTGGCATGGTTGCACCATTACCAGTACTCGGACGTTACTGGACACTGTATAAGGGAGTATTCACGGATCCAGAGGAGTTTGCTCAGAAAGCATTTGAGAGAGCTATACGTGAGCTAGCAGTTGATAATGCTGGTATGTGTAGGTTCCACCGTGGATGGGCTGAACCCGTACTAGACAACCTGCATAAACTCTATGGTGTAGAAAGTTATTATAAAAAGATGAAAAAGACATACAGGCTTATCGTGAAATACCAAGACCTAGCCGGTGTTAACCCGGTATTCTGGGACTCAAGGAAGATCATAGACTTCATGGCCAACGCCGCTGCAGAATATGGTAACGAGAAGTGGTCTTCTAAATTTGCACTCAATAAAGAAAAAGCCGCTCATGAGTGGTGGACCAAATTCTACAACAAGTTCAAGGAACTACTAGGAACGATTAATATCGAATCCGAGGAAGAATCTTTTATTAAATCCTAGCTTCGTTATTATAATCAAGTTATAACTAGTAACTGGCGGGACGAGTGCTCATAGACCGTTTTGGCAGACCAGTAACACATCTGAGGATTAGCGTTACTAATAGGTGTAATCACAAATGCATATTCTGTCATCGCGAGGGGATACCATATAGTGATCCGAGTAGAGAACTGAGTAGTAGTGATTGGGGATTTCTAGCACATGTAGCTATTAATCTAGGTATAAAGTATTACAAGATAACAGGGGGAGAACCCCTTATCCGTAATGACATAGTAGGTATCATTAGCGAGATAAAGGAAGCCGGCGGATCCGTATCAATAGTTACTAACGGCTCATTATTAGACAAACATGCTAGGGAATTAGCAGAAAGTGGTATAGAATATGTTAATGTTAGTCTTCATAGCCTAGATCCAGAGAAGTTCAGGAAAATTACAGGTGGAAACTTAGATCGTGTTTTAAATGGTATTCGCGAAGCCGTTGACCATGGTATAAGGATCAGAATAGACTACGTAGTCCTGTCGTGGAATTTTAATGAGTACCGGAATATCATAGAGTATGCCTCACGTAACGGTTTCGATCTAAACATCATAGAATTAATACCACTTGGTATAACAATTGATGAATGGAAAAATCTCCATAGAAGTCTTGATGAAATAGAGAATTATTTAGAGACGATCAGCGTGGCTAAAAGAGTTAGGGAATTTCAGTCCAGGCCGGTCTATATACTTCCTAGTGGTATCGAAATAACATTGGTTAAGGGTGTGTGTAATCCGGAACTATGTATGAAGTGTACTAGGCTTAGAATGACTCCTGAGGGTTATATTAAGACTTGTATTTATCGGAACGATCAACTAGTTGATGCACGTAAATACATATTAGCACGTGACAAAGAAGGATTAGTAAACGCTTTTAAAAAAGCAACTAGTATTAGAGAACCATTCTTCAAACCGGGTATAACGAGTAATGTTAAAACCCTATACGAGAATCTACGCTTCTATAGTTACAACGTTATAGATACGTAGGGATTCCGTAGAACATTGTTAATGCTCAGGATTCATAACAATAGCCTAAGTAGACGTATTGTGTGGAAACCGGCTTAGAAGCTGTGTATTAGCGTTATTTTGCCTGGTTCGACTCTGTATATTCCTTGCTCGAGCTGATACATACTGTGGTCTGAATAGTGCTTAATCGTTGAGGACGCGATGAGTGCTATGTCTTGATCTTGATAGGCGTATAAACTATAGTATTCTCTTCTATCGAGTTGTTCTTCGATATCTTTGATATAGTAGTGTGAAGCATAGAGGTATGGTTTTTGATCATACAGTATGAGCAAGCCGGTATTGAGAGCTGATCTCGTGTATTTTCTCAAATTTTCATAGATCGTTACTATGCAGTGATCGATATTCTTCTCGGTAATACATGTTTCTAGGTTCTTAGCAATATACTTAGTAGCTATCCAAGAATCAGTATAGTACCACGGATCACTTATACCAAGCGTGTTCGCTAAAGATGCTTTATCTACACTACCATTATGAATAAACCATAGAATTAACTTATTACCTATTCTCTCCTCGTAGGGATGAGAGTATTTTTCTCCGAGAGGCTCTGTCTTACTAGCTAGTCTAGAATGGATTAATAGATAAGTTTCATCATATAACTCCGTCTTACTGATAAGGTTTACTAATAAATCGCGTGAAATACCGTGATAAACGGGTAATAATGATTTCTGATAGAATATTACTGGTTTATTACTTGATAACCCTATACCAGCTAGACCCCATCCATCACCGTGGCTACTGTATCTACTAATCTTCTCTAGCAAGACGTCTTTTTCACTAGCACGTATAAAGTATTCTATGAAATCCCTATATATACTGCTATCTCTTCTATAAGCCGAGACAAGGATCCTACACATAGAGAAGCCCCAGAAAAACTATCAATCCTAGCTATAATAAGCTTCCAGCCACGTATAAGGAAAAGGCCTTTACGAAACCATGAGAGCTTCCATAATTCTAGTGTTTTTGTCAAAATTTCTTTTGGAACATGGTTTTGAATAATTTAGTTTTCTCTATTTAATAGGTGCAATAATATTTTGGAAGCCGTTATACTTGTTTAGGGTGTCTACTATGAGTTATGATAGATTTCGTGATTGGTTAGAAGAGGCTTTAGATGATTACAATACCGCCCAGGATCTATATAGACTGGGTAGATATAGTAAGGCTTGCTTCTTTTCGCATCAAGCTTGTGAGAAAATCCTTAAAGCACTTATGATCAAGAAGCTTGGTAGATACGAGCCTATACATAGTGTTGCCGAGCTGCTTAGGAGGATATCCGGTATCATTGATATTCCTAGAGAACTTGTTGAAAAAGCTGAAAAACTAGATAGATTCTATATACCAACTAGATACCCAAATGCATGGCCATGGGGTCCGCCGTATAAACACTATGATGAAAATGATGCTAAAACCGCGTTAGAATATGCTAGAGAAGTGATCGAGTTTGCACGTAGAGAAATTGAAAAAGATCCTTGATAAACCATCAATAAGAGACCTAGTTGAAGACTTGGCCAAGATAATAGAAGAGATTATTGAAAAACGCAATCCATTATCAGTAATTATAGCGGGTTCACTAGCCGAGGGAAAATTTGTACGAGGATTAAGTGATATAGATATACTGGTTATTGTAGATAAGCCTGTAGATGATAAGGAAAGGTTCTCGCTAAGAGCAGTTAAGGACGTAGATGTAGAAATTACGGTATATAGTTATAACGAGTTAATTGAATCACTTAAACGGGGAAACCAATTCATAGGAAGAGCAATTTCTAGGGGAATAGAAGTATATGGAAACTTATTAAATAAAATTAGAGACAAAAAGATCTAGCCTATACCCGCTCCTCGTGTAAACCGGGCAGTAATAGGTGAGACATTAGTAGTTTTGGAGAATTCTTGAGAAGATAGTTGGTAATGACATAGAGAATACGCGTAGTGGAGTTTAATCTATAACCTTGGTTTATTTAGATAATACACTTGATTATTTGTGGGGTTGGATTGTATGAGTATGGTTGATATTACGGGTAAAGAAGAGGTTTATCGTGAAGCAGTTGCTGAGGGTATTATCCGGCTTAAGCCGGAGACTATTGAGAGAATACGTAGTGGTAGAGTTGAGAAGGGAGATGTATTAACAGTATCGAGAATAGCCGCTATACAAGCTGTTAAGAAAACACCCGAGATACTGCCTTTGTGTCATAACATACCGGTAACACACGTTGATGTAGAGTATGAGTTTGTGGATAAGAATCGGCTACTAGTACGTGTTAGAGTTAAAACCACTGCTAAGACAGGGGTTGAAATGGAGGCTTTAACCGGGGTTTCAGCTGCATTACTTAATATATGGGATATGGTTAAGAAGTATGAGAAGGACGAACAGGGGCAATACCCCGATACGTGGATTGAGTATATAAGAGTTGTCTCTAAGATTAAGGGTAGTATGGAGTGATGAGCGCGTCCTAGGCGGATATGTGAAGAAGGGTCACGGGCTGACCCATCTATTAGTTATGGGTGTTTATGCGTGTCCAGTAGAGTACTAGAGTATGGTTTTATACCGGAGTGTTTACGCAGAGCACTAGTTGAGAGTATTAGTAGCGTACTCGGTATTGACGGGAATACTGTCGAGAAATACTTTAGTGAAATGAAGTTAAAAATCACTAAGACGCCCAGTCCCGAGTATGGTGATTATGGAGTAGCGCTTCACTCACTATTTCACATACACAATATTAGCCGCGATAAATGGGAAGAAACTGCAAACAAGATCTCTAAAGTTATTGAAGAAAAGGGGTATTATAGCGAGTGCCACATCAAAGAGATAAGGTATGTTAATGGTTATCTAAACTTCTACATAAACTATAACGGGTTATTACGCGAAATAATCGAGAGTATCGCTGAGGGTTCCCTCTTTAAAGAACTCCATAGTATTGGTAAAGGAGAGAAAGTTATAGTTGAGCATACAAGTGCTAATCCAATACACCCGCTCCACATTGGTAGTGGTAGAAACGCCGTAATTGGTAACACGTTTGCAAGGCTACTACGATATCTAGGATTTAATGTAGCAGAACACTTCTATGTAAATGACATGGGTAGACAAGTAGCTATACTAGTATATGGCTATAGGATCGTGTCTGAGAAGGGAGTTAAACCGCCGGAGAACATAAAGATCGATCACTGGTTTGGAGCGATATATGCGCTCACAAACATACTCATAGGAATCAATAAGTTAACAAAGACTAGGAGAGAACTCGAGGAGAGACTCTATGTATTAGTAGATGAGTTTTATGGAGAACTCGAGAAACTCACTAGCAAATATAAATTGTATTCCCTACTAGATCTTCTGATACTAGTAAATAGAGTTAAACAGGAGCTAAAGGGTATTCACAATACCAGCGAACTATTGAAACTACTCAGTAAACGTGTCAGAGAAGTACTTGATGTTCTCGGTGACGAGTATATCCATGCTAGGAATACTATAGAATCGTATAGAGACAGGGTTTTGGAGTTAGAAAAAGAGATTAGAGAGATCGAAGAGGAGTTACATGAGCATTTCCAAGCACTTGATAGACTAGCTGGTCTATATCCAGAGCTCTATAGCGTACTCCGCGATGATATTAGAGATGCTGAGAGGGCCGAAGAAGAGATTAATCGCTTAATGATTCTCTATGAATCTGACGAAGAGAGTGTAAGTAAGTTATTCCAGAGCGTTACAAACCAGGTTTTAGAAGGCATTAGGGAAACACTCAGTAATCTCGGTATAGTATTTGATAGCTTTGACTGGGAAAGCGGTGATCCCGGTCGTAAATACCTCGATGAAGTATTGAGTAGAGCCGAGTCGCTACCCTATAGTACTGTAGAGGGGAGAGCACTAATAGTTGATCTCGATAAAGCAGCTAATGATAACGAGTATATTAGGAAGTTATTCGAGCCCGATCAGCCCGGTAGAGTTGTTTTGAGGAGAAGCGATGGTACAACGCTATATACTTCGCGTGATATAGCATACTCGATCTACAAGTTTAGAGACCTTAAAGCAAACCGAGTATACAACGTCATAGCTACTGAACAAACCCGTGAACAGAAACAAGTTAAAGCACTCCTATACCTCCTCGGCTACGAGAAATGTGCTGAAAACCTAATACACTTCTACTACGAATTTGTTAACCTTAAGGGTAGTAGAATGAGTAGTAGATATGGACAGTACTATACGTTAGACGAGCTATTAGAGGATTATACTGATGTTGTTGCACACAAGTATGTATTGAATAAAGTTAAACTCGGTGTTAAAGATATAGAGGGAGACTATACAGAGCTAAAAAGAGCTTTCCGCGAACTAGGAATCGCGTGTACACGAGCACTACTACTATCAGTCGATCCCAGGAAAGTACTAGTATTTGATCCACGCAAGATCGAAGAATACGATATTGGTGCTTGGATAGTATATACCTTTGTTAGACTACAGAGTATTCTGAGGAAAGCATATGAAGTAGAACCACTAGATAATATTGAGTATTACATAAACAAGTTGAGCGAGCTAAGTGGTGAGATTTCATGGGATAACGTGGTTTTGAATGAGGAAGAGAAAAGCATTGTAGAAACACTAGCAGGGTTTAAGAATGCATTATTAAGAGCTTATCACAATATGGAGCCTAACAGGATATTAGAATACACGCAAGAACTCTGTATGGCTCTAAACAAGCTATACGAAAAACACCCGATACTTAGAGAGGAAGATAAGGCTAAGCGCAGTATTAGGTTAGCTCTAGTAATATCGTCGCTAACAATACTCAGAGACTTACTATGGATTATGGGATTCCCACTCGTAAAGAAGCTCTAGTGGATAAATAAGTGAGAGTTCCGGCGCGCAACCGGGGTTCATCCCCTTTCCTCGCCGAGAAGCGGCGGCGTCTCCCCGGCGAGGAGGCACTACTATAGGATATAGGTGTACTCTCCTTAAATAAACTAGTTTCAGCGTATCCGCGTAGCTTAGTTTTTATCGCTCGGTCCAATGTGTCCTAGCTGTGTTTGTACAATAACTGTTCTAAGCCCCTGATCCTCCAAGGTCTTCTTAACTTCTAGCATTTCACTTACACTCGGCCTCTTCAGATCTCTCCTACGAAATGCCGGGAAATAATCAAGAACTACTACTTGTATACTTGGATCTATGGATGCGATTCTATTACCAGCTTCAGCTATTTCTTCTAGACTAACAAGGTCCCTGTTATAGACTAGTCCTATTCCGAGATACACTCTATCGCTATAGTTTTCATAGATATACTCTATTGCTTTCCAAGCGGTAGTCAGGTATTGCTGTGCAAGCCCTCGATCCTGGAGACCCGTGATCTTCATATAGGTTTCTACTCGTACGCACTTGGGTTCTACACCGATATTGTTACAACCAGCTTCTACGAGCTCGTCTATATAATCGGGTGTTAATAACGTGCCATTACTATCGAGGTGTCTACGAGTACCTGGCTTAGTATATCGCGTGAGGTGTTTAAAGAATTCTACTAACCATCTCCTATTAAGTGTTGGTTCACCACCACTAATAGCTACACCTCGAGTACTATACATTCTGTGATAATAAGCTAGTCTCTTAGCGGCTTCCTGCGGAGTTAATGCCTCACCCGAGTTATCGTATGTTACCGCGTAGTTTTGGCATTGTGGACACCGAAGATTACAGCCAGCAACCCATATTGCTGCCTCTACGTAGTGAACATAGTCTACTTCCCACCATGGAGTAGCTTTACCACCAACAAGGTGTGGTTCAGGACCATGAACTATCCTCAATGGTAGTTTGTTCTCTACATTGGTATTTATAACCATACCGTTCCTAACCGGTGTTATACATGCTCTCTCTAAGCTACCATTAACTAGTACTGCACAAGCCCAACAACCACCAGTACCACAAGCTAGTGATGGTTTACGTGAACCGGGTTTATCGAAACGATAACCTATAAGTTCTAGTGCACGAGCTAAGCTAATACCACGTGGTACGCTATACTCTATGCCGTCAACAACAATACTAACATGTTCTTCGGGTACCCGTATCTTCCTAATCCTGCGAGCACCGTAGGGACATGCATAATAGCATGAAAGACAACCAATACACTCACCAGGACTATAACAGCGATTAACTACTTCGCAGAAACCGCAGTATCTACACTTATCCCTATTAACTTCAACAATTGTTTTATCAAACACTATCACGTCCCCGTGCTAATTATTACTTCTAATACTAGATTATAGTTAGCGGGTGTATCATGGAATGGAATGGAGTATTAGTAAGAGCCCCTCATACTCAATACTTAAAGTAAGGCTAAACCCTGGTGAAACAGTTAGTTCCGAAGCTGGTGCGCTAGTTTTAATGCGTGGCAGACTCAGAATAAAGACTCATACAGCGGCCTCGGATCGGCTCTCCTGAGAGTACTAGCTGGTTCTGAAACCATGTTTATCAATACCTATGAAGCAGAAGAACCAGCCGAAGTATGGTTTGCACCACCACTACCAGGTGATATTGCCTACATACCATTAGATAACAGTAGTGTATACATACAGGACGCTGCTTATCTAGCACATCACGGTGATGTAAAAATCACTATTGGTTGGAGAGGATTTCGAGGGGTATTTACGAGTAGTGGTATCGTATGGCTTAAAGCTGTTGGTAGAGGAGGAGTATGGGTTAACGCATTTGGTGGTATAGAGGAGATTGAGCTTAAACTCGGCGAGGAAATAATTATTGATAACTATCACTTCGTAGCAATGGACGAAAGTATTGAATGGAGCATAACCAGATTTGGTGGGATAAAGTCCTTCATATTAGGTGGTGAGGGTATAGTAATAAAAGCTAAGGGACCAGGCAGAGTCTATATACAAACGAGATCGCTACCTCCCTTTGTAGAATTCCTATCGAACCTAATACGCAGATAAAAACACTAACACTCAAACGCATAACCCAGTATCCAATATAACATGGATAGTTAAGGATAGTGAAGATGCCTGTACTCAATAGTTAGTAGTACACATGTAACTGAGCCTCACGGTTTTTGGTTGCTATCGGAACTACCCTTAGACCCTATGACCTCCGGGTAATCAGAGTACAGAGCTAGTACTACTATGCTAGTAGTCTCGGTATTCATATCACCAGTTATAACGATCTCTCCATTCACGACTTCATAGTCTGTGTGAATACCGCCATATACCGGATCCTGTGCTTTAGCGATAATCTCCAGGCATTTATCATAGATGTATCTATAGTTTCCAACAATATCTGATCCAGCGGATTCTAAAGCTCTATATAGATATATGAAGAGAGCACATTTATAGACGGCATAAACACCTGTTTCACTTGTAGGCTTATCTCTAAAACCATAGCCATCCCACATCTTTGTCAGGTTTAGAAAGGATTTTTCAGCCTCAGGTCTTGAACCCCATAGTAACCTATCTAGTGCATGATACACTAGGAGATCGGCGTAGTTATACCAGTCATGTATAGGTTGCGAGTAGTTTAGCTTTTCATAAACTATCCTGTAACCATTAACTTCTCCCAATAATTCGTTATATGATGAGTAAAAGGTATTGGGTATATCTCTACCCAGGAGAATATCGACCTTGCCATTCCATCCCCCGCCATATTCGTTGTTGAGCTTTGTTAATACTTTCTCAGCTAGTGGTGAACCCAGGACTGCTAAAGCCCTAGAAGCTAGTAGGTTATCGTTTGCTATGTAGATCGTTACATTATCGGGATATGCTATTGTAGAAGCTCTTAGTAAACCTATCTCCGGGATATACTGTGATTCCAGGAAAAGCCTTAGACCTTCCTTATCCAAACTAGAGACGCGATTATAGTTCAAATAAATTATTTCGAGAGAGAAGACCAGAACAATTATTAGTAGTACAATCAAATATTTCTTCAACCTAGTATCCACCACATAATAGTATGTTTATGGATTAAATAGGAATTAGCCAGATCCCACTACACTATTCCTCTGAGCGGCAAGCATGATCCCGGCAATTAAGGATCGACGCGAGACTAATAGGTATATGCATAGCGAGTTTATCTACCAACATGGCAAGATACGCTCTAATAACAGGCGTTATAACTAATGTAATTCGCTAAAAATAATAGATTTGTAGCTATAAATATAAACAAAGAACCTAAAACCCTGGCTGTAAAGGAGTTGTATCCGGGAAAACAGTACGCATAACCCCTATGGCAATGGTTAAACACCGTTATAGTAGTTTGCAAACCAAGGTATGGTTAGACTCTGCAGAAAAGTTAGATTTTATTATAGAGTCTAACCTTAAATAATAGTGTTAGATTATACCTATATTGGCGAAGACTATGAGTGTGGTTGTAGAGACTAAGGTTGGTAAGAAGAGGGTAATAGTTATACCTAAGGCTATTGCTGAAGCTGTAAAGATTAGGGAAGGCCAGAGAGTTAGAATCATGGCTGCAGGAGATAAAATTGTGATAGAGCCGGTAAGGGACGCGGTATGGCTTGCTCTCTATGGAAAGAAAATAGGTAAGATACTACCCGAGGAAATCGAGGAGGAGAGTCTTCGTGAACAAGAAAAACTTTCGAGATAATAATAACAAGATATTACTTGACACGTCATTTCTCCTACCAATCCTTGGATTTGAAACCTCAAATAGAATTATGAGAGCTTTTCAAAAACTCGGCTCTTACGAACTATACTATAGCGATATCAGTATATTGGAAGCACTTTGGAAAATAGTAAAGGTAATTAAAGGAACTAGAGAAGAGCTCTCACGTATAAGTGAAGGTATCTCGGCTATAAGAGAAACTATGAAGTACGCACCAATTGATGAAAAAGTCGTTGAAAACGCTATATACATGTTTAAACTAGGCCACAAAGACATGATAGACAATCTACTCTACTCGATCGCTATGACAAAAAAGCTTAGGCTTCTCACAGTAGATAAAGACCTGGTAGAATTCATAAAGAAACATGATCTCGATAAAGATAGCGTCATTCTACCGGAAGAACTAGAGTAATGAATATGATGAGTTACAACGGCTAAGGTCGTTTAATTTCTGTTTACTTATCATTAACTTCCTTAATCCCCGTTAATTATGAATAGATC
>JBEVCI010000062.1:0-794 GCA_040514375.1 Thermoprotei archaeon
AGAGACAGGATTATGAGTGGTGTTGTAATATAATGAGCAGCGATGTATTAAGTAGCCTTATTAAAATACAAGAACGCTTAGCTAAACGGTTGCTTAAACCCTTTTACATTGATTACAAGTATGTTTATTTAGCTACACTAACCCCTCTCTCTGTATTGACTAGTTTTATAGCTAATTTTACAGTATCATTTACAGAGGTGTTGCAAGCACTTATCACTATATCGGGTTTAATCGGAACCACTTCGTTAGCCGTATACATTAGTTTATCCATATACTTTTATGATAAACACTTAGAGCTCTCTAAACATTATTACGCGGGACTCAGAGACATAGTCTCTACCATTAGTAAGAGCGAGGGCATCGAAGATAGTGTCGAAAAATTAATATTATTAGATAAGATAGGTGTTGAGTATTCTCCAGTCGTGCTTATACCAGCGTATATAGCATTATTAGTATTACCGGATATTCTCTTATATACTGTGTTGCTAATGATATTTTCAGCAATTACTGGTTTAGTTGTGTTTACACTATACCGGAGCTATGTTGAACATTTAGACGTGGAGAATACTATTGAGGATAAATTATTCAAAATACTAAATATTAGTAATAGACGTGTTTTCACAAGTATAGGCTGTAGTGTTTTTAAAATATTAGTGTCAGCCGCTACGTTTAGCTTATATACGATGTATGATTTGCATAGATTTTATAAGCTTATGAACGAACACTTGTCCATGCATAGGTTTAATTATTTAGAGATAAAGAAAGTCTTCGTTAAAACATACTCTATTCAATAG
>JBEVCI010000063.1:0-5033 GCA_040514375.1 Thermoprotei archaeon
GTTATATAAACCCCATATTTATTTCATGTTTGGATATTAGGTACTATAAGTCCTTACCCGGGATCATGGACAAAAAGGTTTTCTTATAAATAAAAATATTCTGTTTTAAAAAGAAAAAATGTATTTTTCCAAAAAACTTTTGATCGAGGATGTATGATCTGTATTTTACACCTGTTACTCTATAGGCCATACTAGATCCGGTTCCTTGCAAATGCCGGTTCTTTCATAGAGGCTATAAGCTGCTTTTTCCGCTTTTTCCAGTACTTCTTCCTCGTTGAATGTCAGTATTTGTCTATTATACATGACTAGTTTTCCATCTATTATAGTATGTTTTACATCACTACCCATAGCACTATAGACGAGGTGAGAAACTATATTGTTATACGGTTTTAAATGGGGTTTCCACCCATCAACTACTATTATATCTGCACGTTTACCAACTTCGATACTACCTACTAAGTGGTCGATCATTAGTGCTTTAGCTCCGTTAATCGTGGCTATTTCGAGAATGTCCTCGGCTCTAATACTAGCTGCGTTCATGGTTCTGATAGGCTGCATTAATGCAGCAATTTTCATTTCTCTCAGCAAATCATATGAATTATTACTTGGTCCTCCATCAGTACCAAGTGCGACATTTACTCCAGCTCTAATCATATCAGATACACGTGCTATACCACTTGCAAGCTTAGCATTACTTGAGGGATTATGGCTAACACTAGTCCTAGTCTTAGCTAACAGCTTGATCTCCTCATCATCAATCCATACAACATGTACAAGAACAACATTAGGACCAGTTAAACCTAGGCTGTGCACAAACTCAACTGGTTTTTTACCGAAATCTCTAAGCATATACTCACGATCTTCTTTAACCTCTGCTAAATGCATTGTAATACCTGTCTTTAGTTCTCTAGCTTTTTCAGCTATTTCACGATAAAGCTCTAGCGATACAGCGCCTGGTGTTCTTGGACCAAACCATATCCATATACGGTTATCTTTCCCGTGATATTTATTGTACAGCCTAATAGTATCATTCATACTCTGTTCTCCACTTTCTACTAATCCCTCGTGAAGCATGTTCTTGAAAGAAGCGTAACCGGTTAGATCCATTACATGACGTGCAACAGCAGCTCTTATCCCGCTTTTATATATAAATTCTATGATATTATCAGGCCCATATCTACCTACAAGCCCCGTTTCTAGAAAAGTAGTTGTACCTGTCTTGATCATTTCTGTTATAACCAGTTGTGCGGATACGAGTGCTTCTTCAGGTTTATAATTACCCTGTAAAGGCCATACGCGATCTCTTAGCCACGGTATTAGGCTTAGATAGTCGGCACAGGCCCTTAGCAACCCTTGTGCTAGATGTACATGCGTATTGATTAATCCGGGTAGTACTATATCCCTTTCAGCATTAATCACTACATCGCTGTAATACCTATACTCCGGATCTAGTTTCTCTCTTTTATCAACGGCTTTTATAACACCATCCTCTATAGCTATTGCTCCATCGCGTATAACTCTGCGCATATTATCCATTGTTATAACGTATCCGCCGCGTATGTAGATATCAGCCAAGCTTAGCACCAAGAATATGCTCGAGTTTCTCTCATAGGATATGTTTGGCTCGTATTAAAAAATTTCATATTGTTATGCGTCGCAGTTATGGACTAGTTTGGAGAAAACTTTATATAATACCAAATTTACTAATCATGATAAAAATGCTGGGTTCTGATCTTGGTTCTTCATCCAGTGTTTAATTATAGCGTCAATGAGAGACTAAAACTTATTCAAACGGCACGGGGACTCTTACCGGCAGATATAGTAATTGTTAATGCTAATCTAGTGTCCGTTACGACAGGCGAAGTATTAGAAGATATGGGTATAGCCATCAAAGGTAAGAGAATAGCTAGAATAGGACGCACTAGCGAATTAAGAAAGCTAATTGGTGATCAAACGCTTGTGATCGATGCTGAGAATAAGTACGTATCTCCAGGATTTATAGATCCACACATTCACATAGAATCTAGTATGCTCTCGCCAACGGGATTCGCTATACTTGCATTAAAACACGGTACGACAACTGTTGTGGCTGATCCTCACGAAATAGGTAATGTACTGGGTTTGAAGGGTATAAAAATATTTATAGATGAGGCACTCCGTCTTCCTCTAAAGATACTTATTGATATACCTAGTTGTGTACCACCGACGGATCCGAATTATGGACTTGAATCCATAAATAATGTGATAAGTGCTAAGGAGATAGAGGAGCTAGTCCATATTAAGAGCGTCATGGGTCTTGGCGAAGTAATGGACTTTGTTAGCATTATTAATGGAAACAGTAATGCGTTGGAGAAAATAAGAATAGCTAAAAACAGTGGTTTATGGGTTAATGGGCACGCCCCACTCTTATCTGGAGGCGACCTAGACGCATATATATCAGCTGGAATTCTAAGCGACCACGAAACAACTCGCTTTTCTGAAGCCGTAGAAAAACTCCGTAAGGGAATGTTTGTATTTATAAGAGAAGGTAGTGCTTGGAAGGATTTGAAACAGTTATCTAAGCTATTGCTAGACGACAATATTGATTGCAAACTATGTTGTTTTACATCGGATGATTTAAACGTAATGGATCTCTATGAAAAGGGGCATATGGATAGGATCATCAATGAAGCTATAGAACTTGGAGTAGAACCCATCAAAGCTATACAATTAGCAACTATAAACCCCGCTATTTATCTTGGACTAGTAGAACACATTGGCGTAATAGCTCCTGGTAGGTTAGCTGATCTCGTAGTGTTCGATAACATTCACTACATAAAGCCTGAAACAGTTATTGCGAATGGTGAGATAATATATTATAAGAGTGAGCTGAAGAAGAGAATAGAACCATATAGTTATCCAGAAGATGTATTAAAAACTGTTAATCTAAGTAGGGAGATTACACCAGAGGATTTAGCACCTAAGGCTCCCCCAACGAGTAGTGAATATGTAAAGGCGGTTGTTATAGAAGTTACTCCCAGATCTACTCTAACGCGTAAATCTGTAGAAAAACTGCCAGTTAAGAATGGGTATTTATCCTCGGTTCCAGAGAGAGATATTATTTATGTAGCAGTTATTGAGAGGCACCGTGGCTTAAATAATATTGGTAAAGGATTTGTCAAAGGACTCGGATTCCGTGGAGGCGCTATTGCACAAACTATTGCACACGATACACACAATATCATAGTTGCTGGCTCTAATCTCTCCGACATGGCTATTGCGGTTAAACGCCTTGTAGAGAATCAGGGAGGTATTGTTGTTATCGATAACGGTAAGGTAGTGTCGGAGGTTAAGCTACAGTATGGTGGATTAATGAGTATTGAGGATCCCGAGAAAGTATATACAGATTATAGGAATATGATTAAGAGTATCAAGAAGAGTTATGGAATAGAGTTTGAGCACTTCTTCATGACGCTATCTCTGATATCATTACCGGTAATACCCGAGATACGGTTAACTGATAGGGGATTAGTTGACGTTAAAAACGCTAGATTAATACCACTCATTATAGGTTAGTCAGTTTCTTCTTTTTCTTCGAGCTTCTCTTCTCGGGCTTTACTCGATACTACTGTGGAAACACCCATTGGATCCTCAATTATAATTGTATATTTGAATTTGGCGTTTAATGCATCTTCAAATGCTTTTAGTTTTTCCTCGCATTCCTCTCTGGGTACTTCTCCTGATTCACATAAGAACTTTGTCTTTTCATAAAAATCCATTACTAGTCCTTCAACCGTTGTTATATAGCCTTGTGCAGCATAACCTGGTACGAGCTCGGCACCGATCTCTGGTATTATTACCTTAGCCGTGGAAGCTCTGACAACAAGAGCGTTCAAGTCCTCTGGTCTTTCGACTTCGTAAACTATTCTACGAGGACCCTTACTCTCAGCAAGTCTTACATCGCTCCACTTATAACCACATCTCGGGCATACACCACTAGAAATCACTATTTTACCAACATATGGTGCTTCGTACAAATACTCCGATACTTTGAATTCCCTACCACACACGGGACACTTCATATCATAATCCAGTACTTTCTCCACGCTGAGTATTCACCTTGCTAAACAACTATGTTAAACTACTATAGAGCGGATGATATTTAATCATATGTTGCCCATCACATGAAGGAGCTCTCATAAACTCTAAACCAAGCCCCTCTCTACAAACACTAGCTGTTAACCCGTACCTAAGCGCTGCGTCAATAACAGGTTTTAATATCTTGATTCGTAGTTGCCGCGGAAGGTAGTAGTATCCGTGTATTTTTTCACCTAGTTCCAGGTATAATTTCCTCCAATAGTCTGCTTTATCCGGAAACGCACTAATCATTCTCTTCAAGTTGTCTGGCCTAGCCTTATATGTTGAAGTAACTACGTGTTTAGCTCCTCTCAAAGAAGCCTCTCTTATTATTTCACTAATACTATTGGGATCATCATTTAATCCAGGTATAACTGGGTCTATTCTAATACCAACAGGTATGCCATATTCGCTGAGTTTTTCAATAGCGTTCAGTCTTTTCCACGGAGGTGGTGCTCCTGGCTCTAGTTTTTTAGCTAAGTCCTCATCTAGTGTAGTAATCGTGATCATTACAACAGAGGGCGTTTTTAGTAACAGATCAGCATCTCTGACAATAATATCGGATTTAGTAACTATTATAACTCTATATTTTTCACTGCTGAGTATCTCTAGGGTTTTCCTCGTTAAACCCATCCACGATTCTATTGGTGGATAAGGATCGCTACTACTACTCATTTCAATAAATAACTCTTTATTAATAAATTTCAGATCCCTCTTTAGTCTATCGAGAAATCTCTGTTTAGGCATACTTGGTTTTCTACCAATATATGCTGTAGCATAACAATATAGACAAAAGTGGCTACACCCTGTATATGGGTGTAGGCTATACTTTGGTCTACATGTACAAAGACTTGATTTCCAAGGATCAAAAGGTTTTACAACACTCGTTCTCCTATAGTCGCCGTAAATCTTATACA
>JBEVCI010000064.1:0-18339 GCA_040514375.1 Thermoprotei archaeon
GAGGTATAGTATAAAAAGTATTTAAAATATTTGAAACCTATTATAAAGAGGTGCTTTAACAAATTTCCACGGTGTAATTCTTTGGTATATAGACTATATAGGGTAAAAGGAGTAATTAGAATACCTCCACACCAGTTCGGAAAACCGCTGGAAGAGGCTGCTTACGAAGAACTTAGAAAAACCTATGAAGGAGTACTTACAAGAGACTTAGGAATAATAGTTGCTATTCTCGATGTAAAAGTAAATCCGCTAGGCAAAATATTAATGGGTGATGGAGCAACTTACCACGACGTAGAATTTACCATAATAACCTTTAACCCGTTTCAAAAAGAAGTTGTTGAAGGAGAAGTTAACACAATAATATCTAGGGGATTATTCATAGATCTTGGAGCACAAGACGGCTTTGTGCACATCTCACAAATAGCCGATGAGAGAATAGAGTATGATCCAACACGTCAAGCCTTTATATTAAAAGAGAGCAGAAGAACCATTGAGAGAGGAGATATTGTCAGAGCTAGAATATACGGTGTAGCTATTGCTAGAAGCCCACAGGGATTAAGAGTACATCTTACTATGAGACAGCCACTACTAGGTAAAGTTGAATGGATTAAGCGAGCCATAGAGAGGAGCGGGGGTTAGTAATAAAATATGCCTGCGCGCGGTAGGATATTCAAAGCATGTAGGAAATGTAGAGCACTAGTTGACAGAGATACCGAGGTATGCCCTATTTGTGGTTCTAGAGATTTTAGTGATGAATGGGAAGGTATGGTCATAATATTTGATCCCGAAAAATCCCGGATAGCAAAGATATTAAATATAGAGAAACCGGGTAGATATGCAATAAAGGTTATTTAGAGTGAAACTACCAGTACTAATCTTACCAAATATATTCAGGAAAAACTTATCAATTCCGCTATCAACTCTCTACGTATCCCCATATAAAGGGGTTGTAAAAGGATTTAGAGTAGAGTTTAGTGTTGGAGACATTGTATCACGTAATCATCATTCACGTGTTAAAGTAATTGATTTCAAAACGCTGAGAAAAGAAAAGAAAAGGCCAATACCACATGAAACTGGGACTATCTATCTGCTCAATCCTCGAGGAACCCTTAGTTTAAACGCATTTACTATGCTTAAAGCAGTGGGTAGTAATACCGGTTGCGTCATTGTAAAAGGCGAGGAGGATCTAGTAGTATTGCCCATCGGTTTTGAGTATAACTCGAGCATAGTATATGGACAACCAAATACCGGGGTTGTATTCCTACAAAAAGGTTTTTCAAGATATTATGCACAAAATATTATTAAGCTATTTAAACCAGCTATAATTGATTATGCTGTAGGATAATAGAAAAACGAGTGGTGCATAATCGTGACAAAAACAGTGAAAATCGGTGAATACACGGCAGAAATTGTTGAGGAAAAATATAACCCCCTTATAAAGCGTAAAGAAGTAGTTATCAAAATCGCGCATATAGGTAAGAGCACTCCTCCCAAGGGACTAGTCAGAATAGAGGTTGCTAAGCTATACGGCACGGATCTTGATAGAGTATACGTTAGAAAGCTAGAAACAGAATACGGAATAGGCGTTACTAACGTGTATGTTCATATATACGACAGTGTAGAAAGAGCTAGAAAATTCGAACCAGAACATATAATAAAGAGAAACGAATATGCTGTACAAGCATATCAGTCTAAATCTAGTCAAAAAGAGGGCGAAGGTGGATAGGTATGGCTCACGTACATAAGCTGTATGAATTTGATTATAAGACAGGTACTATAAAGAGGAAAAATAGAAAGTGTCCCAAATGTGATAGTTTCATGGCTTTTCATAAATATCCTGTTCCGAGATGGCATTGTGGTAAATGTGGATACGTAGAATATGTTAGAGAGTAGAGGTACTCCCTTGTACGTACTTGGTATAGAATCTACAAGTCATACTTTCGGTGTGGGCATAGTAAGATATGATGAAAATACCAAACGCGTGGAAATATTATCAAATATATATAAGCAATATAAGCCAGTAGTAGGCGGGATACACCCTCGAGAAGCAGCACTTCATCATACACGAGTGGCTCCGGAAGTATTAAAGAATGCCCTCGAAAAAGCAGGTATAGGGATAGATCAAGTAAGCGCTATAGCTGTAGCACTAGGACCAGGACTTGGTCCATGCTTAAGGGTTGGCGCTACGTTGGCAAGGTATTTAGCCGCGAGATATAATAAACCGTTAATTCCCGTTAATCACGCTGTTGCACACATAGAGATAGGTAAATTTATTAATAGATTTAAAGACCCCCTCATAGTATATGTTTCTGGAGGTAATACGCTAGTAAGTATTCAGAAAAAGGGATATTATAGAGTCCTCGGCGAAACTCTCGATATACCGTTAGGTAATCTCTTTGACACGTTTGCTAGAGAGGTTGGGTTAGCACCACCATACATAATTAATGGAAAACACCAAATCGACATATGCTCTGAATGGGGGTCTCGATTCATACCATTACCTTATACGGTTAAAGGGATAGACTTGAGCTTTTCGGGATTGTTAACAGCATCTTTGGAATACGCGAAAAAAGCTAAGACAAAAGAAGAACTAGGAAATATCTGTAGAAGCTTAAGAGAAACAGCATTTAATATGCTTGTAGAAGTTGCTGAGAGAGCGTTAGTGCTCACCGGAAAGCGCGAGTTACTACTCGTAGGAGGTGTTGCAGCTAATAGGTACTTAAGCACAAAGCTTGATACGATGGCTAAGCATCACAATGCAAAATATGGCGGTACCCCTCCAGAATACGCTGGTGATAATGGCGCCATGATCGCATACACCGGGCTACTAGCCTATATGCATGGAACGAGAATAGATCCTGAGAAAGCTTTTGTAAAACAAAGGTGGCGCGTTGACGAGGTATACTTACCATGGCTAGAGAACTACTAGGCAAAATTGTCGAAGAAGGGGCAGAGGCAATAATTACCATTGGGTATCTCGGTAATAAAAAAGTCATTATTAAACAGCGAATAAGCAAGCCCTACCGAGACCCAGAATTTGATCACATTTTCAGGCTAACACGAACTAAGACAGAAGCTAAGATATTAGCAGACCTTTATACAAGGGGATTAAATGTCCCGGCACCGTTAATAGTTGATCTAAAGAATTACGTAATAATAATGGAGTATATCGAGGGTAAAAAACTATCAGACATTATTGCCTCACTAGGTGATTCCTTAGGATATATTGCTGAAAAAATCGGTAAAATGATTGGAACAATGCATACTCTAGCAATATATCACGGAGATTTAACCCTAGCAAATATTCTTATAACAAATAATCAAGACGTCTATATAATTGATTTTGGACTAGCAGGTTATAGCAGAGATGTCGAAGAATACGCGATAGATCTCCACTTATTACGCAGAAATATACAAGCACTTGCACCAGATTATTATGATATATTCTTCAAATATTTTATCACGGGCTACCGAACGGGATACCGTGGAGACGTTAATAGTGTTTTGGAGAGGTTTGAGGAAATCAGATTAAGGGGCAGATATGTTGAAGAGCGTCTAAAGAAAAGAATTGAAGGCGAGAAATACATTGAGTGAAATACTATTTGTAACTAGTAATAAACATAAATACTTAGAGGTAAAACCTATAGCAGAATCCTACGGATTCAAAATAATAATGTATCCTGGCGCAAAGATTGAAATACAATCGGACGACTTACTAAAAATAGCCAAAACAGCTGCTTTACAGGTATATATGGAGACAGAAAAACCCGTCTTAGTTGAAGATGCCGGTTTATTCATCAAGGCATTAAATAACTTCCCGGGACCCTATAGTAGCTATGTATTTAAAACTATTGGATGTAGTGGGATTCTTAAACTCTTAGAAGGAGTTAGAGACCGTAGTGCGGTATTCAAGTCTGCTGCAACACTGGTATACGAGCCGTTTATAATAACTGCAATAGGAGTTACGGAAGGATTTATTGCGGATAAGCCAAGAGGTAGTGGGGGTTTTGGATTCGACCCTATATTTATTCCTCTGGGTTCTGATAAAACATATGCTGAAATGAGTATTGAGGAAAAGAACAAATACTCACATAGAGCTAAATCGGTTAGGGCAGTATTTAGTAAGCTTAAGCAATTATTTAGCGGCACAGATAAGTTAGATTTAAATCACCCTTAACCCATCAGTGTAGTAAAGGCTACAGTGCTACGAGGTACTATACTATGAATAAGAGAAGGAGAAAAGGACAGTCACATTCGACAAGACCAGCTAGAGCAGGTCCACCGCACTGGCTAAAACTAGATATGAGTCCGGAGGATGTTGAACTATTAGTTGTAGAACTAGCTAAAAAAGGATATACACCATCAATGATCGGGATTATACTAAGGGATCAGTTCGGAATCCCCCTTGTTAAACAGGTAACTGGCAAGAAAATAACACAAATACTTGAGGAACATGGCGCGAATCTCCCAGTACCCGAAGATTTGTTACACCTCATGAAGAGAGCAGTTAATCTACGTAGACATTTAGAAGAACACCCCAAAGATTACCATGCTAAAAAGGGACTAATCGAGATAGAATCCAAGATCCACAGATTAGTTAAATACTATAAACGCGTTGGAAAACTCCCACCAGACTGGAAATACACGCCCGAACAAGCAAAGCTTCTCGTCTCAACATATCTCCAGCTATAAAATCTTTTAATTATACGCTACTATAATTAGAAGTCGTATCCTATAGCTAGTAATGTGAGCGAAGTTTGGCAACCAGCACTATTGATTCGATAATCCGCACAGCACACGAGTATGGATTCCTAAGGATAGTTCCAGCGATAAACATCGACTCGCTCATAGCATCGAGTATTCTATCTAAAGTACTATATGATCATGGAGTAAACGCTCCTATAAACACTTATCCCGGAATAATATACGAAGACTATGATACACCAATTTTATTAATAGACTTGCCTAAACCAGCTGATAGAAAGAACTTATTTGAAATAAAATTTACTGGCGATACCAGTATAACGGCTAGACTAGTAAGCTATTTAGATAAAATATACGGTCTAACCTGGTATGATAAGCTATTAGCAGTTATATCCGGTATTTATAGAAGACTAGATGTTGGAAAAGAAGGGTTTAAGGGATTAGAGCAAGAACTAGTAAAAGAATTAGCGAAAACTAATCACTTAAGTAGCGAATTGGGATTTAAGCTATGGGGCTGGAAGCAGTATAGCATACTGAAAACTATATATCGCACATTAATACCATATATACCGGGATACACGGGAGATCCAAACTATACGAATAATATGCTTAAAAAACTACTCAACATCGAAAATCCTGATAAGATTAAGTGGGAAACCCTATTCACGGAGCAGAATATTGAAAAACTTGGGGAGTTTTTAGAAGAATTTAGTGAAACTATAAAAATAGATAACGAATTAAAAAAGAAGATTCTTTATAATATGCTAGGATACACCTATTCTGTGAATATCCTAGGATATTCATTGGATCTCCACGAGATCTATGGGGCATTACTTTCATATACAAGTATAGGGAAACAAAATCCGTATACTATTTCATTGACTAGTTTTGATCAAAGCGTTTTAATACAAGTTATTGGTGTTTATAGGAAAATAGCTGATGAACTAGCATTAGAAGTATCAACAGTTATAAATGAGTACATGTCGAAGAGAAACCCGATTATATCTGATCTAAGTCTTATAAAACGCCCTGAGCTCTTAATCGAGGTCCTTTCTTTCTTGAATACATTACCAAATGATTCTCCTATCGTAATTCGTTCAAATGGCGAATTATTAACTAGTCTTTTAGAATACATAAGGGTTAGAAAGGAGCTGGAAAACGCATACATTAATTGTAGTGAGGAACAATTATGCATTCTTGGTGAAGATCTTGTTCTGCGCAGAGCTTAGAATATACTCTAGCAATAAAAACTATATAGAGTCTTTATACAAAGCACTACACCCCGACAACATTACCGTACCAGGCAAAGTAGTGATCAACGATAAAATAGTTAGTGAGAATAATACCTACACGTATGTGTTGATAGTTAAAACCGGTAAACAAGCCAAGGACTTTGACTCGCTAAGGGGTACTCTTGATGAGGTACTAACTCTGATATCTATGATCGAGTCTTTCCAACAACACTTAAATAGCCCTAATAAGAGTTAGTGTGATAAGAAAGAGTGTTTCGGGGGTATAGTTTGTCTTCACGTAGAAAATACGTTGCAAGAGATAAATGGAAACAAAAGAAGTGGTACGAGGTACTAGCACCACCAGTATTTGGTAATATAGTCATAGGTACAACTCCAGCAGATGACCCACTCAAACTGATCGGAAGAGTAATGGAAACTACTCTGTATGATATAACTGGCGATATAACACAGGTTCATATAAAATTATATTTTCAGATAATCGATGTCAAGGGAGATAAGGCTATAACTAGATTTAAAGGACACGAATTAGCCAGGGATTATATAAGGAGCCTCGTAAGAAGAAAAAGTAGTAAAATACAAGGGATATTCGATGTAGTTACTAAGGATGGGTATCATCTTAGATTAACAATAATAGCGTTGACCGCTTATAGATGTAAGACTAGCCAAAAGAAGGCGATTAGAAAAATTATGAGAGACTACGTTATGGAAAGAGTACCTCAATTAACCCTTGACGAGCTTATAAATGAAATGATATTCGGCAAAATGAGCCAGGAAATAGCTGAGAGAGCTAGGAAGATTTATCCGATACGTAAAGTAGAAGTATATAAGTCAAAGCTATTAATGATACCAACACCTGAAGGACCTAAACCAGCTGTTGTACTCTCGCCACTAATGTTTAAAAAGAGTAGTTCCTAGTCAGACTTTCTAGCAAAAGTTTTCAACCTAATACTGCTATATTCATAGCAAATCTATTTGTTGGAGTTCTCCGATTCTATAAATGGGTTATAAGCATTGGCTAACAATCTTAAAGAATATACTATTTTAATAAAAACGGAGCTAGGATTCGAGAGTATAGTTGTTTCATATATTAGAGACATTGATGAAGAAGCACAAATTATCAAATCTCCTTTTGGTTTTAAAGGCCTCATATTAGTTAAGCCGGGCAAATTGTCTAGAGATGCACTCTGTGAGCAAATCTATAAGCGTGTTCCAGAGGCTAGCAAAGTCATACCTATAGATATAGTTGTACACGCTGATCCGCATGAAATATGTCGTTCGATAAAGGATATAGCTAAAACGAAGATCTCCAGTAGCGAGACCTTTGCTGTAAGAACTACGAGAAGAGGAAAACATGATTTTACAAGTATAGATGTTAATGTTGTCGTAGGTGATTGTGTTAGAAAGTACTCTGGAGCAAGTGTTGACCTAAGATATCCCGATAAAATTGTTCTCGTGGAGATAATACAGGATTATGCATTTGTTTCTATACTACCGGGTAGTTTTGAATACCATAAGTATTCGCGTGAGAAGATAGAACTGTATAAATTATTTGAGAGAGTTTCTATTGTGCAAATGCCCTATTTAGGGCCACGCGATGCTATTATCGAAATGGGAAAACGTATCGGTAGAGAAGTACAGAATTTCGAGGTTAAGGAGCTAATTATAGCTCCTATAGGAATGGTTGATGCTGAACAATTAAGCTTATTCATTACAAATGTTCTCGAGGGGATAGAGTCGAGATATAGAATACAGCGTAAGAGTTATTCGAGAAAACCGCGCAAAGTACCTGTATACATCATGGATCTATACCAACTTGTTAGAGAGCGTAGCGACGAGGTAATAATAGTGTTTGAGCCCGAAGGAAAATATATTGGCGACGTGAAAAACGAGCTTGCTCGTCTAGTCCTTGGAACACATAAACGCATAAACCTCTTATTCGGCGCAAGAGAGGGAATACCCGTAGGCATTTACAGATTCGCTGATTTAGTGGTAGATATAGCTCCCGGCATAACTCTTTCAACAGACTATGCCGCAGCTGCTGGATTAATAGCTTTATCTACTGTTCTATATAATTTTTATAGGTTGATTGAATTTGAAGGCAGTAATTCTCGCAGCAGGTAAAGGAGAAAGGTTACAACCAATAACGGAAACTAGACCTAAACCACTAATACCAATATTATGTAAACCGCTTCTACAATGGCATTTAGAAGTTCTGGAAAAAATAGATAGTATTGAGGAAATAGTTATCGTTATTGGTTATTTAAAGGAGCGCATTATAGAATTTCTAAAGAGCCTTAAGCTAAACAAACCACTAAGAATAGTAGATCAGAGTATAGAAAAGGGGACTGGAGATGCCGTTATAAAAGGTATAGAAAAACTTGACTATAATGATGAGGTCCTAATAGTTTATAGCGACATATTCTTAAAGAATTGGAGTATTTTCGAAAAACTGGCGAAAATAAACGATTATGTACTAGTAGCTGCTAGGGTTAGTAATCCACATGAATACGGAGTCATAGTTTCTGAAGGAGAGATATTTAAAGGTGTTATCGAAAAACCGAAAAAACCACCTTCAAATCTGGTAAATGCTGGTATATATAAGCTGTCCGTCAAAGACATACTTGAAAATAGCGATATAAAACCGAGTCCCAGAGGAGAATTAGAATTTACTGATATACTGAATAAGATAAGCACGAATAGAAAGATCAGAGTACTAACTATTAATGAGAACGAGTGGATCGATATAGGATTACCGTGGAATATACTAGAAGCTAATAAAATGGCATTAGCTAGTATAAAACACCAAGTACACGGTGTAATCGAGGAAAACGTAGTAATAAAACCTCCCGTATATATCGGTGAAAATACCCTCATTAGATCGGGGACATATATTGAAGGCCCTGTCTACATAGATAGTGATGCCGATATAGGGCCTAATGCCCGGATTAGGCCTAATACTGTTATATGTAGGAAAGCGCGCATTGGTTTTTCGGTGGAAACTAAAGAGAGTATTATAATGGAAGGTGCACATATAGCTCATTTAAGCTATGTGGGAGATAGCATAATATGTGAAGGTGTGAACTTTGGTGCTGGAACCATTACTGCTAATCTACGATTTGATGATAAACCCGTGAAAGTAACTATTAAGGGCAGGAGGATCTCTTCGAATAGGAGAAAACTTGGCGCAATCGTTGGTGCTTACGTAAAAACAGGGGTAAATGTATCAATAATGCCAGGGGTAAAAATTGGAGCGTATTCGTGGATAGCCCCAGGCGCGGTTGTATATCACGATATACCATCAAAAGTATTTTATAGAGTGAAAAAGACAGAGTATATTTTAGAAAACATAAATGAACATAACGATTAATGAATATATAGTAGTGTGTAGTACCGTGAGAATGTCTATTGATGAGTTTAAAAAGAAGTTTCCACACTTAGCACGCGAAATTCTAGGAGATGAAGGAGTTAGTATAAAGGTTAGATTCGAGAGAAGAAAATTACCAGATCCATGGAGAGGATATATACCGGGACCCGTTGATTATATCAGAAGGTGTAAAACCATAGAAGAAGCATTAGAAGTTATTGATTACTTGGAGAAGAGGGGCGAGATAAGCCATGAAGAAGCAGAGGAATATCGTCGACTATTAAAAGAAAAGGGACTTTCCTACTTTGGGCCCTTTAAAGAAGATGACTATTATTATAAGAAGGCATACGAGTATTGGAGAAAATTAGCAATCAAGTCTAATAAACCTAATGGAGAAAATATTGAATAAAAGTAGACAGTTGTTAAGAACTTTTAATGTGCTTTTGCTGCAACTATTTTAATGACGTCATTGTCCTTTAATACATACTTTTCCCCGATTCTTTCGCCCGTTTTAGCATTTATTGCATAGATAAATGTTTCACCCAGTTCTGTATGAACCATATACGCTAGCTCTCTTGCGGTTGTGCTCTTTGGAACTAAGTAGGCATCTGGCAAGATATTACCGTGATGATCAGTATATTTATGTGGATTTTCAACCGGGTATACCACTATGAGATTTAGTACATTAAAAACAGCATGATTAATTAGTTGCTGAACTCCCGTGGTACCGTATCTATCTAAAACTTTTTCCTCTACTAGTTTAAGAGCCCTTAATTGTTCGGGACTTAACTTGGATTTATCCAGTATGGTGAAGTTGCTATCACCCGGTATATACTCGATGTATCCCCCCAAAGCAGCTTTTCTAAGAATATACTCTGCTAAAGCACTAACGGGTATTACTCTGTCTTCGCCGAATTCCTGCTTAAGCCTCTTAACATTATCCTCGGCACCTGGTAGATCTGCTTTATTAGCCGCTATAATTATTGGCTTACTAACTCTTCGAAGTACTCTACTAAATGTATCAACATCATCGTATGTCCATGTCTTTATATTTTTATCCTCTAAACCAGCTTCCCTAATAGCCTGTATCACGTGTTCTCTCCTAATACTTAGCCCGGAAAGAGCCCGTATCACTAGATTTAAGGGATCTTGTGAAGTCAATAGATGTCTCGAAATATTATTTTCCCAAATCCTTTTTATAACGTTGGAAAACCATTCATCAACCTCTCTTTGAATAGCTCTAGCTTCTTCAACCGGATCAGCAGTACCGGGCCTCACGGGATTGCCTTCCAAATCAGTAGCACCAGCAGCGTCTACTACGTGTATGAGTACATCTGCTTGCCTAAGATCATCCATAAACTTGTTACCTAATCCCTTGCCCTGACTAGCTCCTGGAATAAGGCCTGCAACATCCATTAATTTTATGGGAATGAATCTATTTCCCTTAATACAGTAGCCTGTTCTCGGGTTACACCCGGAAAGACCCAATTCTACGTGAACACATTTTTTCCTTACATATCCTATGCCTATATTTGGTTTAATAGTCGTAAAGGGGTGATTAGCTATTTCAACAGTTGCTAAGGTTAATGCTGCAAAAAGTGTTGATTTGCCAACATTTGTTTTACCAATAATACCAATAATTCTCTCTGGAGGGGGCATCGCTTAACACTTAATCCCAGAGTTCTAGTCTTGTATTGTCTAATACAAGTTTATAAACCCTTGAAATAATCCATTAAACTCTGACCTAAGGGTGAAGCAGTATTGGCAAAGAGCATGTATCACTATATAGCAGAGCTGTGGAAAAGACCATACGACGGCGAAATGGGCGAGTTAATGAAACAGCGACTAATAGAGTGGAGAAGAGAGCCTGCAGTAGTTCGTATCGAGAAACCAACTAGACTTGATAGAGCTAGAGCTTTAGGATATAAAGCTAAACCCGGATTTATCATAGTTCGTGTTAGAGTAAGAAAAGGTGGAAGAAGAAAACCGAGACCAGATAGCGGTCGTAGACCCAAGAGAATGGGTATATATGGTTTTGCACCGGCTAAAAGTCTGAGACTTATCGCTGAGGAGAGGGCTGCTAGAAAATACCCTAATCTGGAAGTATTGAATAGCTACTATGTTGGCGAGGATGGAAATTATAAGTGGTTCGAGGTAATCCTAGTAGATCCACATCACCCAGCCATATGTCGTGATCCAGACATAAAGTGGATATGTGAGAAACAACATAGACGCAGAGTATTTAGAGGGCTCACTAGCGCTGGTAAGAAAATGCGTGGACTTAGAAAGAGTAGAGGATTAAAGTACACGATTAAGCACAAGTGGAAGAGGAAACAGAAGGAGAGAGAGCTTAGGAAGAGGCATGAAGCTAGTAGAGGAGCTCGTGAACCCTGGTCCATAGCTAGAAAACTCGAAGAAGAATAAAGCCATGATATCTGCGCATGAAATAGAAATTAAGACTTTTTGTCACGCCACAGAAGATTGTGCAAAAGTAATGAAGGCTCTACTCAATATAATACCACCAGACCTTAGGAGAGAGTACTCTGTTGTAAAACAAGTTGTTCACGGCTACTATGGAAACCCTATCACTATATATACTCTCAGAATAAGGGAAGGGTTAGCAAGCGTTATTGACTATATAGCTAATAAACTGGACAGTTCCGATAAAGCAATATTGTCCGCAACCTTAGACTTAAGATATGATCGCCGAGCTAATAAATTATATTTAAGATTTAGTAAACAAGATGCTTATCTAAATAAGATCATCTTAAGCGATTCAGACGATATTATTAAAGTCACTATATCTTTTAAGAATGCGCGTGGAATAAACCGTGTCAGAGAATATTTAAAGAATATGGGGATGATCACATAAGTGTTAAGAATATTCATAGATCTCTGGCTGAAAAAACGTGATCCAATAATAGAAGATACCCTAGCTAAGCTCGGATATAGAGCTGCCGCGGTAGAAGATACCGGCTATTACAACTCTTCCAATAAGATAACCGTCGTTAAGAAGATCGTCATTAAAGCCTATTCACGTGAAGAATTGAGAAAAATGCTTCACGGTATTAAATCTGGAGAACCCAAAATAGTAACTGTCTACCCTATCGGAGTCGAAGCAGCACGCATGGCTGCACACGATAATAGGGTAGATACTATTGTAATAATGCCTGATAATTATAAGTTATTCGATAAACACCAATTTACATTAATGAAGCAATTCTCTAAACCGTTAGAATTACCGCTGAGAGTATTTACAGATATAGATAGCAGAAGAAGAGCAGCAATCTTTAGAAGAGTATACTATTATGTACACAGAACAGGATTACCCCTAATGATCAGTAGTTGTGCAGAATCGTATGAAGACCTTATGATTCCACACTCAGTAATTTCGCTATTCTCAATATTATTGAATATCCGGAAGAAAGAAGTATTATTATGGCTAACGAACTGTCCTCTAGAAGTATTAAAGAAAAACGGTGTATTACTATGAACGATATAATGGTCATCATAGTATACGCTTCATTAACACTCTCAATAATTGCCTTAGCAGCCCTCTTCTTTGTGTATAAAAAATTTACTAGAACACTACATAAGATATCAATACTACTAAGAAGAGGTGGAGAAGAGGAAAAAGCGAGAAAGATAAGGAAGCGGTATATAGTATTTAGCGTAATTAGCGAACATAAATTTTCTAAAAGTGAAGTTGAAGATGCTCTTAGAAAAACATTTAGAGAGTATTTTGGAGAACTAGGGCTAGTTACTGCTGATCCTCAGCTTATTTATTTTGACCCATCCTTACAACGAGGTATTATTCGCGTAGCACATACTTATAAGGAACACGTATTGTCTATCCTCAACTTCGTGAAAAGAATAGGTAGCTACCCATGTATAATAGTTCCGATTAAAACAACGGGCACAATTAAAAGAGCACGAAAGATAATGTATTCCCTTGAGAGAAACCTCCAGAAATAGAAATATACAGGTAAGGCTTTAAGAGGCTCTTCTGTAAATTATAGCTAATTAGATGATGAAGCCGCTCCAACACGACTGGTGAAGAACTCGCGACGAACTGATTAATTGAAAACTATTAAAAGCCCATTAATAGAAATAACTAGTATGATGCGGGGGTGCCCGAGCCTGGTCAAAGGGGGCGGACTTAAGACGGCGGACAAACGTTGTAACCGCCGAGGGGAGATCCGCTGGCGTAGGCCTGCGTGGGTTCAAATCCCACCCCCCGCACCACATATCACAATACCTTTCTTAAAAGCTTAGAATAATCTTATTACTCCCAAGAATCCTATCTATTCCTATAGCTGGTGAATCAGTGCTTAACGGTGTTTGCAGATGGGGCTAGGCTTTCCAGCTGCAGCAGCATATGATCGGGCCATCACAATATTTGCACCCGATGGGCGTATATACCAAGTTGAATACGCTTTTGAATCTGTTAGAAGAGGATGGACTACGCTAGGTATTCGTAGTAAGGAGGGAGCAGTCGTCGTTGTTCATAAGAAGAGAACGACGCCACTGATAGATCAAAGCGTGATCCAAAAAATCTTTATAGTAGATGACCACATAGGGGCTACGTTCGCCGGTATAGCGAGTGATGGTCGAGTATTAGTTGAATATGCCAGACATCTTGCACTTCTTCATAGATTCTACTATGACGAACCCATCACAGTAGAGTACTTAGCTAAGCAAGTTTGTGATATTAAACAAGCATATACACAACATGCTGGTGTAAGGCCGTTTGGTGTAGCAATAATATTCGCCGGCGTAGACGAGGACCAACCTAAACTATACATGACCGAACCTAGCGGCAGATATTTAAGCTATTATGCAGTGGTTATAGGGGAGAAAAGTAACGAAGCAACGAGTATTCTTGAGAAGAAGTATAAGTATGACTATAGCTTAGATGAAATAATAAAACTTGGCATAGAAACCATAGCTAGTGTCGCAGAAGAGAAGATAGGGCCTGAAAACATAGAAGCTGGATACATTAGTGTTACAGAGAAGAAGTTTAGGATCATGTCTATGGAAGAAGCCGAGAAATACATCAATGAATTAGTTAAAGAGGGCAGGATTAAGAAGTAGTACTGCTCAACAAGTGTTGTGTTGGTGATAACTACTTGCCCGAAAAATACGTCATCGCTAGGTATACTGCAAAAGGGCATACATTCGAGGTTCTAGTAAACCCCGATTTAGCTCTTAAGGTGAAAGAAGGACAACAGGTAGATGTCCACGAACTCCTAGTGGGTGACTATATATACAAAGATGCTAGAAAAGGGTTAAAGGCGTCGCCGGAGGCATTAAAGGCTGTATTTGGCACTGATGACATCTATAAGGTAGCACTAGAAATAGTTAAGCGAGGCGAGATACACCTAACTGCTGAACAACGTAGAAAAATAATGGAAGAAAAGAAGAAAAAGTTAGTAAACTTAATAGCCAAAAACGCGATCGATCCTAAGACGAGGCTTCCAATACCCCCTAAGAGAATAGAATTAGCACTTGAACAAGCAGGCGTATCCATAGATCCCTTTAAACCAGTAGAAGCTATTTTTGAAGAAGCAGTATCTAAAATTGCTAGGTATATGCCCGTTAAAATAGCTAAAGCATATGTAGCTGTTAGAGTGCCACCGCAATATAGTGGCAAGATCCTCAAAACACTATCGAGTATGGGTGAAATTAAGAAAACAAACTGGCTCTCAGACGGGAGTTTATTAGTTGAGATAGAAATTCCAGCTGGAATGCAACAGGAACTAATAGATAAAATAAACGAAATAACTAGAGGTACAGGATCCGTTAAAGTACTCCATGTCGGGTGATGTTTTGAAACTTAAAATTTTAGTAGCTGATAGGCAAATCGTAAGACCTGGTGATGTACTAGCTATTATTGAGGACGAGGAATACAAGCTTAAGTACTTTCCCGAAAAGCATGTATACATAATGGGTAATCGTGTATATTCCGATATTCTGGGAATAGCTAATATATCCAATGGAGATGTATCAGTAATCCCACTCGAGGGGACATATATTCCACGCCCTGGAGACCTCGTAATTGGAGTTATTAGTGGAGTAGGTATTACTAGCTGGGTAGTCGATATTAGATCACCATATAAGGGAATTTTAAATGGAAGCGAGGTTATAGAAAACTTTAACCCGATAATACATAATTTGAGGGACTATCTCGACGTAGGAGACTATATATTAGCTAAAGTAGCTTCGTTCGATCGGACCCGCGACCCGATACTAACCGTTAAGGGAAAGGAGTTAGGTAAAATAACACGAGGGGTTATAATAGAGGTAAAGCCGAGCCGTGTACCGAGAATTATCGGTAAAAAAGGAAGTATGCTATCAATGCTTACAAATATGACTCAGTGTAGTATAGTAGTAGGACAGAATGGTGTTTTATGGATTGATTGTCCACGAGAAGATGTTTTAAACGCGCTTCTAGAAGCTATTAATATCATAAATACTAAACCACATATGCGTGGTTTAACGGAGGAAGTTAGACTTTATTTAATGCAAAAGCTTGGAAAGGTGTAGATAAGCCGTGGAGAAGCCGGTGTTGATCAGAGAAGACGGAACAAGACACGATGGCCGTAAACCAGATGAGCTAAGACCTATAAGAATCGAAGTAGGAGTGCTATCTAATGCTGATGGCTCGGCAATAGTTGAGTATGGGAGAACTAAAGTAATAGCTGCTGTTTATGGGCCTCGCGAAGTGTATCCAAAACACTTAATATTACCGGATAGAGCGATCATAAGATGTAGGTATCACATGGCACCATTCTCCACGAGTGAGAGAAAAAGCCCGGCACCTTCACGCCGCGAAATAGAGTTATCTAAGGTCATTAGAGAGGCATTAGAATCAGTTGTTTTTACAGAACTTTATCCAAGAACAACTATTGACGTATTTATAGAGGTACTACAAGCAGATGGAGGTACTAGAACCGCTGGATTAACAGCTGCATCATTAGCATTAGCAGATGCTGGAATTCCCATGAAAGACCTAGTGGCTGGTGTGGCCGTCGGTAAAGTAGATGGAGTACTAGTACTAGATATAGATGAGCTTGAAGACGAGTATGGTGAAGCTGATATGCCTGTTGGATACGCAGCAGGTATTGATGAAATAGTACTCCTACAACTTAATGGAGTTTTAACTCCAGATGAAATGAAAGAAGCTATTAAACTCGCCAAAAAAGGCGCTGAACAAATCTATAAAATGATGAAAGAAGCCCTTTATAGAAAATACATTAAAGCTCTCGAGAGTTAGGGTGATATGAAGTGTCTATAACGCCGGCAAGACACCCAATAATACCATCCATTAAGCGAGATACTATACTTAAGTTACTTAAACGTGGCGAGAGGATAGACGGCAGAAAACTCGAGGATTATCGTAGAATAAAGGTTGTCATAAATCCGATCCCTAAAGCTGAGGGCAGCGCACTAGTAAAATTAGGTAACACTGTTATAATGTCTGGAATAAAACTAGAAGTGGGGACACCATATAGTGATCGTCCTAACGAGGGGGTATTGCAAGTACACGCAGAATTCGTACCACTAGCATCACCCACCTTCGAACCTGGACCTCCCGACGAAAATGCCATAGAGGTTGCGAGAGTTATTGATAGAAGTCTCAGAGAACCCAGGGTAATAAAACTAGAAGATCTAGTCATAGTACCCGGTAAAAGGGTGTGGGTTATATTCAATGACTTGTATCTGCTTGATCACGATGGAAATATAATAGATGCTGGTATGTTATCAAGTATATTAGCACTAAATAATACACTAATACCATCGCTTATAATAGAGAGTGAGGAGAATATAAAAGTAGATCGAGAAAAACGCGAAAAACCGCTACCATTAAATTTAAATGTAGTAACTGTTACGATAGGTATAATTGACGAATACTTACTCGTAGATCCCACACTAGAAGAGGAACTCTTACTAGATTCCCGTCTCATATTCGCAGTAGATGAAAACAATAGAATAGTAGGATTCCAGAAAACGGGCTATAAGGGAATTAAAACCAGAATATTCGAAGACGCACTAGAACTAGCACTTCGAAAAGCAAGAGAATTACATGAATTAGTTAAGAAAGTATTAAATAACCCTAATGAATTCATTAAACCTAGCCTAGCCATAGAGGATCTATGGGGACAAGACTAAGCATTTTATTACGGTGATAAGGTATGGGTAGAGGAACAAAGGTAGTAGGCATAGCTGGCAGATACGGAGCTCGCTACGGCTCAACTCTACGTAAGAAAGTAAGGGATATTTTAGAGCGTAGGTATGCTCCACATACATGTCCTTTCTGCGGATATAAGGGTAGAGTAGTTAGAATAAGCACTGGTTTATGGATGTGTAAAAAGTGTGGTATGAAATGGGCAGGAGGAGCTTATGTACCACGTACAGAACTGAATAAATATTTTGACAAAATCATTGTAAGAGAGTAAAGTAAGAGAGTAAAACCGTTCTGTATAGAAATGCCGCTACTAATAACAACATCACATAAACCAAGTCCGCGTACAAGAACCTTTATTAAAGACTTAGCTTCCATGCTCCCCTTCGCTTTTAAAACCAATAGAGGTAAGAAAACACTAGAGGATCTAGGACTAGAAGCTTATAGACGTGGAGCACGCTATATATTCGTTGTTGGAGAAAAACGAGGCAATCCCTCACTAATTAGGATCTATAGATTAGAATTAGCTGAGAAGCCACATGTAAAACATTTTGCATCAATAAAAATAGCTGGTATTAAACTTCTAAGGGAAAACCCCGAGGGATCTAGAGTATATAATCCAGAGAGTATATGTGTAGACTACGAGAACTGTAGAAGTGATCAATGCTATATGCTAGCAAACATATTTATTGAAATATTTCACGCAAACATAGTTAAGGAGAAGCCCGATATTAAGCTAGTTTTAGAGGAAATAAATAACATCACTATAATCAAGCCTCTAAATAGGCTAAATAAAGTATGTGGACCCATAATAAAAGTCAGTGGTGTAAAAA
>JBEVCI010000065.1:0-18295 GCA_040514375.1 Thermoprotei archaeon
TCCACGCGGTATCAATATACAGAGGTTGAGAAGACTTCTTAATAAAGATATAGAGATAGTAGGCTATAGCGATAAGCTTGAGGAACAAGTAAAATACGCATTAGCCCCAGCAAAGGTACGTGAAGTAAAGCTCGTGAAAAGACCAAGTGGTAAGAAAATAGTATACGCCAGCGTCGAACCAAGCGATAAAGGTATAGCAATTGGAAAGAATGGTAGAAATGTCGCAAGAGCTACTCTTATATTAAAGAGGTATTTTGGAATAGATAGCGTTGTAATAGTCTAAATAATGGATTTCAACAATAGTGTAGAGTAAGGTATTTTAGGATAAAATTTATCATGAGAAGTGTAGGCTGAGAGTAATGGCTGGTAAGAAGGCACCTAATGGATTATTTGCAGCGAGAAAGTTAAAGAAGAAGAGAAAGAAGTTTAGATGGAGTCAGAGGAAATATAAGATCAGAATGCTTGGATTGAAGAAAAAGTATGATCCACTTGAAGGAGCACCGATGGCACGTGGCATTGTACTCGAAAAGGTCGGTGTAGAAGCTAGACAGCCAAACTCGGCTGTACGTAAATGTGTCCGTGTACAGCTTGTAAAGAACGGTAAAGTGGTTACAGCATTCGTACCATTTGATGGTGGTATTAACTATATTGATGAACACGATGAGGTTATAATAGAAGGTATCGGGGGACCTCGTGGTAGATCTATGGGCGATATACCAGGTGTTAGGTATAAGGTTATAATGGTTAATGGAGTATCACTAAAAGCGCTTTATCTAGGAAAGAAGCAAAAACCGGTTAGATGAAAAGTCTACTCTTCCTCATATTCCCCTTCCTCATACTCTACCATGTAATCATCCATATACTCGTCTTCTATTTCACCAAACCAGAAGTTATACCAACGTTCTTGCTGCGTAACTAAATCTTCCCTAACATATATTGGTTTATTAGTTAGTCTAGCCAAGAATATCGCATGACTGGGCACCATTTTCCTCTTAATAACAATATTACCATCACTAAACTCTGCTATAGCTGTATAAACTCCTGTCTTCATATCCAGACCATCGATTACAACTCTCATAAGATGTTTACCAAGCGTATCGATGACGTCAGGCATACTAATTAGTATGTCTACGAGACGCTCTCTGTCATCGCCAAGGTCTTCTCCATCTAGCTTTTTAAGAGCCAAGACTATGTCTGGAGGTACTCTCTCGAGCCTAAACACTCTATTATCTTCAAGTATGCACGTTATCCTAGTATCAACTATTGAGAGGGGTCTATCGTTATATACCAATTCTCGCTGTATAATTTCTCCTCTAACCTCTTTAACAAGTAATAGTCTATGAGTCAAAGATTATCCGTCTCGCTAGTTTCTGTGATAGGGAAATCTCTATAGTCCCTATTTTACCCTTTCCAACAACTAGGAATAACGTGGTGAATAGGTTTATATTCCACTAATCAATATTCCTAGTAGTCCGAGAAAAGGTTTGGTGAAGTTTAATTGAGTGAGGAAAGCGTCATTGTTAAAGTTAACGAGATAAAGCTATTTGGAAAATGGAGCTATAACAACATAATAGTTAGAGATCCTAGCCTAAAGAGGTACATCTGTCTTAAACCCGTTTTCTTACCACATACAGGCGGAAGACACGAACACAGAAGATTCGGTAAAGCCGAGGTTCCGATAGTTGAAAGACTTATGAACAAACTCATGAGACCAGGACGTAATACTGGTAAAAAACATTTAGCCTATAATATCGTGAAGAAAACTTTTGACCTCATTTATTTAAAAACTGGTGAAAATCCCTTACAAGTACTAGTTAGAGCGATAGAAAACGCTGCACCACGGGAAGAAACAACGAGAATTATGTATGGTGGTATAGTATACCACGTTGCAGTAGACGTATCACCACAACGTAGAGTTGATCTAGCTCTAAGATTCCTAACCGAGGGAGCACGGCTCAAAGCATTTAATAATCCAATACCCATTGAAGAAGCACTAGCCGAAGAAATAATATTAGCCGCCAATAATGATCCTAAGAGTTATGCTATACAAAAGAAAGAGGAAATAGAGAGAATAGCGCTAAGCAGTAGGTAGTATGGTATACTCCTAAGTTTTCTAAATGAAACGGTATTTTTAAATACACCTATTTCGAATTTACTATTTCCCAGGACTATAGTAAGATATATAATTTACACCTCTAAACCTAAGTAGATATGAGTAGTGGAGGTTGAGTAGAATATGAGCAGCACACTACAAAAACCACACCTGAACCTAGTTATAATCGGTCACGTAGATCACGGAAAAAGCACTCTAGTAGGACATATACTATATAGGCTAGGACTAGTAGATCAAAAAACACTACAAACTATTGAAGAAGAAGCTAAGAAAAGAGGAAAAGAAAGCTTCAAGTTTGCATGGCTACTTGATAAGCTCAAGGAAGAAAGAGAAAGAGGAGTTACAATAGCGCTATCCTACATGAAATTCGAGACCAAGAAATACTTCTTCACGATAATTGATGCGCCGGGTCATAGAGACTTCGTAAAGAACATGATTACAGGCGCTAGCCAAGCAGATGCCGCAGTACTAGTTGTTAGTGCTAGAAAGGGTGAGTTCGAGGCTGGTATGAGCCCTGAGGGACAAACACGTGAGCATGCAATACTGGCTAAGACTATGGGTATTAACCAGATGATCGTAGCTGTAAATAAAATGGATGCTACAGAACCACCATGGAGTAAGGAAAGGTACGAGCAAATTAAAGAAGTACTAAGCAAGTTCTTAAAGAGTCTAGGTTACGATGTTAGCAAAATACCATTTATCCCGGTATCTGCATGGACAGGAGATAATCTTATCGAGAGATCACCCAATATGCCATGGTATGACGGGCCCACATTCGTAGAAGCACTCGATATGCTAGAACCGCCATCAAAGCCTATTGATAAACCACTCAGAATACCCATACAAGACGTATACTCAATCTCGGGTGTTGGTACTGTACCTGTTGGTAGAGTTGAAACCGGAGTACTCAAAGTTGGCGATAAAGTAGTATTCATGCCACCAGGTAAGGTCGGTGAGGTTAGGAGTATTGAAACACACCATATGCGTATAGAGAAGGCAGAGCCTGGAGACAACATCGGATTTAACGTACGTGGTGTTGAAAAGAGGGATCTTAGAAGGGGAGATGTTGCTGGACACCCAGATAACCCACCAACAGTAGCCGAGGAATTCACAGCAAGAGTGTTTATAATATGGCATCCCACTGCAATAACGGTTGGATATACTCCAGTAATACATATTCACACAGCAAGCGTTGCATGCAGAATTACCGAGATAATAGCCAAACTAGATCCAAGAACTGGTAAGATTATTGAAAAGAATCCACAGTTCTTAAAACAAGGAGATGCTGCTATAGTGAAGTTCAAACCCATTAAGCCACTAGTAGTTGAGAAGTACAGTGATTTCCCAGCACTCGGAAGATTCGCTATGAGAGACATGGGTAAAACAATCGGTATCGGCGTAGTAACAGACGTCAAACCGATGGAGATCAAGATAAGTAAATAGCGCTAAACATAACATTTAAACACCTCTAATAAACAAGGAAAATAAAGGCATAGAGGTATACGGAGAGAAACAAAAATGTCTGTAACAAGAATGGTGAAAATAAGGATTTGGAGTACTAATGCAGATTCGCTAAATGAATTTGTAGGTAAAATAGTTGATATTGTTAAAAAAACCGGAGTTAATATGCGTGGACCTATACCATTACCCACAAAAAGACTAGTTGTTAGAACGCTAAAATTGCCACACGGTGAAGGTAAGAAAAAATGGGAAAAATGGGAAATGAGAATACATAAAAGGCTATTATACATAGCTGTAGATGAACGAGTAATGAAACAACTCATTAGAATCAGGTTACCCCCAGATATATGGATGGAAATAGAGTTTCCACGCTAGTTTTTTAAATAATATCAAGTTTTAGAAATATTCCCTATTTTTCTCCAGAACATATTTTACGGGAAAAAACTATATTCCTCACTACTAACTAATTCCTATAATAGTAGTAACTAACAATCAATGATTAGTGTATCTAAAGGCCGGGGTGCCCGAGCGGCCCAAGGGGCTGGCCTGGAGAGCCAGTGCCCCGTAGAGGGGCGCGCGGGTTCGAATCCCGCCCCCGGCGCTTTTCCTGTTCTCCTCTCCTTAAAATACGCAAGCAACTCTATGGCAGTACCTTGGATAAGCTTATATTAGGGGTTAGAACATGGTATTTGTAAAGACTATGGAGTAAATAAGAGTGAATAAGGGACTGTGATTTGGAGAGAAGCTTTAAATATATAGTTAGAATAGCTGCAACAGATATTGATGGTAGTTTAAAGACCGTGTACGGTCTAGCAGAGATTAAAGGCGTTGGAGTGAACTTAGCTAACGCTATATGCAGAGTCCTGGGACTAGATCCTAATATGAAAATAGGATATTTAACGGATGAAGAGATCGAAAAGATAGAGGATGTTATAAAGAATCCATTAAAGTATGGTATTCCCTCGTGGATGTTAAATAGGAGGAAAGACTATACTACGGGACAGGATGTGCACTTAGTCGGTGCTGAACTAATATACTATGTTAGGCAGGATATCGAGCGTGAGAAGAGAATTAAGAGCTGGCGTGGCATTAGACACGCTCTAGGACTTAAAGTTAGAGGCCAGAGAACACGTACGACTGGTAGAACCGGTATTACCGTAGGTGTTAAAAAGCGTAGAAAATAAGGTGATTTTGCATGGGTGATCCAAAAAAGCCCCGGAAGAAATGGGAAGGCCCACGCCATCCATGGCGTAAAGAGGTTTTAATGGAAGAACTAAAACTGCTCGGAACATACGGATTACGTAACAAAAGAGAATTATGGAGAGCTAAGACTATTGTTAGAAAGATTAGACATCAAGCAAGAGCGCTTCTAGCATTACCTAAAGAGCAGAGAGAAGAAGCTGAGAAAGCTCTTCTACGTAGACTGTATAAAATGGGTCTTGTAGATGAAAACGCTACTCTAGAACAAGTTCTAGATCTTCGTGTTGAAGACTTGCTTGAGAGAAGGTTGCAAACAATAGTCTATAGGAAGGGGTTGGCAAAGACAATATATCAGGCTAGGCAATTAATTGTTCATGGACATATAGCCATAGCTGGTAGGAGAGTTACCTCGCCAGGCTATTTGGTTTCACGTGATGAAGAGGACTTAATTGATTACGCTCCTACTAGTCCGTTTAAGAAGAAAGCTCTCGCGGAACAGAGTAGCGGGGCTGGTAAATAATGGCTTTTTCAGCGCGCGAGCTCAAATGGGGTGTAGCACATATATATAGTAGCATGAATAACACTATAGTACACATCACAGATCTTACAGGAGCCGAAACTGTTAGTAGATGGAGTGGTGGAATGGTTGTTAAAGCGGATCGAGAAAAGCCAAGCCCGTATGCAGCTATGTTAGCAGCCAGTAGGGCCGCCGCCGAAGCTATGGATAAGGGCATCATGGCTCTACATATAAAGGTTAGAGCACCTGGAGGTCATGGACCAAAAACTCCAGGTCCTGGCGCACAAGCTGCTATTCGTACACTCGCTAGAGCCGGATTTATAATTGGCAGAATCGAGGATGTAACACCAATACCACACGATTCTACGCGTAGACCCGGTGGTAGACGCGGTAGAAGAGTCTAAAACATAAAATGGGTGAATATTACAGTGGAGATCAGCGTGTTAGAGAAGACGAAAAACCGGGTAAAACTCTATATTAAGGGCGTTCCGTTACACGTGCTTAACTCTATTAGAAGATCCATACTTGCCGAAGTACCAACAATGGCTATTGATTATGTAGTGTTTACCGTAAATAGTTCTGTATTCTACGACGAGTATATAGCACATAGATTAGGATTAATACCATTAACGAGCGATGAGGCTTTGGAAAAGTATAAAAGTCCCGAGGAGTGCAGAGAAGCTGGTGAAAAAGGCATTTTTTCAGAAGATTGTTTCGTTAAATTCGAGTTAGAAGGAAAAGGAGAACCCGACAAAGTAGTAATTCTTTATAGCGGAGATCTAAAAACATCGGATCCCTCCGTAAAACCCGTCTATGATAAAATACCCATAGTAGCTCTTGCTCGAAACCAGGAAATAAGGCTTGAAGCTTATGCGAGACTCGGTAGAGGCAAGGAACACGCTAAATGGTCTCCAGCATCAGTTGCTGCACACAAATACGTGGCAGATATAATAATTGATTATAACAAATGCGAAGGAGCAGATTGTAGTAAGTGTGTCGAGGCATGTCCACGAAATGTATTAGGTATAAGCGATGGTAAAGTTATTGTGGTTAACGATAAGATTTTAGATTGTACACTCTGCAAGGCATGCGAGGAAATATGTCCAGCTAAAGCCATAAAAATCGGTTGGCGTGAGAACGAATACATATTAACAGTTGAATCAACCGGAGCTCTATCTATTAGTAAGATCCTAGTCCAGGCTGTTAAAGAGCTAGAAAATAAACTCGATGCTTTCGTAAAATACCTTAGACAAGAGGGTGTTTTAGATTGAGAAAGACGGGACCTACGAACATTATATTAAGAAAAACTATTAGGATTTTAAGAAAAGCATCTAGAGAGTATAGAGCACCTATATGGAGAGCCATTGCTGAGGAGCTAGAAAAGCCCAGAAGAAAGAGGAGGGTTGTGAATATTAGCAGGATCAATAGATACACGAAGCCTGGCGACGTAGTTGTGGTACCCGGGAAAGTATTAGGAGCCGGTATCTTAGATCACCCCGTAACTGTTGCTGCAATAGGATTTAGTAAATCTGCACTAGAAAAAATTAAAGCTGCTGGTGGTAAGGCCATTCACATACTCGAATTGTTACAAATAAATCCACGTGGTAGCAACGTAAAGATTATCGGGTGAAGAATTTATGGACAATGGAGAGAAAGTACTCTACGTTGATGCCACAAACCAGATTCTCGGAAGACTTGCGAGCATTATCGCTAAAAGGCTACTAGAAGGATATAAGGTCTATGTAGTTAATGCTGAGAAAGCTGTAATTAGTGGTGAGAAGAAAAGGGTTATAGAAGGATACAAGCTACTCTTCAAAGTAACAACCCACTATAATCCGTATAAAACCGGTATTAGAAGACCACGAGCACCCCACAATATATTCAAGAGGACAGTTCGTGGAATGCTACCCGTGGATAAACCCCGTGGAAGAAATGCCTATAAGAGGCTAAAAGTCTATATTGGTGTACCAAAGGAATTAAGGAATAAACAGTTTATTAGATTTAAAGAAGCTGATGTCAGTAGGCTTAAGGGCGATTATATATATCTCGGAGAACTAGCTAGAGAAATGGGTTGGAAAGGGGAGGTTAAGTGAGTAGTCAATCAGGTATTAAAATAGTAATTGCAACGGGTAAGAGAAAAACTAGTATCGCACGAGCTGTAATAAAACCCGGTGAAGGACGCGTTTGGATAAATGGTGTTCCAATAGAAATTTGGCCTTACGAAATGGCTAGACTAAAAATGATGGAACCATTGCTACTAGTCGGTGATCTCTCGAAAAAAGTTGATATATATGTTAACGTACGCGGAGGCGGATATATGAGCCAAGCAGATGCTGCTAGAATGGCTATAGCTAGGGGGTTATTAGAGTATACCGGTAATAATGAGGAGTTAAAACGCGTTTTTGAGGAGTATGATAGATATATGCTTAGTGGAGACCCTCGCAGAACAGAGCCGGAGAAATGGGGTAGATATAGTGCTAGAAGAAGATGGCAGAAGAGCTATAGGTGATCGTATATGATGTTTCCTGTAAGATGTTTTACATGTGGTGCCCCAATAGGGCACTTATGGGAAGAGTTTAAAAAACGTGTAGAAGCAGGAGAAGATCCAGGTAAGGTTTTAGACGAGCTCGGTGTTAAAAGGTATTGTTGTCGTAGAATGTTTCTTTCACACGTTGACATATACCAGGATATCTTACATTTCCCAAGAGTAGCTTAGACGGTGAAAATATGATGAGTGAGAGTGGATCCACAGGAGGATCTAAGGAAACAATTGAATTACTTGTGCCCCTAGATAAATATCTAGCAGCAGGTGTACATATAGGTACACATATATGTACCGCGTATATGAAACAATTTGTTTATAGAGTTAGAAGCGATGGACTCTATATTCTCGATGTTAAAAAAATAGATGAAAGAATAAGAATAGCTGCGAGATTCCTAGCACGATTCGAGCCAACGAAAATAGCGGCTGTCTCAGCCAGGCTTTATGGCCAAAAACCTGTTGTAAAGTTCTGTAGCTATGTAAAATGTAAACCTTTCATAGGAAGGTTTCTACCAGGAACATTCACTAATCCAAGCCTTAAGACTTATTTTGAACCAGACGTGGTACTCATAACAGATCCTAGGGCGGATTCGCAAGCGCTAACTGAAGCATCCGAAATCGGAATACCTGTGGTAGCACTAGCAGATACTGATAATAAGGTGGAATTTGTAGACCTAATTATACCAGCTAACAACAAAGGTAGAAAGAGCTTAGCACTAATATACTGGATTCTTGCTAGACAGATATTGAGGGAAAGAGGAGAACTAGCGCCAGACGCTGATCTGCCGGAGCCTCCCCAGGAATTTGAGGTAAAAATCTAAGGTGTGTAGCCAAGTGGCTATTCTGAGAGACTATACCAGATATCCTGCTGTAGCAGGGTATTTTTACCCGGACAACCCTAAAGAATTGAAGGATCTTATATCACAATTATTTATACACAGTCTGGGTCCCGGAAGACAGCCCACAGTAAGTCCTACGCGAAGAATAGAAACAATCGGTTATGTTGCGCCCCACGCCGGCTATATTTATAGTGGGCCCGTAGCAGCACATGTTTACTATAGTCTCGCACTAGACGGAAAACCCGACACTATTATAATAATAGGTACTAATCATACTGGTATGGGTTCACTGATATCAGTATATCCCAGTGGTAAGTGGATAACCCCTCTAGGTAGTCTAGTAGTTGATAAGGAATTAGCAACTAAAATAGCAGAGTATAGTGAATTAGCAGATCTAGATACTGAAGCCCATGTAGAAGAACACTCTGTTGAGGTTCAACTACCATTTGTACAATACATTTTTGGAGATAGTGTTCTAATAGTACCAATTGTAATTGGTTTACACACACCAGAAGCTGCTAAGGACTTAGCTTCTTCTATACACAAAGCTGTAAGCGAGTTAAAGAGAGACATTGTTATTATTGCTAGCAGTGATTTTAATCACTACGAACCATACGAGGTTACCAAGAAGAAGGATATGGAAGCAATAGAGAAGATCCTACAACTAGATACTACCGGGTTTTATGAAGTAATAAGGGATAGGCATATTAGTGTGTGCGGGCCAGGCGGTATAATGACCCTAATAGAGTATACGAAAATTAGAAGCACCGAGAAATGCTGTGCTGAACTACTTAAATATGCTAATAGTGGCGATGTATCCGGTGATAAATCCGCTGTAGTAGGTTATGCTGCTATACGCTTCTATCAATCTATTAAATAACACGGGACTACATATTGGATAACACTACTAAGAAGAGAAAGGAACAACACATAGACATAGTAACTAAGCTAAAACCCATCTATAGAGATAAATGTAAGAAATATTATGATTCAATAATACTTATTCATAGCGCTTTTCCCGGGATAAAGTATAGCGATATAGATACTACTATAAAGTTTCTGGGATATGAGCTTAGTGCGCCAATAATGATAACGGGTATGACAGGTGGTTATGCCGGAGCCATAGACATCAATGAAAAACTAGCAATTATAGCGAGTAAGAGTAGAATCGCTATTGGTGTTGGGAGTCAGAAACCACTCTTGGAATCAAGAGATAATGAGACAGTTAAATCTTATAAAATAGTCCGTGAAAAAGCATACGATGTACCAGTTATAGGGAATATAGGTATTGATTCGCTGAGAAAAACTAGTATAGAAGAGATTATAGAGCTACTAGATATTATTGATGCAGATGCGCTAGCAATACATCTAAACCCTGCACAAGAGCTCGTACAACCCGAGGGCAATACCGACTTTTCACGGGATATCCTTAATATAATAGGACAACTCGTTAAGAAAGTAAACAAACCAGTTATAATAAAAGAAGTGGGCACTGGGTTATCAATGGAGGTCGTAGAGCTATTTTATAGCAGAGGTATAAGGTATTTTGATGTAGCAGGATCCTGCGGCACTAATTGGATTATGGTTGAATATTATAGAACACGTGGAATAAAGAAGTACCTGGCGAAGCTACTAAGAAATTGGGGCATTCCAACACCATTATCGGTAGTAGAAGCACGCTGTACAGCACCAAACTCGTTTATAATAGCTAGTGGTGGTGTATGGAATGGATTATATGCTGTTAAAAACATAGCACTAGGTGCTAATCTTGTTGGTTTTGCGCGTCCTATACTCAAGATACTCGTAAAACACGGTTTAGAACAAGCTATAAAGTACATTGAGAGGTATATCGAGTCTATTAAAGCAGTAATGTTTCTAACCGGCGCTAGCAGTATTAAGGAATTATGGCGTATACCAATATCCCTACTAAGTCCTACTAAAGACTATATTACTCAACGTGGTATTGATATTAAAAACTATATGTTTTTGAGGAGAACGCTATATGAGAACTACGTGGAATGACATAGAGTACGCCTTTCCCGAGATATTCGTTGAAAATACAGATTCTAGCAACTATATCGTTGAACTTGAAAGCGGAGTATACGTATTAGCAAAAACTAAACCCAGCAAGTATACACGTTTCTTTGGACATATTATTTATGAAAAAGCTCTTGAATATGTCGACTTAACTGCTCCACTGATAAAAAATAGTATGATCATAGTACCGAAATTCTCTGGTAGCGAGACTAAAGGTATTCTCGTGGAAAAAGGTATAAAACCCTGTTTAGCAGAAATACGTGGTTATAAACCTTTATTAACGATTAGAGAGGGATCCTCAGTGAACGAGGGTGATAAAATAGCATACATTATAACGGGCAAGGGCGAAGTTAGAACCTATAGATCGCCCTGTTCGGGCGTACTTGTATTAGCCGTAAACATTGTTTGGGAGAAACCAGAGAAATACATATTGGTGTTTGTGGGGAAGAATGATGCCAGAGAAATCACTATTAGAGAAAATCCGTGAAATAGCATATAAACATGCATTGCTAAATGCCTATAAACACGGTGGTAAAGCAGAGTTAAAACCAGTTGTATCTAAGGTTATGGGTGAATTACCAGAAGCTAGGAGTATCGCCAGAGAAGTTGTTGGAATAGTAAGGGAAATCGTGGAAGAAGTAAATAAGCTATCTTTTGAGGAACAGAGGAAAATCCTCGAGAAAAACTGGCCAGATCTACTGGCTGAGGAAAAGAGAGAAGAGAAAAAGGAGTTGCCACCACTACCTAACGCTATACCCGGTAAGGTTACAACAAGATTTGCACCAAACCCCGACTATACTATACACCTAGGTAATGCAAGGCCAGCACTACTAAGTTATTGGTACGCCAGAATGTATAGTGGTAGGATGATCTTAAGGTTTGAAGACACAGATCCCAGGACAAAAGCGCCATTTCCAGAAGCCTACGAGAGGATCAAGGAGGACCTGAGATGGCTTGGAATAGAATGGGATGAAGAGTATATACAGAGTCTCAGATTACCGATATTTTATGATGTAGTTAGAGAGTTAATACGTAGAAGAGGAGCGTATGTTGATAAGTGTAGTGATAAAGAGTTTAAAGAATACAGAAATAGAGGTAAAGCTTGTCCTCATAGGGAATTACCGGTAGAAACACAGCTCGAAGAACTTGATAGAATACTAGAGGGTTATTATGGCGAAGGAGAAGCAGTTATACGGGTTAAAACCGATATGCAACACCCGGATCCTAGTGTGAGGGACTGGGTTGCATTAAGAATAATAGACACTTCTAAAACCCCCCATCCCGTAGTTGGTGATAAATACATATTATGGCCGACATATAATTTCGCAGCAGCAGTTGATGATCACTTAATGGGTGTTACTCACATCCTTAGAGCTAAAGAACATGTAACCAATACTATTAAGCAGAAATACTTATACGATCACATGGGCTGGAAATACCCAGAAACAATACATTTTGGCAGACTAAGCTTAGAAGACGTAATTCTCAGTAAGTCAAAAATGAGGAAAATGATCCTAGAAATGGGATTACAACCTTATGACGACCCAAGATTCGGCACTATAAGTGGTCTTAGAAGAAGAGGATTTGTTAGAGAAGCAATTTGGGAAGTGGTAAAACAAGTAGGTATTAAACAAGTTGATGCACAGATAAGTTTTGCAAACCTTGCATCTATTAACAGGTCTATAGTAGACCCTATAGCTAAGAGATACATGGCTGTAGAAAATCCTGTGGTAGTTAGGCTAAAACTAGAAGACACAGTCAAAGCAGTTATACCACGACACCCAGCAACTGGTGAAAAGTATGAATACGTATTTGAGAGAGGTGAACATCATGTTCTGGTCTCAGCTAGGGATTTAGAATATCTAAGAAAGGGTATTGTTAGATTAATGGGTTTTGTTAATATATCTTTGGAAGGATTAGAAGTGAGTAATAATAGCATAATAGCAAGAGCTAGTGTACTTAGCGTATCACCAGAGGAGGCTAAAAAGAAGAAGTTCCCTATTATACAGTGGGTTAGGAAGGAGGATAGCATTACGCTGTTAATGTTAAAACCCGAGGCGACAAGAATAGAGAAAACATATATGATTGCCGAAAAAGCTATTATGGAGAGAAACATAGGCGATATAGTACAATTGTATAGAATAGGATTTGCACGTATTGATGAGAAAAGCGATGATGTCATCACGTGTATTTATGCTCATCCGTAGCGGAAGGTTTATTAAACCTTCGAACAGTTAATGGTATAGGTCTGACGACCGCTATGGGAGGAGGATGAAGGTATGTCAAAACCATTCTATGTAAAATTCGAAGTACCACCCGAACTAGCCGAAAAAGTATATGAAGCTGTCAAGAAAGCACGAGAAACTGGAGGAAAGATTAGGAAAGGAACTAATGAAACAACAAAAGCTGTGGAACGGGGCCAAGCAAAACTCGTTATTATAGCCGAAGACGTTGACCCACCAGAAATAGTAGCACACTTACCACTCCTATGCGAAGAGAAGAAAATACCATACGTATATGTTCCTAGCAAAAAGAGGCTAGGCGAAGCCGCTGGTATCGAAGTGGCTGCGGCCAGCGCAGCTATTATAGACCCCGGTGGTGCTAGGGAATTAGTTGAGGAAATAATCAAAAAGGTAGAAGAGCTTAAGGCAAAAGCCTAGTAATAAGGTAGAGTGTATTTACCCGGCTAACCGGTTTAACAAGCTTTTTTATCTACCTATTTTCTATGATTACATCAAATTATGAAAAAGCATCGAGTTATCTATCTTCTACCACTTAGTTTCCTAGCTTCTCTCTCGGTTTCTCTAAGTATTAGTATATCGCCTATTCTAACAGGTCCTTTAACATTCCTAGTAATGATTCTACCCTTATCCCTACCCTCTAAAACTCTAACTCTAACCTGAATAATTTCGCCGGTTACCCCCGTTCTACCAATTATCTGTATAACCTCGGCTGGAAATCCTATTTCTTCAATAACATTTACCTCTGGTTGTTCAAGTATTCTTTTTTCTTTCTCTTCGCTACTCAAGCTCTAAACCCCCATTCTATAGCGTGAAGACTAGAAACCTATATATTTCTTTTTATCCTATTTATGCTTACACCTAGAATGGGGGTGTTATAAATGGTTAGAATAGAGAAATGTAATTTCTGCGGCAAGGAGATAGAGCCTGGTACAGGACTTATGTATGTTAAAGTAGATGGTACTATACTATGGTTTTGTAGTAGGAAGTGTTTCAAGAACTACATAGTGTTAAAACGCGATCCCAGAAAGTACAAATGGACTACATACTATGGAAAACAGGTAAGAGGCTAAATACTGGATACAATACCATAGAACGGGTCTTGTTTCCTCTTAATATTGATGATCTCCTTAAGAACCATTATCTCGTCCTCGCTTAGCTCGTTCTTAAACTTAGTTAGCCATTTCGCAACGTGATCCTTAGGAATATCCGTATACATCACATCTCCCTCGTCTACATGTCTGCCGATAAGTATTTTACCACGTATACTAATAGCGACTGCCTGCCCAGCTCTAGCTTCCTTCAATACGTTATCCCTATCGCGTATTTGCATTATGGTACCTAGATGCATACCATCTTCTCTCATAAGTGGATATCCTGGTTTAATAACACCTCCAAGTACTTCTACACCAACGATAGCTGGATTACTACGTCTAAATATATATCCAGGCAATATACGCACTTTACCCGGTCTAACGAGAGACTCTAGTTCGCGTCTCTTCTCCTCCTCCCTGAGAGATTTAACCCAGTCAACATATTCCTCTATTAACCTATAGATCACGTTATGACTAAATATCCTAATACCTTCTTTAGCTGCATAATTTCTAGCTTCTGGAAGGATCTTCACATTAAAAGCAATGATAACTCCGTATTCGGGCCTGTGCTTCTTAGCAACAGCTGCTTCTATAACATCACTCTTAGACACTGGTCCTACATCTGCAATTCTTACAGGAATTTTTTCTCTTCTTAGCGCTTCTACGACAGCTTCCAATGTACCCAGCGTATCCGCCTTTACAACGACGCCGATGTTGTCAGTTCTTATAATTATGGAGCTAATCTCTTCTTGTACTTTTCTTATATAATCATCAACTACTTCTTCGCTCGGTATAACATAAATAGGCGAACCAGCCAGAACTTCCTCTAATCCTGGAGCAGATATCTTAACACCGGTTGCTGCAACAACCTTATCAACTTGAATAAATCTACCTTCATGAGCTCTCATATCCTGAAGAGGCCTAGGCATGAGTAGCGCTCTTACTTTCGTAACAATAGCTTTTTCCTTACCACCAACAACTATTAAATCGCCTTTCTTTAAGACGCCATCGTAGATTATAACATCAATCGTAGTTCCCAAACCAGGTTCTTCTTTAACTTCTAGCACAACGCCTCTAGCCGGTTCATTACTCGCCACAAGCTTCTTTTTCATAAACTGTTGTACTAACCCAGTTATTAGTGCTAAGAGCTCTGCTAATCCTTCACCAGTCTTGGCTGATATAGGTACTATTGCAACAGTTCTCCTGAAATCCCTTATACGGTCAAATCTCTCAGCATTAAATCCTGCCTCATATAGCTGGGATACAATTCTATAAACTAGCTCTTCAAGCCTATTAATAACACCGGAGTCTTGTTTCTTAATAGTCTCCAGGAAGGGTGTATCGGGATTTGGTCTCCAACCAGGAATTCTATCGATCTTGTTGGCAGCAACTACGAAGGGTACTCGCCTCTCTTTAAGTATATTTATAGATTCCCATGTTTGGGGCTGAAACCCCTCAAGAATATCAACAACGAGTATAGCAATATCAGCTACACTGCCACCACGCTTTCTTAAATTTGCAAATAACTCATGACCCGGAGTATCAATAAATAGCAATCCCGGAATCTCGATCTTAAGTCTGGGAAAATATTTCCTCAGGGGTTCAGAGATCTTTCTAAGTACACTTGCAGGGACAATACTGGCACCCACATGTTGTGTTATTTCACCTGGCTCCTTGGCAGCAACCGCTGTACCTCTAATTTTATCAAGTAATGTTGTCTTGCCGTGGTCAACATGACCTAATACTACTACTATTGGTTGCCTAATCCACTTTTTAACACTAGTAAACGCCATAACACTACACCACACCGTTAATACGTAATATTAATTACCCTAAATAGTGTTAAATACCATTAACCCACCGGGAAACTGGTGGGGGATGAGAAGATGCCTGATTTCAAAATAGTAATATCAGATCCCGAGGCACCTAAACAGGAGCGACTTGTAAAAGTAAAAATAAAGGGAGATCCGGAAATAGAATACACTGATCGAGTGAAGGAACAGTACGAGTTACCTATAATAAAAGTGAATGAAAAAACTGCTAAAGAAATAAATGCAGTACATGGAGTAGCTACTATCAGAATGATAAAACCCGGTACCACGGAAAAGGTTAAGATCACTGGAAGGCTTGTAATAGATAACAATGTCCCCGATGGTGAGGCGCGGGTAAATGCCGAGTTACTAGTAAATAGCGTTGGTGTAGATGAAGTAGACGGAGTGATCTTTAGAGCAAGAGCTTGGCAGATACGTATAAGTGATGAGAGAGCTAAAGCATTTATAGGGTTAAAGATCGGTGACAGAATAGATGGTTCCATAGTAGGGTTAAAAAACGTTAAGCTAGAAATAAGGGGTGGTAGTGACAACAGCGGATTCCCTATGAGACCAGATATACCTGGAGGAGTTAAAAAGAGGGTATTACTCTCAGGATCACCCGGCTTTCATCCGAGAGAAAAAGGTGAACGAAGAAGAAAAACTGTTAGAGGGAACACTATTACCGAAGATATTGTACAGATAAACACAAAGATAGTATACGAGTAGTTAATAATCATAACGCCTATTACAATGTTATAGAGGTGTAGTGACAGAGTGCCCTGGGAATTTAAGCAGCCGGAAGTAAACATTGGCGTAGTTGGACACGTAGATCACGGTAAAACAACGCTAGTACAAGCAATAACTGGCATATGGACCGCCAAACATAGCGAAGAAATTAGACGCGGTATGACTATTAAGCTAGGATATGCTGATGGAGCTATAGCATACTGTGATAATCTAGAACCACCCGAAGCATATACTACTAGTGAGAAGTGTCCAGACGGTTCTGAATCAAAACTGCTTCGCAGAGTCAGTTTTGTAGATGCACCGGGACACGAGGCATTAATGGCTACAATGCTAAGCGGAGCCGCTTTAATGGATGGAGCCATATTGGTAATTGCTGCCAATGAGCCGTGTCCACAGCCCCAAACACTAGAACACTTCGTCGCACTGAATATTATCGGGGTAAAGAATATAGTAGTTGTACAAAACAAGATAGACGTTGTTAATAAAGAGAGAGCGCTTGAAAACTATAAAGAAATAAAGAAACTACTAGAGGGAAGCCCTGTAGAAGACGCCCCCATAATACCAATAAGCGCGTTACACAAGGTTAATATCGATGTAGTTCTACAAGCCATAGAAGAAGAAATACCGACTCCTCAACGAGACTATACAAAACCCCCTCTCATGTACGTTGCAAGAAGCTTTGACGTAAACAAGCCAGGAACTCCTCCTGATAAGCTAGTAGGAGGTGTACTTGGAGGTTCATTAATACAGGGAGTACTTAGAGTCGGCGATGAAATAGAGATTAAACCTGGCGTAAAAGTGTCACGTGGTGGTAGTAAAGGCAGTTATACATACGAACCAATCATAACCAAGGTTACTAGTCTCAAATTCGGAGATTATAGTGTTAAAGAAGCAAAACCTGGAGGATTAGTAGCTATCGGTACCCAACTCGACCCGTCATTGACCAAAGCAGATGCCCTAGTAGGAAGCGTTATAGGCCACCCCGGTAAAACACCGCCAGTCGTAAAAGGACTAAGAATTAGGTATGAGCTTCTCCAAAGAGTCGTAGGTACAAAAGAGATGGTAAAAACCCCTCCGCTACAAAGAAACGAGGTTATAGTAATTACTGCTGGAACAGCTATTAGAGTTGGTGTAATAACGGAGTTATCAAAGGAGTACATGCACATTAAATTGAGAGACCCGATTGTAGCATGGGAAGGTTCGAGAATAGCTATTAGTAGAAGAGTCTTGGGCAGATGGAGATTATCTGGTTGGGGTATCGTGGAAGAAGTTGAGGAGTAAACGCGTGGAGCACATAATACGTGACAAGAAGAAAATAACAATAGTAATGGACACTAACATGTTAATGCTTATCGGAGAGGGAATCAACGTATTTGAACAAATAGAAGAAAAACTAGCCATAAAACCAGACTATGTAGTGCTTAAACACATTTTGAAAGAACTAGAAAAGCTCTCTAGGAGTAATAGTCCCATAATAAGGAGAAGAGCAAAACTCGCAATACAAGTAGCGAGGGAAAAGTGTAGAGTTGTAGATTTTGATGACAACTTGGACACCGATACCGCTATAATAGAATATGCCCTGAAAACTGGAGCTGCCGTAGCAACTAATGATAGGGAATTGAGAAGAAAATTGCGCGAAAAAGGTATCCCAGAAATATATCTTAGAGAAGAAAGTATGAGAATAGATATAGAGG
>JBEVCI010000066.1:0-54872 GCA_040514375.1 Thermoprotei archaeon
GAGTTAAGCTAGACATTTAATTTAGTTTTAGCTAAAATAACCGTATAGTTAACCATTTGTCTTATCAATCACGTCTAGGACATTTTACTGTAGTTCTAGCTCTTTTTCCTATTTTCCAATGGAAATACAGGGGTGTCTCTTAATAGAAGTTAATTTCACTTTGAAGAGGGGTTTAACAGTTGTTGTTTATTTATCTTGAATTGGAAACTGGGGAGTTCCACCCCTCTGTAGCAAGTGGAACTGGGGGTTCAATCCCCTTTGTTTGTAGCTCTCCACCGACTGTAACTGGGGAGTTGCACCCGATCGGATCCTTTGAATAAGAGCTGGAAACCCCCCTTTCGCGGAGTTTATCATTAGCTTTATAAATAGAGACTTGTATATTGTATGGAATAGCTGGTAGTGTTTCTAATTAATGAATTAGGAGGGTTTTGGCATTGAGTAGTGGGTTGAGCAAAGTTGTAGATATTGGTCGTAAACACGTTGATGACTATGTCTTTGAGATCATTGTATCATTCCAAGAAGGTGTCGATGAAGTTGTGATACGAGGTTATGGCGAAAACATTAGTAAAGCCGTTGACGTTTATAACGAGCTTCATGATAGGCTTGGTGAGAGTATCGAACTCGTCAACGTAGAGATCGGTAGTGAAAAAAGAGGGGGTCGTACCAGGTCATATATAGCTATCCGAGTTAGGAGGAAGTACTAGCTATAGCAGCTCTACTCTTAGTTAATAGTTTATGGTTATATAGCTCGTCTATAACGTGCTTAATAGCAATGCCGGCGCTGAGCTCGCCTCTGGCGATCATGTCAATGTACTCCTCCATAGCGCGTGTTGTGTTTACAGATACTAGGTTTGAGTATTTAGTGGCTAAGTAGTTGTATACCTCAATACCCGTCTTAGTGGGTATGAGATACCCTACTCTGCGAGATCTAATAACATACCCGTGTCTCTGTAACGCCTCCAGTATCTTAGCGTATGTACTAGGTCTTCCAATACCCTCGCTCTTCATTCGGGTAATAACTTCTCCCTCGCTATATAGTTTAACCCTAGAAGTAATACCCTTAAACACTATTCTCACGTGCGGGTATGCCTTGGTAACACCATATAGTTTGTTATAAATCCTAGTGTTCAATACTTTATTGAATCCTTCTTCAACTATCTTTACAGGAATAGTGATTATTGTAAGCTCTTTATTCCCTGTTCCTACCACGTACTTGTTAAGTACTACTCGATATGGTTTCATTTGACTAGCTATGAATCTTCGGAAAATCATGTTGTATAAGACATAGTGTAAACGAGTTAGTGGTATTGGTAAATGTAGTAATCCCTCTGTATAGGCCTTCTCTAGATCATGCGGATCAAGAGGATGAACTGGTCTAATAGCTTCGTGTGCCCCTGGTTTACCCCAATGACTTGGTTTAGCGTATTTTCTCCACCCTTTTTCTTCGAGATACTTCATAGCAATACCTATTCCATGTGATGATACATAGTGACTGCTAGTTCTATGATATGTTATAAGTCCTGATTCGAATAGTTCTTGGGCCAGTTTCATTGTTTTAGTTGCTGATAATCCCAGTTTACTCGCATCTCTTAAGAGCTCATCAGTAGTGTATGGTGGTGGAGGATTGATAGTTTCTTCACGAGATTCTAGTAGTTTTAGCTCGAGAGTATCTAATTCTTGTAGCTCTTCGTATAGTTCTCTATTCTCGTAATCTATGCATATGCTAATATAGAGTCCTGGGTATTCTTCTAGTTCGTAGACTATTTTACGGCACTTATTCGCTCTATATGCTTCATATCTCTCGATGATCCATCCAAGTACAGGTGTTTGTACACGACCAGCTCCAAGCCAGTGTTTATTGTATATGCTCCATAAGTGTTCACTAAGACTGAATCCGATGAGTCTATCTAGGACTCTACGGTAAATCTCGGCGTCTACGAGTTGTTTATCAATAGTTCTCTTATTCTCGATTGCTCTTAGGAATTCTCTCCTAGTGATTTCGTGTAATTCTATTCTCCAGATATTGTTGTTAAAGGGTTTAATAGTTAAGTATACATCATAAGCTATTTTTTCTCCCTCTATATCGGGGTCTGTTGCGATATATACCTCTGTAGCTTCTTCAGCTAGTTTGCGGAGTGCGTTAATAACTTCATAGGAATCAGTAAAGCTCTTACTACCACATCTAGGGCAAGAATCACCGTGTGTAAATTGGTGACCACATATACGGCACTTCTTTAAAGTATCATAGTATGGTTGTATCTTATCTCCGTTAACCCATATACCATACAGCCCGATATTCTTAGTTGTTAAGTCATATAAGTGTCCGCGCGTAGCTATAATGTTTAGGTGTACTACTCTATTCCCCTTTACAAATGGGATCTCGTAAACCGGTATGCTTCCTATTTTCCTCTTAATTGGTTTTCCGAAGAATCCCGCTATAGTACGTGCTTTTGTGGGCGATTCTACAATAACTAGTATGTTATCATATCCGATCGCTCCTTTTCTAAGATTTTTCCGTGTTTCTTCAATTAACTTCTTTTCTTCTTCGATATCGATTTCGCTTAGTGGTTTGAATAGCCTCGTATTAGCGTACGTACTTAACCTAATATCAAGTGCTTCTACGATGTTCTTGAATATGGGATATTCCACGAGTATTGATAATCCGTGAGTCATTCTACCCAGGTATAACCTACTAGACCTACCGCTGCCCTGTATGTATGTGAGAGTATCCGGTATTAGCGCGTATGTCTTCTTCTTATTAGGATCATAGTATAGCGTTATAGTGCCTATTTCGAGAACACCATTACTACGCGTATATTTCTCTACCTCTTCTAACAATTCTTTATAGTATCCCCGGATCTCATTAAACGCTTCTAATAACTTATTACCGCTAATAGTGTTTAATTCGATCTTGCCTCTTAGTAACAGGCTTAATACTCGCTGTTCTCCTGGTGATAATCTGTATATTACTCGTTTTATACTGTTAGCTATTTCGCGATACTTCTTATCACCTGTCTTCTCGCTTAGATATAGTGCTATTCGTATTAGGATCTTTGGTAATGCTGCTAATGTGGGTAGCTCTATGGTAAATACTGGTGTTCCAAGGAATATTACATACTTAATTGTTTCTGGGGCATCGATTCCTCTGACTGCTAATCCATAGTAGCTGCTACTGCCGATTAAATAATCTATTTCTCCTGCTATGAACTTCTTAACAGTACTTGGCGTAGCATATTCTGTTTTAAACCCCTTTCTTGCTAACTCCTCTATTATATGCTTTGCTAGCTCCTCGATCTTCTGTTTATAGGGGTGTCTAGGACTAACTAGTATTAATCCTCCGCTTCCTAGTTTTTCCAACAAGTTTATTAAATCATTTACACTGTGTTCTGTTAAGAACATGTAAGCATCTGTTATGTTTCTACCATAGATAGTTATACTTGATACATCTATTCTGAGAAGATCTCTCAATATTTTCGAGTATAGGCCTCTCATTCTACCTGTTGCAGAAGCTATAACTACCTGTTTAGTATCTGTGTTTTTTAACTTGTTTGTTAGGGCTTCTTCTATATCTATGAGCTTCTTTATTAGTTCGTTATACGCTTTATCTTTATCTAGTGTTTTATACAATAGTATTTTCCAGAGTAAGCGTTGTCTCTCTTTAGCTAGTTCTATTAGATCATCTGTATAGCCTATTAAGCGTAATAGTTTTTTAACATTATTATCACTTTTTAGTAGCGAATCAACATCGTCTATAACGACTATATGTGGAGAGCTTTCTATAACTAGTTCTAAATTTTTGGTTGCAAAGTTGTTTGTTAATACTAGTACATCGTATTTCCTTTTTCTAATAGCGTTGATAACTTCTTCACGTTGTTTCTTACTAGCTGTCGAGTCATATATTAGTACTCTTATGTTCTTGCCTGTTTTCTTAGCAATATCTACTAATCTAGAGTGTACTTGTTTAGCAAGAGTTCTAGTAGGTGTTAGGTATAATACCCTTAAACCGCGTTTATCAGCGCTGTATATAGCGTAAATCATGAGTAGTGTTGTTTTACCCATACCAGTTGGTGCCACAAGAACAGTGTTTTCTCTATTTAATAATCTCCTGGCCCATGTGATTTGAGCACCCCATGGCCTAAATCCCGTAAGTTTCTCGAAATACTCAATAAATTCTTCGAGTTCTTCTCTCAAGTACTTGTATATAGTGAGTGCTCCGAAGAAATCCCCTTTACTCGTTAAACACCTATCACACACTCCATATAGGAGAAGAGACTCAGCATCAGCTTCACGACCACAGAGCGGGCATAGCCTATTATACACTGGTATAACGTTGTACGTCAATAATCATCCCCTAGTAGTGAATGGGGTTCTTCGTAACGGTATTAAAATAGGTGGAGCAGTATCACGGGGGTTATACTAGGGGAATTCTTGATCGTGATTTTATGGAAAAGCTTTTAAAGACTAGTTAGTGTTTAAGGTAGTCTAGTAACCTAGGAAAACATTAAGGAGAGGATATGGGGTATCAGAAATGTCTGAGGCAGAGCCACAAACTGCAAATACCGTATTAGTTGGTAAAAAGCCTGTAATGAACTATGTAATAGCTGTACTAACTCTAATACACCAGGGTGTAAAAGACATAGTTGTTAAAGCTCGTGGAAGAGCTATCAGTAAAGCAGTAGATACTGTAGAGATTGTTAGAAACAGGTTCCTACCAGGTAAAATTGATATCGAAGACATCAAGATCGGTAGCCAAACAGTAACTAATCCACAGGGACGCGAAACAAGAGTAAGCATTATAGAGATTAAGCTAAAAGTCAAAGAGTAAAGTCTAGGAGATAATAGGGTATACAAAAGCAATAATTTTTATTAACACAGTGCCTCATCTAATGCTTCAACCGCCTCTTCTTCTTATACACATAATTCTCGTAAAGAGCACGTATATACTCTTCAAATCCCACACATTTATAAACCATCTCGCCATCCTTAACTAATAAACCCATTCTCTTTAGCCTTCTTATTATAGAGAAAGCCGTTTTCTTATTAACGAGTAGTGTGTCCATTAACGTATCGATAGCTTCGCCAATATTCCAGGTCTTGCCGTTTTCTCTACACAATATATAATGGGCTAATAATTCGCGTTTTTTCAATAACCTATTCCACTTCTTATAATCACTCAATCCTAATACCCCATATAATGGTTACATTCTTATAATGTAATTTCATAATTATTGTTACAAGGTTTACTAGATATGAGGATTCGCAGGAGCTCAATAATAATCGATACAAGTAATAGTAGGGGAGAAGTTCTTCTAGAAATTTTTGAAAATCTCATTAATAACAATATTAGTAGCGTCTATGTTACTACTAGACCCGGCTACGCTTATGCTAGGATTCATGGATTAAGCAGTATATATCAGTACGCTATTGCACCTGGTTCTCTTGTATTAGGAGAGGAGCAGTTAGTTGAGAACATAATTAAAGAGTTATCCGCGAGGCGCATCGCAGTATATATTATTGAACGCGATACCTGGATAGACGTAAAACAGCTTGATCTTAGTGAATACCGTAGACTGTATAATGAAATGGTCAGTGCTATTAGGGAAGGATGTAAGAGTTTCAAAGAACTAGTGGTTAATGATTATGAGTTAGACTTGGAGTGTTATGAGGGAAAGTGTGGTAGTCTCTATGTCATAGATTATATTAGTTTACCATATATTCCTGTTTATGGGAGGATCCCCTATGATGATCCTCTGTATCGAAGAGTTATTAAAGAGTATAGTGAGAAGAAGCCACGTGAGTACTTGCTTTCATTTATAGCTTTTAATGATGAGTATAACGTAATAGCCAGTTATAGGATAGGTTCTGGGAAACCTGTTATTAGGCTTAGAGTACCGTATGGGTGCAGTGATATTCTCAATTACTTAGCGTGGTTATTGCTAGACTTGTTAGTGAGTTAAGAACTCGTCTAGATCTATTCGCTTTCTCTTTAGAGACTGATATTCTTCTGGTGTACGCACTAATACTATCTCGTAGAGTTTTGCCTCAGTATTACCTGGTTTAGGTCTTAATAGTCTTCCTAGTCTCTGTATGAATTGTCTTCTAGAACCTGTTCCAGAAACTATTATTCCTACATTAGCATCCGGTATATCGAGTCCTTCATCGCCTACTGTTGTTACAACTAATACTCCTTTATCAGCTTCCCTGAATTTCCTTAGTATGGCTTTTCTCTCATCAGTTGGTGTTTCGCCAGTTAGTAGTAGTGCATCAAGTTTCTTACTTATAGCTTTCGCTTGGTCAACATATTGTGTGAAAATTATTATCTTAGACCCCTTCTCAAGCTCTTTTTTAGCTATCTCTACGGTTTTCTCGATCTTAGATTCTGATCTTGCTAGTAGCATTCTCATCTGGCTGTGAATTCTAAGCGCTTCCTTAGCCTTCTCATTACCCTGTTTAGCAGCTTCTAGTACTTCTTGAAAACTGGAATAGCCAATTAGTTTCCTATACTTTCTTCTAAGTTTTTCAAATTCTCTCTCCTCTTCTCTAGTTAGTCTTACTTTGATGGTATATACTCTGTATTTGGCTAGATAACCCATGTTTGCGAGTTCTGATGCTGATCTATAGTATATTATACCACCTAGTAGTGGGAATAACTCCTCGTGTTTACCATCTTCTCTAATAGGTGTTGCTGAAAGCCCCATTCTATAACGTGCGACACTGTGTAGTGCTATATATTTAAACTTATCAGCAGGTAGATGATGTACTTCGTCGATAATTAATAGTGTGAAATATGGTGATATCTCATTGATATTCCTAAACCCGCTGTGATAAGTTGTTATAGTTATAGGTGCTAATCTCTTCTCCTCGCTATACATTAAGCCTATAAGACTAGGCTCTATGGTCGTAAATCTTATGATGGAATCTCTCCACTGAAACATTTGCTCTTTAGTATAAGTTATTATTAGCGTTCTAACCCCCAGCTCTGCTATTGCAGCTATCCCTATTACTGTCTTACCCGAACCAGTTGGTAAAGCAATAATGCCTCTGTAGTTATTGCTGATCCATTTTTCTAGAGCTTCATGCTGATACTCTCTAAGAGTAATGTTTTTAAGCTCTATTTTAACAGGTAAGGGTTTATTTTTAAGGATGCCGATTTTATCAACAACTCTAAATCCGGTGCTTTTGATTTTATCAACTAATTCAAAAGCTATATTCGGGTTTATTCTAAAGATTAGTCCTTTATCCTTTTTTTCAACGAATCGTGCACCATATTGTTTAATTGTATCTCTTATTCTACTATATAGCGAGTAAGGTATGTTTAGTAATACGGTGCCTGTTGAGCGATCCCAACTTATCTCTATTCCGAGCTCCTCGTAGATCTTTTTTAATTCTTCTAAACCAGCCTGATCCACTTCTAAATCGTATTCTTTAATGAGTAGTAAAATGTCCTCGTAAGAATATCCGTTTTTAAGCGCTTTTTCTAGATTAAAGACGAATATTGAACCTTTGCCTTTTTCGTATCCATTATAATCGGCTATTCTAAGTATTTCACGGAATTCCTCGTCATCTAGCCATTTCCTAGACCTTAATATTATCATGTTTACTCCTCCAAGTAGATTAATGCATCGGTTAATTCCATAACATGAATCTCGGCTTTGCTCCACTCCTTGTCTCTACATACGTAAATGTATGCGGTTTCCGATAAATAGGGGGGGATATAAAAGGAGGCCTTGCCCCTATAGTATTTTATAGCGGTACTCCACCGCATTATATTCTCTATAGTTTTATCGAACTCTGTCTCGCCGGGTACGCTAATTAATAACCCCCTACTAACCACCTTATACTCGTTTACTTCAATTGGGGAAACTTGGAGTATTAAGCATAGCTGGTATACTTCGTCGCATTTCTTACAAATTAGCACATAAGGTTCACCGCTAAAAACAGCCTCGCTAACAGCTCTCTCTAATAAATCTCTAATTACACCGAGTTTTTCTATACTATGATCAACTTCTCTTATATAATACGATATGAGGGGTCACCGCGTGGGTTTTTCGTCACGGCTCAGCACTTAAAACCTCGTTCATCCCGTAGAAGATACTATGTTTTATTAGGCTTAATAAGCATCTCACGAATAGAAAATTTTAAATCTGTTAAAACAAGAAATATATTTTCGCCGATTTATCATTTAAACGAGTGATTAAACAAGGGTGTGGAGATTGGTTAGTAGGAGGGGTATTAAAACACGTTCGATAGCTTTGAAAAAACCTAGTGAGGAGCAGACTGAAGAGTTTATCGAGATTCTCCGTAAAAACTTTTCTTCAACGAAACTTGGTAGGTTAAAGATCAGGCTATTAGCTAACGAGGTTCTTAGGTTATTAAAACCTAGTCTCCCCTATCGTGTACTAAGCGAGTTAACGGGTATTCCTGAGTCTATTCTCTGCCGATATGTTGGCGGCAACATCATACCTAGTTATGAACAAGCATTGAAAATACTAGCTAAGCTAGTACTCTCAGTAGATATTGATTATTTGCTTAGAAAACTTGTTGAAGAAGAGCGTAGTAACATCATTGATTTATCAAGAGTATTAAAGGATCCGTACGTTATACGCTTGCTAACTATTATAATAACGTTAAGGCTTTCGGGCTCTAACCTCACCAAGATTGTTGCTACAGCGGAGTCTATAATGCCTCTTGCAACAATGGTTGGTTTAGAACTAAATACTCCAATTATACTTGTTAAGAGAAAAGCTTATCCGGGTGTTCAGTACTATGCTGGTGCTGTTACGAGATCTCCTAAAGACGTTGAGACTCTCTATATCGATAAGGATCTAATTAATAGGAAGGATAGTGTATTGATATTAGCTGATGTAGTATATACGGGTCGTACGTTACGGACGGTTTTATCTATGATCGAAAAAGCTAGGGCAAGTATTGAGAAAATTATTGTTGTACTAGCACTCGGTGATCTATGGAGAAGGACTCTTAAGGATTATCTTAGTAAACTCAATACTCTTACACAAATACCGTATCCATTAGTTACTAGCTAGTTAGGATTAAGATATTTAGTACTTAATTCACTATTATAATATTAGTTGTGTTTGGGTGCAATGAATGAGGTTTAAGGAATTAGTTAAGGTAGATTCTAAGGGTAGGATTACGATACCATTAGCTATACGCGAAGCGCTGGGTATTAGAGAGGGTATGAATGTATTACTAGTTGCTGATATTGATGAGAAAAAAGTGTTTATAACACCGATACCTGATAGAGCAAAGCTTATCGAGATCACTGTGGTCGTAGAGGATAGGCCGGGCGCTGTGGCCGAAATTTCTAAAACGCTTGCTGATCGCGGTATTGATATTGTTGCATTAAAATGTGTTGTTATTAAGCGTGGTGAAATAGGTGAGTGTACGCTTATAGTTGACACATCTAAATCCTTAGTATCTACGCCACAAGAAATACAGCAGTTGTTAAACGAGCTTGAAATCGTTAGGGAAGTAGTTGCTTCGGAGGTTCAAGGTACTTGAAGACATTGAAAATAGGTTGTTGTGGTTTTCCTGTCTCTCGGTCTAAATATTATTCAGTACTTAATGTAGTAGAGCTTCAAAATACTTTCTATGAGCTTCCCTCTGAGGAGTGGTTTAATAAGATTAGAAGCGAGGCTCCAGAGAATTTCGAATTTACCATTAAGGCTTGGCAAGTAATTACGCACCCTTCTACATCACCTACGTGGAAGAAAATGAAGAAGAAACCAGGCGGAGATCTGAATAATTACGGGTATTTAAAGCCTACGCGTGAAAATATAGAAGCGTTCGAGAAAATAGTTAATGCAGCACACATATTAAAATCCAGAATAATTATTTTACAAACACCTGCTAGTATGCCTTTTAGTGATGAAGTAATTAAATGGGTTAGCGAGTTTTTCGAACAAGCCAGGTCTTTAATAGATAAAAACATGATCATCGGATGGGAACCACGTGGTAAATGGGCTGATGAGAGGGATATTCTAAAAAGAATTCTCGCTAAATATGAGATCCTGCATGTTGTCGATTTATTTAGGCGCGAGCCAGCGCACCTCGTAAACGGTATTCTATATACTAGATTACATGGTATCGGCAGCGGGGAGGTAAATTACAAGTACAAGTATACAAGGGAGGATTTTGACAAGCTATTAGGATTCTTAGATAAGTATAATTTCAACGTGGCATACATAATGTTTAATAACGTATATATGTTCAACGATGCCGTGGCGTTAAAAGAATTCGTTGCAAAGACCGGTAAGTATAAGATTGGCTGATCAGCTAGGGTTCGTTTAGTCATCCCCTTTAAAGGTCTAGGGATAGGGCGTTCATCATATACTATCGCTTAATTCTTTTTAACACGTTCTTTCATATAGTTTGTGGCGATCTCTGCATGAGTGACGATATGTTCTAGTATTTTAGTTAAGTTAATGGGCATGTCACAATATTTGAATGCTGATCTAGTTACTGTGAACGGATCTATGGGTGTTACTGGTTTTACCCTGAAAAATCTTAGAGAGAAGTATTTCTCCTTTATATTACAATAAATATATAGTGTCTTGTCTCTAAACTCATCTATGCATACTAAGTCTTTACTACAGGGACATGTTATTAATGGGAATGTAAACCAGTATTCAATACATACTACTATTTCTCCAGGTAGAGATGATATATATTTTATTAATTTAGAAATAACATTTTCTAGCTCGTTTATGTTGGCGAGTAATTGTAATTCTAGGGTATAAGGAGTTAGAAAACTCGTCCTAGTATATGGTATTCTTCGTGCTAGTCTCTCATACTTTGTAGCCGGTATTCTCGGCGGAAAATCTAGTGTTATATAAATAGAAGCTCTAGGCTCTGACGGGGATAACTTCTTCATTGTCATACTCTGTTACTCCCTCTTCTTCATCGCCTATTCAATATTCAGTAACACGGACCCTCTTCACCTATCCGTTAGTGGCGATTCATCATCTAATTAAATATAATAGTCTATATGTGACTATTTTTATTAGCGTAGCCGGTATCTAGCTTTAATAGATATTTGTAGATGTGAAGTGCTATGATGAAACAGCCGTCAAGGAGTTCGATGTTTATAATTAGCCAGATAAGCATAGTATTAATGGCATTGGTATCGACTTTTTTACCACCTTCTTACAGAATTATAGTATTTATACTCTACTTTATAGTAATCATGGGTATTACATTTAGGAGAGCACGTACATGGAGTAAGATGCCTCCACAGAAAGAGCTAGGGTCGTTATTGTTTAAAGAAGCCAATGCGACTAAGATTGCGATGACGGATAAGGAGTTAATTAGTGAGCTTAAGAAACAAGTTACAGCTTCAATGTCATTGCTACTCTTATCGTTTCTAGTAATAATACTGTTTCCGTTGTATAACTCTACAATATATCCCTTAACACAGTTATTATTTAGTACTCTTTTCGAAAACGAAGTATTAGCTAATTTTCTAACAATACTTGTTATGTACGAGTTTATATTCGGAATATTATTCTTACTAAGGAGCCTAGTTATGAGGAAATACAAGTTCTCGAACATTATGCTTCCCCAAAGTTTTGCAGTGTATAGAAAGGGAGTTGTTCTTAATAACAGGTTCTTCATAGAATTTAGTCAAAACTACTGTTACGAGTATAATCCTAAGAGGAGATACGTGGAGTTACGTGATAAGCGGAGTGGTATGAGGATAAGATTATACACAGAATCTTCTTCTACACTTAACTCGAGAATAGCTGAACTAGGTCTTGCGAATTGTAGTAGTTTAGAAGAAGGTGAGGATGCGAAGAATGCCTCGTGAAAATTATAAATGTCTAATATGTGGTAGGGTGTTTCCGCGTGGCCAAGGTATTATAATAAACTATGGCGACATATTACTGACTTTCCATAGTAATAGATGTGCGTCGAAGTTTTTGAGAATACTACTCGAAAACCTCCCTAGGGAAGAGATGATCAAATACGTTAAGAGGCTTCATGAGGAACTAACCGAGAAGTTGAGAGTTTTAGAGGAGAGGAAAAGTAAGAGGATTTGATCAGTTCGCGGTAATTTCTTCATCCCTTGAGGGTCTCGGGGGGGGCAAGTTTCTTCATCTCGATACATATTCTAATGTTATTTGGATTGTTTAATTTTCTCCTTAATAGCTTCTACAACCTCATCTGTTAACCCCATTTTCTTAGCTAGCTCTAACGCTTTCTCAATAGCTTCTTCATCACTGTGTGCTTGGACGTTAAACACTATATTGGTTCCAACAACGTATATCCTATATCTAGTAATACCGAGGAAGTTATACCTTTCAATTATTCTAAGATTACCCTTACTAAGCATTATCCGCTAAACCCCTGCCATCATCACTTCTCAGTGATCGAGGGCTTCTTCATTCACTAAATAATTTTTTCCAACTACTCTTTAATAGTTTATATGCCTCATTAAGACTAATTGGCAGCGTTTTAGTAGACGCTATTACAGCCATAAAATTGGTATCTCCAACCCATCGAGGAACCACATGAATATGTGTATGTTCGGCTATGCCAGCTCCAGCAGCTCTCCCGATGTTTATGCCTATATTGAATCCGTCAGGACTAAAGCTCTCTCTTAATACCTTAACCGCTTTAATAATTAGTTTACTCATTTCAAAGAGTTCTTCATCATTTAACTCTTCGGGACTTGGTACATGTCTATATGGTATTATCATTAAATGTCCGCTATTATAGGGATAGGCATTAAGTGTTATATACGAGTACTTGCCCCTGTACAGTATTAGCGCCTCATCGTCGTTTTTCTTTGGTAGTTTACAGAAGATACATTCTTTTTCTTCGTGTTTAGCTCTACTAACGTATTCATATCTCCATGGATTCCAGAGTATGCGGAAACTACTCATTACTAAACAACTCGCTTAGATTCTCATTACTTATATAGATTCTTATTGTGAGTGGTGGATTTTCAATTTTAATCCTATAGCTGGTATTATCCCAGAATATGCGTATAAACGTATATTTACCTAAGAGTATACGCGCTTCTTTTAAACGATATTTAAGTCCGCTTAGTTCGTCTTTTCGACTACACTCTTCATATATTACTCTTGGTTGTAGGGGTGATATATAGTAGAAAATCCGCCCCCTCTCTCTAAAGCAGAATGTTGTATAGCCTCGGTTTCTGAAATACTTGATCTGTTTAATCACCGATTTTAAATTTCTACTTCTAAAATCTAATTCAATTATAGGGTGACTCGGTTTGGAGTTCATGGTTGAAAACCTCTTACTATATATACGTATAGTTTATTCTATCACGGTATTTACATGGTTTTCTATATATGATTTAAAGTATAGAGAGATACCTGACAAGTATGTGTGGATAGCTCTAGCTATATCGACGATATTCTTCACTCTCACGGTAAGTGTTTTCTGGATCCATTTATCAACGTTAATTATAGTATATACACTTTTATCACTAATAGTAGGGCCTGGTTTATTTTATATATTATATTTATTTAATTTAATTGGTAAAGCTGATGTATTTGCAGTCTTCATTGTTACTCTTCTGTTACCATATACTGATGTTTATAGTATCATACCGTTATCTTATAGTACTACTTTTCACTTGCCACCTATACTCCCGATCATTCTCTACTCTGCAGTATTATCAATCATAGTGGGTATTGCTAAATCGGTAACAATATCTCTAGTGTATAGATCTCACATACCCCGTGAACTCCCACTACATAAGAAAATTGTACTACTACTTATTGGTAAGCCCATGAGGATAGGCGATTATCTACGAACTAAGCACTATTACCCACTATCGATTTACAGAGTCGTAGGTGATAGGCTACTTAGAGAGTACCGGTTATCTTTTAATGTCGAGGAAGAAGATTATAGGGTTCATCAGGAAGAAGTGAAGAAGCTTATAGAGAAAGGCTATTTATCTCCTGAAGACTATATTTGGGTAACTTATGGAATACCGTATCTAGTACCACTATTAGCCGGGCTAATATTGTTCCTAATAATAGGTGATACTCCCCTTATCCTACTATTCTTTCATTTATAGGTATCTGGCTATTCTTCGGGATCTCTAATACCTTCATCTGTTATAACAAATACTGCTTCTCCCTCTGGTAAGTGTGGCGCATCTACAACTCTAGCTATTCTCTTATTACCCTTAGCTCTTCTAAGCTGTACTCTAACACCTGGTGTATGTGCTAGTACATGTCCTCCTATCGGTTGTGTAGGATCTCCATAGAATACGTCTGGTCTTGCCATAACCTGGTTAGTGACGACTACTGCGATATTATATATCTCGGCTAGTTTAACGAGTTGATGTAGATGTGCATTTAGTTTTTGTTGTCTAATAGCTAAGTGTTCTCTACCAGGATATTCTGCTCTAAAGTGACTTGTCACAGAATCGATTATAACAAGCTTAACATTGTTTTCTGGAACGAATTTGAATAGTTCCTCAACAATAGCTATTTGGTGATCGCTGTTATATGCTCTAATATAGTATATGTTTTCCATAGCTTCTTCAGGATCTAATCCTACTGCTCTAGCCATAGCTTCTATTCTTTCCCATCTAAACGTTCCCTCAGTATCGATATATACTGCTTTTCCGCTTAAACCTCCTTTTTCGGGTGGTAGTTGTACATTGACGCTTAGTTGATGGCAGATCTGCGTCTTACCGGTACCGTACTCGCCATAGAATTCTGTTATCGTTTTTGTCTCGATACCGCCGCCAAGTAGATCGTCTAAATTCTTGCTACCTGTTGTGATCTTTCTAATGCTTAACCTCTCCATTTTAACTTCTCTGGCGGTCTTAAAGGTGATACCTAGAAGTTTTCTTGCATTCTCGATTATTCTCTGAGCTGTTGTGGGTGGTATACCGGCTTTCTCAGCTAGTTCTTCAGCTCTCATTACGACGATAGCCCATGGATTAGTAATACCAGCTGCTTCAAGTTTATCAGCTATGGTAGCTGTTACGCCGGGTATATCCCTTAACCTAATTATCTTCTGTTTTTCAACTGTCATGTTGTCTCACCAAAACTTTTGCCTCACTAATGTCATATGGTTATAGACCCTTTATAACTTCAAGAAAATATAGGGGTATTTATAAAGCGGGCGTTGATACTATCACTATGTTGTAGGTGATTGCCGTATTGTATAGTGTGTCCATACAGTTCAATAGTATTAACGCTGAGAAGCTAGTTGCTAGTCTACCCCCAAAAATAGAGTTTAGCATAAACCTCACTTTGCCGTCTGGAGAACCCGTACGCCGAGGGACTCAGTATCACTTACCGTTTATTTTCTCTGTTTCTACAAAACCGCCCGTAATACAGATTATGCTTAAGGGTATAGCAATCGTTATGAGTAGTGGTGACGAGTTGGATAAGTTAGATAAGGACGTTAGAGCACGAAAAATACCATCACCTATAATACAAGCCATACTGGTAAACTCTATTGCAGAATCTATAATCCTTGCTCGCTCACTCGGAGTACCACCACCAGTACCAGTTCCTCCACAGCTTGGACAGCAGTTAATGGAGCAGAAGAAAAATAAGTTTGGACAAGAATCTGTTATCTAAGCTATAATTATTCGGTGAGTATTCCTTGAGAATGTTACTGATTCACGCCAAGAAGTTTGCCTATAAAGTAGTGTCGCCAGCGATTAACGAGCCGGAGGATGTTAGCGGTAGAGAGAGTAATAGCTTTACAAATGCACTAGTAATTTTTACTAGTATAGAGCAGGGTGATGATGATAAAGTTATTGAGAAAGCTATAGGTGAGGTCGTTAGTATAGCTGATAAGGTAAAACCGAATAATCTCGTTATATACCCGTATGCTCACTTATCCAGTAATTTAGCACCGCCGCCACAGGCATTAGATATACTTAGGAAGTTCGAGGAAAAATTAGCTAAATCAACTAATATTCCGGTCTATCGAGCACCATTTGGATGGTACAAAGAATTCTCGCTGGAATGTTATGGACATCCCTTGAGCGAATTATCGCGAAGTATTAAAAGCGAAGCAGGTGTTGTTAGAAGGGAGATCGAGAAAAAATACTACATACTAACACCTAATGGAGATCTAGTGGATCCCGCAGAATTTGACTACACTAACTATCCCGACTTAAAGATTCTGGTTGATAAAGAAGTCTATGGTAAAGAACTACCTGGTGGTGTTAATAGAGTTAATGATTACTGTAGGAAATTTGGGTTTGAATGGGAACCTATGAGTGATCATGGACATATGAGATATGGTCCACACGCAACAATAATTATGCAAGCTGTTATGGAGTATGCGTGGAAAATTGTAAGGGAACTGGGTATTCCCGTTTACCGCGTTATGGGTACCAATATGTTTAACCTGTCAGAAAAACCTGTTTATGAACACGCCGTACTATTTGGTGATCGGCTCTACGAGGTAGAGGTTGATAATAATAGGTATGTCCTTAGATATGCTGCTTGTCACCAGCAATTTGCTATGCTCAGAGACTGGGTAATAAGTTATAAGAATCTACCATTTGGGGTATTCGAAATAGCTGATAGCTATAGGCTTGAACAACGTGGTGAGCTAAACCTTTGTTTTAGACTCCGTAAATTCTATATGCCAGATCTACATATTCTAACGAGAGATCTAAGAGAGGCTATTGAAGTATCAAAAGTGATTCAGAGGAAAATACTTGATGAAATATCCAAGCTCGATAGGAGGTATGTAGCACTATATAATGTTACGCAAGATTTCCTCGACAATCATAGAGATGACTTGGTAGAGTTTGTTAAAAACGAGAACTATCCAGTACTGGTATCGGTTATTCCAGCCGGTATATACTATTGGGTTCTAAACGTTGAGTATCATATAATAGACAATTTGAAGAGACCGCGTGAAATAGCGACTTTCCAAATAGATATAGGTAATGGTGCGAGATTCGGTATAACATACACTGATGAAAAAGGAGAGAAACGTCATCCGGTAATAATTCACACAGCGATAATAGGGGGCGTGGAAAGATATATCTACACGGTGTTCGATACAGCAGCTTTCATGGAAAAGCGTGGTCAGACCCCATATCTACCAACATGGCTAACTCCTATACAGGTTAGGGTAATACCGGTATCTAAAGAGTATCTAGACTATGCATTGAGCGTTGCTGAGAAAATTAGCAGTTATGGTTTTAGGGTAGACGTCGATGATCGCGATGAGAGTCTTGGTAAGAAGATCAGGGATGCTGGTAGGGAATGGGTTTCATACATAGTTGTTGTTGGTGAACGTGAGGTTAAGAGTAATACTATCAATGTTAGAATTAGGAGAACTAATGATCAGATAGTAATGACTGTTGACGAATTTATTAAGAGACTTGAAGAAGAAACAAGGGGTTACCCCAAAGTACAGCTTACAATGCCTATGCGTTTGAGTCAACGACCCATACTTAGCTATCAAGCCTAGGATCCCGATAATGGGTATCCGGTCGTGGTTAGAGTAAAGTATCTCGGAAGACACATAATGGTTAAAGGGAGATATGTCAAAGAAATCCTCGAGGGTAAGAAAACAGCTACTATTAGAAGGGGCATTGTAAAACCCAAGTATCGAGAAGTAATAGTTCACGGTGGTGGCAAACCGGTTGCAAAAATATTGATAGAAAAGGTTTACCACAAAAAGATCAAGGAGTTAACAGACGAAGATGCTATAAAAGATGGGTTTAGATCCCGTGAAGAACTAGTAAGCGAGCTTAAACGAGTTTATCCAGGTATTAGTGATGACGAGTGGATAACAATTATTGAGTTCAAGGTACTGCAAAGACTTGATCACTTAGAGCCGGAGGATCCCTATATGGGGCTTAAACCAGTTGATATAGCTAGAATAGCTTTACGGTATTTAGATAAAGAACTTAGCGATGAGGATAAGAAAATACTCTTAGATTTAACGCGTACCAGTAGTATTAGAGCAACGGCCATAAGACTCTATGGATCACTGAATAGGAGATTTATAATTAGGAAAACACTGAAAAAGGCTCTTAAACTACTCATCGATAAAGGTATTTTAAGGATAGATAAGGTTGTTCGTAAATGACTTACTGGATACTGAGATGTAGAGAGTGTAGTCGTGAGTGGAAGCTTTACATAAGCTTTCCCCTAGACAAGGAATTTAAACAACTTTATCACTACTGTCCATATTGTAAGAAAAATACATATCACGACATAGTAGAATATGTTGAAGAATGATGAGTCCCCACAGATGACCCTTTTCGGGATGAAATAACCTGTCTCAGCTGACTACGTTAATACTTCATCAAAGATAAAATTGAAGCTTCGACACCTTTATAAGATCTTCTTGATTCGTTCTTTGATCTCATCCATACACGTCTTTATTTCCTCGTTGGTTAGAATGTATGGATTACGGTTTCTTCTCCAAATATGGATTCTCTCATATACTTCTCCTTCATTACGAATATCTACTTCAACTCGTAATACTGCATCGGATAGAGCGGAGTTTATTGCATGGAGTTCGCTATTTATATACGCGCCTGTCCTTATAACTAGTTTTTGCTCAGCCTTGAAGTATAGGAGTTGGTTATAAAGTGCTGATAAATATCTATTCGGTGGTAATATCAGTGCTGGTAGTTCAACGCCGTGAAAAGTAATAGCTTGTACATCTCTGTGTTCTTCTATAAGCGAGATCTCCCTCATTGCTAGAGTATCAAGACTCATTGAAAACGGGTTAAAACCTCTAAATATTATATATTTATCTAGTACCTCGTCAACGATGTTAGGATTTATCCCTATTTTCATAAGCTGAATTTTCAATATAGATCTTATCGTATCCGGTGGATACGTATATGATATAACTAGTGTTTTAAGCTTATTAGTAAGCAATATACCGGCTAGAAGAATAGCATGAGTTGGTATCCTAGAGTCTGGAGGATATGTTACATATATGTGCATCCCGAGATGTATGTGGTCTAGAGCTTTTTGTAAAGCAGCGCACGGCATGACAAGCTCTTTTCCTTCTCTTGGTAGTTCCTCTATAATTTTTGGCATATAGACTTCGATACCCTTACCACTAGTTATCGAGAAAGGTATCTCAGCAATATTTAGTGGGGATCCCCTTACTTTCCTTATTTCTAGAGTTCTAGCTATAAGTCTGTTTTCGATTCTATGTTTCAGTACTAATATAGCATCTGCTATGAATTCTATAGCACCGAGCTCTATACGCTCTTCTCCAAAAGGTAGCTCTACTATTAGTATTATTAAGCCGTTAACAGCATTTGCTATAGCATAGTAGAAGTTCTGGAGCCAACCACGAATTTCGACCTTAGTTTTCAGCGATTCTAGCATCGAGTTGATAGAGTCTATTACCACTATTCGAGGCTTATATTCTTCAATAAGTTTTATGATAAACTCGGAAACGCTTTCAACGCTTTGTGTAATAGGTAGTTTTACGAATTTAAAAGCTCCCTTTTTCTCAACGTCTTCGAGATCTATTCCTAGATTTTTCATATTACGGTATAGCTTAGCTTTTTCTTCCTGAAACGTTACATAGAGACAGGGATATCCTCTTTTAGCATTCGAGTAGCAAATAGTTATTGCTAGAGTAGTCTTACCCGCGCCTGGATGACCCGCTACAACAATTGTAGATGGAGGTTCTAAAATACCCCTAAATGTCTGTTCAAGCTCTTCGATCCCAAATACAAAATATTCTTGATCATCTTTCAAGCTATAACTACCCTCGCCAGGCTTCGAATCATTGATACGACTCTATAGTATTCTTGCTATTTTAATATAGCAGGGTTTGGATTATTATAGATTATTCATATTTTATGTCATAATACTTTGTCAGAGTTGACTTATGGTATATGCATCAGTGTCGGAACATACATTACATTCTTTTAGATCCGCACTATGTACGATGGCTAGCTACTAATCTATGTAGTCTCCAGTTTCGATCTTCTCTGGTATGTACTTGTCAGCGAGGAATTTTAAGCCTTTACTAGCCATGGCTTCTATTTCGAGTTTTGATAAGGTTTTAAAGAATATGCATAGTTCTCTAATCCATTCTGGTGTGTGAAACCATGGATAACCCATTAACCCCTCTTTTTTCCTGATCTTTGCCTTTATGTTCTTATCTTCAAGACAAGCCTCAGCTACATGGTAGCCTACGAGTTCTATGGCTCTTTCAATATCCTTAACCTTAGCTTTAATGACGTAATTCCTTCTCTCGCTTTCGCTAAGATACGGTTTCTTTTTGGGAAGTTTTTCGAAACGGCTTTTAGGTATTTCTTCGAGGCTTAGCTTATCATGGATTTTTCTAAATGGTTCGTCTCCATAAATATCGGTCATCATAACCCCAATAAATTTAGCGCTGGGAGTTGCTAAGCGCTCACTTTCATATGATAGGGTTATAGAGCCGATCTTGAAGACGCTGTAAATATAGTATCCGTAGGGATCGCTATCGGTTAGTATGTATACCGGTAATTTTAACTCCTCGTTTAATCTTCTCACAAATCTCCTTGTTGCCCGATCTGGTTGTCCTGCGCTAGTTACTAGTATTGCTTTGTGTTTTTTCCAAAAACCATATCTGTGGAGTTGTTGGAATACAGCATCTTTCTCTACAACAAGAACGTATTCAGCATCAACATCTATGAATTCTATTAAATCGGGTGTTGGTTCAATAGCATAAGCACCATGACCCATTTTACTTAGGTCTATCTTGTCATCTCCACTTTTGATAACTAGGTTACCAACTACCTTACCCTTTTCCTTGCTAAGTATTAGTAATTCTTCTCTAAGTAGTCCTAGGTAAACCTCCAGATCTCTTATAACAGAGTCCGATTCTCGTTGTTCGTCCCACGTATTCTCGTGATGTAGCTTACCGGATGGATCTCTGTATGTGATTGTGTGTTTACCCCTATAGTAAAGATCACGTATTGTTGGATATTCGTCATTTACCAAAGCCTCATATATTATTGATGCCATAAGGAGTGTTTGCATAAACTTTCTAGCTTCATTAACATCTAGAAAACTCCTACGCTGCATCTCGGGGCCGAGGAGAAGTAATTTGTTTTTCTCATCATAGATCGTGTTGCTTAATACTCTCTTTGGTAGTATTAGCGTGGGCTTTCTTCCCTCGATTATTGCTTTAGCTACTTCAGCAAATTTCTCTCTAAGAATTTCTATACCCTTCCTTCTCACTGCTTTATCTACGGAAGACATCGTTTAACCCCCTAACACCTAGTTAGGTCCCTATTTCAACATTCTCGATTATCTTTTTGATCTCTCCAGCCGGCAGCTTGGATTTAGATACAATTATATCTATCAGCTTCTCGGATATTTTCTCACTATTATACTGTTCACCATTAGTTAGTGTTGCAAGTGCTCGTGCCACTTCAGGGATGTATTTTGCAATACTCACTACCTTCTTCTTTAACTCTTCTTCACGTATTTTCTTTGCCAAGTATTTTCGAAGTCTCCGTGCAACCTCTTGTATAGCAAGTCTTATTTCTCTCCTAACTTCTGGTACATCAGCAATACTCTCTTTTCCAACACCCTTGAACGGTACTTTAGTACTACAAACATGGACCAATACTAGTAGTGGTGCTGGTAATTCTACTAGGTAATTGCTCCAGTTAATATCCTCTCGAACAATTATTGTTATAACGTCACTACCCTCGTCGTATAATAGGGGTATTTTATTAGCATATCTTAACAAAACGGGTTTATCCTTATCACTAATTGGTACGTTTCCTCCATAAGCTATACCCACTTCAACTATAAAGGGATGTCCCTGGTAAGTTGCTGGTTTGCGAGTAGTAGCATCTACAAATTCAGGGTTATACATTCTCTTTAAACCAGCAATGATAATTTCTTCACCAAGTGGTGATAAAGCATCTGCTTTGGGAGGACGATACTTGTCATAGTTTTTCATAGCGTCTATTAGGGCTAGTAACTGTTGATCAGTTAGTTTGCGAGGATTAACGTTGAGAGGCAATCCCGCCTTCTCTAGTATTGCTTTCGCGGTAACATCTCCAATACTTTGAAAACTATTAATGAGTAGCTCATATAATGTAGCGTAATTTGTAGAATTTATAATTCTTTTTAGTGTTTCTAAATCTATTCCGTATGGATGTGGTTTTACTTCTTTGGGTGGTTTTGGTAATTTATCAATGACTCTTTCATAATAGTAGATTTCGTTATCGGGTGTGATAAAGACTATATTAGCATACGGTGTTGCAACAGCTGTTCTATTAACATACTCGAGGATCTTGCTCTTTGCTCTACCCCAGTCGCCTTCAAGTATTAGGGATACGATTGTACCGTGCCAATCCCGTGTTTTTCTCCAAGTACCACGCTCTATTATAACGGGTTCGTTTTTGTTAACATCTATTCTAAGCTTATAATAGTATATAAACCTTAAACCAGGTCTACTAGTAATAACTTCTACTGGATTACCGGTAGTCATTTGAGCATATAAAACAGCCATTTTAACTCCTAATCCAAACATTCCACGTGTTTGTTTAAGCACGTATTTAGAGCTAAAGAACACTCTACCAAAAGCTTCAGGCACTATCTGAGGCGGTAATCCTATTCCATTATCTTCTACTATTACTTGATAGTAATTTTGTATAGGATCGGCCCTTCTGATCGCAATTTTTATATTAGGTAGTATTCCATGAGCATCTGTGGCGTCAAGAGCGTTTTCTACGAGCTCTCTAACTGTTTGGTATAGAGCGCGAGCTGGATTTGCGAACCCAGCTATTTCTCTATACCTCATGAAAAACTCGGCAGGGCTTATGGCCATATATTTTTCTTCAATTGTACTCATTAGCTGAAACACCTCGTTGCTAATATATTATTTGAGGATTTCTTATCCTTTAAAGAGAGAGGTATCGGTATCGCCCGAAATAGTTTCACTCTTCTCTCTCACTATTTTCCCTATTTAAGGATTTTAATGGGCATCGCCATTAACACCTTCTCTCCACCTAGTGGGTGAAAATATGAAGGCTATTTCACCACTAGTAGCTACGGCGTTATTACTAGCAATAACTATAGCTGGTGGAATACTGGTGTATAACTACGTGATCTCATCTATTACTGCTCAACAGCAACAATATGCTTCTCTCTCGATAATATCGGCTAAGCTGATAGTACTAGAGAATTCAGCTGTATTAAACATAAAGGTTGCTAATGTGGGAACAGCTCCCGCTGAAATAAACAATGTAATGTTGCTAGATGATAGTGGAACTTCTAAAGATTTCCCAGTAAACATAACTGTAGAGCCAGGTGTTACTAAGAGTTTTAACATCAATATAGACAAAAATACAGTTTCGACAAGCAGCGAATACTATGTAGTGGTCTCATATAACGATAGCGTGACTGAGCCGTACCCAGTCACAATAGTTAGGTAAAATCTGATTAGTTAATAAACAGGGTATTGTGATCATGTTTTTTAACAAATTTAAATCTTTTTTAACTGATATAGGTAAGAGAATTATTGTTAATTTAGACAATCAAGAGCTTCGAAAACTAGTTGAGACAGTTATTACAGAGTCTCGGATCAAGCCTGTAAAAGTCGTTAACCCCATAGAACAGTACACCGTCGATGAGATGTTCATAGTATACATTATTGGTAAAGATGGTGTTCTAGAATACGCTGTCGTAGAACCGGATTACAATGATGAGGTTGTCGATGCAGTTTATAAGCTCTACCATATTAATCCTCACTGTAATGACGTAGAGTGTTTACAAGAAACTATTGCTAGGAGTAATGATAACGTTCTGCAAAGGATATACAGTACATATCCATTGCAAGTTACCTATTACTACCTAAAGCTAGCAAGCGGGTATGGTGCATTATATCCTCTTACGCGTGATGCGTTAATTGAAGAGATCTCGGGGAGTAGTGATGATACTTGTCTAAGTATAATACATCGAAAGTACAGCTGGTATGGATGGATGAATACAAACATATGTGTTGATCCACATGCTATTGATAGGATCGTGTTGAGCCTCGCACGCAAGGCAGGTAGACATCTATCTCTAGCTTATCCAGTGGCTGAGGGGATTACTAGTGAGGGTTTTCGCGTTAGCTTAACATATGGTAGAGAAGTTTCACGTAAAGGGAGTAGTTTCGTTATTAGGAAAAAACCGGTTTCTCCATGGACTATTACAAAACTCATTGATCATGGTATGCTCAACTCATTAGTAGCCGCGTATCTCTGGCTTGTAATGGAATTACGGGGGTCAATACTTATTGTTGGAGGTGTTGGTACTGGTAAGACTACTCTAATGCAGGGATTATTGACGCTAATACCACCAAGTAGGAGAGTTGTTACAATAGAAGATACACCGGAAATAGCCGCTACTACCGGTCTATGGGATTCTCTTGTTGAGCGAGTATCTGTTATTGGAGACTCTGCTGGTATAGATATGTATGCGTTATTGAAGTTTAGTCTTAGAAGGCGTCCTGACTACCTAGTAGTTGGTGAAGTACGTGGTATTGAAGCGAGACTACTCGTCCAAGCTTCTCGATTAGGTCATGGAATAATAGCTACTATGCATGCTGAAAGTGCAGAAGCTGCTATTGAGCGGTTAATCGGGCCTCCTATATCTCTACCGCGTAACATGTTATCCAATATATGGTGTATCGTTGTTATGGAGAGTGAGTATGGAAAGAGAAGAGTAAAGGGAGTTTATGAAATCGGGAAAAGGCTCGGCTTGATAGAGGTTTTTAAACGTATAGAAGATTCACGTTATAAGCCAAGCGATCCGAGAGAAGTTGCCGAAAAAACACTTAGACTCAAACACGTGCTTGATGTTGATGACATAATCAATGAGCTTAGAAATAGAGTTATGACTTTAGAAAGACTGGTTTCAAATGGTGTCTTTGAGTTTAATAGGCTCAGCGATGAACTATCGCGATACTATTATGAAGTGATAGAAAAGGAGGTTTTGAACAAGAGTGGTTAGCATGATTTTCTACGTACTACTAGCTACGGGAGCACTGGGTATTTTCGCTATATTGTCTATCCCGTGGATACGGAGAAAACTCGCTAGTTTCAAGCTCGATAAACACTATCTAGAGTTCATTACTCTGCTTTTAATAATGGAATCCAGCGGCATTAGGCTTTATGAAGTATTTAAAGAAGCCGTAAAGGGTAATTTGACACTACCTAATGGGTATAATGAATTAGCTAAGAAATACGAGTTATTCTCTAAAATATCTCCTGACCCGTATGTTTGTATTAGAAAGCTTGCAGAGAATACCCCCAGCGAGAAGGTCTCACAATTTCTAAAAGCTTATTCGGAGGTACTAATCTCGACTGGTGATACAAGATCCTTAGTAGAATCTAGTATTAAGGAGGAATTCCAGGGATTAAAAACTAGAGTAAACGATTATGCTAGTCTTTTAGACAATTTGTATGAGTCTTACTTAATAGTATTGCTTGGTGTTCTTGTATATGCTATGCTTCCTTTAGCTAAGTTCCCACCTCAGCTCTTAGGTTTATTAATTTCAGGTATATCCGTTACTTCGTATCTTATAGCGATTAAGTTGCTTAGCATGGCTGACTATTATGCAGGGATCATTGTACTTATTCCAACAGGTTTTTTAGTAGCTATGACACCCTTAGTTGTTTTTAACCATGTTGCCATAATTATACACTGTGTTTTAACGCTAATACTAGGTCTTATACTAAACCAGCTCGTCGGTTACGTATATGTCCTTGAGAGTAAGTTTTTCACGCTACTCGAAGATCTTTACAGTGAGGCGAGACAAGGAATACCACTAGATACTGCGTTAATAAAGATCGGAAATAGATACGGGGACCCCATTAATAGGATCTCGGATCTCCTAAAGCTAGGTTTTAAACCTAAAAACATATTAAGTGTTGTACGTCTTCCCCCTCTCTCATATCGCATACTCGATTTAATTCTATCACCTATACTCTATAGTAGAGGAAGCCCTGGCTATCTAGGGCATGTGCTTGGGGTAATCGATAGTATTACCGGGTTGAGAAGAATTCTTCGGGAGAAGAGCAGGATCTATTATCTCTATGCGCTGGTGCTCATACTAGTAATATTATTTGTTTCACGCATATTTGTTGGTAATGTCTTTGCCGGACTTAATAGCATTGATGAACTATTTATTGACTATATAATCTATGTCTCTGGATTCGAGTCTATATTAATAGCTTCAATAATTGGCGAGGGATATTGGTTTAGATCACTAAAATTTTATCTCATGTTAACACTGTTATTAGCAATAGTTTTTCTTTACTAAGCTAGCCTTTAACCACGCCAATAGGTCTCATTCGTACTACGAGTTTTGCTATACCTACTTTATGAGCTACTAGTGCTACTTTATCAACATCTTTATATGCTTGTGGGGCTTCTTCGCTAATAACTCTGCGAGTAGCTGCTCTTAGTAATATGCCTTTTCTAGCTAATTCATCTACAACTTTATCAGGATTATACCTGCGGATGGCTTCGCCACGAGATGCTTGTCTACCAGCTCCATGTGGTGCTGAGTAGAATGTTCTAGCACCTGTTGGTACACCTACTAATATATAGCTTGCAGTGCCCATACTACCCGGTATTAGTACTGGTTGACCTATGCTCCTATATCTAGCTGGTATTTCTGGGTGTTCTGGTGGGAACGCTCTTGTTGCTCCTTTTCTATGTACTACAACTCTGTACTTCTTGCCGTTGATCACATGTTCTTCAACCTTAGCTATGTTGTGTGCTACGTCATATACTAGTCTAATACCTAAGTCCTCGGGGTCTTTGTGAAATACTTGTTTGAAACTTTCACGTACCCAGTGCATTATTATTTGCCTATTAGTCCATGCAAAATTGGCTGCGGCTGCCATTGCTTTGAAGTAGTCCTGTGCTTCTTTTGACTGGAAAGGCAGACTCACTAGTTCTCTATCTGGAGGTCTTATACCATATCTCCTCATTATACGCTCCATTATTAGCAAGTAATCACTCGCTACCTGATGTCCCAATCCACGACTGCCGGTATGTATCATTATAGTAACTTGTCCTACGCGTGTTATACCCATGATCTTTGCCGCTTCTGGGTCATATATTCTATCGACAACTTGTATTTCAAGGAAATGGTTCCCGGCACCAAGCGTTCCGAGCTGATCTTTGCCGCGCTGTTTAGCGGTTCTACTAACTTTTGAAGCATCAGCTACTTTCCAGCTTCCTCTCTCTTCGATGTACTCTATATCTTCTTCCCATCCAAATCCTTTCTCAATTGCCCATTCAACTCCTCTGTTAAGTACCTCGTTTAACTCGCTAATACTTAAATGGAGTTTACCAGTAGCACCTACGCCGCTGGGCACGTTCCTAAAAATCGTTGTTACTAACTCTTTTAACTTAGGTCTAACATCCTCTTCGTCTAAATCAGTCCTTAGTACTCTAACACCACAGTTAATATCATAACCAACACCACCAGGACTAATTACACCCTCCTCCACATCGAAACCTGCTACACCACCGATAGGGAAGCCGTAGCCTTGATGCCCGTCAGGCATTACATAAGCATATAGCTGTATACCCGGTAAACACGCTACATTGGCTGCTTGTTCTAGTGTTAAGTCTTGTTTCATTTTTTCAAGTAGTGTTTCGTCAGCGAATATAATAGCATCAGTGTTCATGCATGGTTTATATCCTTTAGGTATTTTCCATTCATAATCGCCTATACGCTCTATGCGCGGATGAGGCATTTTATCTACTCCCCCAAATTAGAGAGCATTCTTTTCTAGATAGGTAATGAGTAGGGATAGTATTAAATATACCTATTATAACACTGTTATTTATTATCGTGTAAGACGTTTTTCAAGAATTTAATTAACTCGTTAATACTAAAACTCCATTGTTCCCCACTAACGAGGTCTTTAACGCTATAAGTTCTTTCCTTATACTCTTTATCGCCGATAATTATGGCATAACGTAGTAGTTTTCTATTGGCTATGCTTAATCCCTTTTTGATACTAGGGACTCTTAAAATCCATCCAGGTAATCCATTTTTATTTAATTCTTTAAGTAACATGTAGCTATAGATTAGTGGAGTGTTTTCAAGTGATATAATGACCACACCGCTTCTCTCGTTATTCCACGTCTTTTCTAGAGCAAGAGCTATTCTATCAAGACCTAATGCTAAACCCGTGGAGTATTCAAATGGACCGCCATAAATAGTTGTTAATCCGTCGTATCTACCACCACCACCAATGCTTTGTTTTAGCTTCTCTGTTTTATACTCGTATATTAAACCTGTATAGTATGCTAATCCTCTTACAAGCAACGGGCTGTACTCAACTCTATAGCCTAATTCCCTAAGGGAGTCTCGAAATACAACTAGCTTATTATACTCCTCCCGGAGCTTATCCACTGAATCTCCAAAGAGGTCTTTATACGAAGAGATATAGTCTTCGAGATTATTGAGGGGAGTATCTAGGAGTTTTTTAAAAGCCTCAACCCCCTCTTCGCTAGCACGCCCCTCTAGTAGTTTTAAAGCGTCTTCGATCTCGCTTTTATCAATATAGTGTAATATTAGGTCTTGTGTATCGTTATCGATTCCTAACTTAGACAGTAATATTCTATGGAATGCGATGTTTCCTATTACGTAGTAGTGTTTAACACCTATGTTATCAAGATAAGTGCTTGCAGTATATGCTACGGATAAATCACCATTGATTCCGGGATCACCGATTACTTCTAAACCTGCTTGCCAAAATTCTCTATATCTTGCATACTGTGGTTCTTCGTATCTAAAACACTGAGCTATATAGTATAGTCTTATAGGTTTTACCTCTCCCCTCAGCTTTTTTAAATAGATTCTTATAACGCTGGCTGTTACTTCTGGTCTAAGAGCCAATAGTCTGCCAGCCTTATCTTTGAATACGTACATGGATTTTCTTATCTCAACCCCACTCTTAGCTTCAAATAATCTTGAATACTCTACCGTTGGTGGTATTACTGGTTTAAACCCTGTTAAACGGGCTACTCTAGTAAACTCGCTGACTAAGTATTCATGTATTTCAGCCTCTATACCAACAATATCTCGCATACCGCGAGGAGGTTGTATATATTCTCTACTCAATTTCGATCAGCCCTAGTCCTTCTTAGGATCTATTCGTGTAACTTCATAATATGTTAAATCTCCCTGTAAACTTACAATAGCATATACTAGCTTTAGATTGTTATCCATAGCGGATTCTACATTTTTGCTAATACTTATAACGCTTCTTGTAGATCCTTCTTCTAAAACAACCACAAGTCTTAGATCACCATACTTGTCTCTTACTAGGAATTTATCCTCGCCTAATACACGCACTCTTCTACCGCGATCCCTTAGATCTTTATAGACTATTAACTTTGGCCAGAAGAACTCCTCTAAGCATTCGTAGTAGTGATTGACAAAGTCTTCAAAACTATTAATTGGATCTCCGGTTTTATGATCGATGACATGTGCTCTATCACCAAGTAATAAGTAAGCTATTTCAACAATATCAAGGACTAATTTATTATTTTCTCGAGCACCATACCATTTCTCTTCTAAAAGCTTTATTGCTTTACTATCTATCACGTATCCCTTGCACTCTTCCTTATTAAATAGTACCTCGTACTTATTGCTGCTCATTGCTAAAATACCCTAGTCCGTAGCTACTCTACCTAAATTATTATGGTAAAAGAGATTATTTACTAGTCTAACATAAATTAAGCTATGAATCTTTAATAGCTAGTACCGGTGTATACGTATGTCTAAGACCAAGTACCCATTACTAGTCAGAGCAGTATGGTGGGACACTAGTACTAAGAGAGTTTGCTGGATTAATACCCTCAAACTACCCTTTGAAGAAGAAATTATTTGTAGCGATGATATAGAACGGGTTGCTGAAGCAATTATTGACATGGAGATCCGTGGAGCACCAGCTATTGGTGTTGCAGCTGCTCTGGCCGTGGCAGCTTATGCTCATAAGCTGAAAGGTGAAGACTTTTATCTGAGATTATACAAGGGGATTGATAGGCTCAGATCAACAAGGCCCACAGCATATAACCTATTCTGGGCTCTTTATAGAGTAGAAACGCTCGTTAAGAAACTAGAGAAAAACAATACCGATTCTAGTAAAGCAGCAAAGATTATCGAGGAGGAAGCTCTGAGGATTTTAGAAGAGGATCTAGAGGCAAATATTAGGATTGGAGAACTGGGTGCAGAACTTATACCGGATAATGCCACTATCTTAACACACTGTAATGCAGGTGCTCTAGCTACCAGTGGTTATGGAACAGCTTTAGCTGTTATTAGAATAGCTTGGTATAAAGGTAAGAATGTTAAGGTTATAGCGACCGAAACACGTCCTGTATTACAGGGAGCTAGACTAACTGTTTGGGAGTTGCACAAAGAGGGTATACCCGTAACGCTGATTACCGATAATGCAGCTGGTTATGTCATCAAAAAAGGGCTTGTAGATTTGGTAATAGTTGGTGCAGATCGTATTACTAGAGATGGATATGTTGTGAACAAGATCGGAACATATTTAATAGCCTTAGCTGCTAAGCATAAAAACATACCCTTCTATGTCGCTGCACCCACTAGTACCATAGATCCGAGCTCAACGATCAACGATATAGTTATTGAAGAAAGAAATCCGGATGAAGTAAAGCGGATACGTGGTTTTCCTATAACACTTGAAGATGTACCAGCCCTTAACTATGCATTTGATATAACAGATCCGGACCTGGTTACAGCAATTATTACTGAGAAAGGAGTTATTAGGCAGCCTATTAGCGAAAACCTCGCTAAAATAGTTAGCGGTTGAAACAGTTATAACCCGGTAAGAATACGAAGTAATAATATGGATTTTATGGGCCCGTCGTCTAGCCTGGACTAGGATGCGGGGTTCGGGGCCTCTAAAGAAGGCCGGGAATCCCCGTGATCCGGGGTTCAAATCCCCGCGGGCCCATTTAACCTATATTATTTTTAGGTGTGTCCTATCGTGGAAGAGGTATTAAAGAAAAAGATCGCAATAGCTGCTCACAATTTATTTAAAAAACTATTTAGAGACTCAGAGAGTATAGGTATTGGAACAGGTTCTACGATAAGATACTTCGTTATAGAAGCTATACGTAGTAATTTATTCAAAAATAAGCTTCTTTATGCTTCTAGTTATGATACGCTATACATGCTTCAAAACAGTGGTATCGACGCAGATATTGCACCTAAAGCAGATAGTATAGATATCTATATTGATGGTTTTGACGAAGCTAGTTATAATCTTGATCTCGTAAAAGGACGGGGCGGGGCGTTTCATTGGGAAAAAATACTTGCAAAAAGAAGTCGCATTAGAATTTACATAGGAGATTATACAAAATTTAATGAAAACCCCTGCCTATTTCTAAAACCCATACCTATTGAGGTTAAATGTGATAAATTATTAGAAGCCTACGAAGTATTCCAGCGTGAGGGCCTCAAGCCTATTATAAGAAAGGGATTGCGCAAAGATGGTCCCATAATATCTGACTCCGGTAACTGTATAATTGATCTGCATCCTCCCATAGTATGTAACCCGGCTGCCTTTGACTCAGCGTTAAAACGTGTAAGCTATGTTGTTGAAACAGGGATCTTCCCGAATAACCTAGTTGATTATTTACTTGTAGCAGGGCCTAGTGAACATAGTATTAGAATCTTTATGAGGAAAATATATTGAGTGTAAATGATACGTATAGTTACATATCAAATATTAAGATCGAAGCTGTATTACGCGATAAGCCTTTGTATTCAGAACTAGTTACTAAGAGAGTCATAAAACCCGTTATCAAAGGATTTTTAAATGAACTGCCGATCTGGTTTTATACAGGAGTTAGAGGAGACTACGTACTAGTTTCTAGAGTGTATTGTAGCTGTAAAGATTATATTATAAATATTATGAGTAGAAAAAGTAAAAAGAGCTGTAAGCACCTTATTATCCAAAAACTTGCCGAGGAAACTAACGAGTATAGGGTTGTTGAAGTCGAGGACCTGGATACATTATATAAGATTGTAAGAGAGATACTAGAGATAGGCATAAGCCCAACACTACGGGGATTGCTTCACAGGAGTAAGGTGGTATAAATGGGCAGAAGGAGGAAGAAGTATAAAAGGGTTATTAAGAGGATCAAGAAAATACCTGATATATTTCAGTGTCCACATTGTAGTACAAGAACGTTATCAGTTAAGTTCCAAAAGATAGATGTACCCGGTCAAAAACTAGCCATAATAACGTGTGGTACCTGTGGATTATATGCAGAGCTACAAGTACCTGAGCTATATGAGAACGTCGATGTTTACGCTAAGTTCATAGATTTATATGAGTCTGGTCAGATAAGTGTACAGTTCAGGAAACCCATTGAAGCTGAGGAGACCGGTGAATCTATTGGGGAGAGTTGATAGATATATACGTGACAAGCTCGTAAATGGCGAGAAACTACACTTTACACTAATAGATCCGGATAAATCAAAAGATCCGGATAGATTGAGTAAAATAGCAGAAGATGCAAAAAATAGTGGTACAGATGCTTTTTTAATAGGTGGAAGCCTGGGAGTTACACCGGAAGAGGCAGATCTGACAGCGAAGATCCTTAGAGAAACGGGGCTACCTGTAGTAATTTTTCCAGGTAATCTTAACTGCATAACTAAATATGCTGATGCGATACTCTTTATGAGCTTATTGAATACTGTGAATACATACTATTCGATCGAAGCACAAGTCGCAGCTGCACCAATTATTAAAAAGTATGGCTTAGAAACATTACCTACTGGTTACCTAGTTGTGTATGGTGATACAGCGGTAGCTCATGTGGGAAGAGTACATCCCATTCCACCAAATAAACCCGAGATTGTACTAGCTTATGCGTGGGCAGCCGAAATGCTTGGTATGAAATACTTCTATATAGAAGCTGGTAGTGGTGCGTCAACTCACGTACCTCCCGCTTTTCCACGTATAGTTAAGAAACATACAAATTTAATAGTACTAGTTGGTGGGGGTATACGCGGTCCTGAAACAGCTAAGATACTGGCTAGTAGTGGTGCGGACATAATTGTAACAGGAACTATTGTAGAGGAATCACTTGAAACCCTATCACGTATAATTCGTGCAATTAAGAATACTTCTTCTTAAAAGCTTCCTCTAGGTCTATTTCGAGGAGGTTAGCTAGACTTAAAAGCCACGCAAATACATCAGCTATTTCTTCCTCTAGAGACTTTCTATCCATTTTAATTAATGCATCAGCTAGTTCTCCTATCTCTTCTATAAACCATGTAAACGTAGAATAGAGTCCCCTAGTAGTATCTCTCTCAAAGTACTTCTCACGTATAATTTTTTGTGCATCTCTTATATTCATACTACCCACCATCGAGAATACTAAAATGTTATTAGGTTTAATACCTTAGTTTAAGGATAAGGTTGGTGTTTAATATGGCTAAGGGTAAGAAAAAGAGCAAATCACGTGGTGGTCGAAGAGAAAGAGCTTCAGGACCCTTTACTGCGGCTGGATTAATAAGGTTTTATGAAGAAGCTGATATAGGTATTAAAATGAAACCATATACGCTTATAATACTGATTGTTGTTTTCACAGCAATAGTGATTATACTTAGTAAATTATATGGTGGCTAATTATTTTCGCTACATATGTCTCTTAATCCATTCCCAGTTTGCTTCAACATACTTCTTTATTTCCTCGATCTTCTCAGGCGTTATATTTCTGAAACGTCCTTGGAGTTTTAGATACTCTTCTATAGGTTTTCTCTTGCTTGGGTCCGTGTACGGCCTGCTTGGCCCAGATAAGTGGATTTTTCCATCATAATATTCGTATAGAATCCATAAACCTGTTTCAACGGCAAGTTTTGCTATTTTAACCGTGTACTTTGGTTCAAATCTCCACCCAACAGGACATGGCGCATGCAGGTGTATGAATTTGAATCCCTTAATACTCTTAGCCTTCGTTAGCTTTGCGTAGAAATCGTGCGGATATCCTATACTAGCCGTAGCTACGTATGGTACTCCATGAGCGATCATTATTTTTGCAACGTCTTTTTTATGTTCACGTTTGCCAATGATTGGCGTTGTTGTAGTCCATGCTCCGTAAGGCGTTGACGAGGATCTCTGAATACCTGTGTTCATGTATGCCTCGTTATCATACATTATATAAATTATGTTATGATTTCTCTCCGCAGCGCCACTTAGACTAGCCATTCCGATATCCGCTGTACCACCGTCTCCGGCCCATGCTATTACTTGTACATCACGTATACCTCTTCTCTCGAGTGCTTCTGCAATACCCGATGCAACGGCTGCTGCTGAAGCAAATGCTACATGTACAACACTAGCTTTTAAAGAGTTATTTGGATAAGGACCAACAACTACTGAAGAGCAACAGGCTGGTATAACCAGAATCATTTTTTCTCCAAATACTGCACTCATAACTTTCCATGCGATTGGTATAGGACATCCTGGACAAGCGGCATCACCGGGTAGTACAACATCTCTCATTTTATAAGGTAGTGGAGGCTTGGGTCGACTCATCTACTTCACCTCCGTTTATGATACCATGTGAGACGAGGAGGTTCTTCACCTCGTTCAATGGTATCTATGAAGTTTTTAACAAGTTTGTAGAAATCCTCATGGGTAACATTAACACCACCAACGCCCGCTACTACATTGCTCATAACGGGTAGTTTGCTTGTATAGTTATAGATTCCGGCAACGGTATCCGTATAGAGCTGGCCCCAAGCACCATAGCTGATCGCCCTATCAAAGACTATAATACCCTTAACACCACGTGCATATTTCCATACATCATCATGTGGGAATGGGCGGTAAAACCTAATTCTTAAGACGCCGACTGGATATCCCTCAGCCCGCAGCATATTAGTTGCCTCCATTAAATCACCGCTCCAAGCACCCATCGAAATTGCTAAGTACTTTGCATCATTGCATTCAATGCATTGAGTTAAACCACCATATTCCCTTCCGAATAACTTACCATACTCTCGATCGACTTCTCTAATAACACTACGGGATTCCTCCATAGCTTTCCATAAATCCATGAAAATTTCCTCGGTATCTTCGGGCCATGCCAGATTACCAACAGCTAGTGGTTCATGACCATCAACGACATAGCCTTGTCTACGCGGGCCGAGCCACTCAATAACACGTTCTTCGTCTGGTAATTCTACAGGCATAGTAGTGTGACTTAGAATAAACGCGTCTAATGCAATTAGTACTGGGAGATATACACGGGGATCCTCGCTTATCTTAAAGGCTTGTATTGTGAGATCAAGTACTTCCTGGTTATCCATAGTAAATGCTAGTAACCACCCGGTGTCGCGCTGATCATAAAAATCGAAGTGATCACTCCATATATTCCACGGCGTCCCCAAGGTTCTCGTTACAATTGCCATTACAGCTGGTAGTCTTGCTCGGCTAAACCAGTGCAGCCACTCATGCATATACACTAATCCATGACTACTTGTTGCTGTTAATACTCTTGCACCCGCTATAGCTGCTCCATAACAGGCTGCCAATGCCGAGTGTTCCGACTCAACATTAATCATAATAGCGTCCATTTCACCGGATTCTATCAGCTCAGCGATCTTCTCTACGATACTTGTTTGTGGTGTTATTGGATATGCGGCTACTACGTCTACATGGGCTAGTTTAGCTGCGTAAGCGACTGCATAGTTGCCTGTGAGAGCGAGTTTTTTACCCATAAATATCGCCTCACTCTTCAGGAACCATTTCTATAGCATTGAAAGGACATACATCAGCACATAATCCACATCCTTTACAGTAATCATAATCTATTGTAGTTCCCGTATCCGGTTCAACGCGTATAACATTTACCGGACAATATATCTCGCATAAATAACACCTCCTGCACTTATCATTATTGACGATCGGGCGCTCAGTTCTCCAAGTTCCGGTCTTACCAGCAACACCCACTTTAGGTCTAGCCAGTGGTAATTTACTATAAACTGGTTTCTCGACAATAATTTCCTTCATAGAAAGCACCCCCTAAACCTCTTTAGCTAGTTGTGTTTCCTCATATGCTTGTTTAGCAGCTATAGCATTTAATTCGCCTATTTTTCCGCCAAAATATTCTTTAATAGCTTTAGTAGCGCTATCTATATCAATGATTTCTGTAGCCTTAGCAAATGCTCCAAGCATACTAGTATTTACTACAGGCCATCCAGCAATCACTAGCTTATTTTTGATAGCTATTTTTGTTGCATCTACTTTATAAAACCTTGTACTACCTAGCAAGTTGAACTTGTTAAGTGGTATATCATAGTTTTCTGGTGCATTAACAATTACTACTCCGTTATTCCTAATGGTAATATTTTTCGTAACACCAAGAGTTATAAGCCTATGATCGAGGATAATGAGAATATCTGTTTCGGTAAACATTCCATGTCTTAAGATAGGTTTATCGCTTATGCGTGCAAAGGACATTACTGGTGCACCTCTTCTTTCTGCCCCGAAAAAAGGAAATCCTTGTGCATGTAATCCCTTGTACATTGCTGCCAATACGAGAATATTAGCAGCCGTTACTCCTCCTTGACCTCCTCTGCCATAGAATATGATCTCATAAAACATTGTAGAACCCCAGTTTAATTGAGGCATGCCCTTAGTTAATGTAATGTCCTTCTCATGTTATAAGTGTGTAGAACATATATATGTAGATAAATAGTTGGAAATATGTGGGTCTTCATCCCTCAACACGGGCTACACAGCAGGGGTTCATTAGTTGTCCCCTGCCGCGGATACCGTGTTTCATCGGTCAGACACTGGTTTAAAATAGTTTAACACAAACTTATAACACTAATGGGGTGCTAGATTTGACCATATATTGGGAAAGATGTAGTGTTTGTGGCCGTTACGAACCCACAAGACAATGTACTATGCATAATGAACTAATGGTATGTCCTCATTGTTGTATATCATGTCCCCTAAGAAGTATTTGTCCGAGACCGGTATGGAAACTCGAAATTAGAGTCGAGAAACCAGTAGTAGCTAAAACCGGTATTCGTGAAGACATTAAAAAGAAGCTTATGGACGAATTGTTCTCTAAACTGGAAAGCGGTAAGAAATAATAGCGTAGTTTACTCTACTCTTGGCACGATCCAGTATACCATATATCCTCCGCCAGTTATTTCGAATTCTACCTTAGCGGGCTTATCCGTATCAAAGTATAATGTTACGTATTTAGCCGATTGAATGGGTTTTAGAGTTGCTTCTAATAGGCTAACACTATAAATTGATTTAGCTTCATCAACTGTTGCTGAGAGATAACTGAGTGGATTTCCTTCTGTGAATTCTCCTCTATACTCTTTTTGCTGTGCATGACACGTAATATATAGCTTCCCCTCTCTATAATGGAATATCGCCTCTTCACCAACAACCTTTAAATCCCTAATAACTTGCTTATAATCATCAGCCACAAACCTAGCGGTTACAGCTAGATCCATTTTAAGCTCTTCAATATGCTCGGTAGTGACGGGTCTAGCCTCTACATAGAAGCTCCTCTCAATACCAGTCTTCTTATTTCTAAATCCAATCCTAAATTGTCCCTTCTCCTTGTCGTACTCAAATACAAGTATGTCATTACGTGTTGCTCTCCTAACGATCTTGTTTAAATCGCTGGTAGGTAGTACAAAGCTGACATTTTCCGTAACATCGTATTCTTCGAACGATATTGAGGGGATCTTGAGTATTATCATAGTGGTTTTATCAGGACTTAAAACCCTGGCTTCAAACATATCCGGGGAGACATAGAATGGAGCTTCATCAGTAATCTTGGCTAGTGCTTGTGTGATATACTTAAACTTAGAAGCTGAAGTATATGCAGCTCTGAACAAGGTCATCCCCACTAAATAGTTTTACAAATTCAAATAAACTCTCTAATCCCTATATATAGTTTGGTAATAATTGCATGTGGTGTTATAGGTGAGTATAAAAGTAGTCATCGACCTAGCTAAAAGCCCCCATGTATCTCTATCACGTGATAAAGCATTAGACCTACTAGCATGTATAGAGGAGAAAATAGGGGGTTCTAAGGACTTATCAGAAGCTACACGTATAATTAATAGCTTTGATGAGTACTATAGGGTTTCTCGGAAGAGATTCGAGGAATACATAACTCCTCCTAAAGATCCAGGCGAGGTATTAATGGGTAAAGCGGTTGTACATAAGTTACGGTTGTTTGTAGAGAATGATTCTAAAAACGTAGAATTGATATTTGACAGGAGATTCGATATTAGCGTACTCGAAGATTGTCTTAAGGCTATAGGTTTTAACGAAATTATAATCGAAAAACAATTATTTTGATTTAGACTTAGACTTGGATTTCTTGCCTGAGGATTTAGAGGACTTTTTAGTTTTCTTCTTTTTCTCTTCTTTTTTCTTTCTCTGCTTCTTTTCTTTAGCTTTGGTCTTCTTCTCTTCTCTCGCTCGAGTCGGTGTCGTAAGCTTACTTATTTCCTCCAATAGAGATTTTACGCTATCAATAGATGCTTGTCCGGATAGCGCGCTATCCCATGCTTTACTAATACGTATGAAGTAATCTAGTAAGTCTATATATGTTGCAGCTAATGGTATGCCTTCTTCTTCCTCTTCCTCCTCTTCTAATGCTATTTCTTCTTCCTCTTCTTCAATATACTCTTCTTCTGTTTCAACCAGGTTTTTCAAATCTATTAAACACCTTAAACTAGTATTTCTTTGATTATCTCCTCCTCACTTATGATGTATATATCACTTAACCCAGTAATTGCTAAAACATAATTTAAGCTTTTCAAACTTCTTAGTGCGGTTTTAATAGCATTTATTCTCTCGCCATGGTAGATTCCAGAGAATAGTTTTGAAACATATTCTAGGTTACGTGGCTCACTGATATTGAACGAGATCTTTATAGCGGCATTTTCTATAACTGGTGGTGGAATCGAGAGAGGGTGTTGTGAAATGAATATTAGGCCTAATCCGTATTTTCTACTTTCAGCAAGCAGGCGGGAGGCAATGTGTCTACTGTAATCTCGTGATAAAAGAGTATACGCTTCGTCTAATACTATGATCATTGGTTCCTTTAACTCTCTCCTATACATCATATCAATTAGCTTCTGTAGGAAGGTATCTACATAAAGTATTCTAACATAGTCACTCCTAAGATTATTTAACGCGATCACCGTAGGTGCTGAAAGCATCTTAGATAATCTTATAGTGGTATGTGTAAATACGTTGTCAGCGAGGATCCTAAGATAAGGATATATTTTTCTATACAGTTCGTTTTCCTGCATGAGGTTTCTACACAGTCCTAAAACATCGTGTATTGTTGGAGGTTTGTTATTCCACGTTGATGGTGCATCAGGGTATATGCCAAATAGTTTATATGTTTCAAGTGTAATTTCCTCAATTGCTTGTCTTTGCAGATGTCCTAGCCTAAATAGAGACATTACTATATTTGAGAATTGGTGTGCTCTTTCTCGTGGACCTAAGCGTCCTAATTCTAAAGGATTTAGACTAAGTTTTGATGCATCAATCACTTGGAGTTCGGGAATGTTCTTAGACAATACTTTATACTCATTATGGGGATCAAATACAAGAAACTTGGTATTAAACTTACTATAGTACTCTAGTAAAATGTGCTTCGCTAGTAGTGATTTACCGCTACCACTAGAGCCAACAATTACTATGTGTTTATTTGGTAATTTTTCGGGGTTGATGTATAAAGGTTTCTTATTTAGTGAGGTCCAATACCACGTCCTACCACGCTTACGCTTTAACCAATCTTGTTCCACTCCTTCATATAGCCTATGCGGAATACCATAAGCTATTTTAGCAAGCAGTCTTCCTAAGTAAATCCCCCTTGATGGTGCTGGAGCAAGCACGTCTACTGAAAGTTCAGCAAGCATTTTCTCTGTAAATGTATGACTAATCATGGGAACTATAGAGAATAGCGTAAAAGGCGTTAATAATCCAAGATATAAAGCACTAGTTCTACTCTTTGAGACCAGTATTAGTGCTAGTGCTAAAGGAATAGAGAATAGCAAGTATATATCAGTACTTATTCTCCGACTAAATCCTGTGTAATTCATCAATATATATGTCACGGGATAACTCAATGCAAGTGTAGCAAAGTATAATGTTAAGCAACTAAGAATAATGTCTATTCGGTATGGCTTACTAGGTACGGCTCTTAGAGCTTCTACGAAGTGATCATGCAATCCAATTACTCTACTAATTATATATGTTGGTATTATCACGACTAATATTGTGTAAAATATTAGTAAAGATTCCATCGAAATAAAATGCTCTACCCTCCATATAGCGAATAGTATAATTACCGTATTTATTAAACTTAATACAAGTGATTGTAAAATAATCATTGATATTATAGTAAATACTGAAAGTATTAATAGAGCAAAGATACCGCTATACACTCCAGTTATGGTTATGTCAGTAGTTCCTCCCACTATAAAGAGCATATTTAATGTTAAATATGTTACAACGATGTTTATAACGACCTGTGTAAGAGATCTTGTAACACTTGCAAGAGCCAAATCCCTAAAACACCCTAAAGCAACTCATCTTCTAATAATTACTTTGATGGTATATTAAGTGATTAACCACTAGAACTAATTCTTGGTTAATGAATATACGGGTTTATCAACCCCATGTAATAGGGGATATGTGATTAATGGCTATCAGCAGGAGTATTAAGAGCATAGCTAAATGTTTAGAGGAACTTGGTTATAAAGAGTTCACAGACTTTCAGAAAAAAGCTATTAAAACACTAACATTGCTACCTAGGTCACTAATTCTCGTGGCGCCTACTGGAACGGGAAAGACAGAAGCCGCCATAATCCCCGTACTGTATCACATATGGAAAAGAGGGTTAAAACCAATTTCAGCTTTATACATAACGCCGTTAAGAGCATTAAATAGGGATATTGAAAGAAGAATAGTAAAGCTTGCAGAATGTTTCGGTGTAAGTGTTGAGTTGAGACATGGTGATACACCATATAATCTTAGAAAGAAAATTGAACAGAATCCACCTCACATATTAGTTACGACACCAGAATCCCTAAACTACTTGATCGTAAATCCCACGATCATGAGGTATTTATACAATCTCGAATTCATTGTTATAGACGAATTTAGAGAATTAATTGAGAGTAAGCGCGGATTATTATTATTCACAGTTATACACCTCTTGGAAGAACTCATTTTAGGTAAAAATTTGGTAAAAATAGCATTGACAGCCACACTCAAGAACGAAGAATACGCAAAATCTATTTTGGGAAGAACGGGTGCGTTTACAGTTGAGGTATTAAGAGATACCAATAGCAAGAAAGTCGACATAGACGTTTTAGTGCCTAAAGTGCACGATGAAGATCGGATGGTGCTAGAAGCTATTAACGTAGATTCTAGACTTTTAGCTAGACTTAAAGCTATTATAGAGTATCTGAAAAAATACCGTGGAGTGCTTATATTTACTAATACTAGGTCTCTAGCCGAGAGATTGGGCTTTCTCTTAAAAAGTATTATCGAAAAACTCGGCATCAACATAGAAATAAGTGTTCACCATGGCAGTCTTTCTCGTTCACACAGGTTAAAAACAGAGGAGGATTTCAAGAAAGGAATTATAAGAGGATTAGTTGCTACCTCAAGCATGGAACTCGGAATCGATATTGGTCATGTTGATTATGTAATCCAATATATGTCACCTAGACAAGCAACAAGATTATTGCAAAGAATAGGACGTAGTGGACACAAGCTAGGCGGTATTTCACGTGGTGCCATTATATCAAATAACAACTCGTTACAAATACTGGAATCAGTCGTACTAGCTAGACGTGCATTAGCATATGATATAGAAGACGAGAAACCGTATAATTCTCCATTAGATGTTCTTGCATATGCTATCGCGGTTCTCAGTATGGTGTTGAAAAGAGTTAATAAATATCAACTATATGCTACTCTTGTTAAGCATGTGCTTTACGAGAAGTTAGACTATAATACATTCAACGCGCTCTTAGACTATTTATCGTATGCTAGGATAGTTAGGGTCGAGGGTGATTACATAGTACCTACACGTAAAACTAGGCTCTACGTCTATAAGACAACTATGATTCCTAAATCACGTGATATACTAGTCATAGAAACAAGTAGTGGTAAAAAAGTAGGCGTTTTAAACGAGGAATATGTTGTTTTAAACATTAGCGAGTCGGATACCATAGTACTAGGTGGTAAGACTTGGCGTGTTATAGGATATGATCCTAGGGAAGCCAAGCTTTATGTTGAACCTGTGCATCAAGTTTCTGAAGCGATAATACCACATTGGGAGGGAGAAAATATTCCAGTAGAATACAGAGTTGCGCGTGAAGTAGGAAGTATAATTAGAAGAATTAAAGAACAAGTGCCAGTTAAACACTACGGAAAATTTATCCAATTAATAAATAGTATTAATGAGAAGCTCTTAGAATTAGGTGATGATAAGAATATTGTGATAGACTTCTGTTACGAGACACGATTACTTACTATAAATGTATTCGGTGGAAGTAAAGTTAATAGATTCATAAAAGACTTGATTCAAACAGTGATTACCAGTAGATACCCATTTATTAAAGTACATGGATACTCTACGCCATATGCTATATTTATACAATTTGATGAACACAATGTTGAAACGTATGTTGACAACATATTAGAAGTAGTTCTCGTTACCTTGAAAAACCTCGACAAATATTTGTCGAGAGATGTGATCAAGGTTATTGCTAAAAGTTATGGTCCACTGTATTGGAGAATATATCAGGTCGCTCAAAGATTCGGTGCTATAGATCCCGATTCCGGGACTGTGTCTCGTAGTATATTGGAGGGATTTGTTGATACAGTTATTGGTATTGAAGCCTTAAATGAAGTCATCAACAGAGACTATGATATAGAGTCTCTTGCGGACTTATCCAGTAAAATAAGTAAGGGATCCGTTAGGATTATTAATAGAAAAAGCTTTAAGTTTACAGATTTTCATCGAGAACTGCTTGGTTACATTGAAATACCACAGATAGGTGTTGTTAGTTATGATTTAGACGAGTATCGCGAAAGACTCCTTAATAGAAAGATCTCGCTTGTATGTATTAACTGTGGATATATAGAAGAAGGTAGGGTACGGGATTATATAGGCGTGAAAGAATATCGTTGTCCTAAGTGTGGTTTAAAGACTTTAGCGCCGATAAAGAGTAATAAGAACGTGGTAGATATAATAATTAAACGTAATAAAGGAGTAAAACTCAGTAAATCCGAAAGATCTCTTCTAGAAGATCTTAGGAAGAGAGCCGTGTTATTACTAGATCATGGAGAAAGAGCTATAATTGCACTAGCCGGTTTAGGCGTTGGTGTTTCTGAAGCTGCTCGTATAGTTTCGAAGACGTTTACAGGCTCTATTGATGATCTCGTTAGAGAAGTATATGAAGTTGAGAAGAGATTTTTGAGAGTTAAAAGATATATCGATTAAGGCTTACTTGTGCATACTCTTTAATACATATAGTAACCGTTCTTCGTCAGAGAGTTTACGTCTACTACTTCTCTTGAAAATTTTTGGATTACCAGTTATTATAGGTAATACTATTCGTTCGACAAGCACTTCAGCAAGCGGACATACCTCATAACACATTCTGCATTGACTACAGCTACTAGTTGTCATAGGCTTTCTATTGTCGAACCTTATAGCATTAAAGGGACACCACAAAGCACAGCTACCACATAGCGTACAGCCCTTTATCCTATACACTGTTTTCAGAAAATCTGCTAGATCTTCTAGGTTTTCAGCCGAAGAATATGGCCTAACAAAAACCCTGTTTCTATTGATAATTATCTGCGTATTAGAAGATTCTATAATTATGTTCTCATTCTCCTTCTTAGCGTACATTTTGATGGCGAATAGGTTGCTTGTCAGCGAAGAGTAATCATAATTGTTCTCTATAATTTGTTTATTAAATACTATGATAAGCCCATCATAAGTTTTTTCTACCTTTATTGGAGCTAACCCTATGTTGCTAGAAGTCAATCTTGCAATATACTCTTTTCTCCAATCAAACTTATAACCGGGGATCCTTCTAGCAATTCTATACTTTGCGTTTGCTGGTGTAGCCCATCTCCAAAGTCCATACTTTATCCACTCTATCGGTTGATCTAGCTTTTTACGCCAATACTCGAGTACATTGAGCCACTTCTCCCATAAAGAGGGATGTCTGTGCTCGACTTCACTAAATTCTGCGAGTGTACTTGCTGGACACATATAGCAACCTAATCGCTCATAGCCAGCATCATACAAGGGATTATAGGGTAACTTGTATTTATGGATATATAGCCATTCAACAAGCTGATTCCACTCCTGTATAGGTGTGGTTGATACCAGATGCGGAACCCACCTATTACGCCATATAACAGGACTTTTAGCTCTATCTATAGACTCGTATGCTCGTTGTCCAACAATATTTAACGCGCCCTCTCCCCATCGTATTCGGGTAGCCTTAGCGATAGGTATCAACTTAGCTAATTTACAACACCATCTATAATCGCGACCCGGCGGCCCATAAGTCCATACTGTCTCCCAGAAAACACCGCCTGCACTAGCTTTTACTAATTCAAGTCCATACTTCTTTGCAACAAACTCAACGTTTTCAAGGGTTTCCGGTAGTTCTAGTCCCGTATCATTAAAGAACAATGTGGCGTCGCCAACAGCTTGTAGTGTTAGATGTAGTGATACAAGACTGTCTTTACCACCAGAATAAGAAACGACAACTGGTAGTTTATACTTGTCATAAAGTTTTTGTATAAATTTTATACTCCTCTCTTTATACCACTCGATACCCTCTTCGTTATGTTTTAAAACATCATCCATAGTAGTGTTTTTCCAGCTGGTATCGATGGGAGGGATTCTTCTACGAAATATCTTAATGATACTATACTCGTTCCCGGATACTCTTTCAGCGAGGCCAATTACTTCATCATACTCGTTAACCACTATAACCTGGTTTGAAGAACTCGATGAATATACCCGGGTACCTTTACGAGGCTTACCAGATATACGCACATGATCAGCTAATCTATTGAAATAAGCGTAATAAGCGCCGGCATATGAGAGCCTAAATCTCCAACGAGATTTAAACGGGTCATAATATAATTGTCCCCATACATTACCTGAGGATACAACTTCCCACATTTGATCCCAATGTGGAACTTTGTTTAATAGTATGAATCTATCTCTAAAGAATATGTTATAAAGTTTTGTTGATCCAAACTCGTACTTAATAGATTCTTCTAATCTTACATAATCTCTTTCAAATCCTGGTCTAGCATCACCAGGTTCTGTCAAACGTAAAACGTAGAATAAATCCACTTGTTCGTGTTTGGGCCTCACAACCGGGACATCATAATCTGGGTCCCAATAGATCTTCGTAATTTTTGGCCATATTTTCTTAATTGGCAATAGCTATATCACCCATACATTGTATTGTTAATGATCAAGACTAGGGCTTCATATACTGTTTTTGGTAATCTAGTTAATATACCATCCTTTGCCTATAGAAACTATAAAGTTTTAATGAAAACACTGGTAATTAGTTAATAACTAATTTATTTATATCTGTTATCTGTAAAATTTTCAAGTATTATTTCAGCGCAATAATAATCTTTGATCCGAACTTGCAACATTAGATCTTAGACTTTTGTGATCAGTAATTTATACAGATAGGTAATGGCCCTTAGATACGTCATCTCTAAGTGAAAAAGCCGATGTTTTACATGGATTTTGCCATTAAATATCAGTAGTTTCGCCCCACTCTTTCCCTTAAAATAGTTTGACGATATAAGTCGGTGAATGGATATTGGTTGATGTTATAGGATTTATACAGAATTTAATAGTAAATGTTACAATCATAGCGTGGATACTATTCTTTCTAACATGGGTTATTGGATGGGCTATTAGAGGGTTACCAATACCATTTATGAGAGTTAAGCGTACTGGTGAGAGATTGATTGAGGATGCTGTATGGGCCGCATTCTGGCTTGCTATGGGTTCTACAGTATTCGCTTTAATAGCGTATATTGCTAGTACATTCTATCAACCATTGCCAGAACCACCAACGCTCTAATCAATTATGTTCGAGGTACTAGATCTCTTTTGAGGCGTTAATACTTGGATCTTCTGGTAATAGCGTTCTATTTATCAATTCTAACTTATTATCTCGGTGTGCTAGTATATATGTTGCCTATCCCCTTTTATGGTGTTAAGAGATGGGCTCCGCAATTAATGGTCGATGGCGTTTTCTCAGCTATACTTGTTTTCTCATATACAATTATACTATGGGTCATAAGGTACTTGGGTGGATTACTAGGTGCTGATTGGAGTGCTTATTATCAATGGTTTTTCCAGGAAATAAACATAGTTACTGGTACGATTCTTGTTTTGAAACTGATCGGTGCAGGCTTATCGAGTTCTGGACTAGGTTTTCTAGCTAATTCGCTTATATCCCCGTTGATCTCAAGCCTTATATATTTACTAACCTTTATTGTTACTTTTACGATATTTGTTTCTATGCTTGTATCTCTCTCTAGCACTTTATTAATGCTCGGTATTATATTGCATGCAGTACCCTTTAGATTAGCTAGAGCTAGTGGAGCCACGTTAATTGCTCTCGTTATAATATTCAATATAGCTACACCGCTACTACCGCAATTCGTGGAATTAGTTGCTGGAAATATCGAGAGAACTCGCTTAATAAGCTATGGATATAGTCTAGTAGACATAAAAGTGTATGATAAGCTTGATAACCCTGTTCCTTATTACCTCTATGAGGCATACTCTCCTAATGGAACATTGCTTGCAAGATACGTTGCCGACGAAAATGGGGTTGTCAGAGCTTCCTTGATCGATAAGGGGCTTCCATCTACTAGCTATATAGCTGTTATAAATATTGCTAGCTATAGATTTAGTTCATTAACGGAAATAAGTGAGGATACCCGAAATCTTACCTATAAATTAGATAATTTTATCCTAATAAGGCCTCTTAGATACGTTAGTATATTCGACTACTCAGAATTACGCGTTATCAGTGTGAACGCGAGTAGTATTGAACTGTATATAGAGTCACAGACTACTTCGCAAATATTAATTACTTTACTAGACGGTGAGTCTAGCAAATTATATCTTGATGGCTTGTTTATAAATCCCGATGAAACCTATGAATATGAATGGGGAGGCATAGCCTTTGTATCGCAAGTATATAGGATTAATCCCGGTTCTCATGATATATTAATAACATATAGCTTAGAAGAGGAAACACCAATACCAGAGTTTGATGAAGTATACTATGCAAGAGATGTTTTAGGCATAAGTTCTGACGAGCCTTTATCCCTTGTATATCCAGTGTCAGTACTAGTATTTAGACTATTTGTTGCCCCCGTAATGTATGTTGCAATATTATTCTCTGCTTCTATGGCTTTATCACGACTACTTGGCGGTTCATCACCTAAGATAGCTAGGTTACTGGTGGTTACGAGTTGAGGTTTGATAAGTTTATACTTATAATGCTTATACTGTATACCATTATAGCTCTAATAACTACGCGCGATCACCTATTAGTGGTAGTTCTACTACTCGTAGTCCTTCTTTTAAGAAGTATTGTATGGTGGATCTCCCGTGGTAAAGCGGATTTTAGAAAATATAACTAAAATCTTTAACAAAAACTTTGAGTATAAAATTAGTGCTCCCGACGTAATAGTTGTGTCTAATAGCGGTATTTGTATAACAAGGTATTTACTCTGTAATGAATCTAATTTTGGAGCTACGGATACGCCGAGCGAAGTTATGCAGAGGTTTATCGAGAGTTACTCTAGTGTATTGGATAAGCTTCCTGAGGGCTCTGAAGTCAAGGTGGTTAAGCTAGGCATTGATCTAGAAAGCTTTCTGTCTAGGATTAGCAATGAAATGATGAATATCAAAGCATCGCTAGACGTAGTTGAAGAACCGCATACAAGACAGAAGCTAGCTTCTAAACTACGTGTTTTAGAATCACTCTATAATAGTGTTATTAAGGGTAATCGCATTACGCGATTAGCACTAGTAGTTAAGATTAGAAGTTGTGGAAAAACCGAGGGCGAAGCTGAACGCGAGGTATCGATACATACATCACTTGCTAAGAATGTCTTTAAGACAGTACTAGGTTTAACGTTACGTGAAGCCAATAAGAGAGAATTACATAAGATCTTAAGCTACGAGCTAGGGTTTGTTAGCGAAGTTGGTGTTAAGAGTATCGTTTTAGATAATACAAGACTAGCAGTATTAACAGCACCCATTCCCTATTATAAGAAACCCGTCGTGGAACACAACGAAGGAGCCTTCTTAGGTATAGATATTGAGACTGGATGGCCCGTTATAGTTCCATGGAGTACTCTTAATAAACACCTCTTAGTAATAGGTCCTACGGGGCGCGGTAAAACAACTCTTTTAGCATCAATAATCGAGTCCGTAACTGCAATGGGACTAGCTAGGGTATTTGCAATCGATTTCAAGGGAGATCTTGCTAGCATGTTGCATGGTTCAGGTGTAGAGATCGCTTACCCAGAAGATTACCCATTGAATATACTTGAGAAACCAGAATATTTTGAGAGTGTTGAATGGGCTATGGCCGTATCCGATGTTTTATCGAATATTCTCGGATATCGCAGAGAAACTATTATTAAAATACTATCGAAAGTATTTCACCAAAAAGATGATAACCTAGATAGTATTTTGCTAGATACAGATCTTGTACTACTAGCACCCATTTTCGAACTCTTGACAGGCAAGCCGCGTTATAGTGATCTCAGGGAGCTTATAGAAAAGGATGTTGTATTTAATCTCGGTGAACGAGGAAGTGCTTATCAAAATACTTATGGAGGCCTTCTTCTCCATATTTATGGAAAGATCGTGTCTAATGGGGTGCAAAGTAATAGATTATTAGTTATAGATGAGGCTTGGAGGATCTCCGGGTTATATGTTGTTAAAGAGCTTATTAAAGAGGCTAGGAGTAGGAGAATAGGTATTGTTATGGCTACCCAGAATCCCAGTGATATACCACGCGAGATAATTGAGAATGTGCACTTAATAGTGATGTTTGGCTCCGTTAACGAGGATTATATAGGAGAAGCTCATAAGATCCTTGGACTGCCACAGACTATAGCGAAAAAGCTATCCTACTTAGGCGTTGGTGAAGCCATGCTTATTAACGCTCTAGATCCGCATCCAATAATATTGAGGGTTAGAATTCCAGTCAGCATGGAGAACAGGATTAAGAACTCATAAAATTATGATAATTAATTTGGATGATGAGTGGTGGGCTTAACCGAATCTAATGGGGAGTGCGGTCGTATCTGACACATAGTATTTAAGCCTCTTTTGCGAGACAACTTGCATATAGGAGGTGTCTGTAAATGGGTGGTAGGCAAAGAACTAGTTTGTTTATGACTAAAGAAAAGACTGTAGGAGAGAAAACAGGAGAGCGTAGTAAATCTAAGGGTAAAAAGACTAAATGAGATTACTTGTAGCAGTTCCAACGAGCATTCTGAGTGTTGAGCAGTCATTATTATTTAGAACCTTAAAGATATTCCAGATTACGAGGTTTTCGTCTATATTTGGTGTTGAAGAGCTCATTCTCTATAGAGACCCGTATACTGCTCAAGAGGAGCATTTAGAGTATAAGACGCTGTTTGAAAAGATATGGAAATATCTGACTACACCACCTTATCTTAGGAAAAAACTCGTACCAATAGATCCTGATTTAAAGCACGTCGGTGTATTGCCTCCTCTAAGATTAGGGGTTTTTGAAGTTAGTCGTGATGGCTTTATTGGCGAGAAGAGAATCGGAGTTTCAAGTGGTAAAAACCTCGTGGATATAGGGTTAGACATAAAATTCTTAGTAGTTAATCCAAGTGCATGTAAGAGTTATCGTGGTTTTTACTATGTGGAGATAGAATCTATTACTCCCCCACGAGTGAGGTGTTTAAACGAAAAACCCTATATTGGTCCTGAATTAGTTTTTAAGGATAATCTAATTGGAGCTATTAACTATGTTCGCAGACTTGACTGTATAGTAATAGCTACTAGTAGATATGGTAGAATACCGAGTTCGGAAAGTTTTCACACGTTATTGAGCAAGCCTTGTATTGCTATATTATTTGGTGCTCCTAGATACGGCCTATATGATATAGCACGTTCCGAGGGCTATGAATTAGAAAATGTTGTTGATTATGTCTGGAATACTATACCAGAACAAAGAGTGGTTACCGTACGTACCGAAGAAGCGTTATTAGCGACACTAGCAATTATTAACCTCTATTTACGTAGTGGTAATAGTTAGGTTTTATAAGCCCTCAATGCGTGATTATCAATCCACAGTAAGGGTGAAATACAGTGGGTCATAGAAAACACAGTGCTCCAAGGCATGGCAGTCTTGGTTTAAGACCGAGAAAGAGAGCTGCTAGAATAGTTCCACGTGTTAGGAGTTGGCCTAGTGAGACTTGGTTTGATAGAATTATAAAGAGTATCGGTGTAGAAGAAGCTAGTAAACTTGGTATTCAGAATAAACCTGTTTTGCTCGGTTTTGTAGCTTATAAAGCCGGTATGTCACACGTTATTGCTATTGATGATAGACCTAATACCCCAACTTATGGTAAAGAAGTATTTAAACCAGTCACTATACTAGATGCGCCACCCATAGTTGTTCTAGGCGTTAGAGGTTACGAATATGATCCAATGCGTGGATTATATAGTATAGGTGAAGCGTGGAAATCGCCTATAGAAGCCATTAGTGAGATGTATGAGAAAATCTATAGTGAAAACCCATTAGTAGATTTCAATGTTAAGGATATGATAAGGAAATATTTAAAGGGTCTTAGAAAAGTAAATCCGGGGCTAGTCAAGCCCGATCCAAGTAGTGAGTACGGTTACAAATTTATAGAGATGAATTGGGAGAAGAGGCTAGAAGATCTAAAATCTAGGGAATTAGCTGATATAAGAGTAATTGTGTCAACAATCCCCGTTTTATCTGGTATAGGTAAGAAAAAACCGGAGATAATAGAGATCAAGATCGGGGGAGGCTCCAATATCGATGAACGGGTAAAATATGCTGAGGAAATACTGGGCAGCTATGTGACCGTTGATCAGGTGTTTAGAGAGGGACAGTTCGTGGACGTTATAGGTGTTACCAAAGGCAAAGGGTTCCAGGGTGTTATTAAGAGGTTTGGTGTTAAAGAATTACCTAGGTGGCATAAGCATAGAAAAGGTAGTAGGAAAATAGGTTCTAGAAGCCCCGGATTCGGTACTATGAGTGAAACGCCACAACCCGGTCAAATGGGCTTTCATAGGAGAACAGAGTATAATAAGAGAATACTGAGAATTGGACTCTATGGATGGGAGGTAACACCTAAGGGAGGATTCCTTGGTTATGGTATTGTTTACGGACCCTATATTATGTTAGAAGGCAGCGTTATAGGTCCTCGTAAGAGGTTGCTTGTTTTAAGACATCCAATTAGACCACCTGAGTGGACCCCCATAGAAGCTCCGAAAATCGTATACTTTAGTCACGAAAGTAAGCAGGGTGTATAGAATTGACCTGGACTATACTAATTCCATTCAGTAAGGTAGAGGAGAAGTCTACCAAAGTATTAGATTTAGAAGGTAATGTTATAGAAGAAACTAAGCTACCTCCTGTATTCAGTGTTCCTGTCAGAAAAGATTTGATCAGGAGAGCATTCTTATCAGCATTCACAGCGATGCTTCAGCCGAAAGGCAGGGATCCAATGGCTGGTAAGAGAACTACAGCGAGGAGCTGGGGTGTAGGACACGGATTAGCGCGTGTACCGAGATTACCTACGGGAAGAGCAGCTTTTGTAGCATTTGCTCGAGGAGGACATCGGGCATTTCCACCAAGACCCGATAGGAGAATACACGAAGAGATTAACAAGAAAGAGCGAGTACTAGCTATTGCATCGGCATTGGCTGCTACAGCTATTCCAGAGCTAGTTAAAGCACGTGGGCATATTTTTACAACTAATTTCCTGCCAGTGGTGGTTGTAGATGAGGTTGAAGAAAAGATTACTAAGGCAAAAGAAGCTAGAGAGTTTCTGAAGAAAATAGGTGTGTGGAGCGATATTGAGAGGAGTTACGAGAGGATCAGAATAAGGGCTGGTAAGGGTAAAATGCGTGGTAGAAAGTATGTAGAGCCTCGCAGTGTACTATTTGTCTTATCGAGTTATGAGAAGGGTTTTGCTAAAGCTGTTCGTAACTTTCCCGGAGTAGATATTGCCACGCCAAATAATCTTAGCATTCTACATTTAGCACCTGGTGGTGTACCCGGGCGTTTAATGGTTATAACTAAAACCGCTTTAGATCAGATCTCTTCTAAATACGAGGTGTTAACTCTTGGCTAGTGATGTAGAAAGACTCTACAAAATAATTATAAGACCCGTACATAGCGAAAAAGCGTTAAACCTTATTGATAAACAAAATACGTTAACATTCATAGTTGATCGTAGAGCAACAAAACATGATATTAAAAGGGCGGTCGAACAGATATTTGGTGTTAAGGTATTAAAAGTTAGAACACTAATAACTAGCAGAGGCGAGAAGAAAGCGTATGTCAAACTAGCTCCAGAATATAAGGCATCGGATATAGCTACACAACTAGGGCTGATCTAGTGGGGGTGCATTAGATGGGTAAGAGAATACTCGTACAACGCATGGGTAGGGGTTCCCCAACATTCCGTAGCCCAAGCCATTTAAGAGTAGGTCCAGCAAGATATCCGCCACTTCCATTAGATGTTACGTTGAAGGGTAAAGTTGTGGACTTGTTACATGACCCGGGTAGATGGGTACCTCTCGCTAAGGTTGTTTTAGAGAATGGTGTCGAGTTTTTAATGCCAGCTGTTGAAGGCATGTATGTTGGACAAATAATCGAGATAGGACCAGAAGCTAAGATTGCTAATGGCAACATCTTACCATTAGGTAGTATTCCTGAGGGAACACAGATAGCTAATATAGAGAAGAGGCCTGGTGATGGAGGCAAGTTTGCGAGAGCATCAGGCACATATGCTATCGTAATGGGTAGAAGTGGTAATAAAACACAAGTACAGCTGCCTAGTGGTAAAATAGTGGAGCTACCAAATAGTGCTCGTGCAACTATTGGTGTAATAGCTGGTGGTGGTAGACCGGAGAAACCTCTACTAAAAGCAGGTAATGCGTATCACAAGTGGAAAGTAAAAGCTAGGAAATGGCCGCGCGTACGCGGTGTTGCTATGAATGCCGTTAGTCATCCACATGGTGGTGGTAGTCACCAGCATGTCGGTAGACCATCAACGGTTGCTCGCGAAACACCACCTGGTAGAAAAGTAGGACATATAGCTGCTAGAAGAACAGGTAGAAGAAAAGGTAGATAAAGCTATCTTTTAGACTCTTGATTAAGTGCCTATACAATCTACAGAACTACAGAACATGATACAATCTTATTCCTTTATACCTATAGGAGTGAATAGCTTAATACACCCTTATCGCGATTTCACATTTAATTAGTAGAATATCTAGTTGTATATACAACATATATTACGTGGATAATATGGAAATGAATAATGAAGACCCTATAGTAAAGAAAGTATATGAAATATATGGTAGTGTTATTGAGAGGAGAAAACCAGTTCGAAATCCAGCCGAGATGCTACGCATTCTTAGGGAAGAGTATAAGCTTGTAGTTAAACCCTATATAGTATACATTACTGTCTCTGCCTTTTTCAACAATAGGCCGGTCTTATTCGAGGGGCCACCAGGTACTGGTAAGACAGAGATAGGAGAGGCGATACTAACGCTATGGAGTGGTAAATCGGCATTTGTTTTACCATGTAGTGAGAACTACGATGAATATAGGGTTATCGGAGATTTTCATCCAGCAATGGCCATGGCTAAGGGATTTAATGAAGAGAGTTTTATTCCGAGACCATTATTGGCGGCTTTAATACTAGATACCGGTGTGTTAATCGATGAGATAAGGAGGAGTAGCGAGGAATTTCAGAATATGTTGCTCGATATAATTGATAAAAGGCGTATAATAGTGCCCGAACTTAAGAGAGTATATAAGCAGAGGGGGAACGGTTTCCAAATAATATTAACTAGTAATCCTCTAGATATAGCACAAAACGAGCTAAGCGATGCGTTTCTGAGAAGAGTCGTAAGAATAGAGTTTAGATATCCTTCTATAGAGGAGGAGTATGAGATCATAAAGCTCAGGCTAGGATCACTTATTGAAAAATTGCCAAGCGAGTTAATATCTAGAGCGTTATCAATTGTTAGAGAATTACGTGGTAAAGCTAACTATAAGCCGGGTACAGCGGATCTAGTATCCTGGTTAACACTTACAGTATTCCTGGCTGATGCTAAAGGCAAGCGCAAAGCTGATTATGAAGACTTAAAAGAAGCGGGAGTCTCTGTGCTTTACAAAAACCCCGAAGACGAGGAATTAATAGATGAACTCCTCAAATAACAATCAAATCGAAGATATAATAGATAAAATTAGCTCCGAATTAAAGCGTGTATTAGAAGAGTATAGAGATTCTGTCTTAAAGGAGGGTGTTTCGGTAGACAAAGCACTATATTTGCTTAAGTTAATAAAAACTATAGAAACACTAACTCCCAGTGAATACTTACATGAGACCGTAAAAGAGTTAATAAAATCAAATATAGCAACTACTGGTATACGCTATATAAGTACGCAGAATATAGAAAGCAAGCACAGGATTACCT
>JBEVCI010000067.1:0-17920 GCA_040514375.1 Thermoprotei archaeon
ATATATGAAATGGTATATGGACTAGTAAGTATTTTTGCCTAATCAAGTATTTTAGGAAAGGAGATAGAGTAGTGGGTTATAAGCTATGTATAAGTTAATGGTTGTTTTGAAGCATAAGCCCGAGGAGTACAATGTTACTGTGAATAAATATGATAGTGAGGGTAAACTCGTAGAGACTACTAGCTATAATGGGGTAAAACAAGTTGTTTTCAGAACACGAGAAGTCTATATTGCACGACAACTCTCGTTAAACCCGTTAGTGGTTATTACACACGCTGAGAAACCAAAAACCGGGCTACGCGGAAGTGGAGTGCTTTATATTGTTGATGAGGCGCTGGGTTTTGAGTGAAGTAGTTGTTGGTGATTTCGTAGTAGAGAATAGTCGGAGCCGGAGTGGTCGTCATCACGCTGTCTCTGTACTAGTTATCTATAGTAGGGAAGAGGGAGTTATACCAGTAACGAAAGCTAGTGATAGAATAGCTGGTGTTGAGCCAGCGAAACCTACGTATGTTAGGGGTGATGCTAAAGCATATAAGATAAAGCTGAAGCGTGGTGAATACCTTATTCATGGATGGTTTGTAAAGAATTTCCTCGGTAGAGTTAAGGGGTGGATTAATGTTTACAACTATAGGGGTGAGCTAGTTTATAGAGCTAAGTACATAAATGGTGTTTTGAGAAAGAGTATTGGTAACCCAGTTAATGCTTGGCTTGTCCGGGTTTTCGTTGAGTATCTTAAAATACCTGTTAGAGAAACCCATTTGGGTGATGAAGGTGGAGGATCTGGAGTCTAAGCTACAGGAACTAGCTAAGCGCATGATCAACGCGTTTAAACACTATGAGTGCTTCGTGTTTGAGAAGAGTGAGTTAGAGCTTGTAAGAGAGCTTTTGAAGAGACTAGATCTGAATAAGAAGCTCCTCATGAGAAGAGCTGATCCACGCTACGAAGACATATACATACTATTACCGTGGAGACTAGAGTTTGAACAGGAGTGTTTAGCAGAAATTAACCGTATGCGTAGTGAGAAGAGAATAGATGAGGATATCTATGCCAAGTACTATAAGGTAATGATACTGCAGTGTATTAAACACCACGAGAGAGAAGAGTTAAAAGAAGTAATAAGTACTCTCGAGAAATACATTAGTATGGAGAAAAGGTAATGAGTAATAGTAGAGAAGCTGTTGAAAAACTCAGGAAATTACCAGTTAGAGAGACGCGCCTATACTATCTAGTAGGCTATGTTCTGAGAGCATTACCATATCTTAACATAGTAGGCTCTCTCCTAACCGGTATTGGTTGGGCTATGAATTATAAGAAACTGAGAAAAACAGGGTATCTCGTTGCTTTCATAGGCTCTTTAGTGATCTTTGTTACAGTAGTAGTTTCTTTACTGCTAGCAAAACCGCTAGAAACGGCTAGTTTTCCACAAGCAACTAATATGACTTTCATAGAGTATAGGGATAGAGTCCTCGAATCTATAGATAGTGTTGAGAGAGAGTTGAGGAATCCTATTACTTATACGCCATCTATAGTAATGGGGTTTGCTGTGATACTAGAGGCTTTTGGTGTAGGTGAGCTTAGCCGTGATACACGCAAATTAGTTCCAGCTATACTAAGGACCTTATTCATAGTAATTGGTGTATTGCTAGTTGTTGAGGGAATTCTACACCCACTACTAGCTGGAAGCGTTAGTAGTATTCGCGAAGCGGTTATGCGTGCGGAGACGGTGTCTGGTGTAAATAGTGCTGTTATAGAACTACTTTCTATACTCACGCCACTAGTAGCTGTATCAGCTATAGGCTTCATACTAGGACTCATAGTATACATTTACTTTGGATACAAGTACTGGAAACTACAGGATAGTATTAGAGAACTTCTAGTGTTATCGACTAGTGAAGAGAGTTCAGCTGAATTAATCTAGGACTTATACAACACTATATTCTCTGAGGGGCTGAAGTTGAGTATTAAGCATATACTCTTTGCTTTTATAGCATTAGCTCTTGTAGTGTTAAGCATATATATCTACTACGCATACTATAGTAGAGGTGGAGACGAGATAGCTGTTATTGGTGATGAAGTTATTTACTTACCACTACCACGTATTAGGAAAGAAGTACTTAGTGTTGAAGAAGCACTCGCTTATAGGAGAAGTATTAGAGATTACAGAGACGAGCCATTAACGCTTGAGCAGTTATCACAACTATTATGGGCTGCATATGGCATAACCGATCCAAGACGTGGATTCAAAACCACGCCGAGCGCCGGTGCTACTTATCCACTAGAGATCTACGTTGTTGTTAAAACAAAGGGTGTTAAAATAAATGAAACACACTATCTAGAACCGGGTTCCTACAAATACTTACCCGATGAACACGCTCTCGTACTCGTTAAACGAGGTGATTTGTCTCGCCAATTAATGAGAGCAGCTCTTGACCAGGAATGGGTTGGTGAAGCTCCTGTCAATATTGTTATAGCAGCTGTTTTCGAGAGAACTACTGGTTATTATGGTCAGCGAGGTATACGGTACGTATATATGGAGGTTGGACACGCTGGTCAAAACGTGTATCTCGAAGCAACTGCTCTAGGACTTGGGTGTGTTGTTGTTGGTGCATTCTATGATGAAGAAGTTAGGAAAATAGTTGGTCTAGATGCTGGCGAGGAACCAATGTATATTATACCAGTAGGTGTTCCGGAGAAGCCGTACCGGGTCAGCGAAGAAGAGATTCACGAGTATATTATGAAGCATAGAAAACAGCGCATCGGGTAGTGTAATGGTATTGAGATATGCATAGGCTCGTACTCTATAGGTACTTACTAGAATTATCCTCGATTCTACTAGCAGTACTGTTCTACCTATACATTATAAGTGGATATGCATTAGTAAAGACTAGTACAGTGGAAAAATATACACTGGGATTAATAGGTTATAGAGAAGCAGCTTTTCTACACTTAAGCCCAATTACGCGGTTACTACTTGTTATATCAGCTACTATACACGCTATAGCTGGTTTCTCGCTACTAGTACAGAGGTTTAAGCGTACGAGGAAAATCCTTGAACCATTAGTGATAGTCCTGTTTACCCTATTACTCATCTATATATTGTTGATCGAGTTTTCTTAGCTAGCTCTCTTTAACAACTCCTTCTTTAATAAGCTCGTTTATTTCCTCGTCACTATATCCTAGTTCTCGTAGAACTCTTCGGGTGTGTTCGCCTAGTTCTGGTGGTGGAGTGTTTGATAGGGGTTTCTCTCCATTTATAGTAAAGGGTTCTGCTAGCTGTTTTAGTGATCCTAGAACACGGTGATTCAATTCATAAACTATGTTTTCGGCAACGTACGTGTCTCCGAATACCTCGTCAAGCTCGTATACAGGTGATGCTGGAACACCATATTTCCTTAAAAGCTCGACCCAGTAATCACGGGGTTTTTCGGAAAACACTTTTTCTAGGATACTCACAAGCTCTTCGCGGTGAGCTACCCGGTCGGGATTAGTCTTAAACCTCGGATCACTACTTAGTTCCGGTTTACCAATGGCTTCACACAACTTGGTGAAAAACCTATCATTAGCAGCTGCTACTATAAACCACTTACCATCACTACCTCTAAATGCTTGATAAGGCACGATCGAGGGGTGTGCGTGACCCATACGCTTTGGTTTACGCCCTGTTAAGAGGTAGATCATTGGTATATAGCACATAGAGAAAACAGCTGTATCGTATAGATACACCTCTGCATAATAGGGTTTCACACTACTATAGATGCCAACTACAGCATTTAGTGCTGCAAGCATACCAGTATAGACATCGAATAATGCGAATGGAATCTTAACCGGTGGTTCGTTCTCGAAACCCGTTGAAAGCATTATACCACTCATACCCTGTACTATGATATCATAAGCCGGTAGCTTCTCGTAGACAGACCCTGGCCTAAATCCCTTGATACTAATGTAGACTAGCTTATCATTATACTTGAACAATGTATCAGGGTCTACACCTAGTTTTTCACGAACACCTGGTCTATAGTTTTCAATAACTATATGGCTACGAGCTACGAGCTTATACACTATTTCACGTCCTTTATCCCGCGTTAGATCAACAACAACGCTCTTCTTACCTCTATTGATCGATAGGTAGTAAGCACTAATACCACGAACGAGAGGAGCCCATTGACGTGTTTCATCACCGTGTGGTGGCTCGACTTTAATAACCTCTGCACCAAGATCTGCTAATAACATAGTAGCAAAGGGACCTGCTAGTGTATGGCTCAGATCAACAACACGTATACCACTCAGGGGTTTAGCACTCAAGAGAACACTCACCACGAGAAATACTGGATTAACTATCGATAATTCTATATAGTGTATACATAGAAATACTTAACTCGAGTAACTAGTCGTGGTGTTTATATATTGAATTGTTATCTGACTAGTCATAAAGCGTTGAGGAAGAAGGGTGTTGTAGGAGTTATTGATTGTCCAGTTGAAGAACTGCCTTACAGTGATCTCGAGGAACTATACAATATAGTACGTGAGTATAGTGAAAAACTAGGCTTTACTAATAAAATAGCGTTTGATTCTAATGAAGCGATTGGTACTACACATATACTCTATAGATTCCACATAACTATCCCAGGGGGTTATATCGGGGTAAGAGTTGTTACGCGTAATCGTAGAGTCTATAGAATACTCTACACGATACCTGATGACAAGTACTTAGAGAACATAGAGTTCGAGAAGTATGATCCATCTCCTGATTTAACTGGTAAAACACCTATCAATGCGAGGGGTCAGTACTACATAGACTACCCAGTAGTATATGCTTCACTCGGTATTCCCCGCGTGAATCCCGAGAAATGGGTTCTAACGATAAACGGTCTTGTTGAAAAACCGGTAAAACTAACACTCGCAGACCTCTACAGCATGGAGCTAGAAACAATAGTTATTGATTTCCACTGTGTAACTGGTTGGAGCGTAAGAAACATGAAGTTCACTGGTGTACCGCTCAATAGGATCACTGAACTCGTTAAGCCACGTAGCGATGTAGAGTGGATTTATGCTGAATCACTTGATGGATACTCCACGATAATACCCTATCGCGAAGCCCTGAATAACGGGGGAATACTTGCTCTCGAAATGAATGACAAACCATTAACACTAGAACACGGTTATCCAGCAAGACTAGTAATACCCGGGCTCTATGGGTGGAAGAGTATCAAGTGGGTACACCATATAGAGTTTAGGAAAGAATATATAGATGGTTATTGGGAAGCTCTTGGTTACCACCCACGCGGTAGAGTTGATTACGAGGAGAGATTTAAACAAGCATAACTAGGGAGGAATAACCACCACCAGCCTATTCAAGACACGATCCCTAACTCTATAGTATATTCTACCATAAACACTACTAGTGGGGATAAACTCTCTTATTTCGATAACACGGTGTTGCTCCGGCTCTAGTTTTGTATTGTTCAGCTCAATAGTAGTATTGCCTAGTTCTAGTTTAACAAGGTATATATCTACTGGATACTTATTGGTTACATTCACAACAAGCGTCTCGTTTTCCCAGAAATACTCTATATCGAGATATCCTATAACTAGTGATGGAGTAGTACTCCTAGGTGTTATTAGACGCGGTAGTACTAGTGAGAGCGCCAGGAATACTGTTAGTGCTATGACATAGAATATGGCTCTACCACTAAATTGCATAAACTACTACCCACTACCATGTACTACTACTATATGGAGTATGTGAAATACTTATATAGGAGGGGGGAGGAAAACTATGGGTAAACACCTACGAGTTCTAACAGCTTAATTGCTATCGGATCATCGGGTCTTAGTATCTTATAGCTCTGTGGTGGGTTAAAACCGGGTATTAGTAAGCGTATCCTGGATAGTTTCACGGTTTTATCTAGGTAAACGGGGTCTTTAACAACTGTTAAAAGTATCCTCCTCGAATATCTGTACCTCTCCGACACATATTCCCAGTTATCTCTTGGTATCTTACAATCGAGTCTTCTACATAGTTCTTCTAATTCTCTAAACGACTTTATACATGTTGTATAGCCTGCTCTGAAATACCCGAGAACCGCTTTGATGGGAGACGAAGCATATACTATTACTAGCGAGTTTTCTCTAAAGGGTCTAACACAGTATCTTATCTCACAAGTCTTGAGTCTGTCTAATACTTCACGTGCATATATTGGTTTAAAAGACATAATCACTAAATCAGACACGATATACTCTCCAAGAATAATTATAAATAAGCCCGGTGATAACATGTTTTAGTAACGATACTCAGTATGGGAGACTGTATTGGAGGAGCATATATATGATTTTCTAGGACTTAGATACAGGGTTTTATTCTCTAGATGGGGTTATGCACCCCATTATGCTGAACACGTTGTAGATCCTGTTGATAAGCGGGAGAAACTAGTACTAGCTGATCCACATATAAGGCATAGCGTGTACATCTATGACCCGGTTAAGAAAGAGATCGAGTGGGAATACCGAGTACCGGGTTCACGTGTACCGAATCCCCACATAGCACACATGGTTACAGATGATAATCCTATTACGGGACCCTATTGGAGCAGAGTCGCTGATAAACTAGGTGCTGAGCCTGGAGACATAGTATGTGCTGATATGAATAATAGATTAATCGTTGTTGATAGAGATAAGCAAGTGGTTAAGAAAACAATAAGTGTACCAGATACTTCCTGGCTCCACGATGTAATTCCCTCAAAGAAGGGAGACGGGCTAATTATTGATGACTACTCGGGTGGATGGGTCCGCAAAGTAGATTTCAGTGGTAAAGTACTGTGGAGCCTCAATGTTAAGCAGGCATCTAAGATCTCAACAGTATATGCTACTGCAACTACGCATATCGAGAGTTTTGGTGGTGATTACCTAGTCGTTAGTAATAGTAATCCAGAGGGTGTTTATGAAATAAGAGATAGCAATGGCGAGATAGTATGGAGCTGTCCGTGTAAACCACCATGTATTAATGCTACGTGGCTATATCACCCACACAGTGCTTTTAGATACGGCTTAGCGGAAGCAGAGGGTAATGTAACAATTATAGGCTTAGAGGGAGGAGGGGGCATTATTGCTGTTGATCGGGAGTGTAGGCCGAGATGGGGATTTATGAAAACACATACAAACATGCTCGGCGAAGAGTATAGAGAACTCTATAGACCCACTATACATGGCTTCTTCGAAACAACTCACGTATTCCCACTACTAAGTGGTGGTATCGGAGCTATTGATTGGAAGGGTAAGTACTCGTCACAAGTAGTTGAAATACTCGGTATACCTACGAGAACAGTATTTACGTGGCTACTAGCATGGGACTACGAATTGTCAGAGAAATGGGTCTATTTCGATCCACCCATAGAGATTAGTGAATGGGATTACGTATTACTCGAGATAATAAATCTTGGAGGTGGTAGTGCTGAATGGGAAATATACGGTACAAGACTACCACAACTATATCCGTGGGATTATCCAAGCCACTGGTATAGAGTCTATAGCCATGTAGTAGATAGTGATAGCTCTGATCAATACGATTTACTAATAGGCGAAGACTATTACACAGCGATTAGAGTGCGGGCAAGAGCACTAGAAGGCAAACCCCGAATAAAAATAATTGTTCTCCAATTCCGCGGATAAAATATGCGGATACCATATATCAGGTTCTTAATTACCATATATCACGTTAAAAATACATACTAAGTAACTAGATACCAGATATTCATGGATGCTGAGTTATGCGTATAGATACCTATACTATACTAGCTGTCCTCTTAGCAATAGTGCTAGCAGGCGTAGTGGGCTATACAGCTTATAGGGAGGAGTATAGGTTTTACGAGAAGGGTACGCTATACGTGTTAGATGCGTATATGTCTATAAACTATATCGGCGACTATGGAGTAATATCAGCTTATTTAAAACCTGAGGGTGTTTACGGATACGGGTTCACATTATTAAAAGACCCGGATGAGCCTTTACCACATCTCTATGTAATGCTTGGTACTCAGAACGAGTGGTATAGCCTTGGATTACTAAATGATAGTACTATCAGGTTTAGGCTAGTAATAGATACTACCACTAAGTACGCACTAGTAATCTACAGAACTAGTCCGGATAACTATACTAGCAGAGAATACAGGCTATCCGAGATACCGAGCTTAAAATCTCTATACCTAGCAGTATTCAATATTACTGGTAGGTCCCACGAATATCCGGTAGTACGCATTAGCTATATACACGTATTTGTTAGTAACAAAACCCTCGAAGAAGTAGAACAGGAAGTACGCAATATGACATTAACGGATCTTCCGGGAAGTCTTGCTCTTAGTGTAGAGAACTTAAGCATAGGCATTGCTACGAGTACGACTAGAACTACTACTGAAACTATTGAAACTATAACCACTGCTAGGAGTACAACTACGCCCCAAACTGAAATAGCCACGAGTTCTCCGGAGATAGAACCAATAGAACCAGTAGTAACTACTGAGACCACATACGTAGTTTACATAGTTATTGGTGCTACCATCACACTGTTAGTGATAGTGTTTTTACTGAAAAGGAGAGCTGAGAGGGGATCCCCCGGTCCGTGAATACTTCACCACTCGTCTAGGTGAGGCCTCGGTCATCTCCCCTATAAATTACTCCTTATACATAGCGTTTTAACTCTTTATACTATTGGTTTACCATACCTATCCTCTACAGGTTTCTCCACTACACGAGCACCATATCTGATTATATCGCTTAATACATAGACCGCTTTTTTCCTAGACAATACCTGGTTGTTATTACCACAATACGGGCTATAGATACAGCGTGGACAACCATCTTCACAATCACACTTACTCATGATCTCTAGTGCTATTTCCTCTGCTTTCTCGAATCTCTCATACAAGAGCCTAGCAAGACCAGATCCGCCTGGTGCTGCGTCGTATATCACTATATCACCGCTTGGATAACTAAAACCACCCATATCTCCTAGAGATGCTCCACATACTGGTCTAGCAGCTGATATTAGTGTATGCTCTATAGCGTGGAACGCCTCGGCATTATCCATTAAATCCCACTCACTACGTGGTGGATACTTAGCTATTACAGCCTTAGTCGTGTAAGCATATGTAATGGGTTCTCTAAACCACTGTTTAATACTGCGTTTCTCGTCTTCCCAGTAATTCCTCAGTACATAACCCTCAACAGATACGCTGAGCTTTACATGTGCATATACTAGTGGTATTCCACGATTAGTAGTGCGAGTAGCTAGTACGTGGTAATCCACTAGATCAACGCTGTATAAGGGGCGTGTATAGTAGGGTGTATCCTCGGGTAAGGGTTTGACATAAGCTGTTCTCTTCTCGAGATCAATACCTAGGCTCTCATAGGGTTTACCAAACGAGTAGTAAACCGCTTCTGGGTGTAGGTCCAGGAGTGCTTGTGGTAATTCACGGTATCCTATAACACTATTTGTAGACCTATCGATTATCGTTACTTGTGGACCACTACCGCGAATACTGCTATACTCCATGAAGAATCTGCGAGCATACCTAGTATTAGGGTATGCATAGTAACCCGTTACAACAGCTAATCTCTCGTAAACAAGACTCTCCAGAACTGGTCTCCACTCACGCGGTATAGTGTTTAGTCTTAATCGTCCCTCCTGCAATAGTAGTGCTACGAGATGTATCTTCAACACATCCTCGTTAAGAGGTTCTATATGTGTTGGTGGTATTTCTTGGTTATAGTACCTACTAGGGTTTCTCTCGTAATAAGCATCTATAGGGTCATCAGATAAAACCATGAATACATAGCCTATACGTCCTCTCCTACCAGCTCTACCAGCTCTCTGGAGGTACTTAGCATAACTTGGAGGTGGAGAAGCCATTACAACTGCATCGAGATACCCTATATCAATACCGAGTTCTAGCGTGGGAGTCGCTACAACACCATCAATAACACCCTCTCTAAGCTTAGACTCGACACTACGCCTAATCTCTGCTGGTAATCCAGCTCTATGAACATGTACCTCGACACCATAGCTCTTCTTAGCGATTCTAGCAACTAGTTCAGCCATTTGCTGGCTATCCGTGAATACTAAGAACTTCATACCCATTTTAGCGAGAACCGCTGCAAGTGCTGCTGTTACTGTCCACCTACTAAGTCCTCCACACGTAACCATAGCGTGTACTGCTCTACCCCTTCTACGGAGCGGCCCCTCGACAACATCTACTTCAACACCGAATAGTGTCTCCGCGAATTCTTTTGGATTACCTATTGTTGCGGACGAACCTATGAATACGGGTTTACTCCATCGTTTGAACCTCTTAATTCTCTCAACAATATACTTTACATGTGATCCGAGAACCCCCTCGTATACGTGTAGCTCGTCGAAAACCACGTATTCGGCGTTATCGATGAATCTGCGTATAGCAGGGCTTAGTACTAAGCCTAAGTGTATCATATCGGGATTTGTAATGACAATATCTGGTGGAGAAGAAGCTATTTTCTCGCGGACTTTGCGCGGGGTATCCCCATCATATACTGCTGCCGAGTAATACCCATACCCTATATACGTGTCTATCCTCTTAAGCTGATCACGGGCTAAAGCCTTTGTCGGATAAACCAGTATTGCTCGTGGATTAACTCTTTTCTCTTCATAAACCTTTTTAAGTATTGGTAGGAGAAAAGCCTCTGTTTTACCAGTACCAGTACCAGCTGTAATAACTACATTACGGCCATCCAGTATTTTCTTAAACGCTTCCCATTGAAACTTGTAGAGCCTCTTAATACCATTCTTTTCAAGTACTTTTACAAGAGGATCTGGTAATCCAATATCGTATATGCTCGGGCCAGGCTCAGGATCCCCGTACTCTTCTATATGCGTATATACTATACCAGCATACCTACTACGAAGTACCTCTCTAAGCCTACTATTAACTTCGAGTACCACCGGGTCTCTAACAATGCTCATCGAGCTACTACACCTAGCTACCACGACGAGCTAGTTCGCGTGTTTTCCTCTCGTGCTTAGTTAGTTTCTTCCACAACTTATAGTGCTCGTCACACAAGTATACAATACCCGGTTTTCGCGGCGGTCTAGCATGGTAGACTACAAGCTTAATACCCGTTTCCTCCAGTACTTTAGCATCAAGATAGCTGAGTTCGTGAGAACCCTCTTTATCACAACCTTCTACACTACAAGTTCTCCTAGCCAACTATACACCCCTATAAATAAAGCTATTTAGGTAAACCGTATTAACGAAACTATTGGGTGAATCCCTAGTTGTCTAGTATAGACTATAATCGTTTAATAAAGTATGGCGAAGAGCTGGGTGCTGATTTCGTTGATATACGGTATCAAGATATCGTCTACGAGGCTCTCGTAGTAGATAATGGTGTTGTGAGAGCATATAATATCGATACCAAGCGTGGAGTTGGTGTTAGAGTACTCGTTAAGGGGTTTATGGGTTATTCTTCAACAAATAAGCTAGATGAGTCAACGCTTAAAGAGACTGTTGAGAGAGCTGTAAGAGCTGCTAAATCGATGGAGAAAGCTGCAGCTCCAACTAGTATTTATCAGCGCAAAACAGTGAAAGACAAGATTGTAAGCCACTACGCCACTGATGCTCTAGATGTTGATCCCGGCGAGAAAGTAGAACTCTTAATGGATATGTACAAGACTACGAGAGAAGTTAGTGGTATTGCCAGTAGCACTATTAGGTATGGGTTTGAGAGGGATCATAGAATATACGTTTCTAGCAACGGTGACTACGTAGAGACAACTATAAGGCTTATCGGTATAGGTGTATACCTAGTATCTAGTGTAGAAGGAGTTATGGAGAGACTATGGGATTCAAGATCAAGAGTAGCCGGCTGGGAGTTTATTAAAAACACTGATTGGATAAAATTCGCTAGAGAAAATGCCGAGCTAGTTGTTAAAGCTGCTAAAGCACCAGTTGTAAAACCAGGTCGTTATACAGCTGTTCTCGATAACGAAATTGTTGGTTTAATGCTTCACGAAGCATTTGGTCATGCTACTGAAGCCGATATTGTCGAAGCTGGTGGTAGTGTTTTAGAGGGACGTATTGGAGAGAAAATAGCCAGCGAGCTAGTAACCGTTGTTGATAATGGACGCATCGAAGGCGGATACTATGTACCATACGATGATGAGGGTACACCAAAGACTAAGACGATAACGGTTGAAAAGGGTATTCTAAAGAATTATCTCCACAGCCTTGCAACAGCTAGTAGACTCGGTGGTGAACCAACTGGTAATGCTCGGGTAATGGATTATGGCCAGATAATACTAGTTAGACAAACAAATACCTATATGGAGCCCGGTGACTGGGATCCCGAGGAAATGATTAGAGATACGCGTGAGGGCGTCTACGTACGTGGTAAGGGTGCTATGGGTGGACAAGTAGATCCCTCCATGGGCACATTCACGTTCACTGCTGGACCTAGCTATATGATTAGGAATGGCGAGCTAGCCGAACTGGTACGTGGTGTAATGCTATCCGGTAATATACTAGAGACTCTGAAAAACGTTGATGCTGTTGGTAAAGACTTAGTTGTTAGAACCTCAGTATTTGGTGGTTGTGGTAAAGATGGACAGAGAGTTAGAGTTGGTGATGGTGGACCACATGTTCGTGTTAGAGAGATAACTATAGGAGGTGGTTCTAGGTGAGAGAGCTTTTACACGAATTATTCGAGAAGATCTTTAGGAAAGCTAGGGAAAAGGGTATCGAGGAACTAGAGTTCTATGCTAGATGGAGTAGAGGGATCGAGACTAAGGTATCGCGCAGTAGGGTAAAGTCTATAACAGATGCTCTTAGAGTAGAGTATGGAGTATTCGGTGCTATTGGTAAGAAAACTGGTAGTATTTCCTCGGAAGACCTCAATGTAGATGTAGACAAGCTCGTAGATATGCTAGTCTCTATCATTAAAGCATCACGCGAGGATGAGAAGTGGAGTGGATTTGCTAGAAATTATGGAAAAGGACCTGAAGCACCGGGTTACGATAAGAAGATCGCCGAGATCGCGCACGAGGAAGTAGTAGATATTACTAGAAACGCTATAGAAACAGCAATTGATGCAGCTAAACAAGGTGGTGCTGAAGAAGTTATAGTTAGTGAGGGTGGCTATAGTGCTGGTATCGGTGGAGTATTTATAGCTAATTCCTATGGTGAGGAACAATACGGCGAATATACAATTAATAGTATTAGCTTCGAGATAAAATCTAGGAAAGCTGGTGAAGAGTCAAGCTATTGGATATGGTCTGGTAATCGTAGACTAGACCTAGACGAGATAATTAGCGAAGTTAGGAGAGGAGGCGAGTACTCGGTTAAATTCGTTGGCGCAAAACCGGTTGAAAGCGGAGAGTACGAGGTACTACTAGATCCTTACATGGCGGGACTATTCATATCAACGGTATTAGCACCAGCATTTTCAGCGCTTGAAGTCCAGGAAAAGAGAAGCCCTCTCGCAGGCAAGATCGGGTCACAGATACTATCCAAAAACATAAGCATTAAAGATGATCCAGCTATTCCATGGGGACTCGGTACCAGACCCTTCGACGACGAGGGTATTGCCACTACTAGGAAAAACCTCGTTGAGAAGGGTATTCTTAAAACCTATCTATACAATTACTACACAGCTCGCCGCGAAGGACGTGATTCTACCGGTAACGGTATTAGGAGAACAGCTGGTTCACCAGCAACACCAGCTCCGACTAATATGGTGCTAGAGTGCAGCGGTATATTGGCAAGCTTTGACGACATGGTTAGAGAGATTAAGCGTGGAATAATAGTTCACGGCATGATTGGGTATTGGATGTCAAACCCCGTTAATGGCTCTACGCAGGCAACCGTATCACACGGTTTATACGTTGAGAATGGAGAGGTAAAGAAGCCTGTTAAGGGAGTTGTTATCGGTGGCAATATCTATGAATGGCTCGGTAAATCCTTAGTACTCGTTAGTAAAGAAGTCAAGAAAGTTGGAAACATTTACGCTCCAGCAATATTAGTACGTGGAGTTAGGGTAGCCGGCTAGTCTAGGTGTTTCAGTTCATAAGTAGTGTTTGGATCAAGTAGTTTTTTACCAGTACTAGTCTCCACTTCTAAATATCCATACTCATTAACATCGACAGCAACCCCCTCAACTATGCCGCTACTAGTTTCTGCTCTAACTCTCTTACCCAGTGTCGAGAGCTTAGCCATATACCTATCAAATAGCTCCTCAGGATCCTCTAGCAACTTATCTATTCTTGAAAACCTACCTATGAGAAGCGATAGTATCGTATTACGTGGTGTTAAGCGACCACGTATATACTTGAGACTAGTAGTACCTGGTAGTGGTGGGTTATTATTGACGTTTAATCCAATACCAACGTTAACAACGATTCTATCTTGATAAGTCTCTCCCTCAACCAGTATACCAGCCAACTTCTTATCTTCAAATACTATGTCGTTAGGCCATTTAATCTCCGCATCAATATCGACTACCTGCTTAAGAGTATCTATCAGTACTAGTGGAGCTGCTACTGGTACTAGTGATGCTTTACTAGACTCCATTGGGAATCTAAGTGTAACCCATAGACCACCAAGTGGACCGATCCATTCTTTACCGTGTCTACCACGGCCATAGAACTGGTATTCTGCTACGACTATAGTCCATAAACCACAACCACGTGCATAATCCATTGTAGAACCAAGTAGTACTAAGTGTTCTATTTTCCATCCCCAAGGACGGAGTGTTGAGGGATTATCAACAACACTCCATGAGACCTTAGTACTACTCACATCCATCAAGTAGTTGTCTGTCAACTCATACACAGTACTCGATACGACATCGTCGCTAACACCAGTTTTCCATGAAATTTCCCTAATAGTTGCTTCGTGAACACTCTTTAGGTAATCAAGTACTAGTAGTTTTAATAGAAGACTCCTAGTGATCATACTATACACTCTCTAACAACTTGTTAACACCTAGTATGTATGGTAAGCTCGGATAATATTTCCTCAAGAGAGTATATAGGTTTGTAACAGGCGCTTTAACCCCCGGATCATCGGTTAGTTCTACATCTCCTCTACGCCAAAGCTCTGATAGTAGTGTTAGGAATAAACTTCTAATACGCTCCATTTCCCTAGCACTATCCAGCTCCTGCTTGATATATAGTTCTAGCTTATTACTACGCAGTAGGTTTTCGAGATACTCTTTATCGCGTTTTATAACGGGGCACTCAAGACTTAAACCATACTCTGTAGTAGCATATATGATCCTTAGGTCCCATACGATGTTGTACTTTACGTGTTTAGGAACATATGGAAAACTCCTACAGATTAACGGCTTATAGATATCGTGTATGCTACACTTCAGATCTTCTCTAAGGAAAGGACACCTGCCATTCACTAGCTCCATTACATAGCTTAAAGCTATGTACGCATGAGATATTCTATCAAAAACTCTATAGCCATGACTCGAGCGATATTCCACACCCAGCTTCTCGGCTAGAGACCTAAGTATTATTTCCTCATGCGGTAGTATCGAGATAGGTGATTTAGTACAACACTCACCGCATAGTGTACATTTGAAAACTCTATGCAACGTGGGTCTCTCCACTAAGCTGTAGCATAATAACCGGGTAGTTTTTCGCGATACAGCATCTTAATCCTATTTACTCCATCAACAGCTTCTATGATCTCGGCAACTGGTGGTGGTACTAGTTTTTTCCATTCACTCCTACCCTCTGCTATTAAACGCCTAATAGTAGACCCCCTGTAATCCTCTCTATTGAGATGTGGTGGTTCTAGTACTTTATAACCCTCTTCAATAAAAATCCTCTGTATAATCGGGTTAAGCGTAACAACGTATCGGAATGGGGGGCTATAGAGTTTAACATAGTGTACAGCAACGCGGCTAACCTCTAGTGTTGGTAGAGTAATTGTTATAAACTTCTCAAGCGGTAGATTAGCCCATTTAAGAGTTTCTCTTATCATTAATATGCGTTCACCAGCTGTAAAGGGGTTTTCTGGAGTGTGGCTTTGACTAGCCATACCAACAACAATAATTACCTCGGGGCACTTTTCATTGCAAAACTTAATAGCGTTCAAGTGTCCATAGTGTAGTGGCTGGAAACGCGCTATCATTAAACACCGCTTATCCCCTATCATCGTAGTATAGCACCCTTTTAAAACTCATAGCTTAACAAATTATATAGATAGCTCAGTAATATCCCAGCTATGCCCGGCAAAGGGTGAATACATTGATGGGCTCAATAGTAGATCTTAGCGAGCCGGTAGCACTAGTTGTAACAGTTATTGTTTTAAGTCTCGTGTTTGGACTCGAAGCGCTACTAGGCGGTAATATACTAGAATACGTAATCGTTACAGCAGCTGTGACACTAGCTGTTATACCACACGAACTAGCACATAGGTGGTGCGCTCGTGTAATGGGTTCTTATAGCAGATACGTACTAAGCCCGATAGGCCTAGTACTAACACTAATAACGGCTATTCCCTGGTTACCATTCAAGATAATAATGCCGGGTTTTACACTAGTATCTCCACACAGATACGATCCACTGTATCTCAAGAGGCTAATGGGATTAACAAGCTATGTGGGTCCATTAATAAACATCGTTGTAGCTTCGATCTCGCTAGTATCAGCACTATTAATACTCAAAGCGGGAATAGTGGCTCCAGTAATGTTATTCCTATTATTGTTCTTCTCGGTTAGTGCTCGTATAAATGCATGGTTAGCATTCTTCAACTTATTACCCGTGCCACCACTTGATGGAAGCAAGATTATTTCGTGGAAGCCAGCTATGTGGATAACTAGCTTAATACTCAGTATAGGACTATACATTGTATCAATAGCATATATCCCCTTCTAATAGTTTACCTATCCTCTAGTGTTACTACAATAATATATTAATAGCTTGTTTAAAACGTAATAGTAACCATTATTTCTTAGGTGCATAAGTATTGGATACGAGTTGTACACGTGTGATTACTGATAGAGAAGATAAGGTAGCTAGAGTTTATACACGCTTTCTAGAAATCATCGAATTCCTCGACAAAAAATATGTGAGTACTCTCGAGGAAGTACTACTTGAGGAAGCCGAGATACTATCTAAAAACGAGTTATCCGATGTTGATCGCGTTAAATTACTTGGTATAAAGATTATTAAAGAGTATATAGCGAATGAAATGTTCAGAAATCACTACTCTGCTAAGCAAATTAATCAAGAAGACAGCAAAACTTATAACTACATGAGTAATGCCATAGTTTCTGTAACGCAGTAAATAAAGCTGTCCTAGCCTATTCCGTTGAAGAAGGCTATGATTCTTCAAAAATCCCTATAATCTGATTCATTATTTTCTTCAAAGCTTTTCGTATGTGTATGCTTATAGTTACCTTAGATAGGTTAAGAACTGAGCCTAAATCTTCCTGTTTAGCGTTTTTCGGATAGTCAAAATATCCATACTTATATGCTATTAATAGAGTTCTCTTTTCCGAAGATGTTAGCTTTTCCTCGATCAGGTTTAGAATAGAGGTTTTTACCAGTTCTTTAACTAGATCCTCTAGAGCGAGAGCCTGCCATGTAACATTATCTTCTCCATAGTAATTCCTTAAGTCTGCTAAGTAATTTGCTACTGCTTTACTTGATCCTATAACAATGTATTCTCTCCGCCCCTTATTAAATAGGTAAGGAGATAGTATTGAAATCTTATTTTCTTCGATAAGCTTATAGAACTCGCACATAGACTTAATAGCATATATAACAGTATAGTCATTCGCGTAATGATAAGTTATTTTCTTTATTTTAACTTTTCTCAGATAATGGTCATACGATACAAGTTTTCTTGCAACTTTGAGTGTCTCTGGCTTAGATGATAATGC
>JBEVCI010000068.1:0-5652 GCA_040514375.1 Thermoprotei archaeon
GAATTACATACTTTAAAATCTCTCTTAATAGAACTTTCTATGCATAATCTCATAGATATTTACGGAGATCTAGTTGAGTATAAAGGCATAGATCCCAAACTCATAACTAATTTCGAAGATATAGCGAAGAAACATAAATTAGCTGCAATGGATACTCTACCATTTAATAGTGATAAAACACTAGTAATAACTAGCAAAATTCCATATATAAAGTTAGAGGAGATCATAGCGAGTACGGGTACTAAGCTCAGGGATAGAACAATATTATATTATCCAGTATTTGTTGCTCTCATTAAAGAGCATAGGGGTGAAGTTATTAGAGAGAAAGTACTCGTATATGATGGTATTACTGGCGACGAGAATAGCGACCTCGCAATAGAATTAACAAATCCCGGATTTTTAGATAAATTAAGAAGCCTAAAAGGCTATAGAATCGACTAATCCGGATCTCTTCCCCAGAATAGTTCCTACCGCTGAGAATTTAAACAATATTATCCATTGGTTTAATAGAGAGTAATTGGTGATTCTGTCTTGAAAGTATATGTTAGGGAAATAACAGTATCAACTCAAAAGAGGTTTCAGCTAATAGATCTAACAAGCAAAGTAGAAGAAATAGTGGAATCTAGTGGTGTTAAGAGCGGAATAGCACTAGTATTCGCGCCCCACGCTACAGCAGCTATAATTGCTAATGAACACGAATCCGGTCTTATGGAGGACATCATAGAGAAAGTAAAGGAATTCACCGAACCAGGTAGTAGTAAGTGGAGACACAATATCATTGATGATAACGCACATGCACACATAGGATCAGCCCTGTTTGGCGCAGAGAGAGTATTCCCAGTAGTTAATGGTCGCCTTGTAAGAGGTGTTTGGCAAAACATATTTCTATTAGAAATGGATGGTCCACGTTCGAAACGTAGTATCTACGTTGTTGTTATAGGTGAGGGGTGACTAGTATTGCCTAAGAGATTCTATATTGCTAGTGAAGATGACATTGTAAACGGTTTAGTAACTGATATTTATTTCGTTAGAACAGTCAAGATCTTGCGTACTAAAGGTATTAGGAAAAAAGTCAGGATGGAATTCCATGCCTCAAGCTTGCCACGCGGTTATGAATGGGCAGTGTTCGCAGGACTGGAAGAAGTCGTTAAACTCTTAGAGGGAAAACCTGTAACATTATATAGTCTTCCCGAAGGAACACTGTTTAAGGCAAACGAACCACTAATGATAATTGAGGGTTATTACGATGATTTCGCTGTATACGAAACACCCATTTTAGGTATAATTAGACACTATACAAGCATAGCAACCAAAGCTGCTAGGATCAAGAAGTTAGCTAGAGATAAAATAGTACTATTCTTTGGATTAAGAGCTCTCCACCCAGCGATAGCTCCCATGGCTGATCGAGCCGCTTTCATAGGCGGTGTCGACGCCGTATCCGGTGTTGCTAGTGAGAAGTATCTAGGCCTTAGACCCACGGGTACAATGCCACATGCGCTGGTAATTGTATTTGGTGATCAGGTTAAAGCGTGGAAAGCTTTTGATGAAGTTGTAGAACCCGATGTACCACGAATTATGCTTGTCGATACATTCTATGATGAGAGAATAGAGGCTTTAATGGCTGCACAAGCATTTAATGGAAAGATCTACGGTGTGAGACTCGATACTCCCAGTAGTAGAAGGGGCAACATGAGAAAAATAGTTGAAGAGGTTAGGTGGACTCTTAACATACACGGTTACAAGAATATTAAGATCGTTGTGAGCGGTGGTGTAGGGGAAAAAGAAGTAGTTGAACTAAGAGATATTGTTGACGCATTTGGTGTGGGAACATCGATCGCGTTTCCCCCAAGCGTAGATATCAGCGCTGATATAGTAGAGGTATACGAGAATGATCGATGGAAACCAATATCTAAACGTGGTAAACTACCCGGCGCTAAGCAACTATACAGGAAGAGACCAGGACTAAATGACTATATAGATCTATTAGAAGATGGTAATCCCCCAGGACCAGATTATAAACCCTTACTAGTTAAGTATATCGAAAACGGCGAGATCGTTAGAGAATTGCCGGATATTCATAGCATTAGGAAATACGTCTTAGAACAACTTAGCGAGCTACCAGAGCCTAATCCTCTTTAGCGAAACCACAACAGTGTTAAACCCCCGAATATCAATATTTTCTTGTTAGATGATTCTGTGGTGGTATATATGAGTGAGTGGTGGCGTCGTAGAAGAAGAAGCTTCTTCGATATATTTGATGAACTGATAAGAGACTTAGAGGACGAGATGTATAGGATTATGAGAGAATTCGAGAGAGCGTTTGAAGAGAGACCTTTCGAGGAAAAAGGCAGCAGAAGAATAATAGGACCATATGTTTATGGATTTAGAATCACAATAGGACCGGACGGTAAACCTGTAGTTGAAGAATTTGGTAATGTTAGGAGAACGCGTGGTAGACCAATCATAAGTGAGGAGAGGGAGCCGCTTGTTGATGTATTCGAGAGTGATGACGAAATCACCGTAGTCGCTGAAATACCTGGTGTAGAAAAGGATAAAATTAACCTAGAAGTTACAGAGGACAGGCGTAAACTAATAATTCGTGCTAGTAATAGCAATAGAAAATACTATAAAGAAGTAGAGCTACCGGCAGAAGTAGATCCCGGATCAGCTAAGGCAAGCTATAAGAACGGCGTGTTAGAGGTTAAGCTTAAGAAAACCGGAAAGAAAGAAGCTGGATTCAAGATCAAAGTAGAATAAACTACAAAACAGCAATATATCCGGTGCGACTGAGTGTTAGTTGGTATTATGAGTGATACGCATGATCACATAGAACGCGCTATTAAGGCTCTAAACATATTACTGGATAGAGGAATAGATACCGTTATTCACTTAGGCGATATAATATCACCTTTTATGCCACGCTTTATGTGGGAGAAAGCGATTCGCAAAGACTTCAAATTAGTAGCAGTACGCGGAAATAACGATGGCGATATAAACACTCTATCTAAGAGATTTAGCGAGAATGGGTGGACGTTGTATTCGGATCCTACTATAGTCAACATTAATGGTAGAAGACTATTTATTATGCACGGATACGGAAGCGCTGATTTAACCGAAGACATAGCTATAGCTATAGCTAAATCAATGGAAGATATAGATGCTGTTCTCTACGGACATACACACAGAATTAAGGCTATGCGTATTAATAATAAGCTTGTTCTTAATCCAGGCGAAGTATGTGGCTACTTAACCGGTAAAGCATCCGTAGCAATTTTAAATACTAGTGATTTATCAGTTGAAATCATTGAATTAAGCTGAGAGTGACTCGGAATGAGTGGAGAAAAACTACGCAGTGCTAGTATACCCGAAAGTGAGGAGGGGAGGCAATACCATATATGGGTTAAACCCGGAGAAGTCAGCAGATATGTGTTGTTACCCGGTGATCCGAAGCGTGTAGAAAGAATAGCAAAGTACTGGGACAAGGCATGGAAAGTGGCCGAACACCGCGAGTATACGACCTATAGTGGATACTATAAGGGAGTTTTCATATCAGCTACTAGTACAGGTATAGGTGCTCCATCGACAGCCATAGCTATCGAGGAATTAGCACGCGTAGGGAGCGATACGTTTATTAGAGTCGGTACTACCGGAGCGCTTAGAAGAGATATTCGAGTAGGTGATCTAGTAATATCAACAGGCGCTGTCAGGTTAGAAGGAACGAGTAAACACTACGTGATCCCGGAATACCCTGCTGTAGCATCAATAGATGTAGTACTAGCTCTAATAGCCGCTGCTGAAGAATTCGGTGTTAATTATCATGTAGGATTAACAGCTAGTAGTGATAGCTTCTATGTTGGACAAGAAAGACCTGGTTATAAGGGCTATCTACCACCTTTCCAGCGTGGATTAATAGAGTTTCTTAAAAGCGTGAATGTACTTAACTTCGAGATGGAAGCCGCTACCATATTTACATTGGCCGAGATATATGGGTTGAGAGCAGGAGCAGTATGTGCTGCTATAGCTAATAGAGAGACAGAGGAATTCATAGTAGATGCTGGTGTTGATGATGCTATACGCGTAGCTAATGAGGCTGTAAAAATACTGAGTATCTGGGATGAAAAGAAGCGTGAAGAAAATAAGAAAGTCATTACACCAAGTATTATCTACGAGTGGTTTAAAGAATACATTAAAAGGTAAAGGAATTGAAGGATAAGCCCTTACATATATGTGTTGGCAACCTTAATATAGATATAACCTTTTTTGTAGATAAGATTCCTGATTTAGACGAAGCCGTTATAGCTGGTGAAGCAATTTTCTCTCCTGGTGGATCAGCATCTAATTACGCTGTAGCAACAGCTTGTTACGGACACAGATCAGCACTAGTAGCAAGTACTTCAACGAGCCCTCTCGTAGACGATATTATCGAGGAACTCCGTAGGAGAGGTGTTATAGTTGACTACATTAAGAGAGTAGAGGGAATACCGGGGCTAGTATTTGTAGTAGTTACTAGTAAGGGCGAGAAGATAATGTTTAAATATAGGGGATTAAACGAGTTACTGTCTCCCAATGATGTACCCAGAGAACTACTTAGTGAAGCTAACATTGTACATATTGCCAGTATACCGCCAAGGCTAGCCCGTGAAATAGCTGAAAGAGCTATTAAAATGGGAGTGCTCGTAAGCTATGATCCAGGCGCTTATGCGACAATGGATAAAGATGAAGTACTGCACCTGCTAAATATTATTAATATAGTGTTTCTTAACAGAGTAGAGGCAAAAACGTTAACTGGCGGTAATCTAGAGAAGTTGTTGAAATATAATATTGATTACATTGTTATTAAAAAGGGTTCTGCAGGAGCATTTGTATTGGAACACGGCAATAAGTACTACTATGGCGTATCAAAGCCTATTGGAAAACCCATAAATGCTACTGGAGCGGGTGACGCATTTGATGCGTTCTTCAATGCCGCTCTCCTCGATTATAATGATGCTGGTAAAGCTCTTCAATACGGTTTAGCTGGTGGTGCGTATAAGACTCTTTCAAAAACAAGTATCATCGAATGTAACCGAGGTGCTATCAAGAAACAACTAGATAATACTTTTGTAGAAATTACTAGAAAACCAGAGAGTTGGGTCCTCGAGGACTAGTTAATGAAGATAAACAAACTACTAGAAATTATCACAACGTATAGGTATGGCGATGAATACTCTATTGAATGTAGGGATTCCCTACCCTTACTCGTTATTAGAGAGAAAGATAAAACACACATGGAAGAATTAGACTTACCAAATATTGAATCAAATAAAACAGTATGTATCGCACCACGTATTCAGGAAATCGAGAACAAGAAGAGAGAACGAGAAGTAGAGCTGTCAGCTTTAATCACTAAACTCTATAGTTGTATAACAACTAGTAAGCTACACATTATTCTTGATAACACGTCATACGCTTTTCTCTTAACGTTATTAGTTTATAGTAAGCTAAAAAGTAGGATCGATACGGATCCGGCAGTTATAGCTAAATACGCATTGTCTATTAGCGAATTTAGAAAAGTGTATACAAAGATTAAAGAACTAGAAGAGAAAATGAAATATGAGGGAGTAGAAAGACACTACAATGAATATTCAAATCTCGTTAACAAACTTGACTCTC
>JBEVCI010000068.1:5662-17859 GCA_040514375.1 Thermoprotei archaeon
AATTATTTGATACTGTTAACGAAATACTATCCGGCATTAGCGTTGATGAGGAAAAAATACGGCAGTACATACGCGAAAACTGGGATATGCTCAAAAGTAATTATGAAGAATTAGTAAATAAGTGGATTGATAAGTATAAAAACATCATAGAAAAATACCGAATATCCTATCAGTTTATCTTACTCGGAGAATCCCCATTTATAGCGAGTTATAACTCTCTTGTTAAAGGCATTTTCGAGAATATGCGCAAGGTATGTGACCACATTTTTGTAGTTAATGGTAGTGAAGCACTTATACTGAGAGAGTTATTGAATTTAGACTATGAAGTCATAGTTATTCAATAGCTCCTATACCATAAGAGCGGTGCTTATGGTGTGTATACATATGGATATAAAGATCCGCGTTTATAAAAACGAAGATATTGAAGAGATAGTTATGGCTATTCCACGTAATCACTACCATGTTAGAGCACTTATAAAATTTAATGATCAAGCAATAGTATTGCAAGAAGCCGCTTTAGCTGCTATTACAAGGGCTTACTTATCAATACTCTTACACCCCACACGTAAGGGAATAATACTTACTAGAAAATATATCCGAACACATAAACCCGGATACGCTCCAGTACAGTTAATAGAAGAGGAGAGATTAGAAGAAAAGGCTGTTGATATAATAACAGAAGTACTAGAAGCCAATAAGTAGATTTGAGAAGGCATATATTCTATCTACGCTACTTTATTTAAACATGGTGTGTTTGTCGTGAAGTTATTCGAGTATGAAGCCAAGGATCTCGCGAAAAAATATGGCATACCTGTTCCCAACGGCAGGATCGCGTCTACGCCTGAAGAAGTACGTGAAATAGCTAAAAACCTTGGTAAGGAAGTCGTGCTTAAATCACAAGTACTGGTTGGTCGTAGAGGATTAGCGGGAGGAATTAAATTTGCTAAAACCCCTGACGAAGCTTACGAATTAGCAAAACAATTACTTGGTAGCAATATTCGAGGAGAACAAGTTAATACTCTTCTTGTCGAAGAGAAAATATGTATTGAAAGAGAGCTATACTTATCACTAACAATAGATAGGTCTAATAGAAGCTTAGTGTATTTAGTGTCTCCGCTCGGTGGTGTTGAAGTCGAGGAACTTGTTAGAAAGTATCCAGATAAGCTTCTCAAAATATATATGGATCCCTTAATAGGCTATAAACACTATTATTCAAGAATAGCTGGTAAATTTTTAGATATACCCAAAGAGTATTGGAACCAGTTAAATTCTATTATGAACGCCATGTACCGTATTATGCTTGATTATGATGCTGACCTCGTCGAGTTTAATCCATTAGCGTGGAAGTGTGGCGGCGGCTTCGTAGCATTAGATGCTAAGATCACTATCGATGATAATAGTATCTATAGACACCCCGATCTAATGGGTAAGTATGGAAGAGAATTGGGTGAATATGAAAAGAAAGCTCGCGAGCTTGGTTTCTCATATGTAGAGCTAGACGGTGATATAGGCGTTATCGCTAATGGCGCAGGTCTTACAATGGCAACTATGGATACACTACTACTATATGGTGGTAAACCAGCTAATTTCCTGGATATTGGTGGTGGTGCATCTAAGGATAGAGTTAAGGAAGCTGTTAAGCTATTACTTCAGCATCCCCGTGTTAAAGTATTATTTATAAATATATTCGGTGGTATTACAAGATGCGATGAAGTAGCATATGGTATTTTAGAAGCCATTAGTGAAACCGGTATCAAGAAACCAATTATTATTCGGATGCTTGGCACTAATGAGGAAGAGGGGAGAAGAATTCTAGGTGAAAAAGGATTTAGAGTCTATAGTGAATTGGATGAAGCCGTTAGAGAAGTCGTTGAAAAATCTGGGGGGTAGCTTAATGGGCGTATTAGTTGATAAAAATACACGTGTTCTTGTACAGGGTATTACTGGTAGAGAAGGCAGTTTTCACACGAAGCTAATGCTAGAATATGGTACTAAAATAGTGGCTGGGGTAACACCTGGTAAGGGCGGTTCTAGTGTTCACGGAGTACCAGTATATGATAGCGTATTCGAAGCTATTAGTGAACAGGGTAGAATTGATGCAAGCATAGTATTTGTACCAGCTAGGTTTGCGCCCGAAGCTGTTTACGAGGCCTTAGATAATGGTATACGTGTTGTTGTAGTCATTACAGAGGGTATACCAGTCCATGAAGAACTCAAGTTCGTTAAATACGCTAAGCTGATAGGATCATATATAATAGGCCCTAATACTCCAGGTATAATGGCTGTTGGCGAAACTAAGCTAGGCATAATGCCTGCACATGTATTTAGAGAGGGAGGCATCGGTCTCGTATCTCGTAGCGGAACACTAACATACGAGATAGCGCGTGAAATGGATAAACAAGGATATGGAGTATCAACCGTTATAGGATTGGGTGGAGACCCTATTACAGGGCTTAATTTCATAGAAGCATATGAACTATTCATGAAAGACCCGAGTACTAATGCTATTGTCGTTATCGGCGAGATTGGTGGTGATGCTGAGGAAAGATTCGCTAATTACTATGCAAAACTTAGCGAGAAAAAACCCGTTGTAGCGTATATAGCTGGTAAAACAGCACCACCCGGTAAGAGAATGGGCCATGCTGGAGCAATTATATCTATGGGTATGGGTGATTACTCCTCTAAGAGAAGAGCGCTCGAAGAAGCCGGTATACCAGTAGCTGATAAGCCAAGTGACATACCAAAGCTCTTAAACCAGGTTCTACGAAAATAAAGAAAATAAATATTTATTTCTCCAAGGTAACACCTACATTAATGTAGCGAGGTGATATTGTTGTCAAGCGTGGTCAGAGAGTATTCATCGTTCTCAGAACTTGTAAAGTCCATCGATGAATCGATTAATGCGCTAAAACAACAACTAGCCGATTTTCTACGAAGACTCGAAGATGCTCGTGCACGTGCTGAACGCGAGAAAAAGATAAAAGAATTGCTGAAAAAGCTAGGTAGTGGAGAAGAATCCACGCGTAGTAAAATCGTCGACCTTAAAGAAGTAAAGCTATTTATAAATCCTGACGCAGAACAAGAGTCAAAACTATTAGAAGAAGTTATTGATAGAATTAACAAACACCTACAAGCTCTGCAAACTATTAGGAAGTCACTAGAACCATTTATAGATCTAGATATAGAAACTAAGATCACAGTTATATATCGTGAAGAAATACCTACATCTATTATAATAAGACTCTAATTGATGTAGCTACAACGAGGTGATTAGAGTGAGTTACAATATCTATGATCGTATTGGTCCCGGAGAAAAAGCTCCAGAAGAAGTTAATGTCGTTATAGAAATACCCATGGGTGGTAATGTAAAATATGAGTTAGATAAAGAGAAGGGGGTCCTCATAGTAGATAGAATACTATTTACAGCAATGTATTACCCGTTTAACTATGGCTTTGTACCGGGAACACTCGAGGAAGACGGAGATCCTGTTGACGTACTAGTTCTTGGGTACGAACCTATATTACCAGGTTCAATAATAAGAGTAAGACCTATAGGTGTACTGGAAACCGAGGACGAGAAAGGAAGAGATGCTAAAATTATCGCAGTACCAGTTAGTGACATCGATCCCCGATTTGATAATATCAAAGATATAGACGATCTCCCCGAGAATATAAGAGACAGAATAGCTCATTTCTTCGAGCACTACAAAGAGCTTGAAAAAGGTAAATGGGTTAAGGTCATCGGTTGGAAAAATAGAGAAGAAGCACTTAAGAGAATAAGAGAGACTATCGAGAGATATAAGCACACAAAATAATTGTTTTTCCACGTTAGGCTTTCACGCTAGCTCATACAGATTATGTATATAAAAACGGTCGTCTCGGCTCTTCCATCCACACCGATCCCTATTCGGTTCCACGGTTTTTCTTCATCCCGAGTAATTTAAGTAGTATTAGGAAGTATTTAGTTATTTCTCTGTGAAATCTGTATCTACTAAAGTACCACGCAATACTCCTGCCTAGAGTGCTAGCGTGAATCCATATTCTGGGTTTCTCGATTAATTTCTTGACCATCCTATATAGCTCTGTGACGTCGCTAAAGGGAAGAGCAGCGGGACTCACGATGTTTCCGAAGTCTCGCCAGAAACCACTGCTACGTGGAATAACAACGGGGGTTCCTGCTGCGAGTGCTTCTATTATGGATATTCCGAAGTGTTCGTACTCTGTAAAGTGGACATATAGATACGCTCTTCTATACAGTTCTACCAACTCGCTTCTCGGAATATTAACTAGGAACTCAATATAAGGATCTAGGCCTAGTTTTGATGCTGCCGTATAAACTTCACTAATAATTCTGCGAGAGAATTTACCATAACTACCAGCCCATACTACACGCCAATCACGTAAACCGAGTTTTTCTAAAATCCACGCTAATAGTATTACGTTGAATGGGTTTTTCTCGTATGTGATCCTAGAGACTGTTAATATTATTGGTTCGCGCTCATCAAATGATAATGGTTCCATTTTATAGAACTGTATTAGATTAGCCGGTGGATATACGATAGCTTTAATTACACCTTTCAAGTATTTCTTCAAGTACTTATAGGTAAACGATGAATTAAATAGTGCTATTCGGAGATCTCTTAATAACACGTTTTTAAACATCCTATTTAACCACATATATTGTCGCGTAAATGGCTCGTAGAAGGAGGGAATTAATGGATAATATGTGCGCGGATTACTAAATACGGGATAGTGGAAATAAGCTATGTGGGATTTGCCGGACAGAGCGTCGCCTAGTGCGTTGAATAATATTGCGTCATCCTCGTCTTTACACTCTATCTCAACGTTCTTTAACTCATCTTTTTTCAAACCATAGTATTCGATAGCATTACTCAAAATATTGTAAGCTATCCCCCTTGGTAAATGTGTTTTTATGCATGTGCTAAACCCTGCTCTATTTAGACTACTTGCGATTTCTAAGGCAACATATAGGGAACCACCATAACCGAGAACAATAGTATTTAGGCTATTGTGTTTAACGACAACTCTTATATTTTCGTGTTTCAAGTCTCTACTCCTACCTATTGTTTACGAGGTAATACTACCGCGTTCCAACCACGTTTTTTAAGCTCTTTGGCAAAAGTATGTGGATAGCCTTCACGAGAACCATCAATAACAACGAGTTTAGGCTGTGACTTCTCAACATATTCTACTAGTTCATCGAAATCAGCATGATCACTGAATGAAACAACCCATGTATATTCATCTACTTTTCTAACAGGCTCGTTATATTCGTGACCGGTTAAGACTATATTCAATACTGTTCCATTCAACCTTCTGTACTTCGCTTTACTCATATGTTCAAAGAATATACAATACTTCTCAGTAGTCCCGCAAGCATTTCCAGCTCCGCGCTTGTAATAATTACCTATCTTCCACCCATATTTCTCAGCAACGCGTGTTACAGCATATATACGTTCATTCATAATAAAGGGTTCACTAATGCCCCTCTTCCTTAAAATTAACATTATTTCCTGAAGTTTTCCGTAATAACCATATATTACTACCCTACCATATCGTTTAAGCCCTTCTACAACGATATCGATCACCAGATCTTCAATATCATTTTTAAACACGCGTCTAATTTCCGGGTGACCATAAGTAGCTTCGATAACTAATACGTCAAGATCTTTCATAATAACAGTTTCTTTACTAAGTTTAAAATCACCAGTATAGCCTAGCCTATATCCATTAGATTCGACGAGTACCTGTGCAGACCCAATAATATGCGTAGATTTTAGTAAAGTTAACTCCTCAGTATCGTGTTTATACCTCTGTCCATAGTTTAATCGAACAGCTTTTCTCCTATACAGTCCAAGTAAGCCGTTTGGTATTTTATTGAGTACCTCTAGTAAATCATGCGTTATAGGCGTAGCTACTATGTATTTGGAGTTAAGAATACTCTCGCGTAACCCCAGAATGTGATCTGCATGAATATGTGTAATAACCCTTATTGGGCGTGGAGCGAACCCGTCTATAGCTATGTTTCTACCAAGCAGTATTGCTTTAGTCTTAGCATCTATGCTAACTAGGTCAAGCACGCTAGTATTCAACTATTAACACCAACACACTTATTCATTAGTCTTCTACATAATCTCTACTAGTTAAAAACCATCGACGCTTATTGGGATCGTAGTAGATTACGGACTCATCTCTCAACCTCCTAAATAATTCGAAACCTATATTATCGAGCTGCTTTCTGATCTCCTCTTCATCGTTAGTTCTAATTTCCTCGAATAGCTTCTTGCTAAATATTCTCCAATAATCAGGATCGACAGCAACTCTCTCCCGGGATAAATGTATAATAACAGCACCCTCGCGCTTAAGATAATTGAAGAATCTATCACGAGGTAAACGCGGAGGTAACATGCTCTCATATACTACTTTTTCCTCGTGAAGTCTCTCAATACCTGTTTTCCTAGGAGCTTTTCTGGACTCGCTAATCCTTGTTCTCTCCTCAAGCTTTTTCTTGAATTCCTCAATTACCTGCTCGAGAGCATCAATACGCGACACCAACTCTCCGATCTGCTTCTTCATACTCATAAGCATCTCGTAGTATTTGTTGATCTCATCTTGTACAATCCTAGTTATACGGGGTTTCAGCTTACCAAGTATTTCGTCAATATTTATAGAAGTAGGGCCTGCTAAGCTCCTCTTTATAATAGCTATAACGTAGTCTGCAATGATTGAAAAACCCTCCTCTTCGGCTCTTCTAACTAATTCATTATAAGTATCTTCGTCGAGTTCGATAACTATGCGTCTAGTCCTTTTACTCAATAGCGTATACCCCAAATTAAGTCTCTTAGTAAGGTTAGCTTATATACCATAGCACGACGAGAAAATAATATAAACTAGTGATAAAACCATATGATATCAATAGTTTAAGTGATGAAGCCCCTACTCTTTGACCTATACGGGGTGATAGAGTCCTCCCGAACAACTGACGATTCGAGAAGGTTGTATAGAAGTTGATTTATGCCGATGCCCACTGTCATTCGAACCCCACTAAGGGACTAGGTGCTAGGAAAATAGCTCGAAAGTTCAAATCCGTTGGTGGATGGTTCATAGCACTAGTATCGCTACCACCCTATCACTATGGTTTTACCGAGCCTACGATAGAAAGCTATGTTAGAACCATAGAATTAATGTATAATGAGAAAAAAGCTATTATTGAGGAAGGATTAAAAACTAAACTTTTCACGGGTTTTCATCCAGCCGAAGTAGATGAGTATCTTCGTAGAGGACTTTCTCCGGAAAAAATACTTGTTCTTGCAGAAAGAGTATTAGATCTAATAATTGAGTACGCTGAGAAGGGGGTTATCGATGGAATAGGAGAAGTTGGCAGACAACACTATAGCACATCCCCCGATCGAATAGTTTTATCAGAAGTTATTATGATTAAAGCATTGGAGAGAGCAAAAGACCACGGATTACCGGTTCACCTACATCTTGAACAGGGAGGTATAATAACAGTTACTAGCATTGATAAATTTACCAAATTATTAAGCATACCCACCAACTTGATCCTATTCCATCACGTAAATTACGATACCGGTTACTGGAGTGAAAGACTAGGCTACTGGCACACAATTCCTACTAAGTTAAGAGATTTCAAAAAGGCACTACCAGAGAAGAGGACTTATCTATTAGTGGAGTCCGATTTTATCGACGATCCCAAGAGACCGGGTGTTTCTGCTTATCCGTGGGATATAGCCAGGTTTATCGAGAAAATTGTAGAAGAGAACATTGCTGATAGAGACTATATAGAGAAGATAATGACTGAACACATATCTAAATACTACCACGTAGAGCCTCCCTAACGTTCCCCCTATACATCAGACCCTTATCAACTAGCTCGTTATCCTTTCTCTCAAGTACATGTACATATATTTGCGAACTTTCATTACACATTCCTATTAATTCTCTATATTCTCTAACAATACTGCCCAGATCATTACCTTCAACTACTATGTCCAAACACTTAACAACTTTAATCCTGAACAGCATTTATACAACACCGTGAAATACACTATTTAGAGAGTCGATAATATTGCTGTGCAGCATTTGTGAGCTAAAACCCGCAAAATACCAGTGTAAACTATGTGGTCGCTACGTCTGTGAAGACGATTACGAAAAAGATAAGGGTATTTGTAGCATATGTAACAATAGTTTATGTCAAATATGTGGTAAGCACCTGTCCATAGGTTATTGTAAAATATGTGGTAGAATTGGGTGTGAAGACTGCCTTATACAAGTATCTTTGACCGAATTTATATGTATCGAGTGTATGAGAAACGGGAGGTATAGACTATGAGGAAGAGAAAAACAGGAAAACTACCCTGGAATACGCTTCTAAGACTCCTACAACTAGTTCCTACGAGTGATATAGACGTTATCATGGGCCCAGGCGTAGGCGAGGATGCCGCTATTATTAGGCTCAGAGATGGTTTTTTAGTAGTTCACACAGATCCCATAACAGCAGCTTCGCGTAGAATCGGCTGGCTCTCCATACATATAGCTGCAAACGATATAGCTGTTAGAGGAGCAAAACCAAAGTGGTTCACGACAACGGTACTGATACCCGATAACTACGAAGAAAATGATATCGAGACCATATTCAGAGATATCGGCATAGCTCTACGAGAACTTGACGCCGTATCTATCGGTGGACACACAGAGATAACACCGGGTATTCCACGCCCTATATTGGTAACTACTGCTATAGGCTATACACAAGGCAGAGTTATTTTAACTAGAGACGCTAAGCCCGGTGATTACCTAGTAGTAGTTGGTAGAGTAGGTGGTGAGGGAGTAGGAGTAATTGCATGGGATTTCGAGGAGAAACTACTAGAAAAAGGTATTAGTAAAGATGTCATTGATGAAGCTAAGAAGTTCTTGAACGAAATAAGTGTTGTTGAAAAAGCACTAGTTTTGAAAGATTATGTAAATTCAATGCATGACCCGACAGAGGGAGGATTAATACAAGGTCTGCGTGAGATAGCATTGGCTTGTAATTGTGAAGCATTATTAGAGCTAGACAAGATCAAGTTAGACCCTATTGTTGAAGAAGTGGCACGCGCTATGGATATTAATCCTTTAAAACTATTGAGTAGCGGTTCATTGATAGCATCTATACCAGAACATAAAATAAGAGATGCTACGAAGATACTAGATGAAAAGGGATATTACTATGCGGTTGTAGGACAACTACGCGAAGGCGTGAGCGGTAGGATCGTTATTACACATGGAGGACAGGTAGTAGAAGTAGTGGATAAGGATGTTGTAGATGAAATTTATAAGCTTTGGGACTAGTTAGTCAATGATTAGCAGTAGTGGTGATAAAGCTATGAGCTCGCGTGAGTTACTACTAGAAGCTATTGGTATTGCACATAGAGCCGTTGATCGCATAGAATGGAGTATTTTGGAAAAAAGCAGTGAGCTTAGAGTAGAAGTAGTATCACTTGCTAATCGTTTAAGAGACCTATACAGGTATATAGCTAAGCTCTTCGAGGTTATTGCTAATAAAGTACCTGAAAATCTAGGCGGTAATAGTGTAGTAGCTCATGGTTCCTATTTTTACACGGTAATTTACCCCGATAGATTAGTAATCGTTAGAAACAGGCCATTACATATAGTATTATCCTATGTGAAGAATAGCGATAGCATTGTTGTTAAAACTAGGTATTTGAAAGCTATATTTAAACCAAACAGGTTTGAAGCAGCAATATATAACTTCAAAGTAGAATTAGCTATTGATAATCCTGAAGAATATCGAAGTAAGAGTGCCGAGCTTAGATACATACTAAGAGAAGTCGGTAATGTATTCGAGAGATATATAGTACCAATTGCCGAAGCTAGACTAGGTGAGAGTATTAGATATTGAGATTAAAAAACGAGTGTTTTAAGAGCTATAGCTAAGGATTCACACGGACTCCTCGCTCTTAACTTCTTCCTCGGTCGCTATAGCACGCGGTAGCTCTGCATACTTCTCCTTGATACTCTGCTCAGCAGCTATTCTGGCCTCTTCAAGTATTCTTCTAGCTTCACTATCAAGACCTACGTCTACCTCATAACCAATCTCCGCGATACCCGCACTCATAGCAGCCTCTAACTCGCGTAGAGCGTATTGTAGGTCGATCCATACGTCAGGAGCAACTGATCTGAGCAGTGTAGTGGCTTCTTTCATGACGCCAATAACTGGTACGAGTTCTTTCATAGCACCTCCAAATATTAGGAAAGTCTCTAGCTTGAGAGCAACTTGTTCGAGCGCGTACTTGGCTGTTATTAGCTGTCTAGCAACCTTCCTGATCTCCGATACTTCTTTAGCGTACATTTTTGCCCTTCTTTCATCCTTCTTTACTAAGGATTCTACGATAACTTGGAATAGCTCCCGATCTCTCTGCTCAAGTTTATCTAGATAGCTACTGATTCTACCAATAGCTGTTTTGATCCTGTAGTGTGCCATTATAGCTTTTTTATCAATAGGTTCATTATCGCTCCTGAATAGCGATCTGAGTTTCTCTCCTATGGTCTCGTTTTTACCTCCAAATACACTGCTTACCATATCCATGCACCCACGTGTTTCAAAAACTTATTCTCAGTAGATACATTAAAAAGGCGGGGACTACATCATATCAGAGTACGATAAATAGTATAGGACTTCACGGTGACGTAGCCATGGTTACTGCGAGAGAAAGGTTTATCGTTAATAGACTCCTGGAAAAGGGCGGTGTTGTAAACAAAGTAGCTACAAGATATGTGGCAGCTGGTTTCAATGTTAGGGTAAAACCCAATATTAATGATATAGATATTATCGCTATAAGGAATACGAAAATGGGAGAGAGATACGGTATTAAGGTATTACACGAAAAACGCGAATATGGCGTTGAAGTAGTAAATAGGGTTTTAGAAACCTGTAAGCAACACAGCCTAAAACCCGTCTTAATACTATACGGATCGGGTCCTAGATTAAGCGAAGAAGCACTTAATAGAGCTAGAGAGGAGGGAGTCATAGTTAAGCGTATTAGGTGAAAATATTGGAACAAGAACTAGTCTCTAATTATGTTATATGTCGTGATAACTGTGAATTATCTTACCTCGAATCTCTTGCAATGAATGGATTAGCTACAAGAGCCGATATAGAGAATTGTGATAAGAAAAACTTCCAGAGAATAGTAATAGAGCTAATAAATGGAGATAAAATCACTAGTGAATGCAGGTTTAAAGAAGAAGTATCTCAGAGTATACGGATAATTAATGTATACATAGCATACGCTAGACAGGCCAAGAAAGATAAGAACAAAGAATAATTACAGAGATAAAGATAATTGATTTAATGATGATGAATGGTATTACCGATGACTAAGAGGATGATTTAGCCCCCATTCTGAATACTCAGGGGTGATTTATTATGGAACAGGCACTTGGGGGATGGATCCTTATATTAATAACCACATCTACAACCGAGGAGGCTAGGAAGATAGCACATAAATTACTTGAGGAAAAACTAGTGGCATGTGTAAATATAGTTGAGGAGGTAGAGAGTATGTATTGGTGGAAGGGAAAAATAGAAAAATCTAGTGAATCTCTACTTATTATCAAATCTAGAATAGAGAAGTTAAATGAAGTTATCAAACTCGTTAAGGAAATCCATTCATACACAGTACCCGAGATAATAGCTATACCTATTATAGCTGGTTATAGAGAGTACCTTAATTGGATAGATGAAAGCATATCTAATACCTAAGAACGAGGTACTTGCCCACATATATTATTTAAGACATCTTTTCAAATTAGAATATAGGTGAGGAGCCAAGTAAAGATATAAAGTAGACCCATTATGTACAAGAGAATATTTTTACCTATAATGTTGATGATATTGATAATTCTCTCTAGTATTCCAGTTCACAGTTTTAAAGCTAACATAGTAGTCATTATAAAGCTATCAGATGGGGCACCGCTTCCCCATGCCTTAGTTCGTATTACATCTAGTCCTTATTCTGGTAAGTTTGTGTATGAAAATTATACTAATGAAAAAGGTATAACTGTCTTCAAAGAAGTATATGTTGGAGATCTTGTTCGAAACGTGAAAATAGAGGTATACTATTCTTTCTATGGCTTAATATATGAGGATAGAG
>JBEVCI010000069.1:0-4737 GCA_040514375.1 Thermoprotei archaeon
ATTGTATAAGTATCATAGATTGTGCAGATCTCGAAATAAATTTATATTGATTTGCGAGCAAATACACGAAAGCTACTATAGGAACCGAGTTCGAAAATATCTAATATTATTGACTGTATTCATTTAATTAGCGGCTATAATAAGTGTTGCTATGTATTCCATAAATCAGTTGGGGTAGAAGACTGTGACTACGATTTTACAAATCGCTCTGGATACCGATAAATTATTTAAAGCGGTAGATCTTGCCGTTAAGATAGCCACCTCTACAAATTGTTCAAATATATGGTTAGAAGCCGGAACACCACTTATTAAATCATGGGGTCGTTTATCCGTCAAGATACTAAAGGATTTAACTAACTGTTTCATTGTTGCGGATACGAAAACTATTGATACAGGGAGTTTTGAAGCAGATATATTCTATGGGGCCGGAGCAAATGCTATAACAGTACTTGGTTTAGCTGATAACTCTACAATATTAGATGCTATTAGAAAAGCCAGAGAGTACAATGGCATCGTGATAGCTGATCTTATTAATCATCCTAAGCCTTTTGAGAGAGCTATTGAATTAGCTGAACTGGGCGTTGACGTAGTTCTCTATCATGTAGGTATAGATGTTCAGAAATCGAGGAGAATTACAGTATCACAACTTTTAAATGAATTAAGAGATCTAAGAAGTAAAATCTCTGCCAAGATCGCTGTTGCTGGGGGAATAAAACACGGTGAAGCACGTAAGTTCAAAGAAATAGGGGTTGATGTAGTCGTTGTGGGCAGTGCTATAACTAAAGCAGATGATCCGGTTGTAGCTACAACGAAGTTTTTAGAAGAGCTTAAAAACTAGGCATTTTAACTACTTTATTAACAATATTCTTTTTAATAACTTCCTCGTACTTCTTCCTATGTTCTTTAAGAATATTAGCGAGTTTTTCATATGCTCTCTTCTTACACTCGCCGCATAATATTTTGCCATTAATGCATTCTTCGAATACTTTTTTCAAATCTTTTTCATTACGTGTCAAGAAGTATGCATATAGTTGAAAAACACTACATTTATGTGGTTCGCCGCCCAGTTTGCGTTGTTCTTCAGCAGTTGCTCTACCTCCAGTTAAAGCCATGAAAACCTTTTTCTTAACAATATCCACATCATCTAGTAAGAATATTGCATAGTCGGGTCTAGAGCTACTCATTTTATTACCATCTAATCCCACTATGAACTTATGATACGTAGAAGAGGGTCTTTCTAGTCCGAGCTCGTGGCGATACCTATCAGCGATATCTCGTGTAAGTCTAATGTGAGGATCCTGATCAGCACCTACCGGTACTAATACATATTTATAGCCGCCAAACTTTTCTAGCTGTAAGTGTAGAATATCGGTTGCTTGTGTTAATGCAGCTGTTATTTTAGCAGGAGATAAATCACCATAAATAGCTTCCATCTCTGCCAGTGTTATTTTCCGCGAAAACAACTGTATAAGCCTGTAGTACTCTGGTTCTTGTTGTGTCTGGAAATAAAACTCTGTTTTCTCGGGGTCTAGACCCCATGCTATAGCATGTGCTATATATTCTATACCGTACTCGATCGTCTTTTTTCTATCAAGTCTTCTAACAGCATAGGCTTCTGCATCGGCAATAGCTACTTTAACCTTAACGCCTAGCTCCTGAAAATACTTTAGTTCTTCGATAACCATTAAGTGTCCCAAATGTGTATGCCCGCTAGGCATAAAACCCGTTAATACCGCGGTTTTTTCTCTGTTTTTTAGAGCTTTTAGCCACTGATCCATGCCGCGGTGTCCAAATATAATGCGTCTTTGGAAGAAATAGTGTGGTTTTGGTAGCAGTTCGAGTATCTTATCTATGGGTTCTATACCAAATTGTTTAAACAACTTTTCATAATCACTTATAGCGAAGTGACCCCACGGATCAAGTCGTATACTCATAGATAATCACTCTATAGTTATCTCGCTGTGTAGACGGTTTACTAGTTATTTGTAATGACTGCTATTTTAAAAACTTATGTTAATTAAAACTAGATGTTTATCAGCGCCGGAGATCCCCTCTTCATCCTCGCGTCTGCCTGGACTAGGATTCATCATATTTCTAATCAATAATTTCGTGATACTCCTTATTAATCAGCTAGTTTAGTGCAGAGGCTCAGTAATAAGTGTTTTTAGCAAGATGACGGGTAGTCTATGGTAGCAGAAAACAGATATTGAATACATATTAATTTAATTTAGCTAGTTTAATTAGTATAGAAAATGTGTCAAACAGAATATATTAGCAGGGAGTGGAGAGTTCGTTTATCTGATTAGTATTTAATTGAAAGGAAAATAGGATTTTTGCCGTCTAAAATTTATCATCTACGAAGCCAAGATATTTAATATGTGGGGTTAAGTAATGACTATTAACTGGGTTAGTATTCGTTCGGAAATGCTTTCTGGTAAGCCTGTTCTAGTTTTTGATAGTTTTAGTAGAGAAGCTGCTGTTGATATGGTATTCTATGCAGAAGTAATAGAGCCGACAAAGATCAGATATCTGAGAAAAAATGCTGGTGGCATTATCGAATTTGTATCGGGCAAATTATTTAAAGAATTACTCGATCTTCCCTTTATGCATGAATTATTCAATAAAACCTCTAACAAGTATATCAGAACTATTAGCAGTAAGAAGCCTAAGTATGGAGAACCACCAGCTATTACTATTTGGGTTAATCACATAGACACGAAGACTGGTATAAGTGATAGAGATAGAGCTATAACTATAAAGAATCTGTTCGAAGTCGCTAGACTTATCTATAGAGGCTACGTCAATACTGCTAGAGAAAAGTTCTCAAAAGAATTCTATATGCCGGGATACGTGCCCATATTAACTTCACAAGGATTAGCATACAGACAGGGACATACAGAGCTTGTCACAGCATTAGCTCTCATAACGGGGTTAATACCGGCTATGGTTATATCAGAAATGCTTAGTGAGGATGGTGAGAGTCTATCATACGAGGATGCAAAGAGATATGCGCGTAGGCAGGATCTCTCTTTTATAGAAGGTTCCGATATAGTAGTTGAAGCTGAGAAAAGAGGTCTACTAAACGACTAATATTGTTAGTATCACTAGTTTTTGTATTAGTTAAGATTTAAGTATTCATATATGGGTGTCGAAATGGAATGCCGAGGATCGCGCTAATAAGAGTAGAGAATTATAGAGAAGTAGTTGGTCGGGCAGACGCTACTCCTAGCTTGATAAGAGAGTTAAATAAGTTATATGATAAAATACTCGAGGGATTTTTAAAACATAATTCAATAGTATTACCGCTAAGGCACGGATACTACATAGGTATCTGTAATGGTATTATGCGTGAAACGCTCATTGATATTATTAAAGAGGTGCAGGGTTCGACGCGATATAATTATAAAGTTGTGTCAGTTACACATAAATACCCGGTTATAGCACAGCTACGGGCATCTGCATTACTCAATAGGGTTAAAGACAAAGTATACTTTGAGAACGGTGTTGAAGATGATGTCGTAGTAGCTCTCTTAGATCTAAGTAACCTAGAGAGTGTGTTATCAGAGATTAGTGTTTACGAGCGTTATCTTAAATATAATGAGATAGGAAACACAGTTTCTAAGTTAGCATTCAGGCTTGGGGGTATAACGAGTAATTTGGGTAATGAAGCATTAGTAACTATTTTACCAAGAGATAATATTAGGGAATTTATTGATTTAGTCCCTAGCGATGTAAATGTCGGTATCGGTGTTTCGCGTACAGCATTGGAAGCATTTAATTTAGCTCTCTCAGCTCTGACGCGTGTAAAACGAAGTGCTACCAACTTAAATTACGCTATTTTATACTCTTCTTCCTAAGCTCAACTATTAAAATAACTATGGCAATTACTATTCCCGAACTGTATAGTAGCAGACTAGCTAATTGATTATCTTCTTTTTTACCACCTGGTATGTACCACGATGATATGTTGGTGTTAATATTAGTCATAGGTTGTGTAGCGGGAGTGGTACTGCCTGTAGTGTGTACTATGGTGTTATTTGAATTTATAGAGGTTTTGGTACGGGTAGTAGTATCGTGGCCCGTTATAGTGTTTTCACGAATTAACTCCCTTACTTCTTCAACGAGGGTTATCTTACCCGTTATATCCATAGCAGTAATATTTATCAATACTGCTGTGTCTCTGCTTGTGTATACGTGGTAAGTAACGTTATAGACTTGCCAGTTATTGACTTGTAGTACTGGTGATAATTTGCTATGATAATAGTGTTCCCGATTGGGTAGAGAGTATGAAGTTAAGTATACTGATACTTTCTCGGTATTTAAACCATCAGTTACATTGAATGCTACATTAATCCACCACATTCTCAGTAGTGGATGATACTTTGTATTTATTTTATTCAACATTACTATTGGTTTATGAGTATCAATTACTATTGCATCATGTATGGCGTTCTCTATAATAACTTCTTGTGTACTGTTATGTGTGCTCACCACAAGTTTATAGCTTATATCCTCACCTCGAAGCAAGTACTTATTATTGATAGTACCATTTATCGTTATAATGCCATTTTTAAAACTATTACCGAATACGTATTCGCCGCTATAATAAAGCTTATAAGAACCGTCGACGGGGTTTCCATATTCATCGATAACCTTTAACACGGTTTTAAAAATCTGATAAGGTAATACTAACTCTAAAGTTTCATTTTCATTTTCTATACTCTCTCTATCCTCATA
>JBEVCI010000070.1:0-51986 GCA_040514375.1 Thermoprotei archaeon
ATATACATAGTCTGGTACTAGCGGTATTCTGTTAATGTCTCTTGATGCTGTTTTGCCTAGTGCATGTGCTACTGCATTTGCTATTGATGGCGCTATAGCTACTATTGATGGTTCGCCGAGTCCTTTAGCACCGAAGGGTCCCCTGATGTATCCTGCTTCTACGAAGTCTACCTTAATACTGTGTGGTATATCTAGTGCTGTGGGTATATGATAAGTAGCTAGATTCCAGTTATACACGTTGCCTTTTCCGTCATAGTATAGGTCCTCCATGAGTGCGTAGCCCATACCTTGTATGTATCCGCCTATAGCGTGTAATTCTGCACCAATTCTATTGATTACACGGCCAATATCGTATACTGTTGTTGCATCGACTACTCTGACAACGCCAGTCTCTAGATCTACCTCTACCTCGCTCACAATCGCGCCGAATGTGTAAGTAAAGTATGGTGCTCCCTGCCCGGTCTCCTCGTCCCATTCGGCTGGCGGTGCACGATAGTATCCATATTCTTGTAGCGGCACACCTTTCCAGAATGCTTGTTCAACGAGTTCTTGCCACGTAATACTATTCTCCGGATCGCTACGACAATATACATTTGGTGCTTCAATTACTATTTCTTCGGGTTTGCACCCAAGCATCTCTGATGCTAACTTGTTTAGTCTCTCCCTAAGTTTGTAGGCAGCTACTAGCGTAGCATTGCCAGTCATAACTGTTACACGTGATGCGACGGTCGGACCCGAATCGGGCACACTCGCTGTATCTGCTTGTTCAACCTTTATATAACTAGGTGGTACACCCAGTATTTCCGAGAGTATATTGACAAGGCTCATGATACTGCCTTGGCCCATATCCGTAGTACCGCTTCTTAGGATAATGCTTCCATCACGCTGTATAATGATAGATACGGCTGAGTAGTCAGCACCCTCAGCACCTATAGAGTTGCCGTGATAGAATACTGCTATACCAATGCCTCTCCTAATACTACCTGTTTGTGACGCGTATTTCCTCCTCTTCTCATACCAGTTGCTTAGCTCAATTGCCTTCTTAATAGCATCTTCTAGACCAACACCATGATCTAGTAGTTGCCCGTGTACTGTCCGATCGCCGTTCCTTAATATATTCTTAAGTCTTAGCTCAACTGGGTCCATGCCAAGCTCTTCTGCTAGGAGATCCATTTGTCTCTCAACAGCAAATGTTACTTGTGGATTACCAAATCCACGGAATGCGCCAGCATATACCTTATTCGTATATACTACTGCGAGATCTATCTTAGCATTTGGTACCTTGTACGGTCCTGTACTATGTACTATTGCTCTCCAGCCCACGAAGGGTCCTAAACTAGCGTATGCACCAGTGTCAAGAATGATTTCTGCTTCAACACCTAGTAATGTACCATCTCGTCTAGCTGCGTGTTTATACCTAGCTATCATTGGGTGTCTCTTACTATGACCGATTATGCTTTCTTCGCGTGTAAAGAATACTATGGCCGGCCTCTTAGTAGCTAATGCAGCTAATGCTGCTTTTGCAGCTATCTCATTGCCAACATCTTCAGCACCGCCAAATCCGCCGCCAAGAGCTGGTGCTATCACTCTAACCATGCTAAACGGTAGACCAAGTACTTGTGCAACAGCTCTGCGCGTATCAAAAGGACACTGTGTCTTAGCATAAATAGTTACACCGCCATTAGGCTCTGGTATAGCGATCGCTGCTTCTGGCTCTATATACGCGTGCTCCTGCATAGGTGTACGATACTCGTTTTCGATTACTACAGCTGCTTCTTCGAACGCTTTCTTTACATCTCCACGTCTAATCTTGTAGCGTGATAACACATCACTACCTCTCTCATCATGTATCAGCTCGTGTGGTTTCTCCCTTAACCCGCCCCATTCTACTATTTTAAGGGGATCTAGTATTACCTCTAGAGGTTCGTAATCAACGTTTACTAAGCTAGCTGCTTCAACAGCGTTTTCATAAGAATCAGCTACTATTAGTGCTACTGTATCTCCTATATATCTAACTTTTCTATCAGCAAGTAGCGGCTGGTCTGGTAAAACGTAGCCAACATCGTTTACTCCAGGTACATCCTTGTATGTTAGTACTTTTACTACGCCGGGATATTTTGCTGCATCACTTACATCGATCGATTTTATCCTAGCATGAGCGTACTTCGTACGTACACTAAATACGAATACGGGATTTCTAATGTATTTAGCGAGATCTAGTGTGAATATTGGTTCTCCAAGCACCTTGCTAAGAGCATCCCATCTAATAACCTTCTTACCAACTACCTTGAATTCCTTAGTTGGTTTTTCACGGAATTTCTTAAAGAGTTCCTCAACGATCTCTACATACTCGGGCTTAGACATATGCGATCACCCGACCACCCTCATATAGTACTTGCTCCTTACCTCTTTTAGATCGAAAAATACTTTGCCTTCACGAATGTACTTGATAGCGAGTTTAACGGCATCGATGTATCTATGATAACTACCACACCTACACAATACGTTTCCAAGCCATTCAAGTATTTCTTCATCGCTGGGGGTTGGATTATGGTCTAGTAGAGCTTTCACAGTCATTATAAAACCTGGTGTACAAAAACCGCATTGTACACCACCAGCTTCTAGAAATGCTAGTTGTATAGCATGTACCTTATTCTCTGGTGCTAATCCCTCGAGTGTCGTTATCTCAGCACCATCTAGTGTAGCTGTTAATGTTATACATGATCTAACGGGTTTACCGTTAACAAGTACTGTACAAGCACCACACTCTCCTTGGCTACAGCCTTCTTTTACACTCACAAGTCCTAGTCTCCATCTAAGAGTATCTATTAGTCTCTCATTAGGTTTTACGTCAAGCTCATACTCTTTACCATTTACTTTAAGCCTGACTTGAACCATTTACTCACCACCCCGAATCCTCTCGTAGATACGGAGAAGGTTTCTACGTAAAACGACTTTAGACATTTCAAGCCTATACTCGGCATTAGTCCACCAATCACTAATACGAACCATTTCAGTAGGTAGTACTTTCTCAGCAGCTTCTCTCAGCAATTCCTCACTAAACTTCTTACCTCGTAGAAATTCTTCAACCTTCTTAGCTCTAGAGGGTGTTCGTTTATCGCGAACCATATCGAAACTTATACGTATATCGGTAATTGTATCTCCGTCTAAACACATGTAAGCCGCTCCAGTCACGATGCCGGCTATTAGGAGTCTCCTGCGATCAAACTTCATGAAACTACTGCTACAGTTCTCGCTAGGTTTTTTAAAGTAGATTTCAACAACGAGTTCTTCGGGTTTTAAGTCTACTCTCCGCTTATCAATTACGAAGTTCTCAAGTTTTACTTCTCGTTCACCCTTAGTACTCCTTAGTTTTACGATTGCATCGTAAACTAGTAGTAGTGTTATGTAGTCACTGTATTGTGTCGCAGATACTATGTTTCCTCCAAGCGTGGCCATGAATCTTATAGATATAGTTCCAAATCCTTGGAATGCGTCTATAAAACCAGCGTATCTCTTATCACGTGCTAAGAAGCTCTGGCTGAGATCCCATATAGTGGTTAGCGCACCGATTCTAATGTATTCACCCTCTTCTCTTACATACGACAACTGTTTCTGTAGTTTAGCTAAACTCACTACATATTTCGGTGTTTTTATCCTACCGGTTCTTAATAGTGGTAATAACTCTGTACCTCCTGCGAGTAGTTTTGCATCGCTACCATACTTGCTTAGAAGCTCTAGTGTCTCTTCGAGTGTCTCTGGGGTAAATAGCTCGAATTTTGGCAGAATGAGCAAGTGTATCACCAATAACTTTGTTACTCCATACTAATCGTTGAGGCGAAATAAAAAGCTTTATCCAGAGGAATCTCTACAATAAGGTTTATTAAAGTAATTGATTAAAAGATCAAGTGATATCGTATTTATCAGTGTTTCTCGGTGTCGTATTTTGGAAAAGATATACATTAGAGACGCTATATATGATGAGATTCCCGTATATCGTGGTATAGAGGAAGAGATTATTAATAGATGGGAGTTTCAACGTTTAAGATATATAAAACAATTACAACTAACTTATCTTGTATATCCATCAGCTACACATACTAGATTCGAACATAGTCTTGGCGTTATGCACATTGCTAGTAATTTCATAGATTTTATTCTCGAAAAACCCGAAAACGTATCTATACTCAAAGAAATAGCTGGTATGAAGAATATTAGTGATCAAGGCTTTATTAGAATGAATAGAGTCATAGCTAGGCTTGCAGGGCTTTTACATGATATTGGTCATGGTCCTTTGGGTCACCTATTTGATGAAGAAGTTATACCTAGGGTTATGAGTGATAAGAGGGATTTATTGAAGAAAACGTGTTTTTCACACGAAGTTATAGGTTTTCTAATATATTGGTATAGACTTAGGGAAATTATTAGAAAGAATCTTGTGAAACACTTTGGCGAATATACTGATACGTTAATGGAATGGCTTGACCAAGTTATTGTACCCATATGTGATAATAGAGATTCACTAAAATACGAGAATTTATTCGGAATACCTACTAGTGGATATGGATATTTCTTAAGAATGATCGTACGCGATTTCCTCTACCCAGCAGATCTCATTGATTACCTGGTACGCGATAGTGTATATACGGGTGCTGTAGAACTCGGTCTAATTAATAGGAATAGATTGATGCGAAACACGATACCAAAGCCTAGAGATGAAATTATATCTCATCTTAGAGAAGAATCTGGTCGTGTAGTTAAGCGTTTAGAGAACATAAGATCTCCGGTAATACTCGGTATAAGTGATAAGATAATACCGGATATTCTGAGATTTCTACATGCTCGTAGGCTTATGTTCGAGAATGTTTATCTTCATAGCGCTATTAGGGCTTTTGGATGGTCTGCTGTAGAGGTTTTATCAAGCGATATTGTGTGGTTTTTGACTGGGTTTAGTAGGGATTTACTAGTTAAAGCAATTAGTAATCCACGAGACGAGCAAGCTGTAAATGAGTTTTTGGAGCGGTACCTCGGATTAACAGATTATATTTTACTCAAGGCTTGGGAACAGTATAGAAGTGGACCCCTCAGCGGTTATGAGATCGGAAAACATCTCGAATCAATATTTAGCTATAGAAAGCCACTATACGAACTAGTCGCACGCGACATAGTATTTGCTGAGCCAGTTTTCAGCATTACCGGAGATCTAGGTTCACGAATAAGAGATTATGAATCCTCTCTAAGAGATCTACTTGAAAAGCTGATCGCGGATAAAGCGCTTAACAGATATCCCGATTACAAAGTTAAGATCGAGCAGATCCAGATATACCCCGGTAGTGCATGGGTTATACAAGGCCCATTAATATACGTTGTTGAAAACAGCATATACAGGCCGATCGATATAGTTGACTTCTCAAGGATCTATGGTTTGCTAAACATTGGTGAAATAAGGCTATATGTCTGGCGCAGCGAGGAACCATCCTATAAGGATATGCTTAAAGAAGTGTTCATAAGAGAAATTAAAGGTAATGCTAGTATAAGAGCTGAGTTAAAGAGTATTATTAGCCTTACAACAGCAACCACAGTAACGCTTTAGAGGCGATATGCCTAGTACTATACTACTACAGCATAGTAACATATACTCTTTCTGGTTTTGGAGGATTTTCAGGCAACGTATACAATCCGCATATTTTTCCATTCTTAGTACAGGTTTCCACCAATAACCCGTAGTTCTTTAAAATATTTATTATATTAGCTAATCTGGGCGAATAGGGGCCTAATCCAGTTCTTATCCAATCCTTCCAGTAATCGGGTACAATACCCTGCTCAACGAGTTTATAGACATATTCGTGAATTATAAACGGCAGAAAAACACGATCATATAGCTTGTAAAAAGAATATATGATATCATATACAAGCCTCAGTAAAGTACCTGATTCTAAAACACTACTATAATACATTATACTAAGCACCGGAATAGAGATAATCAAGAGGGTTTGAAAAAGAGAGGTTACCAGTAATATTGCAAGATATGCCCGTAAATAGCACATCACTATAAAAAATTAATACTTGGATAAATAATACCTAGAGGAGTAGACGGGGGTCAGGGACCCCGGTAACAGGCCCGTGTCGGGCCTGGATGAACCGGTGGACGAACTCCCCCTCATTTCACTAAGTAGTGTTGATCAGATGTTATGTGACACCGTTGCTACCTTAGAGCTAAAAGATTTATATTACATCTCCTGATATTCTATGGAAAAGACTCCATACTGGTGTATGGCATGCGTTCTCTCAATACTTGTAAAGACTTGATCGAGTGTATTGGGAACACCCCAGTTATAAAACTTGGTAAGTCTCTACCAGAAGATGTCAAGGCGGAGATCTGGGGTAAAATGGAATTTCTAAACCCTACCGGTAGCGTAAAAGATCGTATAGCATACTATATGATAAAGCGTGCAGAAGAGCGTGGTGAGTTAAAACCTGGTATGACGCTTGTTGTACCAACAACTGGTAATACCGGCATCGCTTTCGCTGCTGTTGGGAGCTATTTAGGCTATAAAGTATTGATCGTTATACCCGAGGAAATGAGTGCTGAAAGATTCATGTTAATGAAATTGTTCGGTGCTGAATTCTACTTTACACCGGGTGGTGAAGTAGATGCTGGTAAAGCGCTAGAGATTGCTAAGAAACTTGTAGCGGAAAACCCAGATAAGTACTATCTATTCGATCAATGGAGTGATGAAGCTAATGTAGAAGCTCACTACGAGACAACCGGTAAGGAAATCCTAGACCAGATTGGGTGTCCGGATGCTTTTGTAGCACAAATAGGTACTGGAGGTACGCTAGTTGGTGTTGCTAAGAGATTAAAAGAAGAATGTGGTAATAAAGTATTAGTTGTTGGTGCTGAACCGGGAGAGTGTCCAGTAGCGTATAACTGGTTCCATGGTATTACGGAGACGAAATGTGATCGCCACGAGATAGAGGGTGTTGGAGACGGATTCATACCAGAGATTGTTAAAAAGTACAGACACCTCATAGACGACTTCGTAGTAGCTTATAGTAATGAAGCTATCGAAATGGCTCGCCGTATAGCTAGATATGAAGGTTTGCCAGTAGGAATTTCTAGTGGAGCAAACGTTGCATCATCAATAAAGATCGTCAGAAAATATAATCTCGGTAGTGGTAAGAAGGTTGTAACAATACTACCAGATTACGCGGCAAGATACTTTAGTACCCGGTTATTTAAGAAACAAAGAACCGTTGGAAAACGAGACGAGCTATTAGGAGAGCTAGCCATATGATCTAATACGAGTTTTTTATCCTTTCCATGCAGAGAATTTCATTAGCAGATTCTTTTATTATTACTAGCTAGTTTACTAGGCATTACACAGCTGAGATCATTCTTTTAGACAAAGTTAGAAATCATGTTATTCATTCTATGCTATTTACAAAGCTATTTAGTTCTTCGTGCGTAAACCACTCCATATTATTTGACGAAACCTTTAAAGCTGCAGCAGCTATGCCATACTTAATAGCTTCTATAATATCGTGTTTTCTCGCATAGTAATAAGTTGTAACAGCTAATAATACATCACCAGCACCTACCTCATTTACAACTCTAACTCTTGGTGCCGGAAAATACTTCTCGAAACCTCTACTAACTAAGAATAACCCCTTATCATCCATTGATACGATGTAATAGGTGTTTCCACAAATTCTCCTAAGATAGCGTATTATCTCGTGGATATCACTACTGAAAGCGTATTCACGCTTGTTACCATGAACGAGTTCGACATATTGAAGACTTTCTTCTAAATCCTTATCCCATATATTTACTAACGATTCGTTAGCGTATCTACGTGTAATACCCTGTATATCAAGCGATATCACCTTATTAGCTAGGGCTCTCCTAGCGGTTCGTATTAATTGTTTATCGATCTCCCTATATACTGGAGCTAATATAATAAAATCGGGATTTATGCTAGTAGTAATATCGAGAAATAAATTCGCATCGATAACACAACCCGTCTCAGCTATACCGACTGCTCTTCCACTACTAATTATAAATACTGGGTTAGATTTGCAGGGTTGTTCATGTATTTGGAAGTAATTATACAGTTCGTTATAGTATTTGCGGTATTTATTGGATATAGATGTCAATATGTGTACATTTAATCCTAGCAGTTGTAAAGCCCAGCCACCATAATAGCTAGCGCCACCCACGCGGTAACCAGTCGGTGTTTTATCTATAGTTAGGTTTCCGACTATCAGTACACGCAAATTCCTCCAAACCCCTATTAATACATACTGGTGTGCGACAAACGGGATCCGCTGTTCTAACGAGCTATTTAATAGTGCCAAAACCTATTTCACGTTTTCCATAATAGTATCATAGAGTTTTAGATCGCACAAATATCGATTCAGTTAGTACTGTTATCCCCTTATCACACTATCTTAACTATTTTAACATTTCAGCGTATTATCCTAACTCGAGAAATAGATGTTCGTGTGTAAGTTAAAAGCTATTGTTACATGAGCTATTCATATCGAGGCTTAATACGCTGTAATCATGCATGGATGGGTTTGTGAATTGATTATTGTTTATTCTTTTCTTTCTCTTTTTCAAGTCTTTCTTTGAATAATTTCTTCCACTCTTCTTCACTCATATTCCTATACTCTGGTATTACGAGATAGCGTTTCTCTGGGTGTTTTATGAAATAGTATATCGAGTAGCTACAAATTGGTTTAACAAGCCAGTTCTTCTTTTCAGCAAGGCTCAAGGCATACTCCATTAGCTTACCAGCAATACCCTTACCCCTATGCTGTGGAGGAGTATATGTTTCTTCGAGATTCATAACTCCGTTTTCAACACTGTATCTTATAAATGCCTTAGAACCATCGGGTAGTGTCGCGTATATTACCCTGGATGTGTGTTTTATAGTCAATTCCATATTGGTTGCCCCGCTATTATAACATGTTTATATTCAGTAGAATTACTAATTAGCTAGGATACTTAAAGAAGTTATTGCTACTGTTATGACATAGTCTTTATAAGTGTGATTCAACAGAATTTTCTACGGTAGAATAGTATTGAAAACATATAGAGTATTATTCACACTGTTAATATTATTGATAGGCATTACTCCACCGGCGTCATTAAAAGCCTATAGTACCGATATTACAGCAATCTACCGAATTAATGGATACTACTATGGTGTATGGGAATTAGGAGCATCCGGCATCTATAAAGCTTACCTAACCGGTAATAACACAGATTTCTCATCTGGACACTTATCTATACACTATATATTCGAATATACAATGGATATTGTGATTGGAGAGTATGACTACATAATACGTTATTTCTTTAGACTCAACAACTATACTATTGACTCGCTTGGATTCGATAAATCCTTTGTAGAATCCTTTAGAAGTGAGCTAAATAAGTATCTAAACAAAATATTCTATAGAGAATCAAAATGGGTTGACTTACCAATAGTTTTCACTTTTATACCTCCTGATATCGTTTACTTTGAATCCATAACCAGGTATTACAATGCTACTGGTATTTCATTATACAATGATGTATTATGTTTTGAGTATTCGATATTCTACGAGAAAACTTTAAATCATTATATTAACAGATCCGTGTTGTCCCTATATTATGATATCATAAGCGGTACACCGCTGTACATGTATAAATATGATCAAACAACAGATCTCTATAATGATGTAAACTACATGTATACAAAGCTGGTTATTACTGAAGAAGGGGTTTCAGTAGGATTATCTAAAATATCATTCTCGGAGACATTCTACTTGTATTTTGAGAAAGGGTATAAGGGTAGACTCAGCATTATATACTATAGTAGCTATGACAAGCTCAATATCAGTAGCTATAATAATACTATAAAACTAGTCTTTAAATCAAGTGGACCTTATAGGGTTATACTCATACTGGATAAGGAGATTGCAATAATAGATTCAACAGTAGATCTAACCCAAATACCGGCCGATGATAAAGTATTATATGTATCGCCGATTAAGTATAAAGGTACTAGCTATGTTTTTATCCTTAATAGTCCTGTAGACGAGATACTAGATAAGCAGAATACTTACGAGTTTGTACACGAGGTAACTATTGAATCACGTAATCCCTCTTCACTCTATGTAGCATTAGCACTAATCACAATTAATCTACTCGCATTTTTGGTAGTGTATGTTATTTCACGAGTAGTTACCGATGTATTTGCACAAGCTGTATCTTCTTAGAGTGGATGGGTGTGAGTTCTTTCTTCTTTTCAAATGCTTCCTACTGTTTATTGAAACTCACTAGGTATTATGAGTGAGATATATTTGAGATTCCTGAATATTGTTAGATGTGATTGTTACTTACTCTTGACTTCTTCCATTATCTGTATAGCTACTTTTCTTCCAGATACTAATAGGGCTCCTATTAGTGGTCCTGTGCGGCTAGTGTTGTAAAGCTCTGCTACGCTAAGACCGGTTACATATAGTCCTGGTAAAACCATACCGGTTCTCTCAACTATTTCACGTGCTGCTTCCCAAACATTACCGCTGGATGCTCCAAGGATTCTTAGCTTAATCTCTGGATGTTCACGTAGAAGTGTTTTTATAACTCTACACTCGTAGCCAGTAGCGTCTACTGTAGCTTTACTCATGACATAGATCGGGTTTACCCTCAACCCTTTATAACCGCGTGTAAGTCCGATTAGCACACCCTTGATCTCTAGCTCCTCTCCCCTACCCCTAGTTATTAGGTCTTCCACATCTACTCCAAGCCAAATAGATGCACCTGCTTCTACAGCCTTTGATCCTATTTTCAAAACGGCTTCCACAGGATCTACTACATATATACCTTTAAGCCCACTATATAATGTAATACCCGCATTTCTAGCAATTTCTGCAGCACTACCTTCTTCTATAAGTGCTACTGGAAATATTAGTGTTCCACCTTCACCAGCACCGGGTATTCTAAGGCTTCTATCAACTACTAATACTTGGAGTTTGTTTAATGCTAAAAACCATGCAGCAGTTAATCCAGCTAAACCAGCACCTACTATTACCACGTCTATATCTACTAGTCTCTTCAGTTTCTCCATACTTTTTTCAATAATAAGCTTAGCTAGTTCCGCTTCGCTATATCTGGTTACTTCTTCGGGAAATTGAGTACTCACTATAACCCCCATACAAGCAATTACTCGGGTTTCCACCTCTCTATATTATAGGCCATATCCCAGAATAAGTATTCGTATCGAGAGCTAGTTTTGAATATCCAGTCTAGGAATTCGTAATCGCTACCATACCTATTCCAGAGATCATCTACTATATTGATTAGCCTTGTGGTTAAATCCCTATACTCCTTCGATAAGTATACTAATGCCCAGTCCTTGTAAACTTCTACGGGATTATTCTCTAACAGGTTTTTATGTGTCTCTGCTATAACCATATAGCTCCAGAAACATGGTAGCATAGATACCATACATTCTAGTGGACTGTAGAGTGTACACGTAACTAGTATGTGGTTAACATATGCATAGTTTGTCGGTGCGGGTTCTGTACGTATAACTTCTTCTAAGCTCAAACCAAGCTTATTAAGTAGTTTAATATAGTTATCCATTTCAATAGTTACATCGCCATAAGCTAGTTCGAGAGCAGTCTTCAATAGATCGTATTCGCGTGTCTTAGCAGCTATTATCGAGAAAGCCTTTGTCATCCCTACGAGGAAGTTATAGTCTTGTATAACATAGTACTTAAACTTCTCAAGCGGTAATCTTCCACTATAGAGCTCTACTACGAAGGGATGCCTAAGTATAGAATCCCATATGTGGCTAGAAGATTCTCTAAGTTTTGCTGATAACTTCATTTTTCACGCCACCAGATTTACCCTTTTTATTAAGCTTTAAAAGATTTCTTCTATAGAGTACAAGCGGGTTTTTAACATTACAGGACTCGCTTATAGGGCATATTCCAAGGCTTCTCATCGTATCACAATTATAGGGTAAATATTTCTTACGTGAGCCTCTAAGCCCTGCTATGTGCTCGATCTGATACCTAGCTATCTTTTCGTTAAAATCAGGCGTGTTCTTGAAGAATTCAAGAATAGTATCGACATCTAATCCTATATTCACTAGAAATGCTGCTACAGTAAATCTCTCGTGATGACTAAGGTTTTCTCCCGCTTTTAGTTTATCAATCAGGATTTTCATACATGGAGGTAGAGCTTCAGGCATATAACCCCCGGTATTAGTGTCGCTGGCATACTCTTCAACGTGTTTAAACCAACCAGACTCTTCCAGTATCTTCTTATACTCACTGATAAATTCTCTTATTTTATCAGTATTGATTAGTAACTCTTGTCCATCACTAATGATCTTATTGTATATTGCTTCCTCTAATATTCTCGTAAAGACGTTCTTATCGAGATATACGTATCCCTGGTCAACAACCTGATTTACAAGCATGTACTTAGGATCGTGTGCTAGTCTCTTGGAAACAATTCTAAGGTAATCCCTTAAGGGTACTCTAATAGGATATGGTGTAAAAAACGGTTTGTTATTCCTCACTCTATATGGTATTCGTGGCGCGCTCTGCGCGAGATCAGCATTAATACCTAGTGCGCGTGCTATACTCACAAGGTTTGCCAGGGATTCCTTCGCTAGTTTTTCATAGGCGTATTTTGAGTAAGCATTAGCTATTCTAGCTAATAACCTTCTATCTCCTATTATCTTAGCGCCTATTACTAAGGAGTTATACGCTAATACCTCATCCTCGGCAGTACCACGGGGTTCTGGTACGAAACCCTTTTTGATAATTGTCTTTAAAAGCTCTAATGCACGTCTATAAGGATAGCTAGCATTATTCGCTAGAACATCTTCTATTTGCAAACCAGGGTATTTGATCGATAAAGCATACTCTATACTAGCTAAAAAGGGGTATCGAGTTAGATCAATTATTGTAGCCAATATCATAACCTCCCGCGGATGTAATCAGTGGGGACGGATAACATCATCCCCGGTAACAGTCATCCGGTGGCGTATTCATCACTAACACTATCACTAGTATACTAAGGGGTTAAAACGAGGCGACTAATAGTAGTGGTTCAGCGCTTTGGCCCCACATCACTATTCAGTGGGCTGGCCTCTCCGTAGAGAGGTCCCCAGTCATCACAACCACTATATAGAATTACTAGATAGCCGGTAATAATTCCTTACTCAACTCTAAAGTATATAGCTTCTCTACCGCCTACGCGTGTACCCGGTTTTACTCTGAAAAAGAGTATTCTACCATTAGACTCGATTCTATATGGGACACCCACTTCTGCTTTAATAACACGCATATTCTCTGGGAAAAACCAGTATACTATGTACTCGTACTCAGCTGTTTCCTCTTCATAAATATTCTCATAAACATTAATACCACGCTTAAGCTCTCCTCTAAACTCTATTAAGAAAACAACATAGGCTAGTTCCGGTTTTCCGCGAAGCCCGATCTCAACGCTAGTTACCTGTGGCGATGCATCAGCTCCATTTATAAGCACTTCTTCCTGATCTAGGTAGTACTGCATATTATCCATTAGCTTCTTGATCTCCCTCTCTAACCGAATACGATCACTCAGTATCTTCGCATAGACTCTATCGGGATCCCAGTAATCAAAAACAACTACTTGGTCAACAAGTCCGTTACTATGCATATAAAAGAATCCCTGGCCATAGATCGGTATAGGCTCAGCCATGTTCTCTCCTTGACTTAATATTTTTATATACTTCTAAACCTTTTGTAGTTAGTTTTAACACATTGAATTTACCCCTTCTAATAATCTCTATATAGCCTTCTTCAGCCAGTTTTTTAACACGTCTACTAATAGATGATTTTGGCCTACCTGTGAGTGACACTAATTCGCTTTGCTTAATACCACTTGGTCCCGCATCACCTATTACCTCAATTATCTTCTTACTAGTATCGTCTTCGATAATACTAGGTGGTATTTCTTCGATCTCTATTCTCCTTCTTCTGAGCAGGTAGTAGAGGGTAAGAGCAATAGCGCTTACAGCGATAATGCTGAGCGGCAGTATAAAGTTATACGTAGCTATATTATTGGGTATTTGTGTAGGTGTTTCAGGTACTGTGCTTGGCGAAGCCTCGATCTCCATTAGCGAGAGCGCGATAATGTATATTAGTGGTTTCACAAAGGTTATAACGAGGTTATCGCCGCTATAGGTATACATAGCGCCTTCACGGGGTTCTAACTCTAGTACTTTATAAGCCCTAGATACCTGTAGCTTAACTTCGAAATCCCCGTATCCCTCATAACTCATTAGATCCAGGTAAAATATGTAAAGACCCGGAGATAATTCTTCCGCGTAGTTATAGATCACATAGTTTACATACACTACTTTGGTATTGTTAACAAGTACAGAGAGAGTATTGTTAGCGTTTTCGCGAAATAATAAACTCTCACCATTATCGCTTTTAACACTAAGTATTTCATACTTACCATCTTCAGGGGGCTTTACTAAAGGGATGAGTACTAACTCGATCTCAGAGGGAATAATTGATAACTCTACTGTTTGGTTTACATAACCCAGGTTTGCATCAACATCATAATATATGTTTATAATAACACTATTGATAGAGACGCTGTAATAGAAACTACTACTAACAAGCACGTTCTCCACTATAACTAGCAAAATAGCTATTTGTAGCACTAGTGCTATGTCGTTAATACGCATGATATACTACACCATTGATTCATTCTATAAAAATGCTAAAAACAATTATTAATCTAATCCGTTACCGAAAAGAGGAGCCGTGAAAGTAGCCAGACAATAGGAGGAGAGAAAAAACTACCTCTTCTTAAGGAGTACTAATATTACTATTATCACTATAATGCCTACTATGGTGTAGATTAGTTCGGGTGCTATGCCGGGAGCGGGTGTAGTTGGAGATGGCGTTGGAGTAGGAGTTGGAGTCGTTGTTGGTGACGGGCTTGGCGTTGGTGTAGGCGAGGTTTGTATGGGTCCTGTTTGTGTAGGTGTCGCTGTTGTAGCAGGAGTTGGTGGTATTGGTGTATACCAGAGCACTATGGTATATACTGTTGGTGTATCTATTTCCACTATGGTAGTGTCCTCGGTGTAGCTAATCTTTGCCTCTGGTTCTACCGAGACGTTGTATTTCCCGATAAACGTCAAGATTACGTTAACCGGGGCTCTATAGACTGATAAATCTAATATACCGGAGTACGCGCCAATAGAGATCTCGTCGAATACGTTTGATACAGTATATGTTACTGATACTATTGCGGTCTCATTAACATAAACGCTAACAATTTTATTAGCTTCACTATAGCTGAATGGTAATACGTTACCATCCTCGTCTGTAACGTTGATAACATATATGTTTTCACCTATTAATGGAATATCTATAATAGCTGGGTTACCACTACTTAGAGTAGCATTTAATATCATAACTCCCGAGTTTACATATAAGTCATAAGAACCAGTTATTGTAATTCCTGTTATCTCTACTTGACTCCAGCTCATTACAGGTACTAAAACCAGTATAGACAATAGGGTTATGGTTATGTATTTATCCATACGCATTTATCATCACTTTTAGTTTTAGTAGTACCTATATTTTATTTAAAGGTATTTATGTGAGGAAGTGTAAAGTTAAAAAAGTGTTTATAACGTTATTGGTTCCTCTTCTTCGTGTTCTTTACTCACCAATGTGAGTTGATACATGTACTAATACATGGGTTTCTAGTATACTAGCTAAGTGTATATCTGTGCCTACTTCGGCCTCGATCTCGGATTCTAGCTCTTCAGCGGCTTTTAATAATAGCTCTATACCCATCACATTATATTGCGTGCTCACGCTTCTAACAAATTCTAGCATATAGTCTCTAAGCTCTCTTATGTCTATTACTCTAGCGTGTCCAAATCCTTTCGTAAATCCATGATCTACTAGCCACGTCCATACAGCATCATGGGTTTCATTACCGGGCGGTAGTCTATAAGCTACATGTAATACTAGTGCAGTTAATACGTCAGCAACAACTCTTACACTTTCCTCCATTAGCCTTTCTCGGAACTTCTTAACCTCTTCTCTTATAGCTTTCTCTAGTTCTTTCCACGTCTTGATTTCTCTCCGCTTTATCTTCTCCCAGACTTTCTCTCGTACATGTCTTGGTAGTTTTTCCAGTATTTTACCAATAACCTTTTCATCGAGTTTTCTCATGCAAAGTCTGTGGGTTAGCGGCTCTTCCGGCCTAGCTCCCAGCCTTAGTTTCTCGATGAATACTGATTTAATAAGTACACCGTATGCTCTAACATACGTATGATAAGCTCTTACAGCGAATCCGAAGGCTTTATTGATATATTCTTTATCAAGTAGCGCCTTGCTAGTGTTTAGTAATCCATCGCCTATAGCAATTAAAACATCTACTTGTGGTGGTACAGTAATGTTTAATGATAAAGCGGTATCTATAGCATCTTGTAGTACTTGTTTAAGTTCAACCGTTTTATTGTAAACAGCCCATACGGTCTCATCTTTAATAGTATGGTTTACACCAACATGCTCTCTAATAGTTCTAGCTAGTACAGGATAGGCTGTTACTGGTGCGTGGCCATAAATTATAGCAGCTACCATGGCATACGCTTTAGCTCGTGTTGCATTGGTTTCACTTATGTTTAATGCTCTCTCTAGGAACTTATCGCCAAGTCTGATGATATTTCGTGCTAGCGTTATATTGTGTTCAAGACTCCAGTTTAGAATAGGCATACTAATGTTTCTCACAGTATAAGCGAGGTCTAGTATCTCCTCGAATGTAAGCGTTTCATTAATCACTAGTACTGGTTTCTCAGTTTCGTTGTCTCCCGTCTCTAACTCTATCTCAACCTCTACTTCGGCTTCGTTTTCTTCACCATCTTCCTCACTAAATACTACCACTGGTACTGCCGTGATTATTGAAGTAACTAGTAGTGCTAGAAGCACTATTCCGAAGAGCTTAGACAGGTTCATACCGATCAACCCCATCTCACCCCTCTGGGGGTATACTCTATAGTTCCATTTATAAAAGGGATGTGATGATACGGTTAATTGATAGACGTTCATGCATTATTGGAACGATCTGGAACCGAGAGCTGATCGGTTTTGAGCACACGTGATTGGAGCTATGACTGGCTCTACAGCTGTCCCTCGATACTAGTACTGGGTAGTTTCAAGCTATTGGATTACCGTGGAGTAGCCATACTTAATCTCTTGTATCCCCGCGTAATTATACTCGGTAAAAACAACTACACTAGGATTATATCACGTGTGCCCAACTACTTCTATGGCGAGATCGTGAAAGAAGTCTGTATTAGCATTAGTAAAGGAGTTGTGCCACGTGGTGATTTTCTAAGAGAAGCTATCGCAAATTCCATGTTCTACGGCGGGTTAAACTTTGTAATTAATAGGGGTAGAGCCGAACCCCTATTCTTCGAGCTGGTAAACACTAGTATGTACAAGCTATACTTTAAACCCGGTAATGGACAATTACGTGAAACTGAAGGAATTGATCCATGGATAATGCTCGGATATGGTTTGAGAACTGGTTATAGCGAGTTCGTAGAAAAAGCATGTAGAGTAATCGGTATCTCCAATGAAAATGCTTGTAGAATAAGTGTTGAGTTTGGCGAATTAGTGATTACATGGGGTAATACCAGGGATCTAAGTGAATACATACGGATCTTTCCAGATAATAATCCACTTAGACACGTGGTTAAAGTTAAAGAGTAGTATATTGATTAAAAACCAGTATAGATGATGAGTCTCACGGACTAAGTGATTAGTGATCGAGGAGGTTTCGGCTGATAAAACTGTATGGAGGTAGATATTCTTGGTTATAACAACTATTGATATGAGAGTTTTGGAGACAAATACTGTTGCTCTCGGTATACCGCTAACGCTCTTAATGGAAGCTGCTGGTAAGAGTGTTGCAGATACCATTTCTTCAGAGATCTCGCCGGGCGAAGCAGGTAGAGTAGTTGTACTAGTTGGCAAGGGAGGTAATGGTGGTGATGGATTAGTAGCTGCAAGGTATCTTGCTAATAGGGGTTACAAGGTCGAAGTAATACCAGCATATAGTCCATCCGAGATTGAGCATCCAGATACATTGCTCAACTATAGAGTTCTATCTAGACTAGACACAGTAAAAATACATAAGCCTAATACACTAGAACCCATACGCGAAGCCGGTGTGATTATTGATGGATTACTGGGTACTGGTATCAGAGGAGAGCTCAGAGATCCCATTAAAAGCCTCGTAGTAGAAGCTAATAACTCGAAAGCCCAGCTTAGAGTAGCTATTGATACACCAACGGGTCTAAACCCAGATACAGGTGAGGTACACGGTATTGCCTTCAGAGCTGATATAACTGTAACATTTCATGATGTGAAACCAGGTTTATTGAAGAAACCAGAACTAACAGGTCGCATAGTCATAGCTAATATAGGTATTCCGCCAGAAGCGTGGAAATACGTTGGCCCGGGAGACGTCATTCATAGAGTTCCACCCCGTCCAAGGGATATCTATAAGGGTAAAGCCGGTAGAGTGCTCGTAATTGGCGGTAGTAAACGATATACGGGTGCCCCAGCCCTCTCTGGTCTTGCTGCACTAGCTACTGGTGCTGATCTAGCGTTTATAGCCGTACCAGAGAATATTAGGGATATAGTTGCATCTTATTCACCAGAACTAATTACCCTACCATATAGGGGCGAGTATCTAACACTTGATGCAATAGATACTATTATAGAATATGCTAAGACTGTAAGACCACACGTAGCTGTAATTGGTCCCGGTCTTGGAGACGAGTCTGAAACGCTGGAGACCGTTAAAGAGCTTGTCCCGAAACTACTAGGTATGGGTATAAAGCTCGTCATAGATGCTGATGCGCTAAAAGTAGCCGGTGATCTAAGGGGGGTTTTCCACGGTAACGCTGTACTAACACCACATAGAGGAGAGTTTAAGAGAATTACGGGAATAGGGCTATCAGGAAATCCGGAACGAGATGCCAGTATCGTGGCTAAGTATGCTTCTGAGTTCGATGCTGTAATACTGTTGAAAGCACCGATCGATATCATAAGCAACGGCTCTTCAACAAGACTTAACAAAACGGGTAACCCCTATATGTCCACGGGTGGTACGGGAGACGTCTTAACAGGAATCGTAGCTGCTCTCCTAGCATGGACAGGTGATCCATTCACATCAGCGTGTGTAGCGGCATACGTAAATGGGCTAGCTGGTGATTACTCGTTGAAGAAATACAGTGGAGTATCGCCAATGAAAATGATTAACTTAATACCGGAAATCATGAGAAATCCGCTTACTATACACCGCGAAGTATATGGTATAGATCCGGTTACCGCGGAGAAACACTAATTGTTAAGCACGAGATCCAAGAAAAAGCTAAGTAATCCCTACTTAGGTCTATGAGCTCTTTGTTATTTTTGAGATAAAGTTTTCTAATTTCTCGCCATAGATGCTCAGTTTCTCTAGTGCTATTTCTCGGAGTTTTTCGTAGGGATAGGGTTTCCAGCGGATATAGGGGCTTTTGAAGAGTTTTGTGGGATCAAGGCTTACATTAGCTGGAGGCTTAACATAGTTGAGGCTATACACTCTTCCCTCCAGTATCAGGTATACCCATGGACCCCAAACGAAATCGTAGTAAATATGAATACCGTCCAGATCGGGTTTTAGAAACACTAGGTACTGATACCCCGGTTCTAGTAATGGGAATGGAGATGCTATATCGCTAATTGTTAGATTAGTCTTGTTAATAGAGTCTTTAGCTATAAAAGCACGTACCAATAACTCTACTGTATTATTTTCTCTAATCATAGATAACAGGTTATCAATAACTCTGCTCTGGTTCTTAGCTAACTCACAAAACTCCGGATCCTTAATACACACTGATTCAGGAGGAATTGCTATAGTGTTACTTGGTTTAACGATTACCTTATCAATCCTAGCACTGTAGACTACGTAGGCAAAGACATCCTGGTAGCGGTATACGGCTTCAACCGATGTAATAGTTACAATAGCTACACCAACACCCCTATCCACTAAGTTTTCGAATGGATTTTGCGAATCAGCATGAGGCCATAGCAAGTCGCTAAACGAGATAGCATCTCCCTTAACAGTTTTCTCATACTCATCCAGAGGAGTAATCATGTTTTCAACTCCTTTCCAACCACTATAGGTCTCTAACTCGATCAGCTCATTACTAGTACTACTAGATGGTATCCAGTATATCAGAAGAGCTATTGACAAAGCAGTTATAACCACTGTTAATAAAATAGCTAAGACAAGCTTTTTCAAATACATTTCACCTATATCATGATTTTGTTATTCTCCGCTTATTATTTAGTAGGAGTAGAGTTTTCAGAGTTAGTGCGAGGATGGTTGATTAGCAGTGTATTAGGTTATAGATATGTTTTAATATAAACGTGTTATTAAGGGATATGGTTAATAGTGGCTTAATTATATCACTGTTATAATGGGTGCACTGTTTGGACAGAAAGATAGAGAAAAACAGTAAGCCCAGTAAGAGCGATAAGGGTATTACTGAGGAGGAAGAACTCATGCTTATATATGGAACGTATAATAAATGTGCTAGATGTCCTTTGAGGGGTATTTGTGGCTAACTAGGTGTTGTTGAAGATTGAGTAAACACCTTATCCTAAAACGTGGTGATAGAGTAAGGTTTATGTGTACTCGCTGTGGTAGGTGTTGTAGTACTGGTCCCAACGTAGCATTGACGGCATATGATATATGTAGGATAGCGAAATACCTGGGAGTTAATTGGAGAAGCCTACGCGGTAAGTACGTAATAGCATATATAGCAGACATGATCCCTGTTCCTGCTCTAAGAGGACTTGGAGATAAGTGCGCGTTTCTAGAGATCAGGGACGGCTTACCAACATGTACAATATACCCGGTAAGACCTATGCGCTGTCGCCTCTATCCCTTCCAGCCTATCTCACCCAGTAAACCAGATAGTATACAAGTTGATACCAAGTGTTTGGGTGTTGGTGAAGGAGATTATGTAGAGCCTCCGTGGAGCGTCCTTGAAGAATACTACGAGGAACTTAGATCACACTATAAAGCACTATATAAGCTAATATTCGAAGAGGGTTATGACCCATTAACAGCTCTAGAAGAGCTTATTGATAAGGTTTGTCGTGAAGTCTAGATAGTTTTTATTCTTTTCAAGTATACTATATTATATAGCTTAGGCTCGATAGTGTGATATTCTTGCCTAATTGTAGAGAACTACTAGAGACCATTAGTGAATGGCTTAGACAGGGAACACCCGGTGCTGAAAAACTCGTTGATTTCCCATGGGAAGTATCTAGTGATGAGAAAGGATTGAAAGCAATATATCCTAGGTTTCCAATAGACGTGGTTATCACATGTGATGATAAATTAGGTGTTTTGAGGTTATCCGTACAGCTTCAAACAGAAACTTTTACTCTGGAAAAGGACGTTAAACTCATAGTATATCACAAGTTCCTACGTAGAAACGTTGCACCACTAGTGAAATACTCTCTAACGGGAGACGAAGATATACCTACTCTAATGGTTGACTTAAGTACTAAGACTCTAGGTAAGGACGAATTTAATGACGCGCTTGCAATGCTACTAGCAGCTGTAAATGATGCTATAAAAATGCTTGGTCTCGAAGAGTACTATAGAGAAGCAATGTTCTCTAAACTACTAGATCTCGTTAAGAAGCATATAGAAGAGGGTTGGAGTAGAGAAGACTTATACAACTACTTAGTAGTAAACGCCGGTGTTAAAGAAGAGGAAGCTGCCGAGATAATAGATTCTCTACTTGAGAAAGAGCGTAGAAAACCGAGTGTTTATGTCTAGATCCTATGTTTTCTTAAAACCTTCTCCAACTCCCTAGCTCTAACAACTAATTCTTTAGCTTTACTATAATCTACCGGATTACTCGTTATACCTCCTTCTTTAATACTAGTACCAATAATAGCTCCATCCGCTATATCTATATAGAGCCCTATATTATCAGTGTTAACACCACTGCCAACCCATACTTCTCTCTCTTTGCAAATACTCTTAGCTATATAGACATTAGTAACAGGAGTTTTCTCGCCAGTAGCCCAGCCAGTAACTATAACACCGTCCACTCTACCACGACTACAATTATTATAGACTGCTTCTATGAAATCTATTACTGGCTTAGAGTGTTTAACATTTACATCAGCATATATACCGATGCGGCAATCTAGCAAAACAAGCTGATCCCATATAAGTCTCGCTATTGGGTGTAGAAAACCCTCTGGAGCATAAACTGGCTCTAAGTAGGCATTAACCCTTATAAAATCACCACCATATCTACACGCGAGAACAGCGGCTTCTATACCGCTATTTCTAAGTACATTAACTCCAACGAGTAGTTCACTATATTCTTTCTTAACAGCTTCTACAACTCTACCAATAATATCGAGTGCTTCTCGATTACGAGTATATATTCCATAGGGATAATCCATATAATTTTCAATGATAACGCCATTAAATCCTGCATTATACAGCTTATTAGCCTCGCTGAGAGCGTACTCAACATAATCACTTGGATTTAGCCCGGAGTAACCGGGGCTACCAGGTAGAGGCGGTAAATGGATCATACCTATTAATTTAAACAATAGCTAGCACCCCATAGTAACCTAGTTTAGAGAATACCGATAAAAGGATATCTTGCTTAAAACACAATAGGGAATAGTAAAACTGGTTTAGAATAGGGGTCTTTATTGTCGAAGATAACTGCTCACATACTCTTATTTTTCCTCATTTTAGTAGTTATGTTTACATCCTCACCTGTAAATGGTATTGTTAAGCGTAATGAAGAATACTATCCATATAATACGATAGAGATCGATATTGAGAAGTTACAGGAAATACTAGATAGTTTAGAGAAACTTAATGATACTACGGTTAAACAGTACATTAATGAGATCAGAAACGCGTTTAACGAAAGTGATTATGATAGAGTATCTCTATTGCTAAGAGAGCTAGCTAATTATTTGAAAGAAAAATATGGTAGTTATGCGGATGAAGAACTTGCTATGGAAGCCTCTATAATATCATCTATACGCAGAGTAGAAAATAATACTGTAATTATAGATATCGACGAGTTTATCAGATCATATAAAGAAATAGTTGGTGGAAACTACCTAGAAACCGGGTTTTTAGAAAAACTGTATTCTATTCTCAGTGCTTATAATACTACACGTCCTGGCTCGCTTTACTTACCAAGTATTTTTAACGAGTTTTTTGAAAATACTTCACGCAGAGACAATTCCATGTTTAATCCGCCAAGAGACTTCATCGGCGTCCCGAGTATACTGGGTACAAGTTTCCCAACACTTGTAAACTACGTGCCGATCTTCATAGCTACGATAATGCTACTACTCCTAGTGTATCGCTACAGGGAACTCGTTAAAGGAGTGTTTCTACGCTTTAGGAGAAGAATTGGGATTATATCCACTAGTATAAAAATGGTTATAAAGCCTATTGAAGACCCCATTATAAAGCTATACAATGAATGGTATGCTATAGTGAAAGCCTACGGTTTTAAACGCTTTAAATACGAAACTCTGCGCGAACACCTCTTACGTGTAAGTATTGATAATCTAAGAAAACTCGGTGAAACTGTTGTAAAACTATACGAAGATAAAGTCTATGGCGGTAAAAGTATAGATAAGCGACTAATAAGCGAGGTAAAAGAGAAACTAAATAGTATAGGGAGATCTTAGGGTGAACTTAAGAACTTTTGCCATATTATTACTAGTAATTGGTTTAATAGCGTCCTTCTATTCACCACTACTATTGTATAGAATCACGGTTAGAGCGTATGATGATACTTCGAGTCCTTATTGCATGAATTGGATGGGTACATCTCTACTAGTAAAGATTCTCGAAGACAAGGGATTCAGAGTAATTATCGCAGATTCGCCTCGTGAATTTATAGAAGAAGTTATGAGAGGGGGTTTGATCCTATTAATAGCGCCGAATAAGGGATTTACTAATGAAACGGCTATTATAGTAGAGCTTCTGGAAAGAGGTATAGTTAATTTAGCGGTATTTGATGAAAATACTACGCTTAATTCACTACTAGAACATCTCGGTGTACGGATTATTGGAAAAGCTGTTCTAGATCCCTTTAATCCTACAACACCCTATTACCCACTAGCGAGTATTAAAGCAATTAATGGTACTAGTTACTTCTATAGGCTCAACTGGGGTAGTGTACTTAATTATACAATCATTAAAAATTACAATTATACAGTTATATCAGTCGCGTTCGGAGTACTCGATATAAATGATAATGGGTTATTAGACGATATTGCTATAGGAACATATAACATCGGGCTCTTAATAACTAGTGGCCATTCTGAAGTACTAGTACTAGGTGATAGTTTTCCATTACTAAACACAGCTATTATTAAAAACCTGACTATAACCAAAATAATGCTTGATTACATTGGCTTATTAGCTAAAAATAATAGAATCATTATCCCGAATTACCTATATACTCCGAAAAGTATTTCACAAATAGTCCCGTTTCACGTAGTAGTATTGTATGCTTTAGCTGTTGAATATCTGAAGAAAATAGACGGGTTCATCAATACACATGTATTGCAGAATCCTTATTTATCGCTAGCTCTTCTAGCATCTGTTGTAATAGTGTTAGCTGGTATAATGAGGTATATACTCGGATTAACCAGCTTTGCTGAATATAGTTTTTCGAAGCAGTACGAGTACAGGCTTCTTGTTAAATCCCTAATAACAGAGAATCTATTAGATAAAAGGATCCTCAAGGGTAGAGAAAAAGAACTCGTAAAAACTTTCTGGAATATACTAGTAGTTTTCTATAGGCGTGTTCTAGGGCTTGACCTTAATGAAATACTATCTAGTAGAAGAGAAGAGTTATTAATTAGGCTTGGTTACACTGCTAAAGAATTGAAGCGTATGCGCTGGGCTTATAGTATGTATCTCAAGGCTTCAGAGAACACGTTATTACCAATAGTACTTAGTTGGAGGAGAGCTTTACTTAAATTTATAGAAAACATCGAGTTATTTTTAAACAAGCACGGTTATACGCTAATGAGCAGGAGCGGATTTAGAGATGTCTACAGAGTCCTCAAGTAACGTAGACCCTGGTTTCGTAAAGAACCTTGTCGAGAGAATTGTATCGAACTTATCCAAGGTTATAGTTGGTAAACAATACGTGATAGAGAATATCCTAATAACATTGTTTGCTCGTGGACACGTACTACTTGAGGGTGTACCTGGAGTAGCTAAGACTCTAATAGCAAAAACTATTGCTCGCTCATTCAACTTATCTTACTCAAGGATCCAGGCAACTCCGGATCTGCTTCCTAGCGATATTATTGGTACTATGGTATTTGACCCGCGTACCAATGAATTTACTGTACGTAAGGGACCTATATTTGCCAATATAGTGTTATTTGATGAGATTAACCGTGCAAGCCCACGTACACAATCCGCTCTACTAGAGGCTATGCAAGAAAGACAAGTTACTATAGAGGGTATTACGTATAAGCTACCCGATCCATTCATGGTAATAGCTACTATGAACCCCATTGAAATGGAGGGTACATTCCCGCTCCCCGAAGCACAGCTCGATAGGTTTTTCATGAAAATAATAGTTGATTATCCTAGTAGGGACGAGACTATAGAGATTCTTAATAGAATACACGTTATAGAAGAGTACAAAGTCGAGCCAGTAGCTGGTAGAGACGATGTCTTACGTGTTCAATCAATGATACCGGGTGTTCGTGTTAGTAGAGAAGTACTAGATTACATTGTCGATATAGTAGAGGAAACACGGAAACACCCTATGGTTAAACTAGGGGGTTCTCCAAGAGCAGCTATTGCTTTACTACTAGCTAGTAAGGCTAGAGCGCTGATAAGTGGTAGAGACTACGTTATTCCCGACGATATAAAGTATGTGGCTAAGCCAGCACTTAGACATAGACTCATACTCAAGCCTGAAGCGGAATTTGAAGGAATAACTCCTGATCATATTATAGAAGAGATTCTCGAGAAAGTAGAAGTACCGGTACCCGGTGCTATGGAGTGATCGTTGAATTCGCGGGTGTAAAGCCTACACCTAGAGCTTTAGCACTTTTACTCATACTACCCATTATTGTAGGAATAGATATCCTATACTATGGTAGAATAGAGAGTTTTACTTTTTACCTCATCGTAGGTATTATCGGTTTAGTATATTCTATGAAGCTCTTAGTAGACTTATCAGCTAAGGTAATTGATAAAATCACTGTAAAACGCGTATTAGAAGGCCCTTTTATAGAGAATAGAACCATTAGAGTCAGAATCGTCTTAGCTAATAACTCGTGGATACCCCTTTTCCGTGTAACTATTAAAGACTCTTATCCATCATTAATGAGTCTAGTCTCTGGTTCGATTACACACACGGTTTTTATAGCTCCTCATAGTAGTGTAAGTTTTGATTACGCTATAAGACCAATAATAGGCAGGCATAAATTCGGCTATACAGAGCTTATTATTAGCGATTTGCTTGGTTTATTCAACTGCAAATTTCTCCTAGATCCTTTACATAACATTGTTGAAATAAAACCTAAGCCTATGGAAATACCAGCTACACTAGCGAGAATAACTACAACACGTGGATTAGGCTTTGGTAAAACAATGCAACGAGGACTCGGACAAGAATTCTATACTATTAGAGAGTATAGACCCGGCGATAACCCACGCTACATTGACTGGAAAAGCTATGCTCGCCTACGCAGATTATATGTTAAAGAATTTGAGCGCGAAGCTAACCTAAGTATTATATTCGTAGTAGATGCATCATCTAATTCACTTAGAAGCATTATTGGTAAAACACCGTTTGAGCATATGGCTCGAATTGTAGCGGGTTTGTTAAAAATACTTGTTAAACGCGGTGACTGGTTTGGAGTCGTCATTAGATCGAGGGAAATTATAAGATCTGGTTATGGTAGAGGCATAGAACACTATTACAGAGTACTTGGAACAATCGCTAAAACTCCCTGGTTACTAGAAAAACCCGGTAAGAGTTTAGGAGAAGCTATAATTGAGGAAACACTACTTATTCCCCGGAGAACTAAAACACTATTCCTAGTACTAACATCACTACTAACTAAAAACGAAGCGTTAAGTATAATTAGTGCTTATGAAAAACTACGGTCTCTAGGACACTTAGTATATGTTATTCAGCTTCAACCAGAATTATTCGAATTTAAACAACTAAGTGGTATTGAAGCCGCTATCTATTTCGGTCTGACACTAGACGAAATTAATGCTAGCAAGGAAATGAGCGAGTTATTAGCTAAGAAGGGTATTCCCGTGGTTATTACAGGACCTTCGGATATGTTAGAATCTCTCTATACTCTTATAGAGAGGTATAGGTCCGCTATAGTATGAAGCAGGGCAAAAAACTAGAGGTTATGGTTGAAAGAGTATTTGGTAGAGGAAAACCACTTATACAGATAATTCTATATACGTTACTCAATATCCCGTTATACTACTACTACGTAGCTCCATTTGGAGAGCATGTATCAAATAATATCCAATTGCTAACATTGTTTGTATCAATACTACTCTTTACATTAGGAAGTGTGAGTGTAAATCCCTATCTTATTCTATCATCCTATGTATTAATCTCTATAATAGCATCAGTATATGGTTACAGCATAGATTACTTGTACCTATTAGTGTGTTTTATATGGGTTTTCGTATCTGAGTATTTGGTCATTCTTATCACTGAACATATTCGTGGAGTAGCGATAAGACTTAACTTTAAGAGTATAGTGGGAACAGCACTAGTATCGACTATAGTGATCTTATTAGCAACAGTAATCGCAATAGCTATTACTAGTGTTGTATTAGGGTTTTATGACTGGATAGTAGTTAATACTCATCCAGTTTTTCGATCAATTTATGAGGACTTTATAAGCACTAGAATAGGGGCAGCCATATTGCTAGTATTCACGCTATACGCAACATACTACGTGTTAGAACACTATTTCTATAATGTTATGAGCGACATAGTTGGCATAAGCCCAGCATATGCACGTGCTAAAATAAGAGAAGCTATAGTAGAGGATGCCGAGAATTGTTTAAATGCTAGTGATGAATTTTTTAAGCTTATGTATAGAAGTGTGTTATTCGTGATACTGTTTTATACGTATAATTTCATAACCCCCGTTGTAGTAATAGCTACTAATTGGATCCAAGATCGCGTTTTCAAAGAAGTACTTTACATCGCTTTATGGCTCTTAGCATCGACGATCGTGTATAGCGTTATTAAGAGGAGAATTAGAAGCGCGTTTGTTGTTAGTAGTGTACGGTTTAGTCTTAGAGTATCATACCTCCCGGTAATAGTCTCTCTAGTACTGCTCATCGTGTATACAGGTATTCTAGTGGTATTTAACGGTGTTGATGATACGCTCTGTATATATGGGCGAGCTCTTGGTGTTACTCACTGTGTGTATGATTCCTCAACTCAAGTAGTTGTGCTAGAAAACCAGATTATATCATGGCTTAACGGCTTACCAGCATACACTAGGAATTATTTCGAGAGAGTAGTAAATACTTATAATGGGTTAGCTCTTCTCTTAAAACAATTGTTTGAATTCCTATGGGGATGGTGAAATGAGAGATATCGTAGCATTAATTACGGGTTTACTACTCGTCGGTTTCAGTATATACATATTTCTCTGGAGTCTCCAGCTAATGGTAAATCGTGATGTACCAAGTAGTCTATTAGCGGTTTTAATTGGATTTGTATCACTGACTAGTGGAGTATCATTGATAAGAACATGGATACTCGCTAAACACGCTAAGAGGGAAGAATCAGCTGGGGGTTCGCCGCCTTAACTCATAACACCCCCTCTATGGGGTGTTCGTCAGCGGCAGGGCTTCTTCATCCAAGTAGTAGACTTTTAGTATCCGGGGTAATATATAAGTTTCACAGCTCTATTTGTATCTAGTTATTAAGTGTTTATAGCTCGTATCCGTATACCTTATACATGGTGTCTCACTTGGTGGAGGGAGATCTGAGAAAGGTACTAGATAAGAGTTTCAGTGGAGACCTATACTATACCTGTGTATTTCCCCATAAAGTTATAGGAGGTCTATCACTAAGTAGGGAGACTATACCACTAGATTTACCACTACCACCTGGTAAGGGGTTGTCTCACGCATTACTAGAGATTGGCGTAAGAACACAGAATACAGGTGTTGCGTGGAGAGTTAAAGCAAACGGTATTAATGTAACTAGAGAGTTTAAACCAACGGTATTGACTAAGATAGGCAGTGGCTATTTCGCTAAGTTTGTGTTTGATATTACTAGTATATTGAAAAGCCAGGAGTCTGTGAATAAGAGTAGAGTTAATGTAACGTTTAAGAGGGAAGGTGGAGAACCTATAGTAATTGAGCATTTAGGCCTATTGACGCTCTACGAGGCAAGCGAAGCAAAAGCTACCATAAGATACTATAGTGGAGCTCTTGCACTAGAGCCTGGCGAAGAACAAAGCATTAATATAGGATTTATAGGCGAAAACCCCATCTTCAGATCAGTCGTATACATGCCGCACCGTTCAGCTAAAGCAATTATAAGGATTAACGATAAACACGCTATTAATCTAGCTAATATGCAGGGACTGAACGAGGTTTTAGAAAAACTAACAGGCATACATAGTATAGATACCGTGGAATTCGTACATAGTAGTACCGGCGAGATGTATAATCCAAGACAAACGTTGGTTTCGAATCTTATACTCTATAGGGTTGAATATGCAGAGCCAAAGCTCGTTATCGAGGATGTAGAATTGTATAGAGTATCCCAGGGAATAGTTAAAGCTAGAGTTAGAATTACTAATAAAGGTACTAGTAGACCTGATAAATCGCTACTAGTTGTTATGAGCTTGGGCAATGTTCTATCCTCCAAGCAGATAAAATTATTAGAACCGGGAAGCGGGGAAGTGGTAGAGCTCGAGTTGCCATTACAGAGTGGCGAGTATGAGCTAGTATTTAGAGTTATTTGGAGAAAACTAGCTAAGACGAGTTTTCAGGACTACCGGTTAAAAACAAGCATATAGCCCTAGTACCGCCTAGCTAAACGTACTCGAGTTCAAGGCCCCTCTTCTTAACATATTCTTCTATTAGTTCCCTGTGTTCTTTACGGGTACCCTTCTTCTCGACAACGAGTTTACGAGGTTTAGGCTTTGACCTCTCTATCATCTGGTCTAAAACATGCTCTGAGAGGTACTGTAAAGCGTACTTGGCCATTATGTGGCCATAACAGTACTCCTTTTCAAGTGCTAGCCTAGTGTGTTTTCTCGGATAATGTCCTCCACCAATACCGGTAACTATATTACACTCGTGAACAGGGTTTTCTAGATAATCTATAACAGCTAGTGCTACTATACGGTGATTAATCGGGTCTCTCCACTCATCAATACTACTCCCGATCTCTACGAAACAGAGAGGTTTATTATTCTCTGTGGGGCCGTGATGTGTAGCTTCATAGCTAACTTCGTATTCACTACACCTCTGATCTTCTTCACAATAGCGTCTAAGTCCGAGGAGGAGTTTATGAGCTGTGATAGGGTTTGCAACACCCAGTTTACCGGGTTTACCACCGTATAATGCTTCACCGAAATTACCCGTATGGTGTACAGTATAGCTTTTAACATACTGTGCACTACTGTGTCTCGATAACACGATATACTCGGTAACGCTTACTGGCAGTCTAGAATCTAAGAACTCGAAGTATATAACATCCTCGCTAAAACCAACTATGTAGAAATCACTACCTCTGTAACATGTAATAGAGTTTTTGCATTCATCGCTCTTATCAAGCCTATAGTATTCAATAATATACTTAGCAATACCTGATCCAGCGGGATCTCGTACAGAGTACACTAATCCCTTCAAATCCCAGCAAACCCCTATTACGAGCTCTACACATATATGGATTATAGCATGTTTAAATTATTACTATATATTCGAGTAATAGGTCGTAGAATGTAGTGATCCGGATGCTCGTAGATCTTACCTACTGGAAGAGATTTAAACGAGAATTTTGGAAGAGATTATGGGAAGACCTTGAGATAGGGTATCTTGACGAAGATTTACTCCCAATTCTAGTGAGGCTTAATACAGACCAAAACATCTATACCCTGAGCAGTTGCAGTGGTAGAATAGTAATTAGTGATTCGACATATCCCTGGAGCAGAGAGGAGACAAGCATTGTATTCAAAAAACATATTCCCATAAATACCGAGGAAATACTAGAAGTTATTAAGAAACCGGTTGTTAGAAGACTATGGCTTAACATAAATGGCCCCATTCTACACGTATCAGTTAGTAATCCCGTTTTAGCAAGGTTACTACTTAGAATAGCTCGTAATGCTGGGTTAAAACACAGTGGTATATTGTCGATCAACAAATACAAGGGGATTATACTAGAGTTAATGAGCGGGGTAAAAGCAACAATTCTCTTAAAAACGCGCGAGAGAATTATTGTAGACGTTGATTCTATCGAAGAATTAGTCTCTATAGCTAACGAAATACTATCTGTTGGTAAAAGAATACTCATAAGACTAGAGAATACTATAAAGAAAGAGTTGCCCCAAGCACCAGATCGCGAGATCCTCGACGATCTATCAAGAAAGGGCATTGATATAAACAAACTTAGTGTAAGAGATTGCCTATTGGAAGCCGGCTTTTCATTATAGCTTCTCTAGAAAAAGAACAAAAATACATTTTATTTTCCGCGACAATAGCTATTTTTGTATACTGGGCTGGGTTGGTGTGTTATACAATGCATAAGTTATTAGAGCTAGTACTCGTTCTCTCAATAATAGTGATCCTAGCTGGAAGCGTAATATACACTGCCACAGGAACTATTAGTGCTGAAAAGCCGCGATTTGCACAAAGAGTAGTTCTCTTTAGTATCGATGCTGCTAAGCCCGAGATAATGTATAAATTAGCTCAAGAGGGTAATGCTACCGGTTTTAAGTTCATTATGGAAAACGGGTACTATGCTAGTGGCATGATTGTTAGTTTTCCATCAGCAACGGCTGTTAGTCATGCAGTAATATCTACTGGAGCACCACCCAACATTACAGGTATAACTGGTAATGCGATACACTTACCGGGGACGCCGATCTACAAGAAAGTCTCTGGTTTTGATGGTAGATACTTACTAGCGGAACCTATATGGGTCACGGCTGATAGGCAAGGGCTAAAAGCAGTTGTAGCGTCTTTTCCGCAATCAACACCAAGTGTTTGGAAAGACGTTGTTAAAAACTCCATATTATTTAATCCGTATGGTGCCTTCGTCTGGCCGATATCCTATTCAACACTATACACGACTAATACATCAATACCACGTGCAACGTACATAACATTTTCTACGCCACCGGTAAACTGGACTGGATCGTTAGGTGTTTCTGTATACCTAGCTTATGAGTCTAATATAAAGATCGGAGATGATACATGGTACCTCTATTTAGCTGATACTGATAATGACGAATATCCAGATCTACTAGCTATATGTCCCAATGAGAAGAATCTTAATAAAGCAGTAGCTATTCTTAGAGAGGGTGAGTGGAGCGAGCCAATTAATACTACGATAACATATAAGGGACAAACATATGTAGTTGCTCCAAGATTTAAAGCATTAAACCTCTCTATTGTAAACTTTAAACTCTATAGAAGCCTTATGAGACCATTTAATGCGGAGTGGTTTAGCGACTATGATACAGCATGGAGGGTATGGAACGAGGTAGTTGTTAAAACGGGAATGATCACGGATGGCGACTGGTATGCACTAGTAAATGGGTGGATTGATGAAGACACGTATATGGAGACAGTATACTTTACAAACGAGTTCTTCAAACAGTTTACAATATGGCTTATAGAGAATACTGATTGGGATTTATTGCTAACCTATACTCCAATAGTTGATAATGTACAACACCAATTTCTCGGATTAATAGACCCGAGTATGCCATACTATGATCCCGTTAAGGCTCCGAAGTATGAGAAGTATGTTTATGAAGCCTATCTATGGGCTGATGAGATTACTAGAGAAATCCTCAACCACGTGGACTTATCTGACACGGCTGTGATAGTTATATCTGATCATGGACAATGGAGCGTAGCAAAACTAGTATACATCAACAATATATTGATGGAGGCTGGATTATTAAAAGTTGATTCAAACGGTAAGATAGTATGGAGCGAGACTAAAGCTTACTATGTTGGCTATAATCAAATATTTGTAAACCTACAGGGCAGAGAAGAAGGTGGTATAGTTCCACCTGACGAGTACGAAAGCGTAGTAAATGCTATTAAAGCAGCATTAGAGAAAACGGTAGATCCAGATACTGGTGAACCAGTTTTCAGCCTTGTGATGTCACGCGATGAGGCTTGTATTTTTGGACTTTGTGGTGAGAGGGCTGGTGATGTAGTGTTTAGTCTCAGACCAGGATATGCTCCACAGGGTGGTATCGGATCAGATGTGTTTAAACTTGCTGAACCCTTAAAAACGATTACCGGTACACATGGAGACCTTCCATACTACGAAGACTTGTTAGCAATATTTGGTGCTGTAGGAGCCGGTATTGGTCATGGAAAATTAGGACTGATTAAGTCTACAAGCATAGCTCCAACCATATCATTATTGCTAGGAATAGATCCCCCGGCAAATGCTACGGGCAACCCATTACTAATAGTTGAGCCATATGTCATAACAGAAACCGAAACCACTACTACTACAGAGACGCAAACAGCTACTAGAACCGTGACTACAACACAGTTTTCTACATCAACAATAGTAACAACAAGTATATCAACTACTACCGAAACAGCTACAGTAAAAGAAACACAGATAGTAACGACTACGGCTACAACTACTAGAGAAGTAAAAACACCAGATTGGGGTATCACTGGTCTCGTTGGAGTAGTATTGCTCATTATAGGACTTATAGTAGGGTATCTCGTAAAGAGATAGAGTGTCTAGCCCTAAAACTCTATAACATTACTTTTTTCTACAATCTCCTCAATAGCTTCTTTCTTAGACTCGAGCTCTCTCTTAATGATTGCTATGTCTTTCTCCGAGATACTGGTTTCTGGATACTCGGGCTTGAGTAAACAAGTACCGACTTTTCTCGCTAATTTGTCAAAACCGAGGTTTTTCGCGGTTTCTATTATTTCGATTTTATCCATGAAGGATACTGGGCGATATACTGGTAGTGGTGATAAACGAGTTAGAGCTGTTAGATTCTTTAGTGTTTGCGAAGCAACTTGTCCAACGGCTTCGCCTGTAGCAATACCTAAGCACTTCTCTCTACTAGCTACTAGGGATGCTATTGTATACATTACCGCTTTACAAAATATACAGCGCAGTTTATCCGGTATATTAGCACTAGCTATTACATTCTCGGCACCACTAGCAATGTACATTCTAGCCTTATCCCAGGGGATCCACTCGTTAATTAAATTTATGAATTCTTTAACGCGTTGTTTAGCTTCTATGCTCCAATAGATACCCATATCGACATAAACCATAACTGGTTTGATACCGCGTTTGAGTAAATACCATGTTGCAAGAGCTGAATCAATACCACCTGACACAAGAATAGCTAAACAACCCTCTACACCATATGGTAAACCACCAACGCCTTGGTAGGTCTTATCCATTAAGAACACGTACTGATCCCTATACTCGACCGCGAGATTAAGTTCTGGGTTAGAGAGATTAACACTAGCACTGGTTTTACGTAGTACTTGCGAAGAGATCATGCCAGACAAGATCGGGGAATCATATGGTGCTTCGCCTTCAATCCTTATTCTAAAACTTCTAGCACGCCTATCTGCGATGAATTCTGTAACAGTATCTATAACCTCTCTAAGACTAGGTTTTTCCAATACAATAGCGGGACTTGTACTAGAAACGCCGAAAATCTTTGAAATAATCCTGGCTAACTCTACAGCATCAATATTATTCTCTTTACTACTTTCAGCGAATAGCACAATACGTGGATCGATGACTTTTACTCTCCAGCCCATAATCCCCTTTTTCGTCAATACTCTTAGGATACTTTCACGTAATCTACTTATAAGGCGGTCACGATACCTCGTTCCATACCTAACCATGTATTCTCCAAGCCTCACCAGTACAGCATTATAGGCTATCTCGCGATCCAATACAATTACCTCGATCAAGTGTTTGATAGATTAAACTTTTTTCTCAAGCATTCTATACTACTCTAGTAGCTCTTATAAGAATAGGTTGTGGGGGAATGGGTATTGAGCGAAGAAATTAGTATTGAGGAATTTATGAAGGTTGATCTTAGGATTGGCGTTATTAAGAATGTTGAGAAAATACCTGGTAGTGAGAAGCTCTATAAGATCATAGTTGATCTCGGTGAACTTGGCGAGCGGCAGATCGTGGCCGGTATCGCAAAGTGGTATAAACCAGAGGATCTTATAGGTAAAAATATTGTTGTAGTAGCAAATCTCAAGCCTAAGAAAATATTCGGTGAGATTAGTCAAGGAATGCTATTAGCTGCTGATGTTGATGGAGAACCAGTACTACTTACAACCGTGAAACCCGTAAAACCCGGTGCTCGTGTTAGATAAGTTCAATAATACTACCCGATATATAGTATCATCGGTGGTATTCTTGAAAGCATATGTATCTATCGATATAGAGGGTTTACCCGGAATAGCTTCTACTACAATGATAGCGCCTGGGAGAAGCCAATACAATCGCGGTACTAGGGTCATGACGGTTATCGCTAAAGAAATAGCCGTAAACCTATTAGAAAATGGTTTTGAACGCGTTGTTATAGCTGATAGTCATGGTTTAATGACAAACATAGAGTATACGGATATGCCGCGAGGTGTAACACTACTACAGGGTTATCCACGCCCCTTCTCAATGGTACTGGGTCTGGATAGCTCATATGATATAGCTCTCTTCGTAGGCTATCATGCAGCTGCTGGAACACTACATGGCTTCTTGGATCATACCATGAGTGGTAGAGTATTTCATGAGATAATAGTTAATGGTAATAGGGCTAGCGAGTATTTGATAAACGCGTTATATGCTGGTGAAAAAGGCGTACCAGTAGTAATGGTTGCTGGTGATGAACACCTCAGAGAAGAGGTACATAAACATACCCCATGGTGTGTATTCGTAGAGCTTAAACGTGGCGTATCACGCTACGCAGCTATGTATGATAGTTTCGAAGAAGTCCTAGAGAGGATTAGAAACGGTATACAAACAGCTATTAATAAGTTTAAACAAGGCGAAGCTAAGCCTCTCACTATTGATAAACCGTATAGGGTAACTGTTAGAGTTAGAGACCCTCTTATAGCAGATGTACTCGAGAACATTAGCAGGCTTAAGAGAATAGATGCTTATACTGTAGAGTTCCAGGTACAGACCGCTACAGAGCTGCTGGGTACTATAGAGGAGATAGCTCTTATAGGATATGGTGTGGATGCATTAAAAACTAGTATACGTTAATACCTATTCAAAATCCTCTTATCTTTTTACTCATGCTGTATACTCTCTTACATATTCTCTGACTAGCTCTGGTATTAGCTTAGCTGCTTCTGCTCCGTTGCGGACACTATAGAGTGGTGCTTTTTGTCGTGCATCAATGTATTTTCCGAAACACTTAGGAATTTTATCAGTTTCGTATCCTGACTCGATCACTATAACTGGTTTACCAAAATCATATGCTAAGAACGCTTCAACTATAGAACCTATTCTACCACCAAATACTACCAGTATATCGCTTGACTTACACATTATAGTACTACGTGTTGGAAAACCTAGATCAGTATGAATTATAACAGTATTAGACTTATTAGGTGGTAGTGCGGGAGGCTCTGATGGTAGTATAAATACTACTGTGTACCCCTTCTCTATTGCTTTATCGGCAAAATACTTCATAAAACCCCAGTAACCACCTAGTATGAATACAGGTTCTATTTCTAATTTCCCTATTTCTTCTATGAACTCATTAATATTATTTAGTATTCTACCATTTGGTTCTTCGCTGATACCAGCTATACCAATATATATTCTCTTACCCAGAGTACTCACCCGTGACTAGTATTAATTACTGGATTACTATTATTTATGTAGTTTAAATTTGTGTTGTAAAAATCACTAGAAATAGCTTAAAAGATGTGAATACAAGATTATGTATTGAGGGTATTTAATGGATATAGCTCCTCATGCGGCATACAGGATTGATTATGAGAAGTACTATGTAGAGTATATCCTATATCCTGACAATGTTCTTGAAATAGTCTATCGACATAAGAAAAAGGGTACTGAGAGGATACACGTAGTGTATTTCCGTGGTTTTATAAGTACTCGTGTAATAGATTGTGCTGTAAAGATTACTCGATTATTATTACCAAGAGTTAGAGCTGGTATTAGTAAACCAAATATACCGTTATATGCTCTACTCTACAGTATTATACTAAATACTTCTGGATTTGGTTATAAGTGCAAGGTAAAGACGCATAAGTGTCCATTGAAGATATATAGGATCGAGCGCGGTAGGAGAATTCTTCTTAGTATAGGTAGTGTTGCTGAACAAACATATAGAGTTATGAGACCCTATCGCGAATTAATACAAAAAACCCTCAATATAACTACTGAATACTAGTATAGATCGATTTGGCTTATTCGCGAGAGTGATTATGTTTCAAAGGAAGTACTTTACTTGGAATAAAAACGTAAAAGTACTTGTGATGGTTTACTAACTACTGCTGGCTTGTACTTTGCTTACAGATATGATTGGTGCCGTCATACCTCTAAGGCTTTTAACCATGAGCCTAACGGTTTCACGTGACGCCTTTATAGTTACTGGTGTGAAGAGGGCTGCTACATATAGTAATAAGCTTAGAGAAATGCTTACATAGAATCTACCATAAATACTACTCGTATCAAGTATTTCATCGCTATGACCGATATATGCACACATAACCTTACCTCTACAGATATTTAGTGTTTGCCACGCATTGAAAGCCTTATGATCAGCTGTTACCAATAATACCCTCTCCTCGGGCAGGCCAGGAGCTTCTACAGCAAACGATACTTCACAGGGTTGTGCAACAGCTTCTAGTGTCTTAGCTTGGTAGTAATACCTAGTCTCTAGCAGTGCTCTATTAGCTAGTAAAGCCATAATATAATATAGACGCGATAACCCCATCTGATCAGGGTTTAGCTCGGCTACTTTGCCGTTGATCTCTGTTTCAGCACACTTAGGTACATATACTGTAACTCCTCTTATACTACTCCACGGATTACCCGATCTGATGCTCGTCTTAAGTAATGCCATGTGAATGCCCTGATAAAATAGATTAGTATCTGGAACTAGTGCAACACCGGGTTTTTCAGAAGCTAGCTTATATAGTATTCTATGTAGTTTCTCACCTTCCCACTCATGTCCATAAGAGTTATGTGCTACTATTTGTTTAATAATAAGGTCTGCAGCACCGACATATCTCTGGATCTGCATTATAATCCTATCAATACTCTGCTTATCAACATCACCAAGATCTCTTGCTAGGATCTCTGATATGGTTTTCCACGCACTATAGATCATCCTGCTAGTAGTTTTATCTGGGCCTAGTAACTCGTTTAAAACAATTAACCTATGTTTTTCATTAAAAGATGTATTAGAGTGACAGTAAATCTCCATTTGGGGAGAATCTATTTTGAATATTCTCTTATCACCAGTATATACCTCGTAATATCCGGTCGGTGTTAGTGCATTGAATAACTTGGAGAAAGCAATATATACTCCGCGAGAACCCCTCCACTCTATTGTACGTGGATAATTTATTTCGACCATGTTATTGCTTGTTTCTGCTTTATCGCTATACATATATACCTTGTGAAGCCACCTAGGGCTTCCCGGATATGCTGGTATACCATAGAGTGGTATATTCTCTATTAATGTAAATACTGCGCGGTTACCAAGGATTTTAACAGCACTATACATAGCAGTACTTGCTATTAATCCATCACTACCCGTTAAATCAATAATAATATCTCCCTGTGCAGAATCACTTATGATCTTGAATAACTGGTTAAACATTAGAGCAGTATCAAATACGTTATCTCTGATCATGTGGTTACCAAACTTATAATCTGCTATGACTTCTACATTAAAATCCTTGACATGATGTAAATTCTCATCAACAGTATCTGCTACGTAGGGATCAGTAATTATGGTAAAAAGCCTAATACTCAGCTCCTCGTGTAATCTACCAATAATGGTTGGCACAGTCCACGGATACTTATTAATAATTACTATTCCTATACCGCTATCCTGTTCTCTTAATTTCTTCGATAAAGCCTCATAAAAAAGACTGGACAAGAGCCTCCCCACTAATATTTCTACAGTAACTATAAATATCATACCTATTTATATAAAGCACTACAGGAGTATTAGTATGTAAAATCCTAACTTAAAACAACGTTCTCATAAATACTATGTTAGATAAGGTATGTGATTAAAATGCTAAAAATACGTACATGCTCTGTATAATAATCTGATTCAAAAACCTTTAGTTACAACGAGATCGTATTGTTTACAAGACTTAGTGCTTATTTAACATAGTTAATAAGAGTTCCTATATGTTCTATTTCTGCTTCTATTACATCACCGGGTTGTAATCCTTCTGGAGGACCTGCTGGAGGGCTTCCAAGCGAGATAATGTCTCCTGGTTCAAGCACCATTATCTCACTTAGAAATTCTAGTATTTCCTCCACCTTGAATATCATGTTTTTCGTATTCGATTCTCCTTCAACAACCCCGTTTCTTCTTCTGCACATTCTAAGATTATGTACATCTACACCCTTTTCCAACAGTTCGTCAACAGTAACTATCCAAGGCCCCATCGGAGAAAACGTATCGAATGCTTTAGATCTTTGCTGATACAGTACAAAACCCGGTTTTATCATCTCTATATCATGTGCTGTTATATCACTGAATACCGTAAACCCGAACACGTAGTTTAACGCATCTCTGCGTTCAATATTTTTAGCTCGCTTACCAATTACTAATGCTAATTCGTATTCGTGGAATAATACCTTAGATGAGGTTCCAGGCCATTTTCCTCCTCGTGGTATAATTACATAGTCTTTATGACCTATGAGAGTACTGGGGGGTTTAAAGAAGAATAGCGGTACTTCCGGCTTAGGATATTTTAACATAATGCGGTATTCTTCGAAATTCAATCCTATGCCAACAATTTTTCCCGGATCAAATATAGGTGGCAGAAATTTTATCTCATCCATACTATAAGCTAGTTCTCTTCTTGTATCTTCAGCTTTACTTATCTTTTTTAGCTGTTTAGCAATTAGATCTTTAAAAACTAATACTCGCTGTATTACATATTTGCTTTTCTGTGTAAATATGGAACTAGATACTTCATACGCGTTCTGGGGATCGAGGTCGTACTCTTCTATTAAAGCCTTTGTTAGTAGTTTCTCTAGATCGATAACAAGGTTTTCATCCACTACTATTCCATAACGTATCTTATAATCATGGGGTAATTTGAATGTTAGAAACCTCACATCCTCACCCCAATAACTTCTTTGTTTTAACATCATAGATCCTTATTTTCTCGGGTGGGAGCTTAACATATACTCTATCACCCTCTCTAACATTTACGTCTTTGCTAACTGTTGCTCTAAGCATAAAGTTCGTCTTATTCAGCTTCATCAATACTAGTTTGCTAGGACCATAATACTGTATTAAGACCACTTCAGCGGATAGAGCGTTTTCGCTCTTTTCTCTTAATATCAGAATATCTGGGGGACGAATCGCGACAAATACCTCGTCTGAAACAGGTTTTTCTACGAGTTTTTTCTTTATATTAAGTGTAACATCATTTAACTGTATTGTTAGAAAATCTTCTGATATATTTATTATTTTTGTTCTAAATATGTTAAGGGCCGGGATCGATATATATTCGTCGACGTCGACGTCATTAGGGTGTAATAGTAGTTCGTTGGGTGGAGCAACTTGTTTTAAGACGCCGTTAAGCAGGATCATGACACGGTCTCCCACGGTCATTGCCTCTAGAGGATCATGTGTCGCATAGATAACTGTTATTCCAAGTTTTTTCTGTAATCCTCTTAGCCATACGGACATGTGTTCGCGGATTTTTGCATCTAGATTCTTGAGCGGCTCGTCTAACAATAGAATTCGAGGTTCTGTGACAAGGGCTCTTGCAAGAGCTACGCGTTGGTACTCGCCACCACTATATGTTGAGGGCTTTCTATCTAGAATATGCTTTATACCTAGAAGTTCGGCTACTTCTTCGACTCGGCGCTTAATCTCGTTTTCTGGGAGCTTACGTATTCTTAAGGGGAAAGCTATGTTTTCGTATCCTGTTCTATCAGGATATATCGGTGGTATTTCGAAAACCATTGAAAAACCTCTCTCATAGGGTGGGGTATGGGTTATGTCTTTTCCTTCTAGTATTACTCTACCGGTTGTAGGACTCAGTAGCCCGGCTATTATTTTTAATAGCGTGGTTTTCCCTGAACCCGGTGGTCCTGCTATAGCGAATAGTTCTCCCTTCTTAATCTCTACGTTAATATTGTGAAGTGCTTTTTTACCATAGTATTCTTTACTAATATTTTCAAGTACAAGATAACTCATTCTATTCACCCGATCATAGTAGCCGATTTCCCGTTTCCTTATCGAAAATATGGATATTGTGAGGTTTCACTTCCAAGCTAACTATTTCTCCTAGTTGTGCTCTAGTATAGAGATCCGTGAGAACTCTCAATGTAATGTTTTTAGCTATTTCTACGTGAAGCGCTAGCCTATCGCCTACTGCCTCGGTTTGCACAATTCTACCCTTTAGATATCCCTGAGGAGATATTGTTATATCCTCTGGTCTTACTCCCACGACAACTGTTTTACCCGATAGCTTATTCGATTCATTGTAAAGCGTTGTACCACTGAAGTTCTTAACTAGAACAAGCTCTTCGTTATCGCTGATTAACTTTAGCGTATCAGCTTCTACTTTTAGCACTCCTTCAACTAGATTTATAGTAGGTGTTCCTACAAAAGTTGCTACAAATAGATTAGCTGGTTTATCATATATTTCTTGTGGAGAACCTATTTGCAATATTCTACCCTTATTCATAACAGCAACGCGATCGGACAACATTAATGCTTCGAGCTGATCATGTGTAACATATATCATTGTTATCTTTAGTTCTTTTTGTAGCCTTCTCAATTCTCTTCTCATTCTCTCCTTCACCTTAGCGTCAACAAGTGTGAGTGGCTCGTCAAGCAATAGTATTAGCGGCTCTACAACTAGGCATCTCGCAATAGCTATTCGTTGTTGTTCGCTTAGTCCTAGCTTGCCTGCTTTAACACTCAGAGACTCTTGCAGATCGAGAAGTTCTGCCACTTCACGTACTTTCTTATTAATTTCTTCTCTTGAAAGCTTTCTAGCACGAAGCCCAAATGCTATATTATCATAAACACTCATATGGGGAAATACTGCGTATTCTTGAAAAACAAGACATACTCTCCTCTCACGTGGTGGTTTAAAGGTTACGTCTTCATCTTCAATGTATACTCTACCTGAATCGGGAATCTCTAGTCCAGATATTATTCTGAGCGTAGTTGTTTTACCGCAGCCGCTAGGACCTAGAAGCGAAAATATTTCTCCCCTTTTAACTTCAAATGATACGTTATTGACCGCTATTAATTCGCCAAACCGCTTTGTAATGTTTTCAACGCGAAGTACAACGTCGCTCATCCTCTCACCAATCCAAATGTGAAACCGGTGATCAAGTGTCTTTGAATGAGGTAACCGATTATTACTGGTGGTAGAGAACCTAATAATGCTGCTGCAGCTTGAGCTCCATAGAGAGGTCCAACACCTGTTACGTATTTACTTATTTGAACGGGAAGTGTTACTGCATGAATATGTGTAAGAACTAGTGCGAATAATAGCTCTGTCCAACACAGTAGAAATATGAATAGTCCTGATACTACAATACCGGGTCTAGCAATAGGAAGAATAACTTTTCTGAGTACTTCTAGGGGTTTTGCTCCTTCTAGTAGAGCGGCTTCCTCCCATTCACGTGGAATAGCGTCTATATATCCCTTTATGATCCAGATAGCATAGGTTACTGAAGCTGCGGCATACAAGAGTATTAAACCGATTAAGTTATCAAGTAACTGTAAAGTTGTGTAGTAAACTACTAGGGGAGTAACAAATGTTGCTGGAGGCAACATCCTAGTTAATAGTGTGAAGAATATCATAAAGGGTCCTGGAGTATTGTATCTACTTGCTCCATAGGCTGTAAAGAAGCCTATGGTTGTAGCTATTAGTGTTGCAATAAATGATACGATTACACTATTTAGTAAAGGCTTGGTAATAGGCTCTATTACAGCGGTATAAGCTATGAAAATTTGTAGCTGTTTCGGTGCAAATAGCATTACATAATTGCTTAGTGTAGGGTTTTTCGGTATTAGATACGATACTCTCCATTCAGCGTACGGCTTAAATGATAATGCCACTATCCATGCTACTGGGATTAGAATCCATAATATAAATATAAATACTATTATATACTTGATTATGGAAAGCGTTATCTTCTTAGCGCCATAGGTCTTTATTTTATTAATTAAGCCACTCACGAAATTCACCTCCTTCGTTCAAGCACGAAGTATATGAATGCTCTGGAGATAAGGGCTATCATAAGTAAGATTATGAGAGAAACTGCAGCTGCATAGGATATATCAGAGTATTGTATTGCTAGCCTGTAGATATAGACTGATAGAGTCTCTGTAGCAGTTCCAGGCCCTCCACCAGTCATTACATAGACATAATCAAATACTTTGAACGCTTCCAAAGCTCTTAATACAATGGCTACACCAATTAATTGCTTTATCATAGGTATTCTAATCTTCCAGAAAATCTGCCAAGAGCTCGCGCCTAAAACTTCAGCGGCTTCTATCAGTCTTTTAGGTACTGCTGACAACCCAGAATACAATATCAAGAACATGAATGGCGTCCACTGCCATATATCAGCTATGAGTATTGTTACAAACGCTAGGTTTGGATCTAGGAACCAATATATTCTGAGCGCTTCTTCTCCTATGATGAACTTTAGGAAGACATTATTAACAGGGCCGTATGGCTGAAAGAATAGGTAAAATATAGTTGCTACAACTACTGGAGGTAACATTAGCGGATATATTAGAATAGCTATTATGATCTTTTTTCCTATGAAGCTACCTAACAGTAAATATGAAAGTAATAAGCCCAACAAGAACTCTATACTAACAGCTAAAAAGACGAATAATAGGGTTCTCTGCAGGGAGGCTACGAATCGGGGGTCTCCTAGTGCTCTCTGAAAATTAGAAAATCCCGCGAAAGGCGCTTCCCACCAGTTTATCCCCATTAGGGGAGACCACTTAATAAAAGCTAAGTAAATCATTATTATAAAGGGAATAATTAGAATACCATTTAGTAAAAGGCTTAATGGAATATTTGCTAAATACTTTATGCTTTTTGGAGCTTCTTCGGGCATTATCTGCACCTTAATTCTAGTTAGTATAGAGATTATTAAAGAGTTAAATATAAAACAAGGTTTATGGGAGGTTTAAAAAATTATGTTGACTTTACATATAACCTTTTGCTCTCCAAACCTCCTTTATAGTCTCAGGGAATAACTGCATTAATGCTCTCCAAGCTTCTAGTTGCGAGTCGCGTCCATACTTGTTAGTTATACTATCCCACTCGCTCGCGACATTACTTAGAGCGGTTTCGGGATCGAGTGTTCCAGCCATTACTGCATTAACAGCTTTTGTCAATTTATCTGCGTATTCTGGGCCCCCTCTAAGTATGAAGTCTGGATATGAAATCTCTATTGATTGCATGTACTTATCCACGAACTCCTTACCATAACCCTCCTCTGCTTTAGTGCGGTACTTGGGATCTGTGAACCAGCACTTCCTGAAGAGATCTAGTATTACACCACTAAGTACAACTTCTAGGCCTATATCAGGAGCTGTCATGAATTGTAGGAATAAGTAAGCTGCCTCTGGATACTTACTGTAGTTATTCACTATTCCAACCCAGTTGACTGGGTTTGGTGCTGCTCTTACTAGCTTCTTGGTTCCTCCAATATCAACTTCTACTCCTGGCATTAATGCTGTTCCCGTTACTTCTTTAACTACTGAATCCGGCGAAGATATAGCCATTTTTGTTAGAGAAGGCCAAGCTGCTGTTAGAACACTTTCACCATGTATGTACTTATCGTACAGGTCTGCCCATGAAGCTGATATGGCCTCAGGTGGCATGTATGGTTTTAAGCGGAGCATTATATCGAATGCGTATCTGCCTTCGGGCGAATCTATTCTCGGATCCATAGTGTTAGGATCAAATAGTATTCCTCCAGCTTCAAAGAATATGTTTGTCCAGGTTATGTATGCTGCAAAGGCAGGCTCGGCATAGAAGTAGGCACCCCAGACTTTACCTCCTCTGGGAGAAGTTAGATTTAGATTCGTAAAGAACTCTGCTATATCAATTACCTCTTCCCAAGTATCTGGGACTTTCAAGTCATAACCATATTGGGCTCTGAATTCGTCTTTGTATGTCGGGTTTTCTATCAAGTCTTTGCGGTAAGTTAGAGTAAATACATCAGAATCTAGTGTTAGAGCGTATCTCTTACCCTTATATAGTGTAGTATATGAACCCAGTGGTTCGATTGGCGCACATGGACCCGTATATCCTGGATCGTACTTGTTGAAGTAGTCATCGAGCTGTCTAGCCAATCCGGACTCTACTGCATCGCCTAGCCAAGTACTGAATATTGTCGCTATATCAAAGGTACCCGCTTTAGTTACAGCCTCTTCCATTGCTTTGGTATACACGTCAGGCTCTGTTCCCTGTGTTACAAGCTCGATCTTTACCTCTGGTACGTATTTCTCCCATAATTCCTTTGCTTTTTCTAGCTGGGCTCTCGACCCAGTTACATGGAGTATTCTTAGAGTAGTACCGGGTGGTACAACGCCTCTATTGATCAGATCTCTGATACCTTGAATAGCTCTAGCAGCCACATCGCTCAGTCCTGGAATTGGTGATGTTGTTGGAGAAGGGGGTGTGGGAGAAGGTGTGGGAGAAGGAGTTTTCGTTACTGTTTTCGTAGTTGTTACTGTCTTAGTTATGGTTTTCTCAATAACCTCAGCAGGTTTAGACAAGTACCCTATAGCATAACCCAGTCCTAAAGCTACTATTGCAGAACCAACTGTTACTAAGAACTGCCTACGATCAGGATCAACTTTGTTTTTCTCGTTTTCCTTACCCACGAATATACCACCAAGTTTGGTATTTTTAAACATATGTAATTAAACTTTTATAGAACTAGTTAAATAGAGAGCACATTACTGGCGCCTCTTCTCATATCTGCTGGCAAGAGCTAGTACTATTTCAAACAATACTATGAATGGTAGTGCCAATATAGTTGTACCAATGAATCCCCCGTCAGGCGTTATGATCGCCGAAACTATCCAAACTCCTACATATAATGGAAAACGATACTTTCTAAAAGGCTCGGATGATAGTATTCCTGCTTTTATTAATGTAAGCACTATAGTGGGGATCATCATGAAGATTCCCACAAATAACGATGTTGATAGAATAAAATTGATGAAATCCTGGTAGTAAATCACTGGCTTCACTTCATACCATCCAATAACTATTGTAAACGCTCTAATTATAACTGGTACTATTACGAAGAAACCAAAGAGAATACCACCTACAAAACTTAATGCTATAGGAAATATGTTTTCCTTTATTATTCTCCTCTCATGCTCATATAAACCCGGTTTTACAAATGCCCATAACTCATATAGTAGGAGAGGAATTGAAAACATTATAGAAAATAGAAATGCTGACATAAACCATATCTCAAACCCCATACTAATTCTTCCTGCTATGAAATCTAATTGTACGCTACTCGCCATCGGTGACGAGAGAGTATAGTTAACCATTGCATTTAAAAGATATATAGATAACGGGGTGTATGTTCCCTCGATAAAGGCTTCAGGCGTAAGCCCGGAGAAAAGATTTCCGGGAAAAGCTGTAAAGAATATGAATAGGAATAACCACGTAAAGAATACCACCTTGAGACGATGAATTAGTTCATCTACATGACGCTTATAGTATTCCAGAAATCGCGATGCCACATTATTCACCTAGAGATATACCTAAAAATATGTGGAGGCTCTAAATAGCACTTGCTCACTTATTAAGCTTAAATTATTAAGTACTCGGTAGTATTCCTAAAATTACAGTAGTCCTTATTTATAAATATTAGCTACTCTTCTTTTCCTCTTCCTCGTGCTCTCCTTTTACAGCTTTTTCATATTCTCTTCTTGCTTTTCCTATTGCTTTCGCTAGTTCAGGTATTTTAGAGGGACCAAATATTAGAAGTGCTATTACTAGTATAACTATTATAATCCATTCAGTACCTGAGATCAATGATACCCCCACTTAAACCATCTACTATACAAGATTATAAAGATTGCGTAGCTAGATGCTAGACCTTGATCTTAAAAACTTCTTTTGCAACCTTATATAAGTAGTTCTCCTTTACTTCATCTGTTAGTTCAAGCCCCTTTAATTTAGCATATTCTACAGGGATATTCTCTATTAAGTCAGTACCTAGCATTACCTTATCAGGAACTGTTTTTAAGAATACATCTAAATCATATACGTGAGACCATGAAGCTTCTAGGTATACATTATCGTATTTCCTCGCTAAATATAGTGCAGCGTTAGCATATATGCCAAAGCCCGCATGGGCGAGTATTATTTTAACATCGGGATACTCTTCAGCTCTTGGAGCAGCTAACATGGGATCCGAGAAGGGCCCTGGCCCGGTATGTATCATTACAGGGACTTTGTATTTTGCGGCTAGATCAAATATTAATTTCGCTCGAGGATTAGTTGGCGCAATAGCGTGTCCCACGGTATGTATTTTGATCCCAACAAATCCGAGAGTACCAAGTACTCTCTCTAATTCTTTTCTTACAATATCCTCTTCTAAGAATGGATTTATAGAAGCTAAACCATAGACTTTTCCTCCGGTTTCCCTGTTTAATTCGTGTATTTCGTCATGTACTTTAACAGGATCGGGAGCACCAGGAAACGGCTGTACTATTACTGCAGACACGTTATATTCTCTTAGATAGTCTAAAATCTGCTGTTTAGTTATCTTCAGCCCGAATATTCTACATTCACCTAAGTGCATGTGTGTATCGATAATTTTCATGCTCATAATTCTTCCCCTTTGTAGTACTTTATCAATATTAATTTATTTCTACTATTTAGAATATGTTTTATTATAGTTATTTCTTATAGGGTTAATAGAGTAATATATTGGTGATAATTAGTGGTAAAGGGTAAGGGAGCATTCTTCGTTGAGCCTAAGAAGCCTCTCGAGATCAGGGAGATAGAATTCCCTGACCCAGGGCCTGGTGAAGTCCTTTTAAAAGTTAGAGCGGTAGGCGTGTGTCATACAGATCTAGCCACGATAGATGGCGAGTTTCCCCCACCTCCTCTGATGCCAACAATACTTGGGCACGAAATAGCTGGTGAGGTCTACAAGGTTGGTGAAGGAGTAAAAGACCTCAAACCGGGAGATCGAGTAGTCTTATCGTGGTTATGGTATACGTGTGGCAAATGTAGGTATTGTGTTAGAGGAGATGAGCAGTTATGTGAAAACCTCGTAGAAACTGGGAGACATGTATACGGCGGATACGCCGAGTATGTATTAGCCAAAGCCTCGCACGTACTAAAGATCCCCGAGAACGTTCCATGGGAATACGCGCCTGCAGCAACAGATGCTATAGCGACTCCATTTAAGGCTCTCCGGGTTGCGGGTGCTAAAGAAGGTGATGTTGTAGCTGTATGGGGTGTGGGTGCTTTAGGTTTTAATGCTATACAAGTAGCTAAGGCTAAAGGCTGTACGGTAATAGCAATAGGAAGAACTGAGGCTAAGCTAGAGAAAGCAAAGGAAGTGGGTGCCGACTATGTTATAAGCGCTAAGAAGGAAGATCCCGTTAAAAGAATAAAGGAGCTTACTGGGGGAGCGGATATAATACTACAACTTGTCCCAACCGATGTAAAAACCTATGAGCAAGCATTTGATGCTTTAAGCAAGGGCGGTACATTAGTATTACTGGGTTATCCACCGGGTAAAATGTGCTTACCAGTAATAGAGTGGGGTCTTACAGAGAAAAAAGTTATTGCATCACTCGCTTTCACTAGATACGATATAAGTGAGAGCCTTAGATTACTAGCTCAAGGAAAAGTTAAACCCGTTATCACCGTTTACAAGGGATTGGAGAGTATTAATAAGGCACTCGATGATCTGAGAAAAGGCGTAGTAATGGGTAGGCCAGTAGTAGTAATGGAGTAACCTATAATTAAACAGAGTAGCGAAGAAACTATTTTTATTTATCTCAAAAATTCCATTTTTTCTCGGAGATACTTATCCATTAGTTCTAAGACTCTCCATGTTGGTTGAGCTTCGATATCGCCTCTAACGGTAACGGCTAGAGCTCCTGCTATATTAGCGTATCTCAAGGCTTTTTCAACACCTAGTCCTCTATAGATAGAGGCTATGAATACAGCATCGAATGCATCTCCTGCTCCAATAACATCTTCAACAAAAGGCATAGTTACAGCTTTTTCATAAATTTCTACTCCATCGGCTGTAAACGCTTTACTTCCCTCCTCACCCATTTTTACAACAATATAATCTATTCCAGTCCCTAGTAGTTCTTTAACGGCTTCTTCCATAGTATTTTCCGGGAATAATATTTTAAGATCCTCTTTATTAGTGAACAATATCTTGAGACCTTCGAGAAACAGTTTTAGGCCACTTCTAGCATTCTCTGGCGTTTTCCATAGCTTCATTCTAATATTGGTATCAAATATTATGTCTAGCTTATACTCTCTCGCTAAGTTATAGAGTTTTTTACAAGCATTATAAGCGCTTTTACTAAGTGCTGGAGTTATACCTGTTAAGAACACTGCTCGTGCTCTCTTAACATATTCTTCATTTACATCTTCTTCATTTAAGTGCGAAGCAGCTGAACCATGTCTATAATAAAATACTGTTGATTTCCCAGGTATGGGGTAGTGTCTCTGTATGAAGTATATCCCGGTAGGAGCATCTTCCATTACTTTTACTTGTGATACATCAACATCCTCTCCGCGGAGAGTCCTAATTATTAGCTCGCCGAACTCATCTCCTCCTACACGAGTTATAAGCCCTGTCTTATAGCCGAGTTTGCTAAGCCCTATCATAACATTTGCTTCTGCGCCCGCGACATGTACCTCAAAATATCTAGCATAGCGTAAAGGACCAGGTGTAAGGCTGTTTAGTTGTATCATTACCTCTCCTATAGATATAAAGTCAAGCATAACCATTAGCTCATACACCTATTTGTATCTCTATACCTGTTTGTTCACATATATTTTCTACTACTTCTCTTAAGAACTCGAGATCTTTATCGTTAACAGCTCTATTAGGTGGTATAGGGTTTCCTACTCTTAATCCTCGCATATTAAGAATCGCTTTTGCTACAGCTAATCCCTCGTAACCCAGGTTTTTAGCGATGCTTCTTATTCTACTAAGCATTCTTTGATAGAAAACAGCTTTTGATATATCGCCGCTCATCACGTGCTTATGTATTAGGACTCCTAGTTCTGGAAAAGCATTACACAGTCCGCATGTATGTGCATCGGCACCATATAGGAAAGCATCTAGTATCAGAGCATCGCTTGCGATAGTGATATAGAGTTTATCCATGAACTCCTTTGTCGTTAATTCGCTTACGCGTTCAACTTTTCCAGTTGAATCCTTAATTCCCACTAGAGAAGGTTCTTCTTCTATTAGCTTGCTCAGTAATGATGGAGAAATATCAATGTTTGTTTTTGACGGATTATTATAAACAAATACATTACAGTCATGTTTCGATAAAGCTTTGTAGAACTCTATTATCTCTTTACTACCAACTTTATAGTAAAGCGGTGGGAGAGAAGCAATATTCTCTATACCGAGATCACGGGAATGCTTTATCAATTCAATGCTCAATTCAATGCTCGGAGACGATACGTTATTTATCAACAAGACGTTAGTAGGAGTTTCTTCAACAACTCTTTCCGCGAACTTCTTTCTCTTTTCAGGATGAAGTACAATGCCTTCACCATAGGTACCTAGTATAAAGAAGCCGATGATGCCGTTTTTTATTTGAAACTCTATAAGAGTTTTTAATGCATCAGAATCTACATCCATCTCCTTGGTAATAGGTGTAATTAGAGCTGTAATAACTCCCTTGTATTGTTTCAACTTTTTAACATGCAATTTACAACACCATACTATTAAAATTGTGTGTAATCAATTATAGAGCTATAATCGAACAAGCTCTATTTAGTAAGGCATATAACACGTTGATAACATTAAGTTATAAATTAGGGGCTATTAGCTATGTATTTTCGTGGACCGAGATCGGATCTCGATGACTCTTCTGAAGTTCTATATGGAGATCTTGAATTAGGCTCGCTTATGCATTATTTACGTGATCTAGGTAATCCCGTTAAAATAGTTATCAGGAGATCCCGAAATAGCTTTTTTGGAAAAATAAGCGAGTTGGCAAATTCTAAAATACTAGTTCATGTACAAAAGAAGCCATCTTCTAGCGAGTATCACGTTATTGCATTATCATCTAAGCCAGAGACACTCAAAGTTGCAAGAAAACTTGTATCGTAT